>NZ_BAABAE010000002.1:0-423502 GCF_039537265.1 Leifsonella bigeumensis | reverse complement strand
CAGACTCGAACACATGTTTTCTACCATTTTCCCGCATTGGTGGATAACTTCTCCTCCACAAGGCCAGCGCACACAGGAGGGCAATCCGTCACGGACCCGGCAACTCAAGCGAAAAGTCCAGCCGACACAGCACACCTCCGTATCGTTGATCGCAACAAGCGCGTCAAGGTGAAGGAGGTGCGGGTCTCCATGACTCACTCTTCCAACCCCTCGGGATGGCAGGACGTCGCAGCCTCGATGCCACAGTTCGATTGGGCTTCCTCCACAATCACTCAGGGCGCTTTCCATGACGTAGCGATCCTTGGGACATCCGAGGTCGTCCGGCTGTGCCGTGGGGTCGGGCACCTGGACCGAGCGCAGAGGGAACTACGCACTCTCGCGGCCGTGCCATCCGCCGGCCTCTCGTTTGCCGTGCCCTGCGCTGTCGGCGAGTTGGCCACGACCGCGACGTGGTCCGCCTATGCGACGACCTTCGTCCCCGGCCATGCCCGACTGGACATCCCCTGGGCGGAGGCGCTGGAACCACTTGAAACGGTTCTGGCCGATCTCGGACGACTCCCGACAGATGAGCTCAAGGCAGTGCGGCAATGGTGCGGTGGCGACGAGTGGCCCGATAAGGTCGGCCAGATCCTGTCGAACACCGAACAATCTGTCAGGCGCTCCGCAAAGGATGTCGTCGCCCGGCTCCTCGACATCGAGTCGACTGCGCCGCGCACGTTCGTCCATGGAGACTTCAACCTCTACAACATCCTCTTCCTGGAGGGTCGCGTTTCAGCCATCATCGATTTCGATTCCGCGGGTCTCGGCGATCCCGCCGCCGACCTCGCTCCGCTGATCGGTGTCTTCGGCTCAGAACACCTGCGAGACATCGCCGATGCCGACACAGTGCAGCGTGCTCGCGCACACCGCGCGACCCTCCCCTTGCAGGTGGCCGTCGCAGCTGACCTTGTCGGGGACCTGAACCTGCGCGACCATGCCATCCGAAACTTCAGCGATCGTCTTGCTTCGGGAACACTCGAGCAGCCGGACCTCAGCCGCCAACGCCCAGCAGTCGCCGCACCTCGTCGTCCGTGGTCTGGGTGAAGTCGACGTAGGCCTGGCCCACCGCCCAGAACGGCTCGGGCGCCGAGACGCAGACGACACGATCAACGAGCTCCCCGAGTTCCCCGAGGCCATCCGCCGGCCCCACCGGCACCGCGACGATCACGGATGCCGGCCCGCTCGCCGCCAGTGCCATCACCGCCGCGCGCATGGTGGCGCCCGTCGCGATGCCGTCGTCCACGAGTACCACGTCCTTCCCCTGGACCTCGAGCGGAGGAAGGCCGGCGCGATACAGCTCCTGCCGCCGCTCGAGTTCGACCCGCTCGCGAGCGGCGATCTCATCGAAGCGGCGCTGAGCATCCGAGCCCACCGCACTCAGCACCGACTCGTTGCGCACTGTCATTACCGAGCCGGCGATCGAGGCGAGTGCGCCCATCGCCACCTCGGGCTGCCCCGGCACCCCGATCTTGCGGACGACAACGACGTCGAGCGGCGCCCCGAGCACCTCCGCCACGACTGCGGCGACCGGCACCCCGCCGCGCGGAAGGCCGAGCACGATCGCGTTCGCACCATCGACATCCGCAAGGTCGGCTGCGAGCGCGCGCCCGGCATCCTCGCGGTCGACGAACCGCCTGGACATGCCGCCAGCCTATGCTCCGCCTGTGCATCGCATCTGTGAATCCACCATGCTGTGGAGGACACGGTAGCGTTGACCCGTGCGAAAGTTCATCTTCAGCGGCACCATGCTCAGCGCCCTGTTCGGCGGCTGGAGCACGATACAGGCGACGCGGAAGGGTCCGCGCGACTGGCGCCTGGCCCTCCTGTGGGTCATCTGGGGGCTGACGATCGCGGTCGCGGTCGGTACGGTCCTGAAAGAACAAGACATCGACGAGCTTGAGGAGTAACCATGTGGAATCCTGACTTCGGCTGGGGCTTCGGCCACGGACTTCTGTCCATCTTCGGCGGCATGCTCGCCGCCTTCGTCTGGATTCTGTGCTTCAGCGTCCTCGTCGCCGTGCTGTTCCTGCTCGTGCGCTTCCTGCTCGTCGGCACCCGCGCCGCCCAGCTCTATGTCGCGAAGAACGAGCCGCCGCGTCCGGTGACTCCAGCCACCCCACCTGCTCCGCCCGCGGCACCCACCGCACCCACCACCCCGGCCGCCGCAGCGGCGAAGCCCGCCACGCCTGCGCCGGCCAAGCCCACGACGGCAAGCACGGATGCCTCTCCCGCAGCCGCATCCGGAACAGCGGCCGCGACCGTGCCCGCCCCGAAGGCTGCACCGAGGACATCCGCAGCGAAGACCGCGCCGACGAAGCCGGCGCCGAAGATCCCCGCCACCCCGAAGCCCGCAACGAAGCCCGCTCCCAAGGCGGCTCCGAAGAAGCCGTAGGCATCCTAGGATGGAGCCATGAACGGTATCGGTTTCGTCGTCTCCTTCGTGATCTTCGCCGCGGGTCTCTACCTCATGGGGATCGCCTTCGACGTCCCGGAGAACCTCGGTCTCGTGACCTTCGCGGGCGGCCTGCTCGCCGTCTCTGTCGGCGTCTTCATCCCGGTGCACATCATGCACCGCATCGATCGCTGAGTCGCCGCTCTCTGTCCACCACCGCGACGGGAAGGCTCGGCGTCGACGCAGCGGTCCGTGACCATGGGTCGACGTCGGCGTGCGCGAGGCGCAGAATCGTTGTCGACGACTCTCACTGAAGCCGGCTGACGGAGGAACCTCGGATGCACACGCGAACACTCGGGCAAGGACTCCAGGTGTCCGCCCTCGGTCTCGGCTGCATGGGCATGTCCGAAAGCTACGGGCCCAACCCTGGCGACCGACAGGCGATGGTCGGGGTGCTGCGGGATGCCGTAGAGCGTGGAATCACCTTCTTCGACACCGCTGAGGTCTATGGGCCGTTCGTCAACGAGGAGCTCGTCGGGGAGGCCCTGGAACCGCTGCGCGACGAGGTGGTCATCGCCACCAAGTTCGGCTGGCGAATCGAGGATGGGCGATCGGTCGGACTCGACAGCACCCCGGAGCACATCAGGAGGGTCGCCGACGATTCGCTCCGGCGCCTCCGCGTCGAAACACTCGACCTCTTCTATCAGCACCGCGTCGACCCGGCCGTGCCGATCGAGGATGTCGCCGGCACGGTCGGCGAACTGGTCCAGGCCGGGAAGGTGCGGCACTTCGGGCTCTCCGAGGCGGCCGCAGGGACCATCCGCGCGGCCCACGCGGTGCATCCGGTGACCGCCGTCCAGAGCGAATACTCGCTCTGGACGCGCGACCCCGAGCCGGAGGTGCTGCCGACCCTGGCAGAACTCGGCATCGGTTTCGTTCCGTTCAGCCCGCTCGGCAGAGGCTTCCTCACCGGCGATGTCGGCAGTTCCACGAGGTTCGCCGAGGGCGACATCCGGGCCACCATCCCGCGTTTCAAAGCTGAGAACCGTGCCGCCAACCAGGCACTCGTCGACAACGTGGCCGGTCTTGCGGCGGCGAAGGGTGCGACCCCCGGGCAACTCGCACTCGCCTGGCTCCTCGCACAGCAGCCCTGGATCGTGCCCATCCCGGGCACCCGCCGACGCGAACGACTCGCGGAGAACGCGGCGGCGACGACTATCGCGCTCTCCGCCGACGAACTCGCCGAGCTCAACTCAGTGGCGAGCCGGATCGGCGTGCAGGGCGACCGCTACGACCGCGACCACCTCGGGCTGGTCGGACGATGACGACAGGTCGGTTCCGCAGTCGGGAACGATCGGACAGTGCGGCTCTGGAGTACACCCCCCGGGACTTGAACCCGGAACCCACTGATTAAGAGTCAGTTGCTCTGCCAATTGAGCTAGAGGTGCGCGGGCCCGGATGCTGAACCCGGGCCGACGAACAAGATTAGCATGAGAGTCAGGGGCCGGAAAGTCGGACCCGTCACGCTCGCAAGGAGACCCATGTCGGATGCCGTAGAACTTCAGCCCGGGGACCTCGCCCCCGCCTTCACCCTGAGCGATGAGACCGGCAGACCGGTCTCCCTCTCCGACTTCCTCGGACGAAAGGTCATCGTCTACTTCTACCCGGCCGCATCCACCCCCGGCTGCACGACGGAGGCCTGCGACTTCCGCGACAACCTGAACTCCCTCGCCTCCTCCGGCTACCAGGTGCTCGGCCTCTCCAAGGACGAACTCCCCGCACTCGTGAAGTTCAAGACGGAGGAGCACCTGAGCTTCCCGCTCCTCAGCGACCCGGGACTCGACATCCACAAGGCATACGGCGCCTGGGGCGAGAAGTCGCTCTACGGCAAGGCCGTGACCGGCACGATCCGCTCGACCTTCGTCATCGACGAGTCCGGTCGCATCGAGCTCCCCCTCTACAACGTCAAGGCCACCGGCCACGTCGCGAGGCTGCGCAAGCTCCTCGGGCTGGATGCCTGAAACCGGAAGCCCATACTGGCCGCCTAGTCCCGCCGCGTCGCGGCCATAACCGACCGGGTGAAGAGCAGGAACAGCACGATCACCGCCGGCACGAGCAGGAACCAGCCGATGTCATCCCGGGGGAAGAGCCCCTGGAAGCTCCCGACCGCGACAGCCAGCTGCAGCACCTGCCAGGTGAGCGCGGCACCGCGCACCCACGGCCTGGCCCGCAGTGCGCCGACCGCGACGACCACAAGCCATGCGGCGGCGATCAGGACGAGGCCCAGGATGGCGATCGCGCTCGCATAGGATGCCGGCGTCTCGGTGATGAGCTCGAAGAACAGGAACCCCGCGGTCGCCGCCAGGAGCGCCGCCTCCAGGAAGAGCATGGCCGCGAGCACGGTGAGCAGGACCGGTCGTCGGGGTGCAACATCCGTCCTGTCGCCCGATTTGTCTTCACTCACAGAGATATCCCATACAAAACTATTGATTTGACCCAACCGGTATGAGAGTCTAGTTGAGGTCGATTTGTCGCTCACAGTGGCGTGGGCATATCCCAACTCCATTGTTCTCACCCGGTCTCCGGGTCATCGAGCCATGCACTCACGCATTCACCAAGGAGCACATCACTATGGACTGGCGCGACAAAGCCGCATGCCTCACTGCCGACCCCGAGCTGTTCTTCCCCGTCGGGAACACCGGCCCCGCCGTCGACCAGATCGAGAAGGCGAAGGCCGTCTGCGCCCGCTGCACCGTCAGCGAGATGTGCCTGCAGTACGCCCTCGAGACCAACCAGGACTCTGGCGTCTGGGGCGGCCTGAGCGAGGATGAGCGCCGCGCCCTCAAGCGCCGCGCCGCACGCGCCCGCCGCGCTTCCTAAGGGTCTCGATACACCGCCTCCCCGCGGCACTCGACCGGCAGGCGGGCTAAGGCTTCGTCAGCCAGGTCAGCGGAACCTCGATCGTCACCTCGGTGCCGCTGCCCATGATCGTGTGCCAGTCGATCGTGCCCCCGAGCTCGCCCTGGATGAGCGTGCGCACGATCTGAGTGCCGAGCCCGGTGCCGACCTTGCCCTCTCCGAGTCCGACCCCGTTGTCGCGCACCTTGACGCTCAGGGTCTCCTCCGTACGGTTCGCGATGATCTCCACCTCGCCCTCCCGCCCGGCGAGCCCGTGTTCGACCGCGTTGGTCACGAGCTCGGTCAGGGCGAGGGCGAGGGGCGTCGCGTAGGCACTCGGCAACTCGCCGAAGCTCCCCGAGAACTTCGGATGCGCCTTCGTCGCGTGTGACGAGGCGACCTCGGCGATGAGCAGCAGCACGCGGTCGAACACCGCGTCGAAGTCGACGTTCTGGTTGAGCCCCTCGCTCAGGGTGTCGTGCACGACCGCGATCGCGGCGACCCGGCGCATGGCGTGGTTGAGCGAGTCCCTGGCATCCTCGGAGTGCGACCGGCGGGCCTGGATGCGCAGCAATGAGGCGACCGTCTGCAGGTTGTTCTTGACCCGGTGGTGGATCTCGCGGATCGTCGCATCCTTGGTGAGCAGCTCCTGCTCCTGGTGGCGCAGCTCGGTGACGTCACGACAGAGCACGATCGCACCGGCCCGCTCCCCCTTCCGGCGGATCGGGATCGCCCGGAGCGCGACCGCCACCCCGCGTGCCTCGATCTCTGTGCGCCACGGCGCCCGCCCGGTCACGACGAGCGGAAGCGACTCGTCGACCGCCGCCGCGTTCTCGATGAGCCCCGCGGTCACCTCGGCCAGCGCCTCCCCCTCGAGTTCGCCGGCGAACCCCATCCGGTTGAACGCGGACAGCCCGTTGGGGCTCGCGAAGGTGACGACGCCCTCGACATCCAGTTTGAGCAGGCCGTCGGATGCGCGCGGCGCCCCGCGCCTGGGTCCGGTGGGTGCGCTCAGGTCGGGGAAGTCCCCCACCGCGATCATGGCGAAGATCTCGTTCGCACACTCGTTGAAGGTGAGTTCCTGGCGGCTCGGCGTTCTCGCCTCGCTCAGGTTGGTGTGCCGCGTGAGCACGGCGATGGGTTTGCGCCCCGCTTGCGGCTCCGCCTCCGGGTTGCGGTGCACGACCGGCACCGCGCGGACCCGGGTCGGTGTCTCCTCATACCAGTCGGGCGCCGAGGAGTCGGCGATCCGGCCACTCGTCCAGGCATCCATGACGAGCGCGCTCCATTCCGGCTTGATCTCCTGGCCGACGAAGTCGCGGTAGAACAGGGTCGCCGAGGATGAGGGCCGGGCGTGCGTGACGGCCACGAATCCCCCGACGGTCGTTGGTACCCACAGCACGATATCGGCGAAAGCGAGGTCGGCGAGCAGCTGCAGATCCCCGACCAGCAGGTGCAGCCAGTCGATGTCCGCCTCGCTCGCGCGCCCGTGCGCCTGGACCAGATCGGAGAGTGTCGACACCCGACCAGCCTACGGGCCGAACCCCGCGATCCACCCTCCGGAACGCCTCTAGTCAGGCGGCCTCGGATACAGCATGCTGGTCACATGCAGACCACCTCCGGGAGACCTGACCGCACACTCGTCGTCATCGTCTCCGTCATCGCCGCTGTCGTGATCCTCTCACTCGTGGTGGTGTTCACGCGTGGTACCCCCGCCCCGCTCGATCCCACCACACCCGAAGGTGTCGTACAGGCGTACACGACGGCGGTCATCGAAGGCGACCTGAGTGCCATCACCCCGCTCCTGACCAAAGAGGTCCGCGACAACTGCGAGCGTCTCGACCCCGAAGGGGATTCGAGCGTGCGTCTCACCCTGGTCTCCACGAAGGTCAGCGGCGACCACGCGACCGTTCGCGTCTCGATCGCCACCGACTACGGCAGTGGCCCGTTCGGTTCGTCGAGCTATCAGACGGAGGACTCGTTCACCCTCGCGATGGAGGGCGGCCAGTGGCTAGTGGAGACCGCACCCTGGCAGTTCACGATCTGCTACAACACGAAGGTCGAGCAATGACGGCACCGGCCCCCACCCCCGTGAGCGCCCCTCCGGCCGCACCGTCGGCCGCCGGCGGCGTGCAGACCGTCCGCCGGTTCATCACCTACCTGCTCCTGTTCGTCATGGTGGTCATCGCCGCGATCGGTCTGAGCGGTCTCCTCGAACGTGTGTTGGACGACGGCAGCATGATCGCCTTCTCCGACAACGCCGGGCTCGCCCAGTCCCTCGCCTTCACCCTCATCGCCGGCCCGCTCGCGGCGCTGTTGTGGTGGCTCACCTGGCGGGAGTCGGCGATGTCGCGCGACCGCGCATCCATCGCCTGGCCGCTCTACCTCGTGCTCGCCTCGACCGTCGCGCTGCTCGTCTTCACTCTCGCCCTGTTCGCCTGGGCGGAGGCGCTCATCGCCGACCGCTGGCAGCCCTCGAATCTCGCCATCGCGATCGTCTGGGGCCTCGTCTGGATCTGGCACTACTGGATGTGGCGCCACCCCGCCAAGGCTCCGGTGCGACTCATCGGGGTCGCCCCGGCGATCGCCTCGCTCACCGGACTCTGGATGGGTGTCGGCGGACTCGTGGACGCCCTCGGCACCCTCATCGACTCGGCGACCGAGACCTTCACCGTGACGACCGTGATCGGTATCCCGCTCTGGCAGGCGGTGCTTCAGCCGCTCGTCTGGGCGGTCGGCGGCGGACTGCTCTGGTGGTGGCACTGGTTCCGCGCGGGCGTGCGCGAGCAGCGCACCGGTTTCGCGACCGTGCTGCTCGTGTTCGTCACCGGCTTCGCCTCCTTCGCACTCTTCATCTACGGGGTGACTTTCACCCTCTACACCGTGCTCCGCCTCCTCGTCACTGCGGGTGACCCGCTTTCGGTGATCCTCGACCCTCTCGGGCTCGCCGTCTCGTCAGCGGCGTTCGGCGCCCTCGTGCTCGTCTACCACAGTCGTGTCGTCACCGAGCATCCGGATGCCGTGCACAAGGCGACCGGTCTCGTCGCCTCTGGCGTCGCCCTCGCCACCGCCGCGACCGGGGTCGGCGTGACCGTCAACGCCCTGCTCGCCTCGTTCAGCCCCTCGCTCGTCGGCGCCGACCAACGGCCGCTGCTCATCGGCGGCATCAGCGCCCTGCTCGTCGGCGGCGCCCTGTGGTGGGCGTCGTGGCGGCCGGGCAGTGCGTCCTCTGCCGCGCGGATCTCGACCCCCGGACGGCGCGTCTACCTCGTGGTGATCTTCGGCCTGAGCGCCCTCGTGGCCCTCATCACCCTTCTCGTGATCGGCTACCAGCTCTTCTCCTTCGCCCTCGACGGGGCCTCGGGCGGGAGCCTGCTCGAGCGCACCCGCCAGGCACTCGGCCTGCTCGTGGCGACCGTGCTCGTCGCGGCGTACCACTTCGTGCTCTGGCGCGGGGACCGTGCGGCGATGCCGAGCGTCGAGAGTCGGCGCACGATCGAGAAGGTCACGCTGGTGAGCTCACCCGCCTCCGACCTTCTCGTCACCGCGATCCACGAGGCGACCGGTGCGCGGGTCACGGTGCTGCGCCGGGCGGATGCCGTGGCCGGCGAACCGGACGCCGCCGCCCTCGTCGCGGCGCTCGACGGCATCGAGGCCAGGCATGTCCTCGTCGTCGCCGGGGCGGAGGGTAGGACCGAGGTCGTTCGACTCGAGGGCTGAACGGTTCCGATGGTCCCATACACGGTGCGGGCACGGGGCACGTTATCGCCTCGGCGCGAACCGGCCGCGTCTCATCCGGCCTGCCTGCGCCTCAGCCCCGCCGGGGAGCAGGCGCGACGCGACAAGCCTGCTGAGGGCGATCCGCGCGGGTGACTTGCCCGCGACATCCCGCAGCGTCTTGCCGCTCAGCACCGCGGCATCCAGGGCCTGCTGGTCGTGGGGAACCAGCACGGGACCGATGATGCCGCCGAACCGCTGCAGGGTCTGCTCGACCTGGCCGCTCGGGTTCAACCCGATCGCGCTGCCGCGGATCTTGTTCACGACGGTCGTCACCCGTTCGGCGTCGACGATCTCGAGCAGGTCGACGTGCGCACGCAGGAAGCGCGAGAGGCCCACCGGGTCCCCGGAGCCCACTGCGACGACACGGTCTGCTTCGCGGAGCGTCGTGATGGTCGCCGCGTTGCGCCGGGGCGCGAACAGGTCGCTCGAGATCTCCTCGTCGTTCTCGAGACTGAAGCCGGTGTCGAGCACGGTGAAGTCGACCCAGGCACGACAGGCGTCGATCGTCGCGACGACGCGCTCGGCCGAGAGCTCGGGCCAGCGGTGCGGACGACCGAGCCCGGTGAGCACCCAGAAGCTGCCGTGCGGTGAACGGAACCGCTCCCCGATGCGTTCGAGCTCCTCGGTGCTGAGGCTGTCGGTGGTCGCGAGTCGGCACGCCGCGGCGAATCCCGGTGCCTCGTCGAGCAGCCCCAGCGCCGGAGCGACGGATCCGCTGTGGGTGTCGGCGTCGGCGAGGGCCACCGAATACCCCTCCGCCGCGAGTTCGGCCGCGATCGCGATGGCGATCGTCGTTCGCCCAGGGGATCCCGCCGGACCCCACACCGCGATGACCTCTCCTCGGCTGGACCTCTCGTGGTCGTCCGAGCGGTCCGGGGTGACCATGCGATCCCGGGGGTCAGCGCTGTCTTCGACGGGCGCGCGTTCCGGGATCCCTGTGGGATCCACAGTGCTCCCCCGTAAAGGACCGGGAGCCCGGTCGTGACCGCCCGGACCACGAGAAGCGATCCCGGCCGTGAGGAGCCTCTCCAGCTCGGGCCAGGCGGCGGATGCGTCGACCACCTCGTGAAGGCCGAGCCTCGCGGCATTGTTGCGGCCCGCGCCCCCCGACGCCACGGCGACGAGACGCACCCCCGCCGAATCGCATGCCGCGAGCAGGGTAGAGGTCAGGCGGTCCGGCTCCGCGCCGCACAGGGCGACCTCGAACGGCACTGCCCCGATCCCCTCCTCGAGTTCGGCGGCGGTCCCCGCGCGGAGCACGACGCGGTAGCCGTGGCGCTCGAGCTCCGCGATCGTACGATCCTCGGTCTCCGATCCGAGGCAGACGGCGACGTCGAGCATCGTCACCTCCCGGCCGGGATGCTCACCGGCACGAGCGAGACCGCATCGCCGTTGGCCGTGGCCTCGAGCACGCGGGCGATCCTGTCACGCGGGACGAGCACCTCGACGCCCTCGCCGCCCCCGTCCGCGATGAGGCCGCCCGCATCGACGACGCGCACGATGGTGGCCGAGCCGACGAGCACGACAGGCGGCCCGAACACCCCGTGGTCGGTCTCGACCGCCGACCAGACATCCACAACCGCCCCGGGGGCGATCGCCTTGGACAGTCGCCCGCTCACCGAGGCGACGACCGAGGCGAAGCGGATGCTCGCGGCCGAGCCGACCGCCGAGGCCGGCACGAGTTCACCGGCCGCGACGGAACGGGTGACGAGCAGCCCTTCGGCGGGCACGTCCTCCGGGAGGAGGTATCGGCCGGCGGCCTCGCCGAGCCGTACGCTCGTCGGCTGGAGGTCGTCGATGTAGATGCGGTCTCCCGGGTTGACGGTCGATGTGGCGGCGTAGACGAGCACGCTGCGATCGGCCGCCACCACGACCGCATACACCCCGACGACCGAGGCGACCACCATGACCACTCCGATCGCGAGCCGCGGGTCGAACCGGAACGGCCGCCGCTGGCGCGCCGGGCGCACGGCTCCGGCGTTCCACCCGGGATCGCGCCCGGAGTCGCCCATTCGACCCGGGCGGCCCATGCGACCCGAGTCGCCCGTTCTCCCAGGGTCCCGCGTTCCGGCCATGGCTGCCTCCCAGAGTTCGTCGGGCGGATGCGCCCACCGCACTATCGTGCTGCCCTGAGCCCGGCGGCGTCGGAAGTTATCCACAGGCCCGTCCGGGCGCCGCCATCCGTCCGATAATCGAGACATGAACGACGCCAGCCCCCGCGGTGCCCTCGCCCGTTTCCTCACCATCGCCGACACCGCCGAGATGCTCAGCGTCTCGGTCGGACAGGCGTACTCGCTCGTCAGGTCGGGCGAGCTCCCTGCGATCAGGATCGGCGTGCGCGGTCAATGGAGGGTGGAGCGGGACGTGCTCGAGTCCTACATCGACGCCAGGTACGAGGAGGCCCGGCGGGCGAGCCTCTGGAACCAGTCGGACTTCGCCAATGTCACCGAGCTCGCACTCGGCGAGGATCACATCCGCACGAGCAGGAGCTGACCGAACGGCACGACCCGATACTGGGTGACGCCGCTCTCCCGGCGCGAGGTCCCCGGCTCGTGCACGGCCACGTCGCAGTGCTCCCGACCGACACGATCGATCGTCCCGTGCAGGGTTCCGCCCACGAGCATCAGGTCGACCGGGCTCCTGCGCCGGCAGAGATCCCGCAGCACGAACGCAATGCCCAGCCGCGCGGAGAGGCCGCGAGAGCCGTCACCCGGCCGCGCCGCAAGGCTTGCTGCAACCTGGTCGCGATCGAGAATGATGCTCGCGACGGACTCGAGGGGCACGATGACCTGTGCGCGACGAGTCGTCTCGTCCAGCAGGTCCGCCGACATCCAGTCCTTTCCGAAACCGAGCGGTCGCAGCCGGATGATCGCCCCGTCCCGGAGCGCGATGCGAAGCGAGTACTCCCGCGCACCGCACGCTTCATGGAGCGACTGCAACCGATCACGCATCGAAAGTCGGCCGAGGCGCAGCCTCTCCTCCTCGCCGCGCAGGTCCACCTCCTCGGCGCCGAGCTCGTGCTCCAGTTGCCCCTCGAGGTCGTCGAACAGGTTGTTCCATCGCATGAGGCGACGCTAGCCATCCGCGCCGACACCCGTGGGAGGTTATCCACAGGTCGAGGGTCTGGAGGTAGACAGACTTGTCTCAACCTGCTTTAGTATTCGCGGGTATGTCACCTCGAACGAGCAGACAGCGCCAGACCCGTCCGAGCACCTCACCTCGAAAAGCCGGAGTCTTGATGAGCACCCCCCTGCCCGCACCGCGCCCGATCGCAAGGCTCGAAGCGCAGCAACCGAAGCGCCGCAACGACGAACTGGAATCCGACGAGTACTTCGCCCACCAACCGTCGCCACGGTCGGTGCTGCCCGGGCCGACGCCGCTGCTGGAGAATCTGACGCGCTGCGTCATCGAGATCCTCGCCGGCGCCCGCGACCTCGAGCAGATCTCCCGGTGGGTGACGGATGACGTCTACCGCCATCTGCTCAAGCGTGTGGTGCTCTCGGCCCGCGCCCGCCAGGCGAAGGGCAGGGTGCCGGTCCGGCCGGCCTTCGCCATCGGCTCGATCTCGATCTTCGAGCCGCGCGACGGCATCGTCGAAGCCGTCGTCATCGTCCGGGGCAGGGCACGGGTGCGCGCCGTCGCCATCCGGCTCGAGGGCCTGGACAGCCGCTGGCGCGCGACCGCCATCAACGTGCTGTAGCGCGCTAGCGCCCCTTGTTCTTCTCCTGCGCCCGGCGCTGAGCACGGTTCTGCGGCGGCTGCTGGCCCTGCGGCGGTCCCTGGCGCTGGCCGAACGCACCGCGCTGGCCGGCGGCATCCTGGCCCTGCTGCTGGCCGGCCTGCTGGTTCTGGCCCGCCTGCTGGTTCTGGCCCTGCTGCTGGTTCTGCCCGCCGAACGCGGCACTCACCTGGTTGGCCTGGGCCGCAGCTGCCTGCTGCGCCTTCGCGGTCGCGGCCTGCTCGAGCTGGCCTCGCTGGTTGCGCACCTCCACGCCGCCGCTGTCGGATGGCGCGGAGTAGCTGAGCCGTTCGGCGGGTGCGACGCTGCCGCCGAGGCCCCTCGCCGCGACGTTCGGGAGCGCAGCGGTCGCGCCGCCGCCCCCGGTCACCTCCACCTCGAGGTTGAACAGGAAACCGATCGTCTCCTCGCGGATCTGCCCCATCATGTTCTGGAACAGGCTGAAGCCTTCCCGCTGGTACTCGACGAGCGGGTCGCGCTGGGCCATCGCCCGCAGGCCGATGCCGTCCTTGAGGTAGTCCATCTCATAGAGGTGGTCGCGCCAGCGACGGTCGATGACCGAGAGCACGACGCGGCGCTCGAGTTCGCGCATGGCCGGTTCGCCGAGTTCGTCGGTGCGACGCTGGTAGGCGAACTTCGCGTCCGAGAGGATCTCCTCGCCGATGAACGCACGTGTCACGCGCCCCTGCGAGCCGGCAGCGGTGAACAGCTCGTCGATCGTGATCGAGATCGGGTAGACCGCCTTGAGCTCGCGCCACAGGGCGTCCAGGTCCCAGTCGTCGGAATGCCCTTCCCCGGTGTGGTCGTCGATGATCTCGTTGATGACGTCTTCGAGGAATCGCTCGACGCGATCCTGCAGGTCGTCGCCCTCGAGGATGTGGCGCCGGTCGCCGTAGATCGCCTCGCGCTGGCGGTTGAGCACATCGTCGTACTTAAGCACGTTCTTGCGGATCTCGGCGTTGCGCGCCTCCACCTGGCCCTGCGCGCTGCGGATGGCGCGGCTCACGACCTTCGACTCGATCGCGAGGTCATCCGGAACATTGCCGCGACCCATGAGCGATTCGGCGGCCGCGGAGTTGAACAGGCGCATGAGGTCGTCGGCGAGCGAGAGGTAGAAGCGGCTCTCGCCCGGGTCGCCCTGACGGCCGGAGCGGCCGCGAAGCTGGTTGTCGATGCGGCGCGACTCGTGGCGCTCGGTGCCGAGCACGTAGAGACCGCCGACCTCGATGACCTTCGCGGCCTCCGACTCGACGACCTTCTTGACCTTCGCGAACACGCCGTCCCACTCGGCCTCGTACTCCTCCGGAGTCTCGACCGGGCTGAGTCCCTTGGCGTTCATCTCGGCCACCGCGAGGAACTCGGCGTTGCCGCCGAGCATGACGTCGGTCCCACGACCGGCCATGTTCGTCGCGACCGTCACCGAGCCGACCCGTCCGGCCTGGGCGACGATCGCCGCCTCGCGCGCGTGGTTCTTCGCGTTGAGCACCTCATGCTTGATGCCGCGCTTGGCGAGCAGCTTGGAGAGGTACTCGCTCTTCTCCACGCTCGTGGTCCCGACGAGAACCGGCTGCCCCGACTGGTGGCGCTGGGCGATGTCCTCGACGACCTGGCCGAACTTGGCCTGTTCGTTCTTGTAGACGAGGTCCGGCTGGTCCTTGCGGATCATCGGCTTGTTCGTGGGGATCGGCACGACGCCGAGCTTGTAGGTGCTCATGAACTCGGCCGCCTCGGTCTCGGCGGTACCGGTCATGCCGGCGAGCTTCTTGTACAACCGGAAATAGTTCTGCAGCGTCACGGTCGCGAGGGTCTGGTTCTCGGCCTTGACCGCGACGCCCTCCTTCGCCTCGATCGCCTGGTGGATGCCCTCGTTGTAACGACGGCCGACGAGGATGCGCCCGGTGTGCTCGTCGACGATGAGCACTTCGCCGTTCATGACGACGTAGTCCTTGTCGCGCTTGAACAGGGCGGATGCCTTGATCGCGTTGTTGAGGAAGGAGATGAGCGGGGTGTTGGCCGACTCGTAGAGGTTGTCGATGCCGAGGTAGTCCTCGACCTTCTCGATGCCGGGCTCGAGGACGCCGACGGTGCGCTTCTTCTCGTCGACCTCGTAGTCGACTTCGGGGATGAGCCGCGTGGCGACCTGGGCGAACTCGTTGAACCAGCGGTTCGCTTCGCCGGAGGAGGGCCCGGAGATGATGAGCGGGGTGCGGGCCTCGTCGATGAGGATCGAGTCGACCTCATCGACGATTGCGAAGTGGTGGCCGCGCTGGACCATGTCGGAGGCGGTCCAGGCCATGTTGTCGCGCAGGTAGTCGAAGCCGAACTCGTTGTTCGTGCCATAGGTGATGTCCGCGGCGTACTGTTCGCGACGCTCGACGGGTGTCTGGCCGGAGACGATGCATCCGGTCGTCATCCCGAGCGCGCGGAAGACCCGGCCCATGAGCTCGGACTGGTAGCTCGCGAGGTAGTCGTTGACCGTGACGACGTGGACTCCGCGGGAGGCGATCGCATTGAGGTAGGCGGGCAGGGTGGCGACGAGGGTCTTGCCCTCACCGGTCTTCATCTCGGCGATGTTGCCGAGGTGGAGCGCCGCGCCGCCCATGAGCTGCACGTCGAATGGACGCATCCCGAGTGTGCGGACCGCGGCTTCGCGCACCGCGGCGAAGGCCTCCGGCAGCAGGTCGTCGAGCGATTCGCCGTTGGAGTACCGCTCGCGCAGCTCCTGCGTCTCGTTCTTCAGCTCGTCGTCGCTGAGCTCCTTGAAGTCGTCCTCGAGCTGGCCCACCGCGTGAGCGTAGCGTTCGAGGCGCCGGAGCAGGCGTCCTTCGCCGACGCGGAGTACTCGTTCAAGAACATTGGCCACGTGAAATTCTCCTTGCGGTCTTTCGGGCATTCCGCGGCACGCTGGCGCGTCGCGGCTGGGCCGACATCAAAGCCTAACCCTCAGCCGGTCGGCTGCGCGCCTCCATCACCGCCGCTGACGGCGCTTCCCCTGCTCCTCGTGCTGCTCAAGGTCGAGGCCGATGACCCCGTAGTCCCATCCCTTGCGCCGGTAGACGACGCTCGGGCGATCGGTCTCGGCGTCGATGAAGAGGTAGAAGTCGTGGCCGACGAGTTCCATGCGATAGAGCGCATCGTCGACCGTCATGGGGGTCGCGGCGAACACCTTCTTGCGGATGACGACGGGGCTCCACTCCTCCTCCGCCTCCGCGCCGCCCTCGGCGATCACCGGGATCGAGCCGGTCGCGACTCGTTCGATGAGGTCCTGGTCGACCGGCGTGATGTCGACGACCTTGAACCCGTCGGCGCTGGCCTCGCGCAGGGAGACGGGGCGACGCTTGCCGCTCTTATGCACCTTGCCGCGATCCTTGGCCCGGCGGATGCGTTCCATCAACTTGTCGAGGGCGAGGTCGAAGGCGACGTACTTGTCGGAACCGACGGCCTCCGAGCGCACCAGCGGGCCGGGGCCGATGAGGGTCAGTTCGACCCGATCGTCGCCGTTGGCGCCGTTCTTCTCGTTGTGGCGGGAGACCTTGACCTCGAAGGCCAGGGCCTTGTCGGCGAGATGCGCGACCTTCTCCGACTTCTCGATCGCATAATCGCGGAACCGATCGGTGATGCCCAGTCCGAGCCCGTTGATGGAAACGTCCATGTCGTCCTCCCAGTCTTCTGCTGCGCGCCCGCCCAGCGAAACCAGGCGGATTATCGCGCCTCTTTCACACACCGTAGCCGCCGTTCCTGTGGATGTCACGCACGGAATCCGGGAATGCTCGCCGCCCTGCCGAAGAGCCGCGGTGTGAAGGCGAGCGTCGCGCAGGCCACGACCTCGCCGCCCGCCGCATGCAGCGCCCTGGCGGCCTCGCCGAGGGTCGCCCCGGTCGTCAGGATGTCGTCGACCACGATGAACCGCCGCCCGAGGAGTGGGGCTGCGCCGGGCGGATGCCGCACCCGCATCGCGTCCCGCAGGTTGCTGTCGCGCTCTTCGCGGCCGAGCGCCTTCTGCTGGACCATCCCGGCCACGACGGTGAGGACGGTGACCGGCCGGAACCCCGCCGTACGCACGAGCAGGTCGACCGGACGGTACCCTCGGCGGCGTCGGCCAGCTCGCGTCGCGGGGACGGTGCACAGTTCGAGCCTCGCGGGCATGGCCAAACCCGCCGCCGTCCCCCCGCCCGTTGCTCCTGCGTCCTCGGCCGACAGGGCCCCCGCCGCAGCCTCTTCGATCGCGACACAGATGGATCTCGCGAGCGGTCGGGCGGCATCGGTCCGCCCCTCCTCCTTGAACGCGAGGATCGCACGGCGCACCACCCCCTCGTAGCGCAGGGCGCTCACGACGGGCGTGCCGTCCGCGAGCCGCCGCAGGACGGGGTCGGCCGTGCACTGCACACGACAGGCCGGGCACAGCGCGCGATCCGGCCGCCCGCATCCCGCGCAGTCCACCGGCAGCAGCACCGCGGCCGCATCGAGCACGGCGTCGCGTACCGCCTCGCGCACGGCACCAGTGAGAAGGTCGCGCATCGGAAGAGCATGGCAGGCCCCGGATCGCCGCCGACTGGTGGAGGGCGCGATCGGTGGAGAGCCCGCATGGGGCGCCCGCTGTGGAGAACAGGTGCTACCGCTGGGTGGCGAGGAGTTCGACGACCGTCGAACCGGACTGCCAGCTGCTGCCGCGCGGCGACTGCAGAAGGTTGTCGGCGGTCAGCACTCGAAGGCCGGGCCGGTAGTTGCCGCCGACGATCGCGAGGGCGGGAGCCGGGCGGCCGAGGGAGGACTGCAGGCCGCCGATCTCGTAGGAGACCACGATCGGGTCGCCGTCCGACGCGGTGAGCGCCGCAACCGAGAACCGGTCGACCCAGGTCGCGTCGATCGCCGTCTCGGAGTCGATGAGCGAATCGAGCACGGGAGTCCCGATGCTCGTCGGGACGTAGCCCTGGCCGGGGTCGCGCACGATCGCGGCCACGAGCAGCCGCGGCCCCGCGATCGTCTGCAGGAGGATGGCCACGCGAGAGTCGTCCTGAGCGACGTCGAGGGAGACGATGGTCGCACCGGCGGGCAGGGCGACGGAGACCGGATGCGGGTTGCCGTCGAAGTCGAAGGCGACGATCTCGGTCGGGTCGTCGGCCGGGACCGACCAGATGTATCCGAAGTCGTCGAGCGACGGGGCGATGAGACCGGGCCTGTCGTCGAGCCTGCGCACCGGCGCCTGGCCGGTGCGGGCGACGTAGACCCCGTCGGCGGCGAGCACGGCGGCCACGGTTCCGTGCGAACCGAGCGTCACCGCGCGCGGGTCGAGTTCCACGATCTTCGGGCTCAACTCGTCGATGCTCGTGACCTCGCCGCCGGAGAGGTAGCCGAACCTGCCGTCGGCGAGCACGAGCGGCCGGGAGTCGACCGCGCGCTGGACCACGGGGCCGTCGGAGCCGATCGGTTCGATCGCCAGGAGCGATCCAGCGACCGACACCTCGACGCTCGCAATTCCGGAGACGGTGCTGAGGCTCTCCGAGAGCTGCAGCTCCATGAGCTGCCGCTGGCGCCGGTCGGCCGCCGCCGCCTCTGTCGTGAGGTTGACCTGGGCGACGGTCGAGTCGATCGTCACCGTCGTGCCGGGGGTGAGCTGCGTGCCGTCCGGGAACTGGGTGACGACGGCGCCCTTCAACCACTCCGGTGGGCCGGCGAGCAGCGCGGAGACGACCCTCGTGGCCGTCGTGCCTCCGGCGAACCAGCGCTCGTCCGGCACAAGGTACTGCAGGCTCAGGTCGTAGAAGTAGAGCGCATGCTTGCTGAAGATCGTCAGGAAGGTGCTCTCCGGCAGCACGATCCCGGGGGGCGCCTGGCTGATGCGCCACTGGCCGTCCTCCTGCACGAACCGGAACTGAAGCGTCTGGGTCGCGGGTGCCCCGGCGGAGTACGCGCCGAACTCGTCGAGCTGCGCCTTGGTCGTGAACGAGTATTCCATGGTCGTCGAGTCGACCGCGCGCACGGTCGGGATCCCGGTGCGGATGAGCACACTCTGCCGCGGGTCCCACTCCTTCTTGAACTGGCTGCTGAGGAACTCGCGCGCCGTGCTGTAGTCGCCCTGCGGTCCGGTGAAGGCGGCGATGAACCCTTCGAGGATGCCGCGCTGGTCGGCATCCGTCGTCGGCCCGACCGGGTTGAAGACGAAGTCGCCGGCCGGTTCGTCGGTGAAAGGCGCCCCGGCCTGCACACCGCCGGAGGTCGGGATGCCACCGCAGGCCGTGAGGGTCGCCGCGAGCCCTGCGGCCAGGAGCGCTGCCGCGACGCGGCGTCGGAGTTCAGTCATCGGAAGCTCCCTCCATCGTGCCGAGGGTCTCCACCGGCAGCTCCCCCGTGGCCTCGCCCAGCTCCTCCACCGCTTCGGCGGGCGGAAGGTCGAGCGGTGAGACGCGGATCGAGCTGTCCAGGTCGCGCGGCAGGGTGAGCCGGAAGCACGTCCCGTTCCCCGGCTCCGACCACACGTCGAGATAGCCCTTGTGCAGGGCGGCGTCCTCGAGGGAGATCGCGAGGCCGAGTCCCGTTCCCCCGATCGTCCGCTGTCGGGACGGGTCCGCCCGCCAGAACCGGTCGAAGACGCGCGAGAGGTCATCGGTCGCGATGCCGACTCCGTGGTCGCGCACGGTGAATGCCACGGCGTGCTCGTTGCTGTCGACCATGACGACGATCGGCTTGCCCTCCCCGTGCTCGATCGCGTTGCCGAGCAGGTTGCGCAGGATGCGGCGGATGCGGCGGGCGTCGAGCTCCGCCTCGAAATATCCTCCGGCCGCCACCACGCGCAGGTCGGATCCGCGCTCGCTCGCGACGAGGCGCATCGAGTCGACGGCATCCTCGACGAGGCGGACCAGGTTCGTGGGCTCGACCTCGAGCTCGACGGCGCCCGCGTCGTAGCGGCTCACCTCGAGCAGGTCGGCCAGCAGGACCTCGAAGCGCTGCACCTGGGTGTGCAGCAGTTCTGCCGTGCGCGCGGTCGCCGCCGGGAACGTGTCCCGCTGGTCGTACAGCACGTCTCCGGCGAGTCGGATGGTCGTGAGGGGTGTGCGCAGCTCGTGGGAGACATCGGCGACGAACCGCTGCTGCAGGCGGGAGAGCTCGCCGAGTTTCGTGATCTGCTTCTGGAGGCTGTCGGCCATGCCGTTGAACGATCGGGCGAGGGTCGCGATCACGTCCTCCCCCTTCTCCGGGATGCGCTGCTCGAGCTGCCCGGCCGCAAGCTTCTGGCTCACCTCGGCGGCGACGCGAACCGGCCCGACGACTAGCCGGATCACGATGTAGGTGACGGCGCCGATGAGCAGGACGAGCGCGAGGCTTCCGAGGGCGAGAGTCTGCTGCACGAAGGCGAGAGTCTGCTGGGCGTCGCCGAGGTCGTAGACGAGGTAGAGCTCGTAGAACCCTGCGTTGGGGACGGTGAGGAGGGATCCGACCGCGATCGCCGGCCTGCCGTCGTCGAGCGCGACCGACTGCCACCAGACCCGGTCGGCACCGCGGTTGTTCTCGACCGCGTCCTGGAGGGCGGGCGAGACGACCTCGTCGGGGAACCCGCGACTGGCCGCCGGCTGCATCGTCACCGGCGTCTGCTGTCCCGGCGAGCGGTAGATCGCGACCCCCAGGCCGCCAGGGCTCGTCGTCGTGGCCCGGATGTTGCTCAGCACGGTGTTGCCCAGGAACTCGAGGTCGGTGCGCGATGGATCGGTCGTGGCGAGGTCGCTGTCGAAGAAGTCCTGGGCCTGCACCGTGGCCTTGCTCGACTCGGCGAGAACCTGGTTGAGCCTCGAGTCGAACAGGTTGTCGCCGATGCTTATGGACATGTAGCTGCCGAGGATGGCGACGCCGAGCCCGGAGAGCAGGACCGTGATCGCGACCGTGCGGAACTGCAGGCTCGCTCGCCAGAAGTGCAGGAGCTGCGCCGGATACGAGCGCCAGTCGCTCATCCGGATGGCGGGCATCCGGATGGCCGGCATCCGGTTCGCTGCCATCAGTTCGATCCTGCGGTGCTATCCGGTCGTGCCGGCACGATAGCCGACCCCGCGCACGGTCATGACGATCCGCGGATTGTCCGGGTCGTCCTCGATCTTCGCGCGGAGCCGCTGGACGTGGACGTTGACGAGCCGCGTATCCGCCTTGTAGTGGTAGCCCCACACCTGTTCCAGGAGCATCTCGCGCGTGAACACCTGCTGCGGCTTGGTGGCGAGCGCGAGCAGCAGCTCGAATTCGAGAGGGGTGAGGTTGATGCGGGTCTCCCCACGACGCACCTCGTGGCCGGCGACATCGAGGATAAGGTCGCCGACGTGCAGGGTGTCGGCCGTGCCCACCGGGGTGGGGCGCAGGCGCGTCCGGATGCGGGCGACCAGTTCCTTGGGGTTGAACGGCTTCACGACATAGTCGTCTGCACCGCTCTCCAGGCCCCGGACCACATCCGTCGTGTCCGACTTCGCGGTCAGCATGATGATGGGAACGCCGGACTCCGTACGGATCTCCGCGCAGACCTCGATGCCGTTCTTGCCGGGGAGCATGAGGTCGAGGAGCACGAGGTCCGGCCGCGACGACTGAAACGTGGCGAACGCCTCTGAACCGTCGGCGCAGAAGACCGGATCGAACCCTTCGGTGCGCAGGACGATACCGATCATCTCCGCGAGCGCGGTGTCGTCATCGACGACGAGGATACGTGCGGTCATCTTTCCTGCTTCTTCAGTTGGCCGAAAGCGGGTACTCGCGGCACTGCCATGCTCTCGCACAAGAGTAGTCGAGTGTGAAACGATAATGCGGTGGGGGCGCCTCCACGGCAGGCCGGAGGTGGCGGTGAGTGCGTGCCCGACCCGACCTCGAGGAGCGGAACATGACGGACGATCAGGCCTGGCAGGCACCGGGCGGGCCACCACCGGTCGTTCCGGGATACGGACCCCCCGCCGCACCGGTGTACGGACCGCCGCAGCCCGCTCCCGGGTACGGTCCTCCACCGCCCGCCCCCGGGCAGGGCGCACCCGGCCAGCCGGCAGCCGGCTGGACGCCGCCGCCGAAGCCGGGCCTCATCCCGCTGCGCCCGCTCGACCTCGGAACACTGCTCGGCGCCTCCTTCAGGACCCTGCGCCGCAACCCCCGTCCGACCTTCGGGATCGCGCTGCTCGTGCAGGGCATCGTCTCGATCGTCACCCTCTTCGCGGTCGGCCTGCCGGTACTCGCCTCGATCCTGCGACTCGACACCGCCGCTCAGGAGGACCAGTCCGCGATCGTCGCCGGAACGTTCGCCACGGCGGCGGTCACCGCCCTCCTCGCCGTGTGCCTGAGCCTCGTCGCGAACGCCTGGCTTCAGGGCATCATCGTGCTCGAGGTCTCCCGCGCGACCCTCGGCGAGAAGCTCACCCTCCGCGGCCTGTGGGGCCATGCGAAGGGCCGGATAGGCGCACTCGTCGGGTGGTCGGTGCTCATCGCCGTCGTGCTGGCTCTCACGATCGGGGTCTTCGTCGCCGTCATCTGGATCATGGTGGCCACTCTCGGGGCGGTCGGGGTCGGACTCGGTGTGCTCGTCGGCATCCTCGGCGTGCTCGCCCTCATCGTCGTCGGGGCCTGGATCGGGACGAAGCTCTCGCTCGTTCCGAGCGT
The DNA here is from genome assembly GCF_039537265.1 of Leifsonella bigeumensis. Lineage (NCBI taxonomy): Bacteria > Bacillati > Actinomycetota > Actinomycetes > Micrococcales > Microbacteriaceae > Leifsonella > Leifsonella bigeumensis. The sequence continues at coordinate 401,042 of NZ_BAABAE010000002.1, read as the reverse complement.
CATCATGCTCGAACGCCTCACGATCGGCGGGAGCATGCGCCGGTCGTGGACGCTCACGAACGGTTACTTCTGGAAGACCTTCGGCATCCAGTTGCTCGCCTACGTGATCCTCTCCGTCGCCGGAAGCATCGTGACCGCGCCCTTCTCGATCATCACACCGATCCTCGTGTACTTCGTCGACCCGAACGGCACCGGGTCGGGCTACGGCATCGCGATCGCCCTCATCGCCTATGTCGTGCAGCTGCTGGTGACCCTCGTCGTGGCCGCGGTCACCGCGATCATCCAGACGGCCGTGACCGCGCTCATCTACCTCGACCTTCGGATGCGCAAGGAGGGGCTCGACCTCGCCCTCGCGAAGTTCGTCGAAGCCAGGCAGGCCGGCGCGGCGGGGCTCGCCGACCCGTACCTGCGGGACCAGCAGGCGGCATGACGCCCGCTGCCTCCATTCTCGCCTTCGGCCTGCTCGCCGGTGACGGCGACGTCCCGGTCGACCCCACCGGGGACGAGGCGCGGCGGTGGATCATCGAGGAGCTCTCCGGTCCGCAGTACCAGGCGGCGAAGCCCACCTGGTGGGACCTGCTCTCCCAGGCCTTCTGGGACTGGCTGAGCTCCCTTGACCTGAGCGGCGCCGGCTTCCTCCAGGGGCCGCTCCTGGCGATCGTCGTGACCGTCATCGCAGCGGTCATCGTCGCTGCGTTCCTCATTTTCGGGGTTCCGCGCCTGCGTCGGCGCAGCGCCCTCGGCGGTGCTCTGTTCGGCGAGGACGAGGACCGCGCCTCCGAGCAGTTACGGGCAGCAGCCCGGTCGGCTGCGGCATCCGGCGACTGGGCGCTTGCGATCGAGGAGCTGTTCCGCTGCCTCGCGCGCGTCATGTCCGAGCGCGTGCTCGTCTCGACCGACCCCGGAGCGACGGCCACCGGATTCGCGGCGCGGGCCGGCGCCGTCTTCCCCGGGTTCGCGGACCGGCTCGGCGCCGGCGCCGGAGTCTTCGACCGCGTGCGCTACCTCGGAGGCCGGGGGACGGAGACCGACTACCGAGACCTCCTCGACCTCGAGCAGGAGTTGCGGGCCGCACGGCCGCTCGCCAGGGACAGGGCGGCATCCGAGATGCCGGAGCCGGTGCGATGAGCACGACCGCGCCCCCGCTGTCGCCGGGCCGACCGCCCGTGGCCACCCCCACCGTCGTCACGCCCACCGTGCGCGAGGCCGGACGGCGGGCGCGCTACTGGGTCATCGCGGTGATCGCCGCGCTCGTGATCGTCGTCATCGGATTCCTCGTCATGGGCGCCGGCTCCCACGGCGGCCCGCCGCTCTCGCCGGACAACGCAGCGCCCGAGGGGAGCATGGCACTCGCCGAGGTGCTGCGCGACCACGGCGTGACCGTCACCGAGACCGACAGCATCCTCGCGACGCGGGGCGCCGCCGGCACCCCGGACGACACCACGATCTTCGTCGTCGACGACGGCGGATATCTCGACGGAGACCAGCTGCGCGAGCTGGAGCGCCTGGCCAGCAGGCTCGTGATCATGACGCCGGGCTTCGACCAGCTCGAGGCTCTCGCCCCCGAGGTCGCGCAGGCCGGCACCGTGAGCGGACTGCTCGAGGCCGACTGCGAGCTGGGGCCGGTCGAACGCGCGGGCACGGTGACCGGCGACGGGACCGGCTTCCGCATCATCGCACGGGGGGCGGATGCCGTCGGCTGCCTCGACAGCGGCGACGACGTCCACTCCCTCGTCGTCGTGAACCGCGGCCAGAAGCAGGTGAGCATCGTCGGGCTGCGGGACGCGTTCACCAACGGCCAGGTCGCCGACAACGGCAACGCCGCCCTCGCCCTCGGAATCCTCGGCGAGAAGCCGAATCTCGTCTGGCTGCTCCCCTCGATCGCCGAGGCGAACGCCGGCCCCGACATCGCCGAACTCACCCCGGAGTGGATCGGCCCGGTCATGGTGCTCGCCATCCTGACCACGATCGCCGCGGCATTCTGGCGCGGCCGGCGCCTCGGGCCGCTCGTGGTCGAGAACCTGCCGGTCGTCGTGCGCGCGAGCGAGACCATGGAGGGCAGGGCGAGACTCTACGAGAAGTCCTCCGCACGACTTCGCGCACTCGACGCGCTGCGCATCGGCACGATCGACCGGCTCGGCACCCTGTGCGGGCTGCCGCGCTCCGCCTCGACCGACGAGGTCATCCACGCCGTCTCCGCCGCCGTCGGCCGGAGCGACCCCCAGGCGGCTTCCCGCGTCGCCGCCCTGCTGCGCGACACGGCGCCCGCCACGGATGCCGAACTCGTCCGCCTCTCCGACGAGCTGCTCGTGCTCGAGCGGAGCGTGGCATCCGTGCTCCGCCCGGAACCGAACCAGTCCAAGCAAGCCCAGCCCAGAACCGGGGAGAATGACAACCATGACCGATGAGCTCCGAGCACAGTTCGCCCGCGTCCGCACCGAGATCGGTAAGGCGGTCGTCGGCCAGGACGGCGCCGTCACCGGTCTCATGATCGCGCTCCTGGCGGGAGGGCACGTCGTGCTCGAAGGCGTGCCGGGGGTCGCCAAGACCCTTCTCGTGCGCACGCTCAGCACGGCGCTCCAGCTCGACACCAAGCGCATCCAGTTCACACCCGACCTCATGCCGGGCGACGTCACCGGGTCGCTCGTCTACGACGCGAAGGCCGGAGAGTTCGAGTTCCGGGCCGGACCCGTCTTCACGAACATCCTGCTCGCCGACGAGATCAACCGCACCCCGCCGAAGACGCAGTCGGCACTCCTCGAGGCCATGGAGGAGCGGCAGGTCTCGGTCGACGGTGAGACGCGACCGCTGCCCGACCCGTTCATGGTCGCCGCGACCATGAACCCGATCGAGTACGAGGGCACCTACACGCTGCCGGAGGCGCAGCTCGACCGCTTCCTGCTCAAGCTCGTGCTCGACCTGCCCGAGCGCGAGAGCGAACTGCAGATCCTCGAGCGCAGTGCCGCCGGGTTCAACCCGAGGGACTTGAAGGCCGCGGGTGTGACGCCGGTGCTGGACGCCGCCCAGCTCGCTGCCGCTCGCACCGCCGTCGCCACGGTCACGGTGAGCGCCGACGTCATCGGCTACATCGTGGACCTCGCCAGGGGAACCCGGCAGAGCCCATCCGTCAAGCTCGGGGTGAGCCCTCGGGGTGCGAATGCCCTGCTCGCCGCCGCCCGGGCCTGGGCCTGGCTGAGCGGGTCGACCGGCGTCACGCCCGACCACGTGCAGGCCATGGTGCTCCCGACCTGGCGGCATCGCATCCAGCTGCGGCCGGAAGCCGAGCTCGAGGGAGTGTCGGGCGACACCATCCTGCGGTCGATCATGCAGCAGGTGCAGGTGCCGATCTGAGATGAGAGGGTCCGACACGGCAGGGCCAGATCCGGTGGTGCCTGATCCGGCAGCGCCAGGCCCGGCAGCGCCCGGGAAGACCGGGCGACGCTGATGGCCATCAGCGGGTGGTTCGTCGCGCTCGTCGCGGCAGGCGCCCTGCCGGTCCTGCTCACCGGGCGACCCGGATGGCTGGGGCCCTGGCTGCTGTTCGCCATCCTGCTTGCGGCGCTGGATGTCGCCCTCGCGGCCTCGCCGCGGCGCGTGCGCCTCGCAAGGACGGTACCCGCACGAGTCCGGCTCGGGGAAACGGTCGTGGCGAGCCTGCTCGTGGAGAACACCGGGCGACGTACCCTGCGCGGGATCGTCCGCGACGCCTGGCAGCCGTCCGCGGGCGCACACCCGACCCGCACGCGCGTCGCCATCCGGGGCGGTGAGCGCCGAGAGCTGCGCACGGCGCTCACGCCGGTGCGGCGTGGGGAGCGGCGGGCTGTGCAGGTCACCATCCGCTCGACCGGGCCGCTGCGGCTCGCGGCACGGCAGGCGACCATCGCGGTGCCGGGCGCGATCCGAGTGCTGCCCCCGTTCACCTCGCGCAGGCATCTGCCGTCGCGGCTCGCCCGGCTGCGGGAGCTCGACGGCCGCACGAGTGTCATGATCCGCGGCCAGGGCACCGAGTTCGACAGCCTGCGCGAGTACGTGCGCGGCGACGATGTGCGCTCGATCGACTGGCGGGCCACCGCGCGGCGCCAGGACTCGCAGGGCGGGCAGAAGCTCATGGTGCGCACCTGGCGGCCGGAACGCGACCGGCGCGTCGTCATCGTCATCGACAGCGGACGCACTTCAGCGGCGCGCATCGCCGGCGAACCGCGCATCGACACCGCGTTCGAGTCGGCGCTGCTTCTGGCCGCCCTCGCGACGCGTGCTGGGGACCGGGTCGACCTCGTCATCTTCGACCGGCGGATTCGCGGACGCGTGCAGGGTGCGAGCGGCAGCGAACTGCTCTCCCGCATGGTCGACACGATGGCGCCCGTCGACCCGGAGCTCATCGAACCGGACTGGGCCGCCGTGCCCGGACTCGTCCGTTCGGTGACCAGCCAGCACGCGCTCGTCGTGATCGCGACCTCGATCGACGCGCCGGGGGCATCCCGTGGACTGCTCGGGATGCTCGGCCAGCTCACGAGGCGGCACACCGTGATCGTGTCGTCGGTGACCGACCCGGATGTTCTCGCCGCGACGACCGAGCGCGGCAACCGCAGCGAGGTGTACCGCGCGGCGGCGGCGGAACGCGCCCTGCTCGACCGGGCGCGGGTGGCGGCCGCCATCCGTCAGCTCGGCGGCGACGTCGTCACCGGCGCTCCCGCCGACCTGCCTCCCGCCCTCGCCGACCGCTACCTTGCGCTCAAAGCCGCAGGGAGGCTTTGAGGAACAGGCACCGCGCGACTGGCGGCTTGGTGGCCGCTCTCCGTCCGACCACTCCACTATCCTGCGAGTATCGCCGCATCCGGCGGCCTGCAGACAGAAAGGGATCGACCATGGCAAGCTCCACCGAACAGGGCCCGTCGCTCACCGCACGACTCATCGCCGAGGCCTTCGGAACCTTCCTCCTCGTGTTCGGCGTCATCGGCACGGCGCTCTTCGCCTCCTCCAACACCGGCTACCTGGGTATCGCTCTCGCCGTCGGCCTCACGCTCGTGGCCGGCATCTACATGGTGGGCAGGATCTCGGGCGGGCACTTCAACCCGGCCGTCTCGGTGGGCGTCGCCATGGCGGGCCGGATGTCGTGGAAAGACGTCCTCCCCTACGTCGTCGCGCAGGTCGTCGGCGGTGCCATCGCGTCGACCATCCTGTTCGCGATCGCAGCGGGCGGCAAGGAGGGCTACCTCGCGGAGTTGCAGGCCGGCGGCTTCGCGTCGAACGGTTTCGGCGAGCACTCCCCCGGCGGATTCGGTCTGGTCTCGGTCATCATCGCCGAGGTCGTGCTGACCGCGATCTTCGTCTGGGTCATCCTCGGGGTCACCGAGAGCAGCGCGCACGCCGCACTGGCCCCGCTGGCGATCGCGCTCACGCTCACGCTCATCCACCTGATCAGCATCCCGATCAGCAACACCTCCGTGAACCCCGCCCGGTCGATCGCGACCGCGATCTACGGCGGCCCGGATGCGCTCATCCAGCTCTGGGTGTTCCTCGTGGCGCCCGTCGCCGGCGCACTCCTGGCTGGCGCCACCTACAAGGTGCTCTTCGCGCGCAGGTAGCTGCCGTCGCCGGCTGCAAGCCCTCCGGGCGGATCAGCCGGCGACGATGCGGCGGGAGCCGGCCTCGAACTCGTCGAGGTCGCCGGTCTCACCGGCCCGGAATGCGTGCCGTCCGAGGACCCACTGGTAGACGAGGAACGCCGCGAGCGCGACCGTCCCGATCCCGATCTTGACGACCCAGGGCCAGTCCTGTCGCGTCACGAACCCTTCGATGACGCCGGAGACGAAGAGGGAGATGGTCAGCCCGATGGCGACCGTGATGAGGGCGCGGCCGTCCTCGGCGAGCGCCTGGGCGCGAGTGCGCGCGCCCGGCGCGATCCAGGCCCAGAAGATCATGATCCCGGCGGCACCCGCCACGAAGATCGAGTAGAGCTCGAGCTGCCCGTGCGGCGCGATGTACAGGAAGAACACGTCGAGCCGGTCGTGCGCGCCCATGAGCGCGGCCGAGTAGCCCAGGTTCTGGGCGTTGGTGAACAGCAGGTACGGGGCATAGACGCCGATGATGCCGAAGGCGACGCACTGGGCGGCGAGCCAGGCGTTGTTCGTCCAGACGAGGGCCGTGAACGAGCTCGTGCCGTGCTCGGAGTAGTAGTTGACGAAGTCCTCCTCGGCGAACTGGCGGCGAAGCTCCTCGGTGCCGAAGTTCTGCAGCACACCGGGCGTCTGCAGCGCCCACACGGCGTACAGCACGGCCACGAGCGCCGTCGCCGCTGTAACGGCGAGGGAGAGCCACCGGATGCGGTAGAGCGCGGCCGGGAGCTGCGCACCGAAGAAGGCCGGCATCCGGCTCAGCACGTTCGTGCCGGTACCGGTGAACTTCAGCCGCGCCTTCGAGAGTCCGAGCGAGAGCCGGTCGCCCTGCACAGAGCTCCCCGAGGTGGCCTGCATGGCCGAGAGCTGGCTCGCACCGGACTGGTACCGGTCGATGAGGTCGTCCGCCTCCGCACCGCTCAGGCGTCGCCGGGAGGCGAGCCGGGCAAGGTCGTCCCAGTCATCGCGGTGGGCGGCGGAGTAGGCGTCGAGGTCCATCTGCTTAAATACTAGGCATGGCATCGCCCGAGGGGACCACACCTGTCGATTCGGCGACGGATCTCGACGAGCTCATCACCGGTGAGGCGGTCGCCCTCAACGTCCGGCCGACCGGCTACGTGCTGCGGGCGGCGGGCGCGGCCATCGACCTCGTGGCCTACATCGTGCTGTTCATCCTCATCATGCTCGCGCTCTCCTCCGAGTTCTTCCGGTTCCTCCTCGACGACGCGCTGCTGCAGGCCGGCATCGTCGTCGCCCTCGCGACCTGCATGGTCGTGGTGCCGACCACGGTCGAGCTGCTGAGCCGCGGGCGCTCCCTCGGCAAGCTCGCGGTCGGGGCCCGCATCGTGCGGGACGACGGCGGGGCGATCGGGTTCCGGCACGCGTTCATCCGGGCGCTCACCGGCGTGCTCGAGATCTTCGGGACGCTCGGGGGCCTCGCCACCCTCATCGCCCTGTTCAACTCGAAGGCGAAGCGCCTGGGCGACCTCATCGCCGGCACCTACAGCCAGCACGAGCGCATGAGCCGCTACACCCCGCCGGTCTTCGGCGTGCCGCTCGAGCTCGTCGAATGGTCGAGGACCGCGGATGTCGCCCGCCTCCCCGATGCACTCGCCCGGCGGATCTCCCAGTTCCTCGCCTCGGCGGGCGGGTTCACCCCGCAGTCCCGTGCCGCGGTCAGCCGTGAGCTCGCGATGGAGGCCTCGCCGCTCGTCTCACCGCTTCCGGGCGGCGACCCGGAGCTCTTCCTCGCCGCGGTCACCGCGGTGCGCCGCGACCGCGAATTCGTGGCGCTGCAGGGCGAGAAGCGCCTGGTCGACAATCTGGCCCCGGTGCTCGACCGTCTGCCGAGGGATTTCCCCGACCGCTGAGCACGCGCGGGCATCCGCCGGCCGCAGGAACCTCAGTAGCGGTAGTGGTCGGGCTTGTACGGTCCGTCGACGGGCACGCCGAGGTAGGCGGACTGGGCCGGTGTCAGCTCGGTCAGCTCGACCCCGAGCGCCTCGAGGTGCAGCCTCGCGACCTTCTCGTCGAGGTGCTTCGGCAGCACGTGCACGCCGAGCGGGTAGTCCGTGCCGAAGAGCTCGAGCTGCGCGAGCACCTGGTTCGTGAACGAGTTGCTCATGACGAACGACGGATGCCCGGTGGCGTTCCCGAGGTTCATGAGCCGCCCCTCCGAGAGCACGAGCACGCTGCGTCCGTTCGGCATCCGCCACTCGTGCACCTGCGGCTTGATCTCGACCTTCGTGGCCCCGGCGAGCGCCTCGAGGCCGGCCATGTCGATCTCGTCGTCGAAGTGCCCGACGTTCGCCACGATCGCCTGGTGCTTCATGCCGAGCAGGTGCTCGACGGTGATGACGTTCTGGTTGCCGGTGCCGGTGACGAAGATGTCGGCCTCGCCGAGCACGCTCTCGATGCGGGCGACCTGGTAGCCGTCCATCGCGGCCTGCAGCGCGTTGATGGGGTCGATCTCGCTCACGATCACCCGCGCGCCCTGGCCGCGCAGCGCCTCCGCAGCGCCCTTGCCGACGTCGCCGTAGCCGGCCACGAAGGCGACCTTGCCCCCGATGAGCACGTCGGTCGCCCGGTTGAGCCCGTCGGGCAGCGAGTGCCGGATGCCGTACTTGTTGTCGAACTTCGACTTCGTCACGGAGTCGTTGACGTTGATCGCGGGGAACAGCAGCTCGCCCGACTTCTCGAGCTCGTAGAGGCGGTGAACGCCCGTCGTCGTCTCCTCTGTCACTCCTCGGATGCCGTCCGCGACCTTCGTCCAGCGCTCCGGTGAGGCGGCGAGCGAGGCGCGCAGCGTGTCGAGGATGACGCGCCATTCGTGGCTCGCGTCGGGGGCGGCATCCGGAACGCTGCCGGCGAGCTCGAACTCGCGGCCCTTGTGCACGAGCAGCGTGGCGTCACCGCCGTCGTCGAGGATCATGTTGGGGCCGGTCCAGTCGGCGCTCGCCGCTTCCGCTTCCGCGCTCCAGTCGAAGATCTGCGAGGTCGCCCACCAGTACTCCTCGAGGCTCTCGCCCTTCCAGGCGAAGACCGGGATGCCTGCTGGCGCGTCGACCGTTCCCGTCGGGCCGACGGCGACGGCCGCTGCGGCGTCATCCTGCGTGGAGAAGATGTTGCAGCTGGCCCAGCGCACCTGCGCGCCGAGGGCGACAAGCGTCTCGATGAGCACCGCCGTCTGCACCGTCATATGGAGGCTGCCGGCGATGCGGGCGCCCGCGAGCGGCCGGGTGGCGCCGAACTCCTCGCGCAGGGCCATGAGGCCGGGCATCTCGTTCTCGGCGAGGCGCAACTGGTGACGGCCGGCATCCGCCAGGGCGAGATCGGCGACTTTGAACGGCAGGGCGGTGGTCGTGGTGGTCATCCTCCTATTCTCCCCCACGCGCCGTCAGGTGACTCCCTCGTGGCGCCGAGGGGAGACATCCGGTCAGGGGGTGCGGATGAGGGCGAGCACGTGGTCGCGGATGCGCTCCATGGCGGGCGCCTCGCCGGCCTCGACGTTGAGCCGCAGGAGCGGCTCGGTGTTGGAGGGGCGGACGTTGAACCACCAGAACACGCCGTCGGTGCTCCCGCTCACCGTGAGCCCGTCGAGCTCGTCGAAGTCGAACGCGGCATAGGCCTCGACGATCCGCGAGTAGGCGGCCGGGATGTCCGTCACGGTCGAATTGAGCTCACCGCTCATCGCGTACGGGGTGTACCGGCGAGCGAGCGCCGAGAGGGGCTCGGGATCCGCACCGGCGGCACCGCCGAACTCCGCGAGGAGGTGCATGGCCGCGAGCATCCCGTTGTCGGCGCCCCAGAAGTCGCGGAAGTAGTAGTGCGCGGAATGCTCCCCGCCGAAGATCGCGCCCGTCGCCGCCATCTCGTCCTTGATGAGCGAGTGACCCACGCGGGTACGCACCGGCACAGCGCCCGCCGCGAGGATCGTCTCCGGCACGATGCGCGAGGTGATGAGATTGTGGATGACGTGGATGGGCCCGCCATCGGTTCCCACTCTTCGCACCTCCCGCAGCGCCACGACGGCGGCGACGGCCGAAGGGTTCATCGCCTCCCCGCGCTCGTCCACGACGAAACACCGGTCGGCGTCCCCGTCGAAGGCGAGTCCCAGGTCGGCACCGTGCTCGACGACGGCTTTCTGCAGGTCGACGAGGTTCGCCGGCTCGAGCGGGTTGGCCTCATGGTTCGGGAAGGTCCCGTCGAGCTCGAAATACAGCGGGATGACCTCGATGGGCAGTGCGGGCAGCCCCGCCGCGGTGCCGAGCACGGCGGGTACGGTGAGCCCGCCCATGCCGTTGCCGGCATCCACGACGACCCGCAGGGGCCGGATGCCGGTCAGGTCGACGAGCCCCCTCAGGTAGGCGGCGTAGTCGGCGAGCACGTCGAGCTCGCGGTACGAGCCGGGTGCGGCGACCGCCGGGATGTCGCCAGCACTGAGGTAGGCGATCGCACGGTCCCGGACGCCGGCGAGCCCGGTGTCGATGCTGATCCCCCTGGCCCCCGCACGGCTGAGCTTGATCCCGTTGTAGGTGGCCGGGTTGTGGCTCGCGGTGAACATGGCGGCGGGGGCGTCGAGGCTCCCCGAGGCGAAGTAGCTCTCGTCGGTCGAGCAGAGTCCGATCGCTATGACGTTCCCACCGCGAGCCTGCACTCCGCGTGCGAAGGCCATCGCGAAGCCGGGAGACGAGTCGCGCATGTCGTGGCCGACCACGACATCCTGTCCGGCCGCCCCGATCTCGTCGACGAACCCGGCGCCGATCGCCTCGACGACCTCCGGGGTGAGCTGGGAGCCGACGAGCCCGCGCACGTCGTAGGTCTTCACGAAGGCGGTGAGATCCGGGGCGGCACCGCGGTCGGGGAGAGGGCGCCCGGCATCGCTGAGATCGGGACTAGAGCTCATTGCCCCATGCTACGTGACGGACGACCTGCCACCCACGGGGAGCGGAGAGTCGCTCGGAGTGCTTCTCGCACAAGTCGTAGCTGTGCGGTTCAGCACGCTGGCTGAGCGGCCCGAGCACGGCCATCGAATCGGCGTAGACGTAGGTGAGCGTCGACACGGCCTCACGCCCGCACGCGACCTTGCTGCACAACCGTTCGTCCATCGATCACCACATTAGCGAGCGCGCACTCCGCACCTGCGGCACCCCGCCGCCGCGTCGTCCCCCGCCGTAGACTGGCCTCATGGCGAAGGCTTCCCGCGGCAGTGCCCGGCGTTCGGCGCGGGCCGGCTGGCGCGACCGTCACGGCCGCGGCATCCGGGCCTCGGTGACCGGCCCGCGCCTCCCGCGGCTGCACACCCGAGCGGACATCTTCGAATCGACCGTCGCCTCGACCGCAGAGTACCTGCGCGACCTGTGGCCGGCGGAGTTGTCGAACGTGCATTTCGAGATCGCGGCGCTCCCCGCGGCGGATGCCGGCTCGCGCCGCGTGCGACGCTGGCTCGTTCTTCCCGCCGAGCACCGCATCATCCTGTTCCGTCTTCCGATCGAGCGGCTCGCCCGGCTGCACCGCAACGACGACCTGCACCGACGGATGCTCGTCGAGAGCTGCGTGTTCCGTGCCGTGGCCGAGCTGCTCGGCAAGGATCCCTGGGATCTCGCTCCGGAGCGCTTCCGCCACTTCTGAGAGGCGTGGCTCCGCCGCTTTCGGCGGAGGAGGGCGTCTCCCGCGTCCGGGCCGGCGCCGCTCAGCCGTACTGCCGGTATACGGTGACCGGCTGGGAGACGCGCTCCTGGGGCCGGACGACGAAGCCGGCAAGCCTTCCGTCGCCCCGATAGGTCACCGCGACGCGCAGCGAGTCGAACTCGGCCAGCAGGTAGCTCCGCCCCGCGGTCGCCGGCATGGAGACCGCACCGCCCGCCGGGACGGTCACGGTGTCGCTGGCGCCGGCGGTGGCCTCGATCGTGACGACGGCATCCTTCGTGCCCGTGTTGGCGAGGTGCAGGAGCGGGGATGGCCCCGGCGCGATGCTCACGAGGGCCCGGTCGCGCAGCTCGGGGGCGCCGACGAACCATGCGAAGTCGGTCGACCTCACCCGCGCGGTTCCGGCGGCCGCGTCACCGGCGATCGAGACGATCGAGGTGCGCGCCGCGGCGACCACCCCGACCTCGCTCGACACCGTGATGGTGTATTCGCCGGACGCGAAGTCGTCGAAGGGGAGGTCGGCGACGACCCCCGGGTCGATGTCGAGTGTCGTGGAGACGGCGGGCGATGCCCCGTCCTCGGGGATCGCGGTGACCGTCACCGGAACCGGTGAGGACCCCGAGCCGGCATCCCCGCCGGCCGCCGCGTCCGGCACGAACATCCGCAACACCGCGCCGATGTCCTGATACCCCTCGATGCCGGCCGCCGCCGCGATCGCGTCATGGTCGGTGATGATGACGCCCGGGATCACCGTGAGCGTCGACGGCCGCGTACTCGCGCCGAGCAGGTCGACGCCGCCAGGGGCGAGCGTGCGCACGATCGACTGCTGGAGGTTCGCGGTGACCTGCCCCCCGGTGCTCACGACGCGCACGACAGGGCTCGCGATTCCCGGCGCGAACCCGGCGAGCGAGAGGATGCGCTGACCGCCGGGCGGGACGACGATGCCGTCCGTGCCGGCCGCACTGACGGGCCCGGTCTCCGAGTAGACGGTGATACTCACGGTGGAGCTGACCTTGCTGGGGTTGTTGAGCGCGATGAGCGTTGTGCGCCCGGTGACGGTCGAGCCGCCCACGAGCCAGCTCTCCGCGCTCGGGGTCGCGCAGTCGGTCGCCGCGAACCCCACGTCGTCGCCGGTCTCGACATACTGCGATTGGCTGCCGGCGAGAAGGCCGGGGTCATCGCCCGCCTCGCCCGGCGGGAGGGAGAGCCGCTGGGAGGGCACGTTCGACTCGTTGCCGGTGGCGTCCATGTCCTCGAGGGCCGGCGTTCCCTGCGTCGATGAGCGCACGACCGTCGCCCGTCCGAGCGAGTTGGCGGTCGTCGCCTCCTGCCCGGTGTCATCGCCGAGCTGGAGCACGGGTCCCGGGCAGATCCGCAGCTGGGTCGCGGCGACCGGGGTCACGACGGTCGAGGCCGGGCCCGTGCCGAGGACCGGAATCGGCAGCCAGGTGGCCGCGGCGACCGCCACGACGGCGGTCGCGACACCGATGAGGCCGATGGCGCTCCGGGCGCCGACGAGGGCGAGTCGCCGCGTCATGCCGGAGCCGTCCGGATGCGACGGGCCGGCACCCTGCATCGGCTCGGACACCGGCGCCGCATCCTGTTCGCCGAGCACGTCGGCCCCGTCCTCCCGATCAGTCATGGTCTTCCTCGTCGAACGTGTCGGCAGGGTCCTCGACGGCCGGCGTCCGGTGCGGAATCCTGCGCCGACCGGTCGGAATCGCGAGCAGCACCGTGATGCCGAAGACCACGCCGAGCGCGACGAGATAGCCGGAGCCGAGCGCGGTGTCCCCGTTTCCCGGCTGCACAGCTCCCGGATGGCCCGCCGCGCCGGGCACGCCGTCGGCATCCGCCTCCCCCGCATACCGCCAGAGCAGCCCGTTCGCCGTCGTCCCGACCGGCGAGAGGATCTCGTTGCCGTTGAGCGCGTCGACCATCGAGCGGTACGTCGTATCGTCCTCCGAGGCCGGCGACACCAGCACGAAGGGGATGTCGAGCTCCTCCAGGTCGGATGCGGCGTCGTACCCGCTCGGCGCGGCGAGGTTTCCGGCGAGTGTCGCCAGGCGGTCGTCGAGGTCGCTCGCCCGCGGCCTCGTGCTCACGAGCGTGGACTGGTCGTCGAGGCTCGCGCCGAGCCCGCGTTCGAGCCGAACGGCGATCCCGGCCTCGCCGAGCGAGGTGATGACGAGGGTGCCGGCGCCGGGGTGGGTTCGCGCTTCCGCCGTGACGAGGGCAGGCAGGATGCGGGTCGTCGCCGGATGCACCGCTGCGGTCCCGATGAGCATGGCGCCGAGCAGGGGGATTGCGAGCGCCGTGACGGTGAGCCCGGCGAGCACCGAAACCGGCGTCGCCATCCGTCCGAGGGCGCCGAGGCCGACGATGGCCGCCACGATGAGCCCGAGCCAGTAGAGGCTGAGCCCCGACCCCGGCCATACCGTCGCCGCGACGTCGCCGACCGCACCGACCTGGAGGTGTGCGGCGCCGACGGCGCTCAGGTAGCCGAGCAGGGCGATCACCATGGCCGGGATCGCACGCCGCGCCCCGGGCAGGAAGAGAGCGAGCAGTGCGAGCACGCCGAGCGGGGCGAGGAGGATCGCGACGAGGGCAGGCGCGAGTGCTGCCCCCGCCCCCGGCAGCGGCGTGCCGGCCGCGGAGAGCTCGGCGAGGATCGACGACCAGCCGTGCAGGGCGCCGGTCGGGTCGGCGAGGGCGAGTCGCCATCCGGATGCCGTGCCGCCGCCGGCCGAGCCCGTGCCGAGCACGACGCCCGGGTCGGCGAGGATGCCGAGCGGGTTGCCGGCGAGGACCTGCTGCACGACGAGCGGGCCGAACAGCACGAGCGCGGGGATCGGGATGCCGATCGTCCGATGGGCGCTGCCCGGCCGTACCACCAGCAGCACGACGAAGAGGACCAGCAGGGCGGGAAGGAGAGAGGGCGTTCCTGCCGCGACCACGGCGAAGAGCAGGGCCGCGGCAGCACCGGATGCCCAGGAGCGCGAGGCACCGGAGCGCGCGGCACCGAGCGCCGCGGTGAACAGCCAGGGCAGCAGCAGGTGCGTGAGCACAGCACCGAGCCTGCCGACGGCGAGCGCAGCCAGGAGCGGAGGGGCGAGCGACCAGAGGAGCGCGGCGAGCAACGGCAGCCAGGGGCTGCGGCTGATGCGCCGCGCGGCGAACCAGGCGCCGAGCGCCGAGAGCGGCAGGGCGAGGAGGTACACGAGCACGACGGAGTAGCTCGGCGACCAGAAGGTGATCGAGCCGAGTACCGCGAGCACGACGGCGAAGGGGTCGGCTGCTCCGAGGGTTCCGGTGCCGAGTTCCCGCCATCCGTAGCCGATGTTGGCCCAGAGTTCGGGCACGGTCTCGGTGAGCGGCCTCAGGCCGCCGCCGCTCACCGCTGCGGCGCCGAGCAGTGCTCCGTAGGCGAGCACACCGACGATGCCGACGAGCAGCACGACCCAGAAGCCACCGTGCGCGACGAACCCGGCGCGTCCTCCCGCCTGCGCGCTCGCGTACACCCCGGTACGCCCCGCGGACACCGGGGTGTCGGCGTCGGGTTCGGCGAGTTCCGCCTCGCGCGCCTGGCCCCGGCGTTCCCGCAGTTCGCCGGTCGACATCCGAAGCGGGGCGATCGCCGCCCAGCCGAGCGTCCTGGTGCGGCGAAGGTTGCGGCGCGCGGCGCCGATGCGGCCGGCGAAGGCCGTGCCGAACGCGGCCCGGAACTCGCCGCCGATCGCGCCGGGGCGCTTGCCCACGAGGTCGCCGATGGAGCGCAGCACGGCGAGGGGGACGAGAGAGAGCCAGTGGAGGGCCACCGCCCAGGCCGGGGAGTAGACGAGGCGGCGGTGCAGCTGGGCCGCCCGCGCGACGCGGAACCGACGGCGCGCGGAGACCTTCTCGCGCCCGAAGGCCTCCGGGCCGCCCGCACTCGCGACCCGCGCGCCCGGCACCGTGACGACGCGGTGACCGGCGAGCCTCGCCCGAACCGAGAAGTCGAGGGAGGCGTCGATGCTCGGCAGGCCAGGGTCGAACCCGCCGAGCCGCTTCCAGAGCGAGCGCCGCACGAGCATCCCGGCGGCCGCGACCCCGAGCACGTCGTCGCGGGTGTCGTGCTGGGCCTGGTCGAGTTCGTCGTCGACGAGGGCCACCGATGTGCCGAACGTGCTCATGGTCTCGCCGAACGCGGCGATCATGTCGGCCCGATCGTGGCGCATGAGCTTGGGGCCGGCGACGGCCACGGATGGCGCCCGCTCGACCGCGCCGAGCAGTTGCGCGAGTGCATCCGGATGCGGCGCGTTGTCGTGGCCGAGCAACCAGAGCCACTCGTCGTCGGACTCGGCAACCGGGGCGAACTGGACGGCGTGGTTCACCGCCGAGCCGAAGGTCGTGCCGTCACGGACGCTGAGGACCTGGGCGGGCCCGGATGCCGCGAGCAGGGCGTCGCTCCCGTCGTTCGACGACGCGTCGACGGCGATCGTCACATCCGGTTTCCGCGTCTGGGCGGCGAGCGCGGCGAGGGTTCGTCCGAGGTACCCGGCGCCCGCGCGGGCAACGAGAACCGTGGTGACCCTGGGCTGCACTGCTTTTGACTGCACTGCTTCTGACTGCACTGGCACCAAGCTACGCGTGCTTGCGCAGCTTGCGGCGTTCCCTCTCGGAGAGTCCGCCCCAAATCCCGAAGCGCTCGTCGTTCTGCAGGGCGTATTCGAGGCACTGTGCGCGCACCTCGCACGTCGCGCAGATCTTCTTGGCGTCGCGGGTGGATCCGCCCTTCTCGGGGAAGAAGGCCTCGGGGTCGGTCTGCGCGCAGAGGGCGTCGGATTGCCAGGCGAGTGCGTTGTCGTCTTCGGAGACGGGCTGCCGGACTCCGGGGACCCCCAACCGGACCGGATCGACGAACCAGTCGTCGGGGACACCGCCACGGTGGTCTGTGAGCGCCATAGCACATCCTCCCCTGTCCAGCCGGCGCGGCGTGCGCGAGTTGTTATGGGTAATTACACTCGTGTAGTTCGATCAGGTCAAGTCGCAGATGCTAAACCCTCTACGTCAACTTGAAGGTTTGCGACGCGCCGCCCAGGCGCTTTCGACCATCTCGGCGAGGTCGTTCCGCGCCGCCCAGTCCAGATCGCGGGCCGCGAGTTCACCGGATGCGACGATCCTGGCCGGGTCCCCAGGGCGCCGGGAAGCGGCCGTGGGCGTGAAATCGATCCCGGTCGAGACTGCAATCGCTTCCATGATCTCGGCGACCGACACCCCCGTGCCGCTCCCGAGGTTGTACACCGGCTCGATGGCAGCGCCCGATGCCAGTCGGCGGGCCGCGACCACATGCGCCTGGGCGACATCCGAGACGTGGACGTAGTCGCGAACGCAGGTGCCGTCAGGGGTCGGATAGTCGGTGCCGTTGATCTGCGGCACTCCCCCGGCGAGAAGGGCATCGAACACGAGCGGGAACAGGTTGTGCGGGCTCACGTCGTACACGTACGGCAATCCGGACCCGACGACGTTGAAGTAGCGCAGGCTCGTGTGCGCGAGACCGCTCGCCCGGGCCTCGTCGCGAAGGAGCCACTCGCCGATGAGCTTCGACTCGCCATAGGGCGACTCGGGCGCGGTCGGCGTCTGCTCGGTGACGAGCTCGACATCCGGCGTGCCGTAGACCGAGGCGCTCGAGGAGAACACCATGCGGGTCACCCCGCTCTCCTGCATCGCCGCGAGAAGTGTTGCGGTGCCGGTCACGTTCTGCTCGTAGGTGTGGAGTGGGCGCTCGATCGACACGCCCGCGTACTTGAAGCCCGCGAGGTGGATGACGCCCGTGACCTCGTGCCGTCTCATGGTGTCGAGGAGCAGACCGCCGTCGAGGATGCTGCCCTGCTCGAACGAGGCGCCCGGCGGGATGAAGTCGTCCCGCCCGCTCGAGAGGTCGTCGACGACGACCACCCGCTCGCCCGCGCCCAGGAGCGCTGCGGCGACGTGGGAACCGATGTAGCCGGCGCCGCCGGTCACGAGCCAGGTCATGCCACAAGGTTAGCGGGGGCGTGTGGGGATGCGCCGGTAGCCGTCGCGCGAGGCGACCACCACGGTGGCGGCGAACCCGGCGGCGGCGAGGGCGGCGATGAGGGCGAGGAGGATCATGGCAGTAAATCTATGTCTTGACCGATACTGCCAGGAGTGGCAGGATTGCCAGTATTCGACCGAATGCTGCCAGAAGGATGCCATGCTGCGGAAAATCGCCCTCCTCGCCATCCCCGGCACCGCTCCGTTCGAGTTCGGCGTCATCTGCGAAGTCTTCGGCATCGACCGCAGTGACAGCGGAGGGCCGGTCTTCGACTTCAGCATCGTGACGGCGACGCCCGGCCCTGTGCCCACGAGCCTCGGCTTCGACCTCATGATCGACAACGACCTCAGCGGGGCGGCGGACGCCGACCTCATTGCGGTTCCCGCCCACTCGATCGGGGCGGTCGACGAACGCTACCTCGACGTCATCCGGGCCGCAGCCGCACGCGGAGCCTGGGTGCTGAGCGTGTGCAGCGGGGCGTTCGTGCTCGGCCAGGCCGGCATCCTCGACGGCCGGCGGTCGACGACGCACTGGATGCACACCGACCGGCTCATGCGGCAGTACCCGGGCACCGATGTCGACCCCGACGTGCTGTTCGTCGAGGACCGGGGGGTGGTGACGAGCGCCGGAACGGCATCCGGGATCGACGCCGCGCTGCACATCGTGCGCAAGGAGCTGGGCGCCTCGGCCGCGAACGTCATCGCCCGGCGGATGGTCGTTCCGCCGCAGCGCGACGGCGGCCAGTCGCAGTACATCGAGTCGCCGGTCGTCGAATGCCGCAGCGACTCGCTCGTCGGCGTCACCGAGTGGATGCTCGAGAACCTCGGCGAGGACCTCACGATCGACCAGCTCGCGCGCAAAGCGCTCATGTCGTCGCGGACGTTCGCCCGGCGGTTCCGGGCGGAGACCGGCACGACGCCGGCGGCCTGGCTCAACCGACAGCGGCTGCTTCGGGCACAGCAACTGCTCGAGGAGACCTCGCTCGGGCTCGAGCAGATCGCCGCCGAGACCGGTTTCGGTTCGGCCGCGGTCATGCGCCATCACTTCCTGAAGGTGCTGCAGACCACCCCCACCGCTTACCGCCGCGCCTTCGGCGCGCCGCTGCGCGCCGCCTCCTGACGGCTGGGGTTACCGAAAATGAAGGAGATCGGTGTCCATCCCGTCGCATTGTGCCGAAAACGGGGTTAGTGGGGCGGATCTCCTTCTTTTTCGTTCAGCACCGAAGCGGCCCTGCGACGGGCACGACGACGCGGCGCAGGATGCCGTGGTCGATACGGATGCCGCCTCCGGTAGGCGGTGAGCGCCCGGTCGTCGTCGATTGCCCGTGTGATCGCGGCGAGGCAGCCCGCCCAGTCGGTGTATAACATCCGATAGCTGAACCGCAGCACCCATTCGCCGCGACGGGCCATCTCCGCGTCACGCGCGTGGTCCTTCTCGAACGTGCTTACGCCATCGCCGGTCCAGGCCGGATCGTGCTGTCCTCCGTCGATCTCGACATACACGTTCGGCGCGACCAGACCGTCGAGCCGCCCGACGCCCGGAACGTACGGCTGCGGCTCCCACGGGATCCCGGCGTCACCGCACCACAGCCGCGCAAAGGTCTCCCCGTGCGCCTCGTCGCGCCGCTCGACGAGTGCGCGCCAGGGCCGCGCCCGCAGTGGCGCACGCGCGAAGACCGCATCCATGCGCCGTGCGGGCCAGCGGAACCGATGTGCGACGGCACTGCAGCACGCCACGGCAATGTCGCGGCCCTCGGTGGCCAGGATGTGCGCAAGCGCGTCGTCGACGCTGACCCGCCAGCGAGACTGGTCGCCGAGCTCGGCTACGCGCTGGTCGCTCCAGTGGGTGCGGATGCCGTCGCCGGCCACGAGTCGCTCACGACGCTCCCCCGGTCGCCGCAGTCTGCATGCGTGTCTCGGCACCGCGACGTCGACCCGGTCGCGACGCGGCACTCGCAACCCGTAACTTTCGAGTGCCGCGATGCCGGTCAGCCGGCCTCCGACCCGAACCGCACGCACGGCCGGATCGGGCGCATCCGGCACCGAGTACCAGCCGTGCCGCACGCGGAAGATCATGCGGAGGCGCAGCGCCGCGCGCAGCCACCCGTCGGTATAGCCGAGCGCGAGGAGGTCGCGACGGCGCAGGAAGCCACCACCCTCCCGGATGTCGTCGGCAATACGAAACATACCGCCAGCGTCGTGCATCCCGGCGACCCCGCCCGGCGTCGTGCACTCCAACCGTGGACAACGTCACTCCCGCCGCCCTGTGGAGGAGCAGATCTGTTAGCGAGCGCCCCACTCCGCGTGCGCCGGTGGTGATGGCGTGAACGAAAACGAAGGAGGTCTGCCCCCTTTCGCACTCGCCCGGGCACAACTCGCCGCTAACGCAGCGAATCTCCTTCGTTTTCGTTCACGCCCGTGGGGCCGTTCAGCATGTGCCCGGCACCCGCCCGGTAGGTCAGGCAGTCGTCGCCACGAAGAGGTCGCCGGCGCCGGCAAAGGCAAGTGCGCCCTCGTCCGACGTGACATAAAGCACCTGTCCGCGGACAATGGCCCCGGATGTCGTCTCACCATCGATCGCGAATCCTCCACCCGTGCACACGGCGATCGCCGGCCCGGTGAGGGGGAGCCGGGCATCCGCCGTCACGTGTGCGAGGACGAAACCAGCGCCATCCGGCCGGTATACCGAGAGCCCTTCCGTGCGCTCGGGTTCGAGGTACGGCACAGGCTGTGGCGTGAAGTCGAGCACGGCGAGCAATTCGTCGACGTCCACGTGCTTGGGCGTGAGCCCGCCGCGCAGCACGTTGTCGGATGCTGTCATGAGCTCGATCCCGAGCCCGCTCAGGTAGGCGTGGATGTTGCCGGCCGGCAGGAAGAGCGCCTCGCCGCGCGCGAGGGTGACGCGGTTGAGCAGCAGGGCGCTGAGGATGCCGGTGTCGCCCGGGAACCAGTGCGCGAGCGTGCGAACCGTCTCGAGCGCGCCGAAAACGACGGAGTTCCGATCAGAATCGCCCAGTTCTGCGCCAGAAAGGTCGCTTTGGGGGTGGATCTCCTTCAAATTAGTTCGGCCGACGAGATCGGCGCCTGCGGCGGTGACACCGGCAGCGGCGGTGACCCGCGCGACGAGAGCGTCGACGTCCGGGCCGCCGCTCAGCAGCCGGGCGAAGAGGTCGGGCAGCGAGTCGAGTTGCGGTGCGAGTTCGTCGAGCCCCAGCGCCATGAACACAGCCCACGCCTCCTCGATCGGACGAAATCCGCACAGCGCCACGAACCGCTCGCTCAGCGCAACTATGATCTCGGGCTTCGGGTACGCGTCCCGATAGTTGCGGTTCGGAGCGTCGAGCGGGATGCCGAGCGCGTTCTCCCGCGCGAACCCGGCAGCGGCGCGGGCGGCATCCGGATGCGCCTGGAGCGACAGTGGCCCCGCCGCTGCGAGCACCTTGAGCAGGAACGGAAGTCGCGGATGCCCGCCCAGCGCCGCCTCGGGATCGGCCGCGATCCACTCGGCCAGGTCGCGCGCCCCGCCGGTCGCCGCCGTTGCCGGCAGAGACGGTGACAAGTCCGGCGCAGCATCCTCCGCTCCGACGATTCGTGCCGGCGACCCCGGATGCGCGCCGAGCCAGAGCTCCGCTTCAGGCCCGCCCGAAGGCCGGCTGCCGAGCAACTCCGCGATGGCGGTCGGCGAGCCCCACGCGTAGTCGCGCGGCGTGTTGGTGATCGCGACGAACATCGGGCTCCTCCTGACCGGCCGGCGTGCTCGCTTCACCGTACCAACCCGGATGCCGCCCCGCCCCAGCCCCGCTCCGACACCACCCCGGGCGTGAACCAAAACGAAGGAGAACGGCACCATAACAGGCGGTTTTGCGCCGGAACGAGTTGTTCGCATGCGGTTCCCCTTCGTTTTCGTTCACACCCGACGGTGGCCGCGGCGGCGCTGACGGCCGCCCGCAGCGTGTTCCGAACGGCCCCGCACCACACGCATGCACTCCCGCCGCCGCAGAACTGCCCGCCACTAGGCTTGCGGCATGCTGGAGAACCCGCGCTTTCGCCTCGGCTTCTCCATGCTCGTCCTCTTCACGCTGCTGGCCGGCGACGCGTGGCGTCTCGCGCTCGGCTGGTGGTTCTTCGGCGCCCTGACGATCGCCCTCACGCTCGTCGCCGCCTGGCTTCTCTGGCTGCAGCGCGCCCGGTGGGGCGTCGGCGGGATGCCCCTCCCGCTGTTGACGTTCCTTGCGCTTGCCATGGCATCCATCTTCTGGTCCCACTATCCGGGGGCGACGGCGCTCGGCCTGTTCACGACCTGGATCATCGTCATCAACGCTGTCGCCCTCGCGGTGACGTTCACCTGGGCCGAACTCCTGCGCGGCCTCGGCCTCGTCCTGCGTTTCGTGCTCGGAGTCTCCCTCCTGTTCGAATTGTTCGTCTCGGGCGTGCTGCGCGACCGCCTTCTCCCGTTCTTCGGCCAGCCGGGCGTCGACTACGAGTCGTACGACCGCATCCCGGGTATGCTCATGTGGTCGCGCAACGAGCTGTTCGACGTGTTCGGCGATGGGCGCATCCAGGGCATCGTCGGCAACGCGAACAGCCTCGGCTTCCTCGCGCTCCTCGCGGTCATCGTGTTCTCGATCCAGCTCGCCTCCTCCCGGCGCCAGCCCGGGGCGGTGAGCCGCCGCTGGGGCACCGTCTGGCTCGTGCTCGCCGCCGCGACGATCCTCATGACGAAGTCGGCGACGGTGACACTCGCGGTGGTCGGCGTCGCGGCCGTGCTCGTGATCGCCCTGATGGTGCGCAGGGCGCGGACCGCTCGCGGCAGGCTCGTCGTCTACGGAGCGAGCGTCGTCGCGGTCGCCGCATCCGTCACCGCCTTCATCGTGTTCCGCGCTGAACTGCTCGAACTGCTCGGCAAGAGCGCGGACCTCACCGGCCGTCTCGGAATCTGGGCGAAGGTCATCGACCTCGCCCAGCAGCGCCCGGCGTTCGGATGGGGCTGGGTGAGCTACTGGGTCCCCTGGGCCGACCCCTTCGACGACCTGGTCTTCCGCTCGGGTGTGCGCCAGCTGCAGGCGCACAACACCTGGCTGGATGTCGCCTTCCAGCTCGGTCTCGTCGGCCTCATCGTCTTCGCGGCGCTCGTCGGCGCCGCGCTCGTGAAAGCCTGGCAGCACGCGGTCGATCGACCGCAGAAGGCCCCGGATGCCCCCCAGCGCTACTCGGCGATCACCCTCCTTCCACTGCTGCTGCTCGTCGCCCTCGTGGTGCAGTCCCTCGCCGAGAGCAGGCTCATCACCGAGTACGGTCTCGCCTTCCTGGTGATCGTGGCGGTCAAGACCAAGCGACGGGAACTGTTGTGAGGGGCGCGCCGTGAAGTCCGGCCAGCGCTTCGATGTGATCGTCGCGTTCCTCTCCTCCGCCCGGTTCGTGACCGCGCTGTCGACGGCGACGATCGGGGCGGCCGCCTGCTCGTTCGCCATCCGGCAGACGATCGGCTGGGCGGGGTTCTTCGGCATCCTGGGCGTCCTGCTCGCGCTGTGGGTGATCGTGCTCATCTCCCGGCGCGGCGAGATCGAGTGGAATGGCCTCCTGCCGATCTCGCTCATGGTCTTCGTCGGCTGGGCCGTCATCTCGGTGTTCTGGAGTCGCTACCAATGGGTGACTCTCGGCAGCGTCGCCTACCTGCTGGCGTTCACGATCCTCGGGGTGGCGGTCGCTTTGCTGCGCGACACCATCCAGCTCGTGAGGGCGTTCGGCGATGTCCTCCGGTTCGCCCTGATCGCCTCTCTCGTCCTGGAGATCGTCGCAGGGCTGCTGCTCGACGTGCAGGTCAGGTTCCTTTCGGTCTCGGGTAACCTCGACCACTTGGGACCGCTTCAGGGCATCTTCGGGGCCCGAAATCAGCTCGGCATCGTCGCGATGGTCGCCATCGCGACGTTCGTGATCGAGTTGCGGACGAAGTCGGTCCCGCGCGGGCTCGGCGTCGGCTCCCTCGTTCTCGCGGCGGCCAGCCTGGTGCTCTCGCAGTCCCCCGTCGCGATGGGTGCGACGGTCATCGTGGCGGCGGCGGCACTGGCCCTCTACGGCCTGCGGCGCACCTCGCCGGAGCGCCGCCGGTTCTGGCAGTTCACCCTGCTCGGTTCCGCCATTGTCGTTGCCGTGCTCTCCTGGGTGTTCCGGGCTCGCATCATCGACCTGCTCGATGCCACGAAGGAAGCGGACTACCGCCTCAACCTGTGGCGAAGGGTGTGGGATCTCATTCCCCTCCATTCGTTCGAGGGCTGGGGCTGGGTCGGCGGATGGCGGCTCGAGATCGTGCCGTACGTCGGGATCCGCGGGATCCCCGGCGGTGCCCCCGGGTCGGCGGCGAACGCTTTCCTGGATGTCTGGCTCCAGCTCGGTTTCGTCGGCCTGATCGCGCTCCTGGTGCTCGTCTCCCTCGCTTTCGTGCGCTCCTGGCTGCTCGCCGCGCGTCGGCGCAGTGTTGTCTTCACCTGGCCGGCGTTGGTGCTGCTCACCCTCATCCTGACGTCGATCGCCGAGAGTTCGATCCTGGTGGAGTTCGGATGGCTCACTCTCGTGGTCTGCACGGTGAAGGCGAGCCGCGAGCTCAGTTGGCGCCAGGCGTTCACAACGACGCCAATGAATCCCCAGTTGCCGCACGAGCACTGAGGTGTGGTCGCGTCAGCCTTTCCGCGCGAGCGCCCAGATGTGTCGGCGCCCGAACGGCAGGATGTCGACGGTAACCGTTTCCGACGCGAGCGCGCGCAGCGTGCGCTCCTTGATGCGCGATCCGCGCCATGCGCGGTTCAGTGTCTTGCGCCCGCGCAGGACGTGGCCGAGATACCCCACCCAGTCGAGTAGGCGCGGCAGGGCTCCTGACCGCCGGAACTGGAGGAGCGCCCACCCTCCTGGGGCCAGCACCCGAAGGCTCTCCACGAAGTAGCGTTCCTGCACCGCGGCGTCGGGTACGTGTTGCATGGTGATGTAGGAGAAGACCGCGTTCACCGCGGCGTCGGCGAGGTCGAGGTCTCCGTTGCCGGTCACCTCGAGGTAGTCGATGTTGTGGAGATCGGCGAGATTGGTCCTGGCTCTCGAGATCATCTCTCCGCTGATGTCGCTTGCCACGACCCGGCCAGCCAGTTCGGCGAGGCGCCTCGTCATTCGCCCGACGCCGCATCCGATCTCCAGCAGCACATCCGTGCTCCTGACGTCCACGCCGTAGCGCGCGAGGAACTCGTCGACCTCCCGTCGCCCGGAGTCGAAGAACTCCGCGCTCTCGCTCAGATGACCCGTGGCGATGTACCAGGCCGCGTTGTTGCGGGCGGCTTCGTTCCAATAGTCCTTGG
Organism: Leifsonella bigeumensis; assembly: GCF_039537265.1. Classification (NCBI taxonomy): domain Bacteria; kingdom Bacillati; phylum Actinomycetota; class Actinomycetes; order Micrococcales; family Microbacteriaceae; genus Leifsonella; species Leifsonella bigeumensis. The sequence continues at coordinate 376,387 of NZ_BAABAE010000002.1, read as the reverse complement.
ATGCGTCACCAGTCACTCCCTCTTTGTACCAGAGGGCGAGGGGTGATTACACCGATTCGTCGATGCGCGCGAGGTCGCTGCGTACCATCCGCTCGACCAGTTCGGGGAAGGCGATGGTCGGCGCCCACCCGAGTCGATCGCGCGCGCGCGATGCATCCGCGGCCTGCGTTGCCGGGTCGACCGGGCGGAAGAACGTGTCATCGGTCACGACGTGCGGCTGCCAGTCGTCGATTCCCGCGGCGGCGAACGCGGCGACGACGAAGTCGCGAACCGTGTGGAGCTCTCCCGTGCCGATGACATGGTCGCCGGGCGTGGGTTGGCGCACCGCCGAGCGCATGGCGTCGACGTAGTCGGGTGCCCAGCCCCAGTCGCGTGAGGCATCCAGGTTGCCGAGGGTGACCGTCTCCTGAAGTCCGCGGGCGATGCGTGCAGCGGCCACAGTGATCTTTCGTGTGACGAAACGCTCCGGCCGCAGCGGCGACTCGTGGTTGTAGAGGATCGCGCTCGAGGCATGCACGCCGCGCTCGCGGAAGCTCGAGACGAGGAAGTACCCGAGCGCCTTCGCGGCCCCGTAGGGCGAAACGGGCGCGATCGGGGTCGATTCGTTCTGCGGTGCCGGGGCCACCCCGAAGATCTCGGCGCTCGAGGCGTTCACTAACCGGGTTTGCCGGCTGTGCCGTTCGACGGCCTGCAGCAGCGCCGCGACCGGGGCCCCCGTCTGCTCCACGGTTCCAACCGGGTCTTCCCAGGAGGCGCCGACGGAGCTCTGCCCGGCGAGATGGTACAGCTCGTCTGGTTTCAGGTCTGCCACGAGGCCCTGCAGCGCACCGCTGTCCCGGATGTCCGCCTCGTGCACCGTGACACCCGGTTCGACGATGGCGACTGAGCCCGGCCGCACGAGCCCATGCACTTCGACGCCTTCCGCGAGCAGGGCGCGGGCCAGGTAGGTCCCGTCCTGGCCGGTCACTCCCGTGATGAAGGCGAGCGGCATGTCAGTCGAGCGTCTCCTGCTCGGCGAGATCCGAATCGACCATCATCTCGATGAGCTCGCGGAAGTCGACGCTCGGCTCCCAGCCGAGAACTTCCTTCGCCTTGCTCGCATCGCCGATGAGGAGGTCGACCTCCGCCGGGCGCTCGTACTGCTTGTCGTAGGTCACGCGCGACGACCAGTCGTCGATCCCGATGCGGTGGAACGCGACGTCGAGAAGGTCCCGGATCGTGTGGGTCTTGCCGGTGGCGATGACGTAGTCGTCGGCTTCGGGCTGCTGCAGCATCCGCCACATGGCGTCGACGTAGTCGCCCGCGTAGCCCCAGTCGCGACTCGCGTCCAGGTTGCCCATCTTGAGGCCGTCCTGCTTGCCGAGGGCGATGCGGGCGACGGCGGTCGTGACCTTGCGGGTCACGAACTCGATACCGCGGCGCGGTGACTCGTGGTTGAAGAGGATGCCGCTCGAGGCGTGCATCCCGTACGACTCCCGGTAGTTGATCGTCATGTAGTGGCCGAAGACCTTGGCGACACCGTACGGCGAGCGCGGCCAGAGGAGCGTGCTCTCCCGTTGGGGCACCTCCTGCACCTTGCCGAACATCTCCGAGCTCGACGCCTGGTAGAACCGGATGCTCGACGGGTCCGAGCCCGCGTGGATGCGGGTCGCCTCGAGCATGTTGAGCACGCCCTTGCCGGTGACGTCCGTCGTCATGCCGGCGTTCTCCCACGAGTGCGCGACGAACGAGATCGCCCCGAGGTTGTAGACCTCCTCGGGGTCGGCGGTCTCGATGACGCGCAGGAGCGAGCCGAGGTCGGTGAGGTCGCCGAAGAGCAGCTTGGCGTTCGGCAGCACTTCGCGCACGGTGGCGACCTTTGGGTTGTTCTGCCCGCGCACGAGCCCATAGACCTCGTAGCCCTTGCTGTCGAGCAATTCGCCGAGGTACATGCCGTCCTGGCCGGTGATACCGGTGATGAGGGCTCGCTTCATGTCTTTCCTTGTCTTGGTTGCGCCGGTGCGCTGCATCCGAGTTCCGGCGCACATAGCTACGCTACTGGACGCACCTCTGCCAGCGGCGTTCAGCGCTCATCCTCCGAGTCCTCTTACTTCAGTGCAGCTTCCAGTGCTTTCAGTAAGCGAACGGACTGCCGAGAGCAGCACGAGAACTGCTTCTGGTCACTCTCTACTCATACGTCTACACTGGCAACATGCGTTACATCGGGGGAGCACGGTTTCGGCGCGCCAAAATTGGGTTGCTGACGATCATGGTCATGTCCATGGGCCTGATCGGGGTGCAGTTCACCATTGGCCCAGCACTCAATAGCGACGCCGCCGATCTCTCCCAGTTTCAACCCGGCAACATCATTGCGGATGCGCTGTTCTGGGACGGCGACGCCATGACCCTCACGGAGATTCAGAACTTTCTTAATGCCAAGGTTCCGACATGCGTCGCGGGCTACACCTGTTTAAAGAACTATCGGGAGACTACCCGAGACATTTCGGCTACCCCTATGTGTTCGGCTTACACAGGGGCCACGAACGAGACGGCGGCGCAAATCATCTCCAAGGTCGCGCTGGCGTGTGGCGTGAGCCCCAAGGTGATTCTCGTAACGCTCCAAAAGGAGCAGGGCCTTGTCACCAGCACGCATCCCACCGCGGGGAAGTACCGTGCGGCGATGGGGGCTGGCTGCCCGGACACCGCGGCGTGCGACGCAGATTACTACGGTTTCTTCAATCAGGTCCACTACGGTGCGTACCTGCTCAAGCGCTACACCCAGCCACCCGGGACCGGTCCGGGAACAGAATGGTGGACCAGGTACGACCTCAGGTACCCCGTGGGCACGACCAGCCAGATCCTCTATTATCCGAACTCCGCGTGCGGTACAAAGTCAGTGTTCATCGAGAATCAGGCCACTCATGCTCTCTACACCTATACCCCGTATACGCCAAACGCCGCGGCGCTGGCAGCGGGCTACGGGATAGGCGACGCCTGCTCCACGTACGGCAACCGTAACTTCTTCCACTTCTACACCGACTGGTTCGGTAGCACGCAGGTCCCGCAGATGAGCAACCTCTCCGGCGGCCCGCAGATCCTCGGGGTGCAGACCGTGGGCCAGTGGGTCAACGGCTGGTCGGGGGAACTGAAGCCCGCAGCTCAGACTGTGAAGTGCACCTGGAAGCGCGCCGGCACTGCCGTTGCTGGCGCTACCGACTGCCTCTATCAGCTGCAGGATGCCGACGTTGGAGCTCGGCTGACGGTCACCGTCACGAGCACGCTGGTCGGCTATCAAACCCTGATTCAGACAAGTGCACCGACTGAACCGATCGCGGCACTCGAACCCGCGCTCGATGGACTCAACCCTCTGTCGCCCTCACGCCTCGTGGACACCCGCTCCGGTCCATTGGATACGACCCTTGACCGCCGAGCGCAGGGGACCGGTGCGATTCCGGGTGGTCAGTCACTTCAGGTCCCGATCCTCGGACGTGGCGGTGTACCCGCCACGGGGGTCGGCGCAGTCGCCCTGAACGTCACAGCCACAGCGTCCATCAGTCCCAGCCATCTGGTCGTCTATCCGACGGGAGAGAGTCGACCGCTGGCGTCGAACCTCAACTTCACCACCAAGCAGTCGATCGCGAATATGGTGATCGCCAAGATCGGCGCCGACGGGTCGATCAGTATCTTCAACTCCGACGGCGCAACGCACGTGATCGTCGATGTCGCTGGCTGGTTCCCCGTGAGCGGTGACTATCAGCCACTGTCACCCACTCGCATTGCAGATACTCGCTCCGGGCCACTGGACAAGACATTCGATGGCCAGGTTGAGGGCGTCGGTGCGGTCACGGCGGGCGCATCGCTGAAGGTGCCGATTCTGGGGCGCGCAGGCGTCCCCGCCACCGGTGTCAACGCAGTCGCCCTCAACGTGACGTCGACTGCGTCCACGAGCAGTAGCTTCCTCACCGTATATCCGACGGGCGAGGCACGACCGGTCGCATCGAATGTCAACTTCCTTGCCGGTACCTCCGTCCCGAATATGGTGATCGCCAAGATCGGCGCCGACGGGTCGATCAGCATCTACAACTCCGACGGCGCAACGCATGTGATCGTCGACATCGCCGGCTGGTTCCCGGAAGGGAGCGGGTTCCAATCCTTGTCTCCAGCCCGCATCGCCGATACTCGCAGCGGAACTGGGAATACAACGGTCGATGGCCAGGTGCAGGGCGTCGGTGCCGTGTCTGCAGGTCAGTCGCTGCGTGTGCCTGTCCTAGGCCGTGGCGGGGTTCCCGCAGCGGGTGTCGGCGCGGTTGCTGTGAACGTCACCGCCACAGCGTCTACCAATGCGAGCCACCTGGTTGTCTTCCCGACCGGAGAAAGTAGACCTCTGTCATCGAATCTCAACTTCGTCGCACGACAGTCCGTCGCAAACATGGTAATCGCCAAGATCGGCGCCGACGGGTCGATCAGCATCTACAACTCCGACGGTTCGACACACCTGATCGTCGACATCGCAGGCTGGTTCCCCGATAGCTGACCAGCGTCACGGGAGCGCTCGGGTAGGAGTGTCGGCAGAGCGCCGATGCCCGTCTCAAGCGAGTCGTTCGAGTTCATACCTGACCTCGTAGGCGGGCAGGATCCACGACCAGTTCTCCTCGTAGAGTTCCTTGGTCCATGTGCTGAGGTTGAAGATGCGCCGTAGCTGCTTGAAGCCATGCCGCACGTAGTGCGGTCGTGTGGACTTGAACACGAATGTCGCGTTCGAATAGCGAAACGGCAGGGGTGCCTCATACTGCGGGACAGTCCGGTTCGTGAATGACTCGGCCACCAGGTAGCTGAAGGTATGCAGCCCGTAAGGACGGTCGTGGGTCGGATCCGAATGGAAGTAAGGATTTGAGAAGTGCGGTATGACGGCCCGGAACATCCCACCTGGGCGCAGCACCCGAGCGCATGCCTCAAGCATGCCGCGAGCGTCACTCACGTGCTCCAGAAAGTGTGTGGAGAATATCTCGTCCACAGACGCTGCCGCGAATTCTTTGAGCACTTCGCGTGCATCACCGACGATATCGACCGCAGGTGAACTCAGTAGGTCGATACCGATCGCATTCGGATCCATCTTGCTCGTGCCGCAACCCAACTCGAGCCGCACGTAGCCGTGAGCCTCGCGGCGGCTCTCAGCCAATGCCCGATGCGAGTCCGCTGTCGTCATGCTCCGAGCATATGGGAACGTGGGTCACATCAGATGCGATCGGAACGTGCAGCGGCTCACACGGGCCGACTCGGTATGCTCGTTGACGTGCCCGCCAGTCTAGATCGAACCCTCATCGTGATGCCTGCCCTCAACGAAGAGTTTTCGGTTGGCGATGTCGTTCGCGAGGTTTTCACGGCCCTACCAGAAGTCACGGTGCTCGTTGTCGATGACGGATCGACGGATCGCACCGCCGAGGTGGCCCGGCAAGCTGGAGCCTTGGTGGCATCTCTCCCTTATAACCTCGGAGTTGGTGGGGCCATGCGCACCGGATTTCGGTACGCCCAGGAGCGGGGCTTCGAGGCCGTGGTGCAGGTCGATGCCGATGGCCAACATGAGCCATCGAATGTACAAGGCCTGCTCGACGCACTCGATGAGTCCGACCTCGTACTCGGCGCCCGGTTCGCAGGCGAAGGTAACTACAAGGCGCGCGGTCCGCGACGTTGGGCAATGGTGTGCCTAGCAGCAGTCCTTAGCCGCACCGCACGGACCCACCTGACCGATACCACGTCGGGGTTCCGCGCCTCCGGCCCCCGAGCGATCGCCCTCTTCGCCCGCCACTACCCGGCCGAGTACCTTGGTGACACCATTGAAGCGCTCGTGATCGCCTCACGGTCGGGACTGAAAATCAGGCAGCTGCCTGTCGCAATGCGATCGCGGAGGGGCGGCGTGCCCTCCCACAACCCTCTGCGATCTGCGGCCTACCTCATGCGCGCCGTGCTCGCACTATTGTTTGCGTACATTAGGCCACCATCCACCTACCGTGAAGGATTGACCGAATGACCACGACCACTTACATTTTCGGCATCGCCGCCGCCGCTCTCATTCTGATCGTGGTGATCGAAATGCTTCGTCGGGGTCGATTGCGCGAGCGACACGCGATCTGGTGGTTCATTGCTGGAGTGCTCGCGCTCGTTGCCGGCATCTTTCCCGCCACTGTGATCTGGGCCGCGAACTTGATCGGCATCGAAGCACCCATAAACCTGGTGTTCTTCGTGGGTATCGCTATCCTGGTGCTGGTCTGCTTGCAGAACAGTGCCGAGTTGACTCGGCTTGAGAGTAAAACGAGACTGCTTGCTGAACGTCTTGCCCTGATGGAACTCGAGACCCGCAGCCCGGAGGATCCAGAACGCAAGCATCGGGTGATTTAGTCCTTTCACCGAGACCTTCTGGGGACCGATCAGATACAGGACGTCCCGGTCGCGTAGAGACCATTCCCTCATGGTTTCCACGGAATATTACGATCAGTGGATACCTCCCTCGCCCACAACTCAGTGCGCGAGTAGTCGGTCAACCACCCTCATGTACTGTCGGGCCCGCTGAGGCCAGGTCCATCTCGCCAGACCTTCTCGGGGAAAGGCTGGCATGGGGTCCGCGAGTGCAGCGCTCATCTGCTCGGCCAAATTGGACGGATTGCGCTGAGCGATGCGCACCGGCGCACCCTCCTTGAGCAGAGCTTCAGCCCCGGGCACCGGGTATGTGACCATCTGGCTTCCCGCGGCGAGTGCCTCCAGCAATGACGTCTGAAATCCTTCGGCGAGGCGGGTCGGGTTGACCAGTACGGCCCCGGCGAGTGCCCGGTCGACCTCCGCTCGGGGGACGTGTCCACGCAACTCGACGGTGCCGGCGAGTCCGAGAGCATCAATTCGTGCGCGAGCGGCAGCCGCATCAGGGCCGTCGCCGAGAAGCATCGCCGAGGCGCCCCCAAGGCGACCATCGGCTTTCAGCGCGGCGATCGCGTCGAGAAAGGCGTCCCAGCCCTTGCCGGGCACAAGGCGTCCCACGAACACGAAACGAGAGGTTGCGGGTACTGGATTCGCACTCTCCGGAGGGGCCTCGATCGCGTTATAGAAGATCTCGGCGTGCCGACCTGCAAGGCGCAGCACGAATGCGGCAACGCTCTCCGAGACAGCGAGCACCGCATCTGCACGACGCAGGATGCGGCGACCGACTGTGAGGTCGACCAACCGGCTTCCGAGCGCGACCAGTGGCGAGACGCCGCGTACGAACCCGGAACCGTGCTCAGTGTGCACTACGGGAACTCCGAGCCGTCGCGCCACACTCAGGCCCACGAACGACATCGGAAAAAAGCGGGTATGTGTCGACACCGCAGACACACCACTTTCGCGATAGGCCGCGGCGATGCGGCGGGCCGTACCAATTGGCGGGAAGGAGATCACTGACGCAATCGCGAACCGACCCCGCAGCCGACGCACGGCTACCCCTTCCTCCATCGACTCGCCTATCGGTGGTCCGAGCGTGACGACGCTCGCTGCGTGCCCGAGCCTGACCATGTGAGTCGCCAATTGCGAAACATGCTGCTCCAGACCACCCAGCCGGGGTGGGTAGGTGTTCACCACGAACAACACATGCGACGCATTAGGGTTCACTCCGAGCCATACTAGCTGCGTTAAGTCGTGCCCGCGGTGCTCGGCTACTGTGGATGTCGCCATGGACTCCACCTCAACCGCAACAGCCAAGCCGATCACAGTATCTTCCTACGGACCCGGCGGCGCGAGCACGCGGGTGCGGCTCCATGACTGGCTCGCTCACTTAGGCCTCGAAGGCGAAAACTATGGATTCCTCGGCCGCTCAAGCAATCCACCCCGCGAAGTCCTGAAACAGCCCATAGCGGCATTCCGAGCGGAAGCACGGCTTTGGCGCCTCGCAGGTCGAGTTTCGCAACGCACCCTGTTACTCGGTCGAGAGGCGACTCCGTTTGGTCGCGGCGGACTCGAGGCACATCTTCTGTCAAAGGCGGGGCATGGTATCTATGACTACGACGACGCGCTCTACGTTGGTTATCCGAGGGCGCTTGCGGCGCTGCTGCGACCGATCGACCGAGTGTGGCAGAAGGCTGTGCGAGCCGCAGATATCGTCATAGCCGGCAGCGAGATCCTCGCCGAGCCGGCCGAGAAGCTCGCAAACGAGGTGGTAGTCATCCCGAGCTGCATAGAGCCCTCAAAATATCTCCTAAAGTCCTCCTACGCGATTGAGAAGGCTCCTCGAGCAGTGTGGCTTGGGTCCCCGAGCACCGAACCCTACCTCGCCATGATCGCAGAGCCGCTGTTGAAGTTGCATAGGGAGCTTGGGTTGCGACTCACTCTCATCAGCGCGGGAAACAGAAGCCACGGGTTGCTCGATGCCATGACTGACCGTGTGCAGTGGAGTCCGGAACAGTTCGCCACAGAACTAACCCAGGCAGACCTCGGGATCATGCCACTACCGGATGATGAGTGGGCTAGGGGCAAGTGCGCCTACAAACTCCTTCAATACGCCGCCGCCGGGCTCCCGACCGTTGGAAGTGCGGTGGGAGCCAACATCTCCGCTCTTTCGAAAGTGTCAGGTACGGCCGTGCACGTTGGCGACGACTGGGCTGACGCGATCCGATCGATCATCGAACTCGGCGAGACCCAGCGTGCCAGTCTCGGCGCAGCCGCCCGCACTGGCGTGGTTCAGCACTTCAGCTACGGGGTATGGGCTGCGAGCTGGCGGGCAGCGACGGGACTCTGAGCGAGTCTGGACGCTGTTCCAGGGGTCGCTCCATGACAAGACCAAAACAACTTCGTGACTTTGACGATAGGCGGTATCATCGATCCAATGACCCTGGGAGACCTCCTCCGAATCGCGATTCGCGGATATCGCGTGATCTTGGCAACAGTTGTAGTCGGCATTCTCCTCGCTGTCGTGGTTCTCGCAATACAACCGCCAAGCTATCGAGCGACGGCGATCGTGGAGGTCAAGGCAGGAATGCCCGCTGATGCGAGCAAGGAAGCACTCCAGGAAGCGGTCACTTACGCGAATTTTCGCACGATCACCTATAAGGCGCTCGTGACCACGGGATTGGTGCTCGACAAGGTGATCGACGAACTCGACCTCTCGCAGTCCGCCGATGAGCTCGCTGAGCACGTGACGGCACTCTCGGCACTCGACACAACAGTCATCGAGATCATCGTGTCGTGGCCGAATGCCCGGGGCGCGGCAGATGTCGCGAACTCGATCGCCCGGCATACCGTGGACGAACTCTCGGAGTTCGGTGGCGCGGTGTCGATTGACCTCGTCCAGGTGAGCGACGCAAGTGCGGCAAAGGCCCCTGCCGTGCCGAACCCGGCGCTCTCGCTCGGGCTCGCGGTGTTCGCCGCCCTTTGGCTCGCGCTGGGCTGGCTCGTCGCTCGCCACTGGTTCGTGTCGCGCCATACTGGGTCGCTCGAATCCGCATGACTGAAGCCGGCGAAAGACACCGCAGTGAGCGCGGTGCTGGGAGCATCACCGATCGACTCGTTCCCATCGGGGTAGCGTTCGGTTTTGGATGGATATTCGTCAGCCCGGTTTCGCACAACTATGTGCTGTACCCACTCTTCGCCCTACTCGGTTTCATCGCCCTGGTCACGATCATGCGACGGAATCCAACAATTGACATGCACCTGTGGGTGATCGCCTTCCTCACAGGTGCGCTCGCGCTCTACGGGATGATCCGCGGGAACGGCAATACCGGCCTCGTGTTCACGATTGCGATCTTCGTTGCGGCGCCGGCTCTGTATCTACTGTGTGCAGCTGCGGCATCCCTCAGGCTGCTGCGACTTGTGATGATTGCCGCTGTGGTAGGCACACTCACCGTCTCGGGACTACTCCTGATCTATGTGGCGGGCGAGGCTGGTCTCATCCCGCAGATAGTTCCCAGCCGGCTTGAGGAGTTCACGGGGCTGAAGGCGACATTCCGGGATGGGTCCAGCCAGGCCCGGTCCTGGGGCTTATCGTCGCTGGCTGCCCTCGGCCCGATCTGGGTGGGCTCGCTCCTGGTACGTCGCGATGCAGTTTTGCCTCACTGGATGGTCCGCCTCGTCTGCGGGATCGCCGCTCTGGCTACCGCAGTCGTCTCCAGTCGCACTGCCGTCGTACTCGTCATCGGGCTCGCCCCACTGCTCGCCATCGCACTCATCCTCATTCTGCGACATCGCGACCACCACACGCGCCTGGGGCGCCAGGCGCGGCTCCTCTGGGCAGGTGGATCGATTACCGCGGTGATCGTTCTGCTGCTCACCTGGCCCAAACTCTCCTCGTGGGGGCCGGTCGCCAACGTCGTCGATTCCATCGCCTCATTTTTCGGGGCGGTTTCCACCAACGGTGAAGCGAATCAGGACATCCGCTCGGATCAGGCCTGGCACCTGATCCGAGCGTGGCAGGCCGACCCCATCCTCGGTTCAGGTTTCGGTGCCATCCCATTCGATTATGCGCGCACTTCCGAGAGACCCTGGGTGCTTGAACTCCAGTACCATCTACTGCTCTTCAATGTCGGGCTTGTGGGTATCACGATGTGCCTGGCCATTCTCGTGATCGGCTTGCTCTTCCTGCGTCAGGCATCCGCACGACGGCCCGAACTCGTACCCACCCTCGTCGTGGCCGGCACGGGAGCGATTGCGATGCTCATAGCCAACGCCACAAACCCCTACCTGCAGGCCCCGGGTCATCAATGGGCGGTGTTCTTCCCCTTGGCGGTAGCTGTGGTGATGTTGAAACCAACCGAAGCAGTCGACGCGGCACGCCTGGCCCCCGACGGTGGTGCCAAGCGCAAGTTGTAACATGAGTTCGGGTGCGACACCCCGGAATGCGGTCGGATGATCGCGTAATTCACGGCAGAAGGGCTGCCGGCCCAGTGAGATGACATCAATGACAGAGAACAACGAGCGCGGCCTCATCGTACGCGGAGCGAAGCGACTTCGACACACGGTGGGCGGTCAATACCTCTTCGATTCTGCTGCGTGGGCCCTCGCACTCGTGCTCGCCGCGGTGTTTCGATACGAGTTCGCATTCGAGAACGTCAACTGGCTTCCGCTCGTCCTGCTTGCGATCGTTACGGCTCTGCTGCAATTCGTGTTCGGCCGCGTCTTCCAGCTCTATCGCGGGCGCTATCGCATCGGAACGTTCCATGAGGTCCGGGCACTTGCTTTCACTGTGGGCGCAGTAGCCGTGATCTTGGCGCCCATCACACTCATACTTGGTACAAAGCTGCTGATCCCACGCAGCACCGTGCTGGTCGCCGTGCCGATCGCACTCGTGCTGATGGGCTTCGCCAGGTACATGCGCAGGCTCCGCCGCGAGAATCGCGCGAAGCCGAGCGACGCACAGAGAACGCTCGTCTACGGTGCGGGCGACCTTGCAAACTTCCTCCTGCCCCAAATGCTCACTGACCCGAATTCCAAGTACCTTCCCGTTGGACTGGTGGATGACAGCCCCGCGCGAAGCAACCTCTGGTTGCACGGGGTCCCCATGATGGGTACACGAGCCGACCTCACGGACATTGCCAATCGAACCGGGGCCACGACACTCATCGTCACGATTGCGAGAGCCGATGCGGCTCTCATTCAGGCGACGAAGAAGGCGGCGGACGACGCAGGGCTTCGCATGCTGATGTTGCCCCTCCTCTCCCAAGTTCTTGAGGGGCGGTCGGGGCTCACCGACCTGCGCGAGGTGTCGATCGAGGACCTCATCGGCCGGCATCCCGTCGACACGGAAGTGGAGTCGATCGCGGGGTACCTTACGGGCAAGCGGGTACTCGTCACGGGTGCGGGTGGGTCGATCGGCTCGGTGCTGTGTCGTGAGATCTCGAAGTTCGCTCCAGCCGAACTCATGATGCTCGACCGCGACGAGTCCGGACTGCAGGCAACCCAGATAGCGATCTCAGGCCACGGCCTTCTCGATACAAAAGACGTGGTTCTTGCAGATATTCGAGACGCGCCGACGATCGAGAAGATCTTCGACGACCGCAAGCCGGAGGTCGTTTTCCATGCGGCGGCCCTCAAGCACCTTCCGATGTTGGAGCAATTCCCCTCCGAGGCTTGGCAGACCAACGTGCTCGGTACCCTCAATGTTCTCAATGCAGCGCGAGCGGTCGGCGTTTCGACCTTCATCAATGTGTCAACCGACAAGGCCGCGAATCCGTCGAGCGTGCTGGGCCATTCGAAGCGCGCGGCCGAGAAACTCACGGCGTGGGCTGCCGAAGAGACCGGGAAGAACTACTTGTCGGTGCGTTTCGGCAACGTGATCGGCAGCCGTGGCTCGATGCTGCCCACCTTCACATCGCTCATCCTCGCGGGCGGTCCACTCACGATCACACACCCGGATGTGACTCGCTTCTTCATGACCATCCCGGAGGCGTGCCAGCTCGTCGTCCAGGCCGGCGGCATCGGCAGGCCAGGCGAGGTGCTCATCCTCGATATGGGTGAACCTGTGAGGATTTTGGATGTCGCAAAGCAGATGATCGCCATGTCTGGTCGTGATATCAAGATCGTCTTCACCGGTCTCCGTCACGGCGAGAAGCTCCACGAAGAACTCCTGGGAGAGGGCGAACAGGACTCGCGACCACTGCACCCGAAGATTTCGCACACGAAGGTTCCACCGCTTGACCCCGCGCAGCTAGACAAAGCGGAGTGGGAGCGCCGATGCAGCCCCACCCCACCGACGACGCATATGGCCCTGACATGACGCGCATCTACCTCTCCGCCCCGGATGTGGGGCAACGAGAGGAGGATGCCATCATCGCCGCCGTGCGCTCAGGATGGATCGCGCCCCTCGGTCCAGAAGTGGACGCATTTGAACAGGGGATAGCTGAACGTACCGGGCGCCAGTACGCCGTTGCGCTGAGCTCGGGCACTGCAGCACTGCACCTCGCTCTGCTCGGGCAAGGAATTCGGCCAGGGGACGTCGTCCTCACCTCGACGATGACGTTTGCCGCCACAGCGAACGCTATCCACTACGTCGGCGCGGAGCCATTCTTCATCGATTCCGACGAGACCACTGGCAACATCGACCCGTCCCTGCTTGAACACGTGCTCGCCGACTTCGCCGCACGTGGCGAGCGCGTCGCGGCGGTCCTTCCCGTCGACCTGCTCGGCAAGCCCGCGAATTACACTCTGATCGAGCCGCTCGCCGCGCAATATGGGGTGCCGGTCATCGCGGACGCCGCCGAGGCGTTCGGTGCGTACCACGAGGGCAGACCAGCCGGTGCTTTCGGGGTGTCCGCAGCGATCTCCTTCAACGGGAACAAGATCATGACGACGTCGGGTGGCGGCATGCTCCTCACCGATGATGAGAAGCTGGCAAAGCACACCCGCTATCTCGCGACCCAGGCCCGGCAGCCGGTGACGCATTACGAGCACACGGACATCGGCTACAACTACCGTCTCAGCAACATTCTCGCTGCGCTCGGACGCGCACAACTGAGCCGACTCGATTCGATGATCGCGCGTCGCCGCCAGCACCGAGCGTGGTATCGAGAATTGTTCGAGGGTGTCCGCGGCGTCACCATCTTCGGCGGAGAGGACGACGCCCAGGACAATGTCTGGCTGACTTCGATTCTGGTCGACCCGGATGTCGCGGGTTGGAGGGCCGCGGAACTCTCCGCCGCGCTCGCCGCAGACGACATCGAGAGCCGTCCACTATGGAAACCAATGCACCTGCAGCCGGTCTTTGCCGGAGCGCGGTCGCTCGTGACCGGTGCCTCGGAGCGACTGTTCACCACAGGACTGACACTGCCGAGCGGTTCAGCACTGGATGACAGCCAGATGGCTCGAATCGGCCAGCGCGTGCAGGAGTTCCTCACGAAGAGATGAATCCCCAACGACGACCGTATGACCTGGTCAAACGCGGCGCTGATCTTCTCGTCGGCACTGTTGTTCTGGTGCTCAGTTCACCACTGCAACTCGTCGTCGCAGTTCTCGTGGCAGTGAATCTCGGCCGACCCGTGCTCTTCCGCCAACGCCGACCGGGACGCGATGGCCACATCTTCACGATTCTCAAGTTTCGTTCGATGGTGGATATCGACGAATCAAGGGGGCTCGTCACCGATGAAGAGCGACTCCCTCGCTTCGGCCGACTCCTGCGATCGACGAGCCTCGACGAGCTCCCTGCACTGATCAACGTCCTGCGCGGCGACATGAGCCTCGTCGGCCCACGACCCCTCCTCGAGTCCTACCTCTCGCTCTACACACCGGAGCAGGCCCGACGTCACGAGGTACGCCCGGGTATCACTGGACTCGCACAGGTCTCCGGCCGCAACGCTACGACCTGGAAGGAGCGATTCGCCCACGACATCTACTATGTCGATCACCGCTCGGCAAAGCTCGATCTTTGGATACTCTGGCGTACCGTGCGCACGGTACTCGCCCGCAACGGGGTGAGTGCGGACAACAGTGCTACCATGCCTGAGTTCCTAGGCCACCAGGAGAATGAATGACGCGCCCCCTCGTAGTGATCGGCGCGGGCGGGTTCGGCCGGGAAACGCTCGATGTGGTCGCCGCAGTGAATGCCGCGGCTTCCACCCCGGTGTACGACTTGCTCGGGGTGATCGACGCCGGCCCTAGCGAACTCAACCTCCGCCGACTTGCCGACCTCGGTGTGCCCTATCTCGGCTCGGAGACGGAATGGCTTGAACGAGGCGAGAGCGCAGAGTATGCGATCGGGATCGGTGCCCCCGCGGTCCGGGTGCGACTGGCCACGCTCTTCGACGACCACGGGCTCAGCCCGGCGACCCTCGTGCACCCAGCCGTGGTGGTCGGGTCGAAATCTCTGCTCGATCCGGGGGTGATCGTGTGCGCGGGGGTTCAGATCTCCACCAACGTGCAACTTCAGCGTCACGTCCATCTCAATCCGAATGTCACGATCGGACATGACAGCATTCTAGAACCGTTCGTCTCTGTGAATCCGGGAGCTATCGTCTCCGGCGAGGTGACTGTCGGGTCAGGTACGGTCATCGGGTCGGGCGCAGTGATTCTTCAGGGGCTCTCGATCGGTTCGGAAAGCGTCATCGGGGCAGCCGCTTGTGTCGTAGGGGACGTCCCACCCCAAGTCACCGTCAAGGGCGTTCCTGCCCGCTAGTCAGAGAGTCAATGTGCGCGTTCTTATCACCGGCGGTGCCGGCTTCATCGGGTCCAACC
Organism: Leifsonella bigeumensis; assembly: GCF_039537265.1. Lineage (NCBI taxonomy): Bacteria > Bacillati > Actinomycetota > Actinomycetes > Micrococcales > Microbacteriaceae > Leifsonella > Leifsonella bigeumensis. The sequence goes on along the minus strand of NZ_BAABAE010000002.1, from coordinate 361,231 downwards.
TGGTCCGCTTCATCAATCAGTCGACACCCGAGTGGGAAGTCGTCTCCATCGATGACCTGAGCACAGGGTCGGCGACCAATCTCGACGGGCTGCGGGTAACCGCGGTCGAGGGCAGCATCCTCGATCAAACGCTGCTCGACGCACTCATCGAGGATGTCGACTCCATCGTGCATCTTGCCGCGATCCCGAGCGTTCCACGCTCTGTGGCGGCGCCACGCCCAAGCCACGAGGCGAATGCGACTGGCACACTGAACGTCCTCGAGGCTGCCAGGGCGGGCGGTGTCGAACAGGTGATCGTTGCGTCCTCGAGTTCTGTCTACGGCAGCAACCCTGTGCTGCCGAAGACCGAGTTCGAGTGGACCCGGCCGATGAGTCCGTACGGGGTGAGCAAACTCGCCACCGAGGGCTACACGCTCGCGTATAACTTCTCCTACGGTATGAAGAATCTGGCATTCCGCTTCTTCAACGTGTATGGACCGGGGCAGGCCGCCGACCACGCCTACGCTGCGGTGATCCCCAAGTTCCTTGACGCGGCACTCTCGGGAATGCCACTCACGATTCACGGCGACGGACTGCAGTCGCGGGACTTCACCTACGTCGACACGGTAGCTGCCGTCATCACCACCGCAATCGCCGAGCACACGCACTTCAATGATCCTGTGAACCTCGCCTACGGCACGAACACAACACTGCTGGAGCTCATCGAGAGACTCGAGTCGGCCATCGGTACCACGGTCGAGCGCGTGCACGAGGAGCCGCGCGTTGGAGATGTGCGAGCATCGCAGTCCGACGGTGAACTCATCCGGACCATGTTCCCTGGCGTCACTCCCGTCGAACTGGATGCCGGACTGGCGAGCACGGTCGAATGGTTCCGGTCGCAGAGGCGCTCGGGTGGCTAGCACCCGGTCGATCGTGCTGGGCGTCACGGCCGACACATCGCTCATGCTGATGCGCGGGTTTCCTGAGTTTCTCCGCGACGCAGGCTGGGAGGTCCATGTCGTGAGCTCACCCGGACCCCTTCTTGACGCTCTGGACAAGGTCGAAGATCTGCATACCCACGGTCTCGCGATGGCGCGCCAGCCGTCACCGTTGACCGACATGCGCGGGCTGTTCGCCTGGGTGAGGTTGCTTCGCGACATCCGACCCACAGTCACATTGGTCGGCACCCCCAAAGCAGGCTTGCTCGGCGGTCTTGCCTCAACTCTCGTTCGTACTCCGCGGCGCGTCTATCTCCTTCGCGGGCTGCGCCTCGAGACCGCCACCGGCATTCAGCGAGTTGTGCTCACGGCTCTCGAACGCCTCGCCATGCGATGCGCAACGGATATTGTGGCAGTTAGCGCGAGCCTTCGGCAGCGAGCCATTGACCTGCGCCTGGTGGCGCAACACAGGATCCTGGTGCTTGGTAGTGGTAGTTCGAACGGAGTCGACCTCGCAGCCGCCGATAAGGTCGATCCTGGTCGCGTGGCCGAATTGCGCAAGGAAATGGGGATAGGGGACGGCACCCCGGTCATCGGCTTCGTTGGGCGATTGACAAAGGACAAGGGAATCGACGTGCTCGTCGAGGCAATGCGGCTGCTCGTGGAGCGCGGGGTGAGACACAGGTTGCTCGTGATCGGCTCCGTCGATGATGCGCAGTCCAGTGAACTGCTCGCGAGTCTGCGTGGCTCGCGCAATCCACCTCTTGAGACAGGTCACGTGACCGATCCCGGGCCGTACTACCGGCTCATGGACCTGCTGTGCCTTCCCACATTGCGTGAAGGCTTCCCCAACGTTGTTCTCGAGGCAGCTGCAGCGGGCGTTCCGACTGTCACCACCGATGCGACAGGCGCCCGCGACTCGGTTATCGACGGCATCACCGGTCTCATCAGCAGAACCGGAGACCCGACCTCGCTCGCGGACCGACTTGCCGAGTTGCTCACGGCAACACCGGCGGAGCGTCGGAGGATGGGTGCGAGGGCCCGCTCACGGGCTCAGGGCGAGTTCTCCCGCCCCCTGGTGTGGACAAACCTTGAGGCATACCTTCGTAACAGATCGGACGCTGTGGCGTCCGGGGCCTGAGGCGCCCACCAGAACACGCCACTCACGTTGCACGACCGTCTGCGGATGGGAAACGCCGTCAGCGGCGCCACTTGTTGACGATCATGGCGCTCCGGGCGAGGCTGGAGAGTCGCCAACCTCAACCGCTTGGCTCGCCACCTCCCCTGCCGCGCTGGCGCGACACGAAGGCGATGACCATCCACGCGATTGCCGAGATCCCTGCCGAAACGGAGAAGCCCCAGATGGCCCCGGCGAGACCTTGGATGAGGAAGCCGACGATCGGGAAGACGATGACGAGACCAGTCTGAAGGAAGCGACCCGTCAGGATCTGACCATGCGTCGAATTGGTGCGACACAGGATGTAATAGACACTCCCCAGTACGTTGCCGGCTACGAAGACCGCTGCCGCTGCCGAATAGGGCACGAGGGCGGCCAGAGTACCGACCGGGAAGGGTAGCGCCGGAACAACCCAGACAAGAGCGAAGTAGGCCGCAAGCGACATCCCGAGCGCAGCGCCTCCCACGGTCAAGAGGCCCTTCGCGGAGAAGAGCACTGATCTCCCCGAGCGGCCGATCGCGGGTCGCATCGGCTCAACGAGGAGCCGCACAGGTAGGGCGACATTCGACACGGCCCGGTAGACACCGAATCGCGCCGGACCGAGCAGGCCTGCCAGTAGGAACGGCGTGCCGATGGCCCCCGCATCCATTAGGAGCGAGTCCGTGAGAAGTGGCCCGATCGCGCTGCGATGCGAACGCACCCAGAGGTGGAGACCGGACGCCCTTCGGACATATGGCAGTCCGAGCACAACGACCGCGGCGAGTGCACCCATCGACCAGGCGATCGACACCCGTTGCAGTGGCGACAGGCCCGAAGTCGCGAGGAAGCCTGCGGCAAACAGCGCAAGTCCCGCGAGATCCGACGCGATCACTCGCTGATAGGTTTCTTCAGCCACTCGGTAGTAGCGGCTGCCGTTCTGGTACACGGCCAGCAGGGATGCAGCACCGAGAAATGCGGAGGTCGGCAACAGAGATGGTATGAGTAGTGCGGTGATGAGGCTGGCCAAACCGACCAGAAAGCCCAGTCCGAGGAGGGAGGTCGAGTATTCACTCCATGTGGCCGTGCGGGACCCAACAAGTCTGGCCCGTGCCCATGCCTCGCTGATGACGGAGTACTGCAGGGAGATACCGAATGCGTAGATGAGGTAGACGATGGAGAAAAGACCGTAGTCGGCCGGCTTGAGCAGGAGCAACGCCACTAGCGGCGTCAACGCACTGTAGAGGGCTCCTGACCCTGCCGAGATGACGAGCGGCACGGCGGACCCCGCTAGAGCTGGTGCACGTTCACGCCGGACGCGCGGTTCTTGGTATCCAGCACTGGTGTTCCAGGCTGATCGAGGACTGTCAGATCGAGATCGTCGTGATCAGTGACCAGAATGACGATGTCACTGGCGCCCACTTCGTGACTGGTAAGGCCGACCCGACGAACTCCGGTCGGCCAACGATAGTCGGCAACGTTGTCATCGACGGCGACGATGTCTGCACCGTACTCCCTGAGGAGCTCGATGATCCTCAAGGACGGAGATTCGCGGATGTCGCCCGAGTTCTTCTTGTAGGCGAGCCCCACGAGGAACACCTTGGATCCATTGAGAGCTTTCCCCTCCTGGTTGAGCATCGCGATGACACGTTGCAGAACGTAGTCAGGCATATGGTTGTTGACGTCGTTGGCAAGTTCCACGAACCTGAAGTTCTGGCCGAGCTTTCTTCTCACCTGCCACGAGAGATAGCTCGGGTCGACCGGCAAGCAATGGCCGCCGACTCCAGGCCCCGGAGTGAACTTCATGAATCCGAAGGGTTTCGTGCCGGCCGCTTCGATGGACTCCCAGACGTTGACACCAAGCTGATGCGCGAAGATGGCAAGCTCGTTGACGAGGGCGATATTCACATGCCGGAAAGTGTTCTCAAGAAGCTTGGTGAGCTCCGCCTCCTTCGGTGAGCTGACCGGCACAGTGCGGTTGACGAGGCTGTCATAGAAGGACTGGACGTGCTGAAGTGACTCCGGGGTGATCCCCGACACCACTTTCGGCGTCTCCACGAAGCCCCAGGTCTTGTTGCCGGGATCAATTCGTTCGGGGCTATAGCCCACGTGGAAGTCCACGCCGGCTACGAGTCCAGAGCCGTTCTCCAGAATCGGGACGAGGAGTTCTTCGGTGGTCCCCGGATACGTGGTCGATTCAAGGACGACGGTCGCGCCACGTGTGAGGAGCGGTGCCAGCGAAGAAGCCGCACTCTCAATGTACGAAAGATCAGGCAGCCCCTCCGCGAGCGGTGTCGGTACCGTGATCACAGCGACATCGAATCCGGCGGCTTTCCCGTACTCGGCAGTGGGTATATACCGTCCACCCTTAATCGCCCGAGCGAGTTGCGCATCGGAGATGTCCTCCACGAAGGACTCGGCACGCTCCAGCATCTGGATCCTTCGCGTGTCGAGGTCGATACCGACGACGCGGTAGCCCTGGTCGATTGCTCGCATGGCGACGGGGAGACCGACATACCCTTGCCCAACGATCGCGACCGTTCTGAACTCTTGGGACATGGCTATCATTCCGTTCTTCTACGGGCGCAGTGCCCCCTCGAGGATGGTGTGTTCATTGATGTGGAGCCCGCACGCCGCTCAATCTTTCGGCTTCTCGTCGATCGAAATTGCGCCCTGGTTCTCGACTGACTCGATCACACCGGACCTCGTGGTGCCAGGGTGCGAACTCGAACGCGCCAAGCACAGTGAGTTCACGAACTTGCACTATTGCATCCTAATAGAGCGAGCTCAAGCGCCCTCGCTATGCCTCGTCGGGGACTGCGGGGTTGAGTGGCTGCAGACTCGCCCGGCGGTAACTTGACCACTTGACTGCGTGGTAGATCGGGTTCATCACGAGCCAGTAGAGGCTGCGGCCGAGCCCGTAACCAGGGTCAACAAGAATGCGTCCCGTGTCCACGATCGACCACTTGACCCACTGCCGAAATGCCACGAAACGCGAGACCGTGGGGACTTCCGTGCCTATACTGCGCAGCCCGATCAGGTCTGCGGCGATGCGCTCTCCGAACTCTCGCAGGGTGCCATCGTTCGAGTGCTCCACCGTCGCATTGCCCGCGTAGGCCTTCGTGAGCCCAGCATCGATCACCGCGCGGCCGAATACCTGATCCTCGGCGTAAGCAACGTCGCTGTATGGAATCGGGCCCAGTAGGATTTTGCGCCTCGCAGCAGCTGCCGAATCAGAATAGAACGTGGCGATGCGGCGTATTGGGGATTCGGTACCGGCGCCGTCCGCACGATGCAGAGTCACATCCCCTGCTCGGCCCTGCCGTTGGAATACCCGGTCGATGTCGTACTTGAGCAAGGGTGGTGCGCTCGCGCGGGCTACCTGCCGGCCGAGTACGGCTGCGACCTCATCATGGTTGAACGGTGCCACCATCGCCTCCAGCCAACGCACGCCTAGCGGCACCGCGTCATGGGTCAGGTACACGACGATGTCTCCCGTCGCGAGTCGAGCGGCCAGGTTCCGTGTGCGTCCGTGACCAAACTCTGCGTTCGGGATCTCATGCAACCGCACCGAGGGGTGAGACGCGATGATCTCTAACGTATGGTCGCTGGAGCCCGAGTCGATCACGAGGACGTCGAACTCACCATCGTACTGCTGCACTTCCAGTGCGCTCAGGATGTCCCCAATGTGCTTTTCCCCATTGAACGTCAGGATTGCCACGGTCACACGCGGACTCATGCGGTGGCACCTTGGCCCCCCGCGGTCAGGTTGCCTACCGTCGCCTGCCAGGTGCGCTCCATGCCCTCGCGGAGCGACACCGACGCCGCAAGATCGAACTCCCGCGTGAATCGAGACGCGTCAAGCACAGAACGGTTCACGAAGGTGACCGGTTGCTCGACCTGCTGCACCCGCACAGATCTCCCAGTCACCTCGCGAGCGACGGCAATCAGCTCATTCACTGACACCCCGGTTCCACTCCCAATGTTGTAGACGTCATGCTGAGGATCACCCGCAGCGGCCAATGCCACCATGCGCGCGGCGTCCTTGACATACAGGTAGTCGCGAACCATCGAACCGTCACCAAAGACGATGACCGGCTGACCCTCCGCAATGCGCTGTAGGAAGATCGGGATGACGCCTTGACGCTTCTGCGGGTGTTGTCTGGGACCGTACGGATTCGAAATCCGAAAACTCACAGACTGCAGTCCATGCTTGCGCCGAAAGTACCGGAGGTATCCCTCGATCGCGAGCTTCCCAATCGCATACGGCGAGACCGGTTGGGGCACCACCATCTCATTGATCAGGTGGCCAGCTTGATCGCCGTAGATCGCGCCACCGGTAGACGCGAAGAACACTCGCTGCACACCTGCTTGAACCGCAAGCTCGAACAGCTCGACACTGGCGCTCAGGTTCGTGCGCACGTCCATCGACGGGTCGTTCTCGGCCGTCACCGGTGTCGTCGTCGACAAAAAATGGAACAGCTTCTGCTGCCCCTCCAACGCAACCCGCAGATCGGCGTGGCTTTCGAAGTCTCCCACCACGCTGCGAACGTCGGGGGCGGTGTACATCGGCCGCGATGAGAACCGGTCGAACACCGTGACTGTGTCGCCAGCCGCAGCCAGCGCATCCACGACGTGCGAGCCGAGGAAACCGTTACCGCCGATCACGAGACTAGCGGCCACTCATCCCCCTCTCGAAGGCCTCGAGGAACTGCACACCCGATGCCTCCCAGCTCGCCGTGCTCACCGATGCGGCGGCGCGCACCGCGTAGTCCGCAGCGTTTGGACGATCCACGATCTCAATGAGCCTGTCGGCGAGTGCACGAGGAATCGGCAGCGTGTAGGCGATGAATGGATTGTCGGAGACCAACCGGTTGTTCTCGCCATCATTGACCACCGGGATCGCACCGGCCGCTAACAGCTCCAGCGGAAGCAACGACATGTTTGACAGAGAAAGCACGAGTCCCGCGGCACATTCGTTGTAGAGCGAATTGAGGTCCCCCACCTGCGCACTCCCCGCGTTCACGTAGTCGAACCCGACACTGAGGTTGCGCACGTCCTGGCCTGCCATGACTATTCGGTGGTCGGGACGATCCCGAGCGAAGAGGTCGAGCGCCATGACGCCGAGTTCAAACCCACGGCGGGCAGTCTCCGGGCGCGCATAGAAGAACACATCGCTTCTCTCGCCTCGATTAATCAGGTTGTAATGTCCGGGATCCGCACCAAAATCGTAGCTGGCAGTGCGCATCCCGTAGTCGCGAGTCAGCCTGGTGGCCAACCACTTGCCGGCCGTGATGCCGTAAAAACCGAAGCGGTAGGTGTTCTCGGCGAGTACAGCCTCGGAGCCCATGGGGTAGAACAGTGGTTCGAAGTCCTGAACGAAGTAGAACCGCCGGGCGCGAGAAGGGTCTCGGTACGATCGGTACGCAGTCTCCCACGAGGTCGCGAAGAGTGCATGGACATCGTCAGGGATACCGGCCTTCGGATACTGCTGGATGTTCGCTCGCACCTTGGCGTAAGAGCTCGAAGAGCTCACCCGGTCGCGAACCTGAGCGGGGGTCAATGGGTCATCCATCGAGTAGAGGTATATGCGTACCTCGTGCCCTGCGTCTTCCAGAAACTTCATGAACCGGAAGATGTTCTGGTGGCCGCCGCTGTTGACACCTGGCGGTGACATCACCCAAGCGACGACCCTCCTGCTGTCGGCCACGGTTATCGGGTCGATCGCCGAGGGATGAGGCTGTCGCCAGTCCACGGCGATCGCGTCGCGATAGTCGACCAGGGTTGGCACTGTCGCAATGTTCGGAAACATGCGATGCACCGCTTTGCGCAGAACGACTCCCATACCTCGCGTGCGAAACAGTTGCATCGCGCGACGGATTGCCCTCATATCCTCACTGGCTCCGTCTCCTCGCTCTTCGCGGAGATTCCCGCGATTTCCGGGGTACGGAAGAGCAGAATCCATATCGTGACGCTGAACGCAAGTGAACCGACGAGGAGCACTGTCATGGGTGACACTGCTATGTCCCACCACCACAGCGTGTGTTGATCAAGATTCCAGCCAGTGCCGGGAGTATCACCGTGAATGTACCTGCGCATGTTGAAGTACAACGCGACGAGTTGGGCAACACTGATGGTCACCCCAACGAGAATGCGCTGAGTTCGCGTGAGTCGGGGACTCCGGCCGTTCGCGGATACCATCGCGAGTCCGATGAACATGACGATCAGCGGCAGGAGATAACGAGGTTGCACCTCCTGGCCTACCTGCTGGCCCCCTTGGTACAGCACCCATGTCGGAATGAAGACCAAGAGAGTCGCTATTGCGCCCAGCGCAATTGCCTTCCGCCATGTCATGACGCGGAGTCCGGTGAACACTGCGCCCACCGCGACAGTTATCGCGCCAAAGGTGACAATGGCGGGCATGCCGGTGTCCAGCCATCCGAGGCCCCAATAGCCGAAGACTCCGGCCCACAGTGATGGCACGTTGAAGAGGAGGGTGGCTATGTGGCCAAAGGAGTCGCTCGATTGCGCCGCTGCGGATGCCACCGTTGGATCGGAAACCGCGGTGCTGGGGAGACCTTCAACACCGAATTGGGACTGGCGCGACATCAGAACAAAGAGACCAGCGACCACGCCCATCACTAGCGGCAGAATTGCGTCCATCCAGAATCTACGCACATTGCGAAACCGCAGTACCAAGACGAGTGCAATGGCAAATCCAGCGTAAACCGCCGTATCGCCACGCGATCCTGCAGCCATGATGACAGAGACTACGAAGATCAGACCGAGACCTACCTTGCGTCGGCCGCTCGATTCCAGGTACCCGAGCAGCGCGATCCACGAGGTGCCAACACCCACGATGGCCCAAGAGCTCGGGTTGTTCGATGCAATGAGGAACAACCCGAGCGGCACAGTCGAAGCAAGCCATCCCCAGACGAGAGCGGGGCGCCGTATGGAGGGGAGCGCAGCGAAAAGTGCCGTCGTAATGGCCACGAAAACGAAAGCGTTGATGAGACGCATGAGTACGACGGAAAACTCGAGGTTGGGAGACACGACGATGTTCATCGCAGCGTAATAAACGGGAGGGTACTGCCCCGCGAAATTGCCTCGATGCGTCATTTCTGTTGGCACCGGATCGAGGCTGAATGTATCTTTCTGGCATGCGGCACTTCGCTCGGGATGATGTGCGAAGCACAACGGCGACTTGACGAGCGCCTCCGGTACTACGCGCTGTGTCAAGTCGGTGCCGACCTCACACGCCCAGGTCTTTCCCGGATCAGCGCACCATGTGCTGACCAGATGATAATCATCATCCGGACTGGCCCCCATCGGTGAAGCGAGCGCCCACGACGCCAGGGCGACGAATGCAAGCAATGGCGCGAGCCAGATCACCCGGAAGCCCCGCACTTTGTCGCGCAGGAGCCGAGATGTCGCCGGAGACCGTTCGGGACTCATGGCGTCACTCCTCCTCAAAAGACATCAGTTTCACATACTCTGCCACGGTCGGGACGGTGGCCTTGACGGTCTTGAAGTCACCAGAGGCTGTGATCGTTCCGCGCTCGACGAGGTGCACGACGTCCGCGTGTTGAACGGTGGAGAGCCGGTGCGCGATCACGATCACCGTAACCGAACCGTGCAATTTGCGGATGCTCTCGGATACGAACGCCTCGGAAGTGGCGTCGAGTGCGCTTGTGGCCTCGTCAAGGATCAGCAGACGTGAACCGCTGTAGAGTGCTCGCGCCACGCCGATTCGCTGGATCTGCCCGCCACTGAGGGAGTCACCTTGCTTGCCGACGGACGTATTGACGCCATCCGGCAGCGCATCGACAACGCTGGTGAGAAATGCTGACTCGACGGCCGCCCGCAGCCGATCGCTGTCGATCTCCTCGGGTGGCAGTCCGAGTGCGATGTTCTCCGCAATGGTGCCAGACACGATTCCAGGCTTCTGCGGCACATACGAAATACTGCCTGGGGCGAAACGGCGCACATCTTCGGGGCTCTTGCCGCCGATCCTCACCAAACCGGAACTCGGTTCGACGAGACCCAAAACGAGGTCGACCAGTGTGGTCTTGCCCGCACCCGATGGCCCGATAACCGCCACATACTGTCCCGCGCTGATCTCAAGTGAGATGCCATTCACGGCTTTCTCCACTGATTCTGGATAGCGATAATGAACGTTCTCGATGCTCACGGGGAGCGGCCCGTCATCCACGGCCGAGTCGCTTGGCAGCGTCGGATCGACCGGGTACCCAGCGGCCGCAACGTCGGCTTCAGCGCGACGATCGAGCAGGGTGAGCGCGAGCCGGGACTTCTCAACATTCTGCTTTATGTTGGCTGCCGCACTCTGCAGCGGCAAGAGTGAAGCCATCATCCGCACCCCTCCCGCGAGGAACACTCCCACGTTCGCGAGCCCGGTGGACAATTGCCCTGAGAGAAACTGCTGACCGACAAGTAGCACGACCCCGAGAATCAGAGCGGTCTCCACGACATAACGGGGCATTCCGGCGAGAAACGTCATGGTCGCGTCGCTCTGCGAAATGCGCTGCCGAGACCTCGCAACCTTGTCGATGAAGAAATCACGCTTGCCCAGTACTGTGATCTCTCGAAATGTGTCGACCGTGTCGCTCAACACATCCATCGTGTCGATCGTTCCCGCCACCGCTTCTGCCCCAGCACGTTTTAGGCTGCGTCCAATGAATACCTGGATGATGAGCACGACCACGGCGAAATAGACGAGGGTGAATAACGCGGCTACAGGGTCAACGACGAAAAACGTTGCCGTGATGATCAAGAGTAGAAAGCCTTCGGAGACGAGGCTTGCAACATTGTTGAGGATGCCTGTGAACGCGTAGGTCGTCGATCCAGTCACAGCGAACTGCAGATCGGCCTTCGAGTAACGCTTCACGTCGTCTAGGCGGCCACCGAGTACGAACCCGGCAAGCGCGGCGGCATTGCGTCCCTCCACTGACGCGACGAAGTTGGCGAGCGCTCGCGTGAGGCTGATCGCGATGATCGCCTTCACCGTGAAGATCCCGAGAACCAACACGACGAGCCAGAACAGCGACTCCCGCCCGAGGTAGGGGATCTCAATGCCGAACACTGATGTCGATTCCTCCCCCTCGGCGGAGAGTTGGGTGGCAGCGACGCTTGCGACGAGACCGATCATGACGATGCCGAACACATCGAGAAGCCCGCTGAGTGATTTCATGCCGACCAGCACCCAGTACCGCGCGCGTTCCGCAGGTAGTACTAGACGAAGGACACGACGCACTGCGCCTGCCATGGAGTCGCCGGCGAGAGGACTCACGTGAGGAGGCCGGTCAGGTAATCGCCGTACCCGCTCTTACGCAACGGCTCGGCAAGTGCAGCAAGCTGGGCGTCGTCGACCCAGCCGGCACGCCAGGCAATCTCCTCGATGCAGCCGATCTTGTACCCCTGTCGCTGCTCGACGACCTTCACGAACTCGGTTGCCTGGATCATGGACTCGAAGGTGCCGGTATCGAGCCAGGCCGTTCCGCGATCGAGCACCTGCACCTGCAGCAGGCCCCGACTCAGGTAGTGCTCGTTGACGGCTGAGATCTCCAGCTCGCCCCGAGCGCTCGGTTGAATCGACTTCGCGACCTCGATGACAGAGTTGTCGTAGAAATAGAGACCAGGGACGGCGAAACGGCTCTTGGGCTCTGAAGGCTTCTCCTCGATCGACAGAGCTTTGAAGTCGGCATCGAACTCCACGACGCCATAAGCCCGAGGATTCGCCACCTGATACGCGAAGATGAGTGCGCCGTCGATCTCTCTATGCGCACGAAGGCTCGACCCGAGACCAGTCCCGTAGAAGATGTTGTCGCCCAGCACGAGCGCGACACTGTCGTCACCGATGAACTGCTCCCCGATGATGAAGGCCTGGGCGAGCCCGTCGGGGCTTGGCTGTACTGCATAGGTCAGTTCGATCCCGAGGTCGCGCCCATCACCGAGCAGCCGCTCGAACTGGGGCTGGTCGTCGGGAGTCGTGATCACGAGGATCTCACGGATGCCGGCATGCATGAGCGTCGACAGAGGATAGTAGACCATGGGCTTGTCGTAGATCGGCATGAGCTGTTTCGAAATGCCCTTGGTGATCGGCCAGAGCCGCGTGCCGGTGCCTCCGGCGAGAACGATCCCCTTCACGGGCGACTCCCTACAGTGTCGAGCGAGTCGTATAACTCGCGTGCGGAATCCATCGTCGGCAGGAGGCCCTCGTCACGTGCCTGCTCAAGCGTTGGCGCGTCAAGGTCCTTGGGCGACAGGAGGAGCTCGCCGATATCGGAAGGAAGCGCCAGTCCGATCTGCGGGTCGAGCGGGGTGATGCCGTGTTCGCGCTCAGGGCGGTAGGTGTCCGAGACGAGGTAGCTGACCGTGGCGTCGTCGGTGAGCGCGACGAAGGCATGGCCAAGGCCCTCCGCGAGATAAACAGCCTTGCGATCGGCGGTGTCGAGGAGCACGGAGTCCCAGCGGCCGAAAGCAGGCGACCCGACGCGCAGGTCGACCACGAAGTCGAGCACGGCGCCATGGATCGCCGTGACGTACTTCGCCTGGCCGATCGGGATGTCGGCGAAGTGGATACCGCGCACGACCCCCCGTTTCGACACCGAGGTGTTGGCCTGACGCAGGTCGAGCGCGTGGCCGACGGCATCCCGGAGCGCGTCGAAGCGGTACCACTCGAGGAAGATACCGCGATCGTCCCCCCGTTGAATGGGCGTGATCTCGAACGAGTCGGGCACCAAGAGTTCGCGAATCTTCACGCGACGAGCCTACCTGCGGTCCCGGCGATCAGAGCCATCCGGGCGGGCCGCCTGCCGACGAGCGGTGTTCAGGTATCGGGCTGGACGAGGTCTCGCAGCACGTCATAGTGCGCACGGCCGTACCGTCGGTAACCTCCTGCCGACGCCTCCCTGAGCACGGGGACCACTCTGAACAAGGGGGTGACCGGAAGATCACGACGGAACCGTTCATGTTCGAGCTTCTTCGTGACGATCTCCACCACGCCGGTCGGAACGGCTTCGCCCAGTCCGATGACACGTCCGAGGAGCGCCTCGACTCGTCCGACGAGGTGCTGGTTCCGCTCGTCACGGGGCTCGCGGAGCCGGCTGATCTTGACCCGCAGTGTCGGCTTGGCAGCACCGATCTGGTTGCCCGTGTGCTGCCGGTAGTCGATGACCTGCTCGGAGTCGAAGTCGACCGTGCCCACGATCGAGGCGATGATCGCGAGCCATTCATCGTGCACCCAGACATCGCTGAACGGAATCGCGTGATTGAGGAGGTTGCGACGGAAGAGAACGGTCGCACCCGTGACGACATTGCGACGAACCAGGACCGCGAGAGCATGGCCGTCCTTCACCTCGCGCTGTTCCCCCGGCGTGAACTCGATGGCCTCGAACAGGGTTTGCCCGATCGGGACACCGTCATCGTCGACGAGCCTCGCGTCGCTATGCAGGAGGAGCAGCTCGGGCCGCGCCACGAACGTTTCCTTCGCGCGCGCCAGTCGGCCGGGCACCCACACGTCGTCCTGGTCGCTCAGCGCGATGATGTCCCCCGTGCAGGCGCGGACCGCGCTCTCGAAATTCCGCGTCACACCGAGGGGGGAGGCATTCTCGAGGATCGTGACCTGCAGCATCGCTCGTGCACGCGCAGGCTGCGCAGCCAGTTCGGCCCGCACCACGTCGAGCGTCCCGTCCGTCGACCCGTCATCGGAGATCACGAGCTGGTCCGGCGGCGGCGACTGGGTGAGAATGCTGCGCAACTGCTCCGCGATGAATCGGGAGCCGTTGTACGTGCACAGGGCGACCGAGACCGTGAGTCGTGAGGCGTTGTGCTGCACGATGGCCAGTCTAGGCATGCCAGCCTGAGCATCCATTGGGCGCAACTAGGATTGTGCCCATCATGGCTAAGTCAGGCGGCAGCGCGTCTTCACCGCGCCTCGGCGTCGTCACGGTCAGCTACGGCTCCGAGTCGGTGCTGCCGGCCTTCCTCGAGTCTGTGGCCGATTCGACCGCCGGGGGTGGCAGCGTTCCCGTCGTCGTCGTCGACAACCTTCCAGGCGAGGGCGACGCCCACGCACTTGCCGACGCCGCCGGCGCTCAGTACCTGCCCATGGCATCCAACCTCGGCTACGGCGCGGCAGCCAACGCCGCCATCGCCGCGCTCCCCGCGGACGTCGACTGGGTGCTCATCAGCAACCCGGATGTCGTGCTCGGCTCCTGCGTCCTCGACCTGCTGCGCGAGGCCGGCGACGAGGATGCCGCGATCGCGAGCGTCGGCCCCGCCGTCTACAACGCAGACGGCACCCTCTACCCCTCGGCGCGTGCCGTGCCGTCACTGCGCACCGGTGTCGGCCACGCCATGTTCGCGAACCTGTGGCCGGGTAACCCGTGGAGCAAGCGCTATCGCAACGATGCGGAAGCCCCGACCGGCCGGCGCGATGCGGGCTGGCTCTCCGGATCCTGCCTGCTCGTTCGACGAAGTGCCTTCGACGAGCTCGGCGGCTTCGACCCCGGCTACTTCATGTACTTCGAGGACGTCGACCTCGGCTACCGCTTCGGGCGGCACGGATACCGCAACCTGTACGAACCGTCCGCCCGCGTGACGCATACCGGTGCCCATTCGACGAACTCAGACTCGGCGAAGATGATCGCCGTGCACCACACGAGCGCCAGGCGCTTCCTCGCGCGCAAGTACTCCGGGCCGCTCCTGTGGCCGGTGCGGATCGCGCTCACAGCCGGGCTCACCATCCGCTCCGCTATCATCGGGCGACGCATTCGCAGACAGGAGAGCCAATCGTGAAGATTCTCGTCACCGGAGGCGCCGGCTTCATCGGCTCCAACTTCGTAAGGCGCGCAATCGAGGATGCCCTGCCCGGCCTTGGGGATTCCGAGGTCGTCGTGCTCGATGCCCTCACCTACTCCGGCAACGTCGCGAACCTCGCGCCCGTCGAGGGCTCGCCCAGGTACTCCTTCGTGCACGGCGACATCCGGGACTCCGCTCTGCTCGACCGGGTGTTGCCGGGGATCGACGCGATCGTGCACTTCGCCGCCGAGTCGCACGTCGACCGCTCGGTGCGGGATGCGTCGATCTTCGTCGAGACGAACGTGCTCGGCACGCAGCGGCTGCTCGACGCGGCGTTGCGCGCGGGCGTCGAACGGTTCGTCCACGTGTCGACGGATGAGGTGTACGGCTCGATCGCGGAAGGTTCGTGGGATGAGACACGGCCCCTCGAACCCAACTCGCCGTACTCCGCGTCGAAGGCCGGAAGCGACCTGCTCGCCCGCAGCTACCACCGCACGCACGGACTCAATGTGTCGATCACGCGCTGCTCCAACAACTACGGCCCCTACCACTTCCCCGAGAAGGTCATCCCGCTCTTCGTCACCAACCTCATCGACGACAAACACGTGCCGCTCTACGGCGACGGAGGCAACATCCGGGACTGGCTGCACGTCGACGACCACTGCCGCGGCATCGCGCTCGTGCTCGCCGGTGGGCGTGCGGGCGAGGTCTACAACATCGGCGGCGGAACCGAGCTCACCAACAAGGAGCTCACCGGTCTGCTGCTGGAGGCGACCGGTCACGACTGGTCCTACGTCGACCAAGTCGAGGACCGCAAGGGCCACGACCTGCGGTACTCGGTCGACATCGCGAAGATCTCGGGCGAGCTCGGCTACGCGCCGCAGGTACCATTCGAGCAAGGGCTCGCGGATGTCGTCCAGTGGTACCGCGACAACCGTTCCTGGTGGGAGCCGCTCAAACACCGGGCTGCTCTGTAGGCCGACGGCCGGGATCTCGACAGGCTCGATCCGAGAGGAGAGCCGATCTCCCACTTCTCCGGTCGAGCCCGCCGAGGCCCAGGCTACAGTCAGCTACACACTGCTACACTGGCGCTATGTCCCTCGTTCCCGTGCGCGAGTTGCGCAACAACACCGCCGCCGTCATCGAACGTGCGCGGCTGGGCGAAGACCTCACGATCACCGTCAACGGCGTCGCGGCCGCGAAGCTCGTGGCAGTCTCCCCTGGGACGCGCGAGTTCCTGACGACCACCGACCTCATCGCTATGCAGCCGAAACCCGGAGCCGTCGTCCCCGAATTCTGGGACCACGAGTTCGAGGGCGATACGACCGACGATCTCGGACCGATCGAATAATGGCCACGCGCGGGCTTCTCGACACGAGCGTCGTGATCGCCGTGGAGACCGGGCGACCCGTCGACTATGGCGCCATGCCGCTCCAGCAGTTCATCTGCTCGATCTCCCTGGCAGAACTCCACCTGGGCGTCCACACTGCGTCGAACGCGGAGTCGAGGTCGGCCAGGATGGGCACCCTCGAGGCGATCGCGGGAATCCGGTCCCTGTCCGTCAACGCCGCCGCGGCCGCGCACTGGGGCCGCCTGCGGTACCGACTGCGCGAGGCCGGTCGGCGCATGAACGTCAACGACCTGTGGATCGCCTCCGTGGCCCTCGCCCACGACATGCCGGTCATCACCCAGGATCAGGACTTCACCATCCTGAGTGACCTCGACGGCCCTGCCGTCGTGATGGTCTAGGAGCTTCTGATGACCTATCTCGTGACCGGCGCGAACGGCATGCTCGCGACCGACCTCCGCCAGGTGCTGGCCGACCGGCCGGTGACGGCGCTCGGCCGCAGCGACCTCGACGTCACCGATCCGGATGCCGTGGAGGCCGCCGTCGCCGGTCACACCGTCGTCATCAACTGCGCCGCCTACACCCGGGTCGACGACGCGGAAACCGACGAGGAGACCGCCTTCGCCGTCAATGCGGTGGGAGCCGGCAACCTGGCCCGTGCTGCTGCCGCGCACGGCGCGAATCTCGTGCAGCTCTCGACCGACTACGTGTTCGACGGGACGGCGACGACTCCCTACGCCGAGGATGCACCGCGGCATCCGGTGTCGGCCTACGGCCGCACGAAAGCGGAGGGCGAGCGGCTCGCCCTGGAGTTCAACCCCTCCGGGACCTTCGTCGTGCGCACGGCCTGGCTCTACGGCGCGCATGGCCCGAACTTCGCGAAGACCATGATCCGGCTGGCGGGGCAGAATGAGACGGTGAGTGTCGTCGAAGACCAGCTCGGCCAACCGACCTGGACCATGGACGTTGCGCGGCAGATCGTCCTCATGCTCGACCATGGCCTGGCGCCCGGCATCTACCACGCGACGAGCAGCGGCCAGGCGAGCTGGTACGAGTTCGCACAGCAGATCTTCAGCGTCGCGGGGCTCGACCCTGCCAGGGTCAGGCCGACCTCGAGTTCCCAGTACGTGCGGCCGGCACCCCGGCCTGCATACTCGGTTCTCGGGCACGCACGCTGGCAGCCGTCGGGGCTCGCCCCCATCCGCGATTGGAGATCGGCACTCGCCGACGCGGCAGAACACAGAATCCTGGAGCACGCATGACGACACTGAGCGTGATCGTCGATCCCATGGTCGCCCCGCTGTCGGGCGGGATCGGGCGCTACACCGAAGAACTCACGCGCGAACTCATCCGCGTCGCCCCTGCGGGCTGCGAGGTTGCAGGGTTCGTCTCAGCGACCACCAGCGACGAAGACGCGAGACTTCGGATGCTTCTCCCCGGCGTCGGCGATATCCACAGGAGCAGACTGCCGCGCAGTGCCCTGGGTCTCACCTGGCGAATGGGCTTCGGCGGGATCAGGGGCAAGGGCATGGTGCACTCGACGAGCCTCCTCGCCCCGCTCAGCAGACATGACCGGCTCAACTACGAGGCCGACCAGGTGGTCGTGACGATCCACGATGTCGTGCCGTGGACGCATCCGGAGACCCTCAGCCGCCAGCACGTCGGTTGGCAGAAGGCCATGACGAGACGAGCCCACCGATTCGCGGATGCCGTGGTGGTTCCGAGCCACGCGGTCGCCTCCCAACTCGGTGAGCTCTTCGACTTCGGGGATCGTATCCGGGTGATCGGAGGAGCCGTGAGCTCCAAACTGCAGGTCCCCGTCGACGCGGATGCCCGGGCCGCACGACTCGACCTGCCGGAACGGTACCTGCTGAGCGTGGGCACGCTCGAGCCGCGCAAGGGGCTCACGGCGCTCATCCGCTCGCTCGCCGAACCGGATGCCGTGGACCTTCCCCTGCTCATCGTCGGCCCAGAGGGCTGGGGCGGCGTTGATGTCGCCGCGATCGCCGCCGAGGCCGGGCTCGCGGAAGACCGCGTGCGTACGCTCGGGTTCCTCGCCGACGCCGACCTCGCCGTCGCACTCGACCGCGCATCCGTCTTCGTGTTTCCGAGCATCGCCGCCGGGTTCGGACTCCCCGTCGTCGAGGCGTTCCACTTCGGGACCCCGGTCGTGCACTCCGACGAACCGGCCGTACTCGAGGTCGCGGCGGATGCCGGCATCGCCGTCGAGCGGGAGGATGCCGACGGCTACCCTGCCCGCCTTGCCGTCGCCATCGCCTCCGTCGTGAGCGACCCTGCACTCGCCGAGCGCCTCCACTACACGGGCCTGGACCGCGCGGGCGCGTTCAGCTGGCGCGACTCCGCCCAGAAGGTCTGGCAGCTTCACGCCGACCTCTGATCAAGCGCTCCACTCCTCCACAATCGAATTACGACGGCCTCACTCACAGAACCGTGCCGATCGCCATCGTTGAACCTGTTCGGCCCAGTAGCCTTCGAACCATCGACACGGCACACTGGGAGGGTGATCACCTTGAATGAGCCCCAGATCTGGACGATCATCGGCGTCTTCGCCGCCACGCTCTTGGGTACGATGACCCTGCTCAGCACGGTACTCATGCGATCTATCAGCGGACAGATCACGAGCCTGCGCAATGAGATGATGACCGGCTTCACCGGTTTTGCCAGCCTACGCGCGGAGATGAACGCGCGCTTCGAGACCGTGAATGTGCGACTCGACAACCTCGACCGCGACGTGCAGGCACTCAGCGAACGCGTCTTCAGAAACGACGCACCGTAGCCGGCTCACGAGTCGGCGTCGGCCTCAGGGCTCCGGCGTCGGAGTGCTCGCTGCGAAAGCGGCGGCGATCGCCGCGGAGATCTTCTCGAAGTCGGGGAACAACGGGTCGAACTCGTCGGGCACGAGCTCGAGACGGGTGAGTGGAAGCTTCCGCGACTTCGTGGCGAGGTCGGCGAAGAGCCCGAGCATGACCGAGGGGATGTCGGTCTTGACGACCTGGGTTCCCGCAGCGGCGACCGCCTGGAACTTCACGAGGATGTTCGCCGGTGTGAACTGGCGCAGGATCGCCTCCTGCACGTCACGCTGCCGAGACATCCGCGCGTAATCGGTGCTCTCGTAGCGCGAGCGCGCGTACCACTGCGCCGTGAACCCGTCGAGGTGCTGCTCGCCTGCCTCAACCCAGGCGAAGGGCTTGGATCCGGGGATCGCGGCGGCGAGCGGGGTGCGCTGCGGGACATCGAGGGTGATGCCGCCGAGCGCGTCGATGAGGTCGGAGAAGCCCTGCATGTCGATGAGGACGTAGTACTGCAGGGTGAGCCCTAGCACGCCCTCGACCGCGTCGCGCATCGCCTCGATGCCGGGGTTGCTCCCCTGCTCCTCGGCATCCGGGTACAGCTCGGGATGCTCCTCGCCGTAGGTGTAGAGGTAGCTGATGAGGCAGTCGTCGCCGCAGTCGTAGCCGTCCGGGAACGGACCGTACAGGGGCGAACCCTCGGAGAAGCGGGCGAGCTCGAGGTTGCGTGGAACCCCGATCATCACGGTCGCACCGGTCGTGGCGTCGACGCTCGCGACGGAGATGCTGTCCGGCCGCAAGCCGGTGCGGTCGGGTCCGGCATCGCCCCCGAGCAGCAGGATGTTGTAACGGCCGTCGATGGGAGGCGCATACTCCCCGCTGTCGAAGATCGCCGAGATGGCCGAGCGCGCGGAGCCGGCCACGACGGCACCATATCCGGCGATCCCCGCGCCGGCGACGAGTCCGACGATGGAAAGCCCCGCGATGAACCCCCGCGCGGCGGGCCAGGTCTTCACGAGCCGAACCATGCGGAGGGTGTCGAGGGTGAGCACGACCCAGAGCACGGCGTAGGCCGCGAAGAGGACCTGGGCGACCGTCAGTGCGATCGTGTTCGAGATCAGGGTGTACGGCACGACCGGCCACAACCACAGCAGAAGGAGCGCGACGACCACGATCCCCCACAGCACGAAGGTCGCCACGACGCCGAACCGGCCGAGCCGGCGACTCCCGGCGAGCAGCTGTGCCGAACCCGGGATGAGGAAGTTGAGGGCGACCAGCCACCAGGCCCGCTTCGTCATCGTGGCCGGCGAGGAGGCGTCCGGATACCGGACCGGGCTGGTGGCGCTCACAGCTTCGACTTGAGTGCCGCGTTCTTCGCCGCGACCGAGTCCTCGAGGCCCTTCGCGAAGTCGGCGAGCTTCGCCGCGAGCGCCGGGTCGGATGCCGCCAGCATCCGGATCGCGAGGAGGCCGGCGTTGCGCGCTCCGCCGATGGAGACGGTCGCGACGGGAACCCCGGCCGGCATCTGCACGATGGAGAGCAGGGAGTCGAGCCCGTCAAGCTTCGCGAGCGGGACCGGAACGCCGATCACCGGGAGCGTCGTGACCGACGCGAGCATGCCGGGCAGGTGGGCTGCCCCTCCGGCACCGGCGATGATGCTGCGCAGGCCCCGGCCGGCAGCCGCCTTGCCCCAGGCGATCATCCGTTCCGGGGTGCGGTGTGCGGAGAGCACCTCGACCTCGCTGGGTACGCCGAACTCGGCGAGCACTGCGGCCGCCTCGCTCATGACCGACCAGTCGGAGTCCGAGCCCATGACGACGGCGACGATCGGTTCCGGCATGGGGTCCATGCTAGATCAGTCGCTGAACTGCGCTGCGGCGGCGCGCGCGTCGTAGGTCACGGTATCCAGGTCGTCGCCGATGACCGTGACGTGCCCGATCTTGCGGCCCGGCCGCGGCTCCTTGCCGTAGTTGTGCACCTTCGCCATCGGGTAGTCCTCGAAGACGCCCGCATAGCGGTCGGCCATGGTGCCGGACGCCGGCCCGCCGAGCACGTTGACCATGACCGCCCACGGGGCGACGATGCCGGTAGGGCCGAGCGGCAGATCGAGCACGGCGCGCAGGTGCTGCTCGAACTGGCTCGTCGTCGAGCCCTCGATGCTCCAGTGGCCGGAGTTGTGCGGGCGCATCGCGAGCTCGTTGACGAGGATGCGCTCGTCGGTCGTTTCGAAGAGCTCGACCGCGAGCACTCCCGTGACTCCGAGGCCTTCGGCGATCGTCGTGGCCACCTCTGCGGCGACATCGGAGAGCCGGCCGGCGGGGTTCGGCGCGGGGGCGATGACCTCGGCGCACACGCCATCGCGCTGGATGCTCTCCACGACCGGCCAGGCGACGACCTGACCGGAGGGCCTGCGCGCGACGGACTGCGCGAGTTCACGGCGGAAGTCGACGAGCTCCTCGGCGAGCAGTGCACCGCCGTTCGCGTCCTCGGCGAGCGCGGCGAACCAGTCGTCGGCCTCATGGGCGGCACGCACGACGCGCACTCCTTTTCCGTCGTAGCCCCCACGAGCCGTCTTGACGACCGCTGCCCCGCCGTGCTCGTCGAGGAACGCGCCGAGCCCGGCGGCATCCTCGACCGCAGCCCACTCGGGCGTCGGCAGGCCGAGTTCGGTGAGCTTCGCACGCATGAGGAGCTTGTCCTGGGCGTAGAGCAGGGCATCCGGTCCCGGATGCACGGCGACCCCCGTGTCGACGAGCGCGCGGAGCACCTCCTGCGGCACGTGCTCGTGGTCGAAGGTCACCACGTCCACCTCCGAGCAGAAACGAAGGACTTCGTCGACGTTCCGGTAGTCGCCGACACTCTTCGCGGCCAACTCGGCCGCCATTCCCTCGTTCTCGGCCAGCACACGCAGGTCGATGCCGAGGTCGATCGCTGCCGGAATCATCATCCTCGCGAGCTGACCCCCACCGATGACGCCTACCCTCATGCGCATGCTCCGTCCCGCGGTTCCCAGCTTCGACAACGCCCCGTGCGGTTAGAATTCGTACCGCCCAGTGTCCATCTTCGCGTATCTTCCGTACGCCGACCGGAGGTTCGCGTGAAAGCGCTCGTCACGCAGCTGTTGCGATTCGCCGCAGTCGGCGGGGTCGGGCTCGTCGTGGACGTCGCCGTGTTCAACGCCCTGCGCGTCACGATCCTCTCCCCGGAGAATCTGTATGAGGGGCCGGTCCTCGCCAAGGTCATCTCGACCTCGATCGCGATCGTCGTCAACTGGCTCGGCAACCGCTACTGGACCTTCGGCCCGCACCGCAGGCCGCAGGCGGTCCGCGAAGGGCTCGAGTTCGCGCTCGTGAGCATCGGCGGGATGCTCATCGGCCTCGCCTGCCTCTGGGTCTCCCACTATGTGCTCGGCTACACCTCGCTCCTCGCCGACAACATCTCCTCGAACGTCATAGGCCTCGCACTCGGCACGGCGTTCCGCTTCTGGCTCTACCGCACCTGGGTGTTC
Organism: Leifsonella bigeumensis; assembly: GCF_039537265.1. Taxonomy (NCBI): domain Bacteria; kingdom Bacillati; phylum Actinomycetota; class Actinomycetes; order Micrococcales; family Microbacteriaceae; genus Leifsonella; species Leifsonella bigeumensis. The sequence goes on along the minus strand of NZ_BAABAE010000002.1, from coordinate 338,676 downwards.
CGGCCACCTACCGCGACTCCGGATGTCGTGCCGACGATGGCAGCCCCCGTACCGCTCTCGACCACCGAACCGCATCCGACGGCCGCCACTCCGACCGCTCCCGTCCCGCCCGGGCCGATCCCGACCGTTCCCGCGATCGACTGAGTCCTACCGGTCGCCCCAGACGATGGTCTCGTCGGGCGCACTCGACTCCGCCGCCTGGCGGCGTGCAGCGATGGGGTTGATGCTGCGCTCCATGAGGTCGTGCAGCGCACCCTGCACGAGATCGGCGTTCGGAACATCCCTGAGCACGACCGGATGGTCGAGGCCGGTGTTGATCCGGACGTCGCCGCTGCCGAACATGCTCTGCAGCGCGTTCTTGCGCACCGTGATGTCGTAGCCGCGGCTGTGCAGCAGCTCCTGCCTCACCCTCACGAAGAAGCCATGCTGCAGCACGATCCGCCTGGTCGTGATGGTGTACCTCCGGCCGAGCCAGCTGACCAGTGGCAGGAACCAGAGCAGGATGACGATGAGCACGGCGACGACGAGCACGGCGTTGTTCTGCCAGCCTTCGGGAAAGTGCCCGTAGAAGTAGAAGGCGCCGCCTATCGCGCCGATGAGGACGATCGACGGCCAGAACAGCGCCCGCCCATGAGACCGCAGACCGGCCACGAGGTGTTCGGCTTCCTGCGCCGCCCCTGGCCGCCCCGGATTCGACATGACTCATTCATACCGCAGATGCGTCACGTCGCCGGCGGCGACAGTCACCATGCGCCCATCCGTTGCCGTCCTGATACGCAACCGGCCGCCGCCGTCGAGCTCGACCGCCGTCCCGACCTGCGATGTTCCGTCCGGCAGAGAGACTCGAACCTGCGAGCCGAGCGTGCTGCAGGCCGCGCTCACGGCGTTCCGGATGCCGCTGGCGCGCGCATCCGCCTTCGATCCGACGAACGCGCCCCACGCCGCCCGCAGTTCGCCGAGGTAGCCGGCGAGCGCGGCATCCGCGAGCTCCTCCGCAGCCATCGTCACCCCGCAGAGGACGAGGGATGTGGCGGTCGGCACCGGGAGGGCATCCGCCGGTGTCGTGAGGTTGAGCCCTGCGCCGACGATGACATCCCTGCCGTTCGGCAGCAGCTCGCTGAGCAGTCCGGAGACCTTGAGACCGTCGATGAGCACGTCGTTCGGCCACTTGAGGGCGATCTCGTGGCCGGTGACCAGCCCGCGGACTGCACGCGTCATGGCGAGCCCGGCGATGAGCGGAATCCAGCCGTACTGCTCGCGGTCGACGGGCGAACCGTCCACCTGCGCCGGGCGCAGCAGCACCGAGACGGCGAGCGCCTGCCCCGGCGGGGTGACCCAGCTCCGATCGAGCCGGCCGCGGCCCGCGGTCTGGTTCGTGGTCACCACGGCGGTGAACTCCGCGAGTTCGGCATCCGTCGCGCGCGCCGCGAGTTCGTCGTTCGTCGACGCCGCCTGCTCGAGCACGACGAGACTCGTACCGAGTGAGCGCGCGCGGGGAAAGTCCATGACCCAAGGCTACGACCGGCCGTGCGCGGGTCGTAGACGACCGGAGGCGAAACCCGCTAGCCTGTGACCCAACGGACCGCTCCACGAGTCAGGGGCGGCCACCCGCGACACAACGGTGCCAGAGAAACGGAGTCGGATTGCCTGGATAGGTCGACGCCCCCTGGGGCCGCTCCCGTGAGATTTCCGAGAAGCGCCCCGAGTGTGCGGCCGAGACCCATTACCCCCACCAGGCCGATTCATCCGGCCCCACTCCTGGTGGAGTTGAGCAACCCGTCCAACCTCAGCGGCGGTGCTCTCCCACCGTCACCGACAAGGAAAACCGCATGAAGCAAGCGATCATCATGGACGTCGACACCGGCATCGATGACTCTCTCGCCCTCCTCTACCTGCTCGCGAGCCCAGAGGCGGACATCCTCGCGATCACCTGCACCTCGGGCAACGTTCCCGCGAAGCAGGTGGCGACCAACAACCTCGCCTGGCTCGAACTGTGCGGAGCGCCCGAGATCGAGGTCGCCCTCGGTTCCGAGGTGCCCATCGTCGCCCCGCTCATGACGACGGAGGAGACCCACGGCCCGCAGGGAATCGGCTACGCCGAGCTGCCGGCGCCGACGAGGACCCTCTCGACCAGGCACGCCACCGAGGTCTGGGTCGAACTCGCCCGAAGCCGTCCGGGCGAGATCATCGGCCTCGTCACCGGCCCGCTCACCAACCTGGCCCTCGCACTGCGCATCGAGCCTGAGCTGCCGCGCCTCCTCAAGCGGCTCGTCGTCATGGGTGGCGCCTTCGACCACCCGGGCAACACCCTGCCGACCACCGAGTGGAACATCGCCGTCGACCCCGAGTCGGCGAAGATGGTCTTCGACGCCTTCTCCGGGCTCCCGGCGGATCGCAGGCCACTCATCTGCGCGCTCGACGTCACGGAGCAGATCGAGATGAAACCGGAGCACATCGCTGAGATCGGCCGCAGGGCAGGGAGCGTGCCCGACGAGATCATCGCCGAGGCGGATGTCGACGGCACGCTCTCCAGGGCTTCCAATGGGGTCGTGCGTTACCTCACCGACGCCGTGCGCTTCTACATGGAGTTCCACATCGCCCACAACCAGGGTTTCCTCGCGCACATGCACGATCCGTTCGCCGCGGCCATCGCCCTGCATCCGGAGCTCGGGACGACCCGCCCGGCCACCGTCGACGTGGAACTGGCCGGAACGCTCACGCGGGGCCAGACCGTCGCCGACTGGGCCGGGCTGTGGGGGCGCGAGCCCAACGCCGACATCGTCGTCGCCGTCGACCCGCCCAAATTCTTCGACCACCTCGTCGAAAGGGTCGGCGACTTCGCCCGTCGAGTCGGCTGACCGGTTCCACCCCAACTGAATAATCGCAACCCCACTGCACGATCCGTCAACGAAGGAGAAAGTCATGAGTAGTACCGCAACAACTCCGGCTGATTCGAAGAAGACCAGGAACCGCATCCTGATCGCGGTCGGCACGATCATCATCGTCGCCACCTACCTCTACCTGGTGATCGGCCAGCCGACCGACATCGCCGAGAGCTCGTTCAGCCAGTCCGGCCTCATCGCGATCGCCGGCTACGTCATCGGCGCGATCCTGCTCGCGATGGGCGCCATCCACCGCCTGCCCACCGCGACGGTGGCCATGGTCCCGGTGGCGATCGCCCTCAACATCGTTGTCGGGCAACTCGTCTCGGTCATCGGCCTGCCGGTGTACCTCGACTCGATCGGCACGGTGCTCGTCTCCGCGCTGGCCGGGCCGGCGGCCGGTGTCGTCACCGGTATCCTCACGAACGTGATCTGGGGTCTGACCCTCAGCCCGATCGCCCTGCCGTACGCGGTCGTCCAGGTCATCATCGGTGTCATGGCCGGCTACGCCGCGAGGCTCGGGATGTTCCGCCTGTTCTACCTCGCTCCGATCGCCGGCGCGATCACAGGCCTCGTCGCTGCAGTCGTCTCGGCGCCCATCTCCGCGTTCGTCTTCGGTGGCGCGACGGGTGGTGGTACCGGCGCGATAGTCGGAGCCTTCCAGGCCATGGGCCAATCCCTGCTCGGGGCGACAACCTTGCAGGGGCTGCTCTCCGACCCGCTCGACAAGGCGATCACGTTCACGATCGTCGTGCTCATCCTCGCGGCGCTGCCGAGCCGGTTCCGCCAGCGGTTCCCGTTCGTGCGCCAGTACAACGTGTTCGGCCGCAAGGCGCCGGTGCTGCAGGATGCCCCCGCCGCCCGGGCCTCAGCCGCCCCGGCTGCGCCCGACACGGCGAGCAACACCAACGAGAGCTAGGACAGCATGTCGACGACGCTCTTCGACAACCGGAAGTCGGTCATCCACCGACTGAACCCGGTGACGAAACTCATCGCGCTCCTTGCGATCATCGTCACCGTGTTCGCCATCCCGCTCTGGTGGGTGGCCGGTTTGATCATCGTCGTCGTCATCGTGCCTGCCGCCGTGATCTCACGATCCGGCGGCAGGCTCCTCAGCCTCAGCCTCAAGATCCTGCTGCCGATCATCCTCGTCCTGTTCATCGTCCAGGGACTCACCTTCCCCGGCGGGAAGACGATCATCTGGCAGTGGGGAATCGTGGACGTCACCTCCGAGGGTCTGCTGTTCGCTCTCGGGATCGGCTCGCGCATCATCGTGCTCGTGCTCGCGTCGATCCTGCTCGTTCTCACGACGCACCCGGGCGACCTCATGAGCGCACTCAGCGAGCGGGGGATGTCCCCCAAGTTCGCCTACATCATCGCCTCGACCCTGCAGCTCATCCCGGCGTTCCGGGACCGGGCCGACAGCATCCTGCTCGCCCAGCAGGCGCGCGGACTCAGTCTCAAGGGGAGCCCGTTCCGCCGGGTGAAGGTCATGCTGCCCCTGCTCAGCCCCCTCGTGCTCGGGATGTTCACCGACGTCGAGGAGCGCTCGACCGCCATGGAGGCCCGTGCCTTCGGGTCGACCGCCCGGCGCTCCTCCCTCGTACCGGTACCGGACTCGATGGCCCAGCGCGTGGCGCGCTGGGCCATGGTCGTCATCGCCCTGGGCGCCATCGCCACCCCGATTGTGATGGGACTCCTGTGATCTCGCTCTCCGATGTCTCCTACGCCTACCCGGATACCGACCATTACGTGCTCTCCCACGTCGACCTCGGCATCGAGGCGGGCACCGTCACCGGGATCGTCGGCGCATCCGGCGCCGGCAAGACGACCCTCGCGAAACTCATCTCGGGCTTCATCCCCCACGTCGACGGCGGTGAGCTGAGCGGCACGGTCGTCGTCGACGGCGTCACGATGGCGGAGGTCACGCTCGCGGAGGCCGTCTCGCACGTCGGTCTCGTCATCCAGAGCCCGTTCAACCAGATCTCCGGCGCCAAGTTCACGGTGCGCGAGGAACTCGCGTTCGGGCTCGAGAACCTCGGCGTCCCGAGGGATGAGATGGCCGAGCGCGTCACGGAGGTCGCCGGCCTGCTCGGGATCACCGGCCTTCTCGACCGTTCCCCCTACGCGCTCTCCGGCGGCCAGCAGCAGCTCGTCGCGATCGCCTCGATGATCATCATGCGCACCCCCGTACTCGTCATGGACGAACCCACCTCCCAGCTCGACCCGGGAGGAACGCGCATGGTCTTCGACGTCATGTCCAGCCTGCGCGACGCCGGGGTCACCCTCGTGATCTTCGAGCACAAGCTCGAACTGCTGCGCGAGCACGCCGACATCGTGCACGTGCTGGCCGACCGCCAGCTCATCGCCTCCGGGCCGTCCCGCACCATGCTCGCCGACCCGCGTCTCGAGGACTGGGGAATCGGCTCGACCCGCTTCACCGACGCCTCCTCCATCGCACGTGACCGCGGTCTCCTCGGCAAGGATGTCGAGCTGCCCGTCTCGCTCGACGACGCCATCCCGCTCTACCGCGACTTCCGCTCGGCGAAGGGGAACTGACATGGACGTTCGCTTCACCGAAGTCGGCTACACCTACGCGAGCGGCGTGGAGGCTGTGAAGGGGGTCACCCTCGAGATTCCGAGTGGTCAGCGTCTCGCGATCGTCGGCCAGAACGGCGCCGGCAAGACCACGCTCGTCCGCCACCTCAACGGCATCTTCCAGCCGACGACCGGCACCGTCGAGATCGGCGACTGGGTGACGAAGGGCCACACGATCGCCGAGCTGTCGGCGCGGGTCGGCTACGTCTTCCAGAACCCCGACGAACAGCTCTTCGCACGGCGGGTCATCGACGATGTGGCGTTCGGGCCGAAGAACCTGGGCTTCGACCAGGAGCGGGCGGATGCCGCCGTCGCGGCCGCGCTCGAGGCGACCGGGCTATCCGGGGAGGCGGAGACGCATCCACATCACCTGTCCCTCTCGGAGCGCAAACGGGTCGCCCTCGCGGCCGTGCTCGCCATGGAGACCCCCGTCGTCGTGCTCGACGAGCCGACGACCGGACAGGATGAGCGCGGGGTGCGGATGATCGCCGCGATCGTCGCGCAGCTCCACTCCGAGGGGCGCACCGTCATCGCGATCACCCACGACATGGACTTCTGCGCCGAGAACTTCGAACGGGTCGTCGCGATGGCCCAGGGTGAGGTCCAGGCCGACGACACCCCCTCTGTCGTCTTCGCCCTGCCCGACGTGCTCGAGAAATCGAGGGTCGAGGCGCCGCAGCTGGCCCGCCTCGCCGACGCTCTCGGTTGGGCCGAGCGCCCGCTCACCATCGGGTCATTCGTGGACGCGCTCCCCGCGCATCGCGCATGACGACGGATCGCTGATGGCCGGCGCCATCCTCGCGCTGCTCGCGAGCGCGTTCCTCGGGGTGTCCGACTTCCTCGGCGGCGTGATCTCCCGCCGAGTCGCGCTCGTCACCGTCCTGCTGCTCTCGCAGGTCGTAGCCACCCTCGCGATCCTGCCGAGGATGTTGTGGGAGTCCCCCCTCGACAACGCCGGACCCGCGCTCTTCTGGGGGATCGTCGGCGGGGTCGCCACGGCGGTCGCCGTCTCGAGCCTCTTCAAGGCCCTTGCGATCGGGACCATGGGGGTCGTCGCCCCCATCACCTCGCTGAGCGTTCTCGTTCCCGTCATCGTCGGGCTGCTGGGCGGTGATCAGCTCAGCTGGCTCCTCGGGATCGGACTCGTCGTCGCGATCGTCGGGACGGTGCTCGCAAGCGGGCCCGAGGTGCGCACCCGCACAGTGGGTCACGGGCCGAAGCCCATCATCCTCGCGATCGTCGCCGCCATCGGCTTCGGTGTCGCGAATCTCTCCGTCGCCCTCGGCAGTGCGTTCAACGTCACGACGACGCTCGTGTCGAACAGCCTCACCGTCCTGGTCGTCTACGTGGTCGCCGCCCTGCTGCTCCGCCAGGTGCCGAAAGCGGGCGGCAGCGCTCTCGTGGGTATCGTGGCCATCGGCCTTCTCGGCTTCGCAGCGAACCTGTGCTTCGCCGTGGCGAGCACCATCGCACCCCTCACGGTCGTCGCTGTGCTCGCCTCGCTCTACCCGGTCATCACGGTGCTGCTCGGCTGGCGCATCCTCGGCGAGCACCTGCAGCGCATTCAGGTGCTCGGGGTCATCGCCGTCTTCCTCGGCGTCGCCGCGATCGCCGCCTCCACCGCCGGGTAAGCCCTCGCGGGAGTGGGGTGACGGTAAAGTGACAGGCGTGACCGACGAGACGACCGATCCGGACCAGTACACGACCGCGGGCAAGCTCGCCGACCTCAAACGCCGCTACCACGAGGCCGTGACGGCCAGCGGCGAGGCCGCCATCGAGAAGCAGCACAAGCGTGGCAAGAAGACCGCGCGTGAGCGCATCGAGCAACTGCTCGACCACGGCACCTTCGTGGAGCTCGACGAGTTCGTCCGCCACCGCACCCACGCCTTCGGCATGGAGAAGTCGCGCCCCTACGGCGACTCGGTCGTCACCGGCACCGGCACCATCCACGGTCGCCAGGTCGCCGTCTACGCCCAGGACTTCACGATCTTCGGCGGGAGCCTCGGCGAGGTCGCCGGCGAGAAGATCATCAAGGTCATGGAACTCGCCATGAAGACCGGCGTCCCCATCATCGGGATGCTCGACTCAGGAGGTGCTCGCATCCAGGAGGGCGTCGTCGCGCTCGGCAAGTACGGCGAGATCTTCCGGCTCAACACGATGGCATCCGGAGTGATCCCGCAGATCTCGATCATCATGGGGCCCGCGGCCGGCGGCGCCGTCTACTCGCCCGCGCTCACCGACTTCGTCATCATGGTCGACAAGACGAGTCAGATGTTCGTCACAGGGCCCGACGTCATCAAGACCGTCACGGGCGAGGACGTCGGCATGGAGGAGCTCGGCGGTGCGCTCACCCACAACACGGTGTCGGGCGTGGCGCATTACCTCGCGAGCGACGAGGATGATGCGCTCGACTACGCGCGCACCCTCCTCAGCTTCCTCCCCGACAACAACCTCGCGGACCTGCCGATCTACGAGAACGAGGTCGAGCTCGAGATCACCGACGACGATCGCCGGCTCAACACCCTCATCCCGGACTCCCCCAACCAGCCCTACGACGTCAAGACCGTCATCGAGCACATCGTGGACGGCGGCGACTTCCTGGAGACCCAGCCGCTCTTCGCCCCCAACATCGTCGTCGGCTTCGGCCGCGTCGAGGGCCGCTCGGTCGGCATCATCGCCAACCAGCCGAACGCGATGGCGGGAACCCTCAACATCGAGGCCGGTGAGAAGGCCAGCCGCTTCGTGCGGTTCTGCGACGCGTTCTCGATCCCCATCCTCACCCTCGTGGATGTGCCGGGCTACCTGCCCGGCACCGACCAGGAGTGGACCGGTGTCATCCGCCGGGGCGCGAAACTGCTCTACGCGTACGCGGAGGCGACGGTGCCGCTGGTCACGGTCATCACCCGCAAGGCCTACGGCGGCGCCTACATCGTCATGGGCTCCAAGCAGCTCGGCGCCGACCTCAACTACGCCTGGCCGACTGCGGAGATCGCGGTCATGGGCGGGCAGGGCGCCGTCAACATCCTGTATCGCGGCGAGATCAAGGCCGCCGAAGAGGCGGGCGAGGATGTCGCCGCCGTGCGCACGAAGCTCGCCAACGAGTACACCTACAACGTCGCGAGCCCGTTCCTCGCCGCCGAGCGCGGCGAGCTGGACGGCGTCATCGAACCGGCGGCGACGCGCGTGGCGGTCGTCAAGGCGCTGCGGGCGCTGCGGACCAAGCGGGCGAGCATGCCTCCCAAGAAACACGGGAACATCCCGCTGTGATCGAAGCAGGGGACATCAAGGTCGTCTCCGGCAACCCCACTCCGGAGGAGCTCGCCGCAGTCGTCGCGGTGCTCGAGGGGATGACGCAGGAACTCGAGGGCACGCGAGCCCGCGCCGCGGCGCGCGCGGCGAGCGCCTGGCGACTCAGTCAGCGTCCGATTCGTACCCCGATCGTGTCGGGAGTGAGTCGGTGGCGCGGTTTCCCGTGATGAGCCCCGGATTGGGGGTATGGGCGGAAGCCTGTCGAAGCGTCCCAGAAGCTGGTACGAATTTCGCACCCTAATCGGCCAATAACGCAGGTTTTGGTCGCCACGGCCGGATCACGCGCTCAATATCGAGCGGATGTACCCCGTTCAGGCCGCTGAGAGTTGATCGGAATGCCGATATACCAGTGCCTTTCGGGGTATGACCGAAGAAAAATGTCCCCCGATGGTCCCCCAAAATGACGACTTTGGGTTATCGTATGAACACCCCACAATAGATAGTGCTAGGTGTTCCTCTCTTGAGAGTTACACCACCAATCATTAGCCGACTAGGGTAAGCGGGTTAATGACTTGGGGGCGAGTCAGGGCGATATTCGGGTTATCGCCCTGACTCGAATCTTAAGGAAGGGCCGGAGGAATCTCCTCCGGCCCTTCACTTTTGTCACCCGATTTGACTTGCGAGGGCTTTCATCGCTCCAGCGCGCGGGGGATCTCCAGCCAGAGGTCGACCTGGTCGTCATCTTCGTCCTCGTCGGTGTGCCCGAGCGCGCTCGAGTTCCCGCCATCCGCGGAATTGAGGCCGACGACCGTCACCGCGACATCCGAGCCCTCGGGGACGGTGCGCGCGATGAGGCGGTCGGTGTCCGAGTTCCTGAGCGCATCCGCAAGGCTGTTGAGCACGCGCTCGAGTTCCGTGTCGGAGAGTTCGTCGATACCGCCCTCGTCGAGCAGGGTGACGATCGCACCACGACGCCGGGCGCGCATGACCTGCTCGCGCACACGGTTGTTGAGCAGCTTCCTGCCACGGATCTCGTCCCGGATGGCGCCCTCGAGATAGACGCACTCCTGCCGCTGCGCATCCGTGAGATCTCCACGGGCCGCGACGATCTGCCGCAGCATCGGGAGGGCCATCCGGTTCGTCTGGCGAAGCCGGAACTGGCGTTCGAACAGGTGGGCCTCCTGCGCCGCCTGCCACTCCGCCGCCTCGCGCTCGGCCACCACATACTGCTGGGCATCGCGGCTGATCTTGGCAAGCGAGCGGGAGAGCACGTGGGAGACCGCCACCCAGACGATGCTGCCGACGACCCCCAGGGTCGCGAGTGCGCCGGGACCCGCCCACAGGGCCGTCTGCACGGCCAACGAGCCCACGCCGACCCAGGCGAGGAAGTGGCGTCTGCGGGTCGAGGTGATGACCATGAGCGTCCCGATCGCCGCCGGATACCAGGTCGAGTAGTCGGAGCCGACCGACCCGTGCACGTCGAGCTGCGCGGTCACGAGGAGGGGGAGGGCGATGCTCACGGCGACATTGGCGATCGCCATCCACAACGGCATCCTGCCCACCTTCGACGGCCAGAGGCTCAACGTCGTCGCGATCGCGTAGAGGATCATGGCGGCGATGAACGGCACCTTGTCGCGGGGGATGTCGAGGGAGTAGACCGCCAGCAGCAGGTGGTAGCCGGAGAACACGGCCGCGAGTGCGACGATGATGTACCGGGGGATCGTGATCACGACGACACCTCCCCGCCCGCATCCTCGGCATCCGGATCCGGCCAGCGGATCGTGATGACCGTTCCCTCCCCGGGCCGGGAGACGATGTCGGCGCTCCCCCCCCGCGTTGGCCACGCGCTCGACGATGGAGATCCGCAGGCCGAGGCGCTCGGTCGGGACATCCTCGAGGTCGAAACCGACCCCGGTGTCACCGATCTCGATCTCGAGCCCGTCGGCGCCCTCCCCGGTGATGCGCAGCCAGCGGTCGACCGACTCGGCCGGTCCCGCGTGTTGCAGGCTGTTGACCATGGCCTGCACGGAGGCGGAATAGAGTGCTTCGGCGGTCTGCACCGCGATGCTCCCCACGCCGATCCCCATGACCCGCGAGGGGAAAGGCGCCGAGAGCGCCTCTGCGGAGCCGGTGATGCGGTCCGCGAGCTGGTTCACACCGACGAGCGACTCGTCGTCGGGCGAGGACGCCTGCGCCTCCTTGAGGTGGCCGATCGCATTGCCGGCCATCGTGGCCGAAAGCTCCATGGCATCCGGTGTGTAGGCGCGCGCCGCCGAGATCAGGGTCGTGAGCACGCTGTCATGCACGATCGAGTCGACCTGCACCCGCTCGACCTCCGTGGCATGCTGTCGGACGGCGTGAGTGTAGCGGGCGAGAGCGGTGGCCTGGGCCGCGTCGACCGAGGCCGCGGCCTGGCGGAGCAGGGTGATGATGAGCAGCACGGCGCCGCCGAGCAGGATCGCGTACACCGTGTCGAGGGCGGCGAGATCCCAGTGGGCGCCGCCCCCGGGCGGGGTGAGCCGGATGACGCCGTAGAGCGCGGGAGCGAGCACGAGGTAGGCGGTGGCGGCCCAGGTCGAGAGCGCGATGGCTGCCGTGGCGGTGGCCACGGTGCAGAGGAACCACAGCCAGGGTCGCTCGTCGGCCACGACCGAAGGGTCGACGACCGCGAGAGGCCAGGTAGCCATCGCAACGAGCCAGGCGCCGGAGACGAAGATGTTGAGGATGCGCACGAACCGGCGGGCGATCGCGGCGACGACGCACAGCAGCAACCCGCCGAAGATCGCCACGTTGTAGCCCCAGAACCATCCGGTCTGCAGCACCCCCACCTGGCCGAGCATGACCGGGAAGGTCTGCGCGCCGAACAGGAGGCCGAAGAAGGCGACGGAGCGGGAGGCGACGACCTCCATCTGGGATCGGCTGATCGGCCTCCGCGGCTGCCTCAGAGACTCGGTGGTCAGAGCCTCAGTGCTCATCTCCACCGTCCGGGTCGAGACCCGGCAGGATGCCGTCCTCGACGGCGCGCCGCAGCAGGTCGACCTTCGTCGGTGCCGGTCGGCCGACTTCGACGTACTTCACCCGGATACGGTCGAGGTATTCGCGAGCCGTGGCGTAACCGATGCCGAGCCGCTCCGCCGCGAGCTTGAGCGGCAGCCCGGATGCGTAGAGGTGCAGGATCTCGCGCTCGCGCCGACCGAGCTGCGCCTTGGAGAAGTCGCGGTCGGCGTCGATCGCCGTCGCCCACTCGAGGTTGTTGAGCACATCGCCCCGCGCCACCGTCGCGAGCGCCGACATGACGGTCTTGGTGGCCGAGGACTTCGGGATCACCCCGGCGGCTCCGGCCGCGAGGGCCTCGCGCACGAGCGCGACGCGGTCGGCGATGCTGTGGATGAGCACGGCGCATCCGGTGGCCTGCACCGCCTTGACGTTCTCCGTCACCGTCGACCCGTCCCCGAGGGACAGGTCGAGCACGACGACATCGCATTCGCGCCCGCCGAGCTCGGAGACGAACTCCCTGACGGATGCCGCAGCGAGCACGAATTCGAACCCGGCGTCGATGCACGCCGCCTTGAGACCGAGGCGAACGGATTCGTGGTCGTCGACGACGCCGACCCGTATGCCGCGCCGTTTCGCCTCCGTCGATGTCTCATTCTCGACCGTGAGTTGCATGGCGTCGATCCTGTTCTCCCCCGGGTCTGCCCTCCATCATCTTAATGGCTGCCGAGCGGGGTACCCGGTAGAGTCTGCACATGATTTCTCGCCTGGTGAAGTCCATGCTCGCCGTCGGGATCGTCGCCATCGCGCTCGCAGGATGCTCCACCGGATCGGGCGCCGAGCACATCAGCCACTTCGACATCCGGTACACGATCGACGCCGACGGCACCGTTCATGTGGTCGAGACCATCGATTACGACTTCGCCGGCTCCGACGAACGTCACGGCATCGACCGGTTCCTGGCCTCGCGATTCTCCACCGCCGAGCCCGGGCGCGACCGCGTCTACCGCTACAGCGACATCGAGGTCGAGAGCCCGACCGGCGCGAGTGCCCTCTTCTCGACGACGCTCGGCAACGCGCTGCAGATCCGCATCGGCAACAAGAACGCGCTCGTGCACGGAGAGCAGACCTGGGTCATCCGCTACGACATCGACGGCGCGCTCAACCGCGCGGAGCAGCCCAACGGGACCATCATGGACGAGTTCTACTGGAACGCGACCGGCAGCTACTGGGATCCGTCGATCGACCGGACGACCGTCAGCGTCACCGGCCCGGCTCCCGTCGGTTCGGCGATCTGCTTCGCCGGATACAGCGGTACGCACGATGCCTGCACGGGGGCGAGCATCGCGGGCGACACCGCGACCTTCGAACAGGGGCTGCTCTCCAGTACCCAGGGGCTCACGATCTCGGTCGCCTGGCCCGAGGGCACCTTCACCGGGACCGACCCGATCCTGGAGGCGAGCCTGCCGCCCGGATCCGCGCCCGTCGTGAGCGGATCGAACGACGGCCCGGATCCGTTCTGGAATCCCTGGAACTGGGGAACCGGGCTCGCCCTGGTGTTCGTCGTCCCACTCGCGTTCCGGATACTCGTGCTTGCGCGGCGCCGTGATCGGAAGTTCCTCGGGGTGACGCCCGGCGGCATCCCCGACGACCAGGAGCACGCGGAGATCGGACCGGCCCCAGCCGACGAGACGATCGTCGTGCAGTACCAGCCGCCGAAGGGTCTCCCGGTCGGTGCGGCGGGAACCGTGCTCAACAAGAAGCGCAAGAACTCCGACATCACCGCGACGCTCGTCGACCTCGCCGTGCGCGGCCACCTGCGCATCGAAGAGGTCGAGGGCGGCAATCGGAGGAAGGCGAAGGACTACACACTCGTGGCGACCCCGGAGCGCGCCGCGGAGAAGAAAGCCCGGTCGCGGCCCGGCGGTCCGGATGCCGCTGAACTGCTCCCCCATGAGGCGCTGCTGCTCGGGAAGCTGTTTCCCGGCTATCGCACCTCGGTCAGACTCTCGACGCTCACCAACACCTTCGCCTCCGACATGCGCGCGATCGTCAAATCGCTCGACACCTGGATCGAGCACGCGAAGTACTTCATCGACAAGGTCAACGGGACGCACCCGCTCATCTCGGGCGGACTCGCGCTCGGGGCCATCGGGTTCTTCGTCATGACCTTCTTCGACGGCTCCTGGATCTTCATCCCCATCGGTCTCGCGGTCGGCTCCTTCTTCACCCTCGGATCCGCCGCCAAGGCCGCCCGGCGCAGTGCGCTCGGGCACGCCGTCTACGTTCAGCTAGCCGGATTCAAGGAATACATTGCGACGGCCGAGGCCGACCGCATCCGATTCGACGAGGGCGAGGACGTCTTCAGCCGCTACATGCCGTGGGCGATGGTCTTCGGCGAGGCCGAGCGCTGGGCGAAGGTGTTCGCCGAACTCGTCGCCCAGGGCAAAGCGGAGCCCGCCCCGGACTGGTACGTGGGAAGCGCAGGCTTCCACGCCGGCTACCTCTCGAGCACCGTCGCCTCGATCTCCTCAATCGGTTCGGCCGTCGACAGCTTCACGAGCATGGCGACCACCTCGTTCACCTCCACGCCCGGCTCGAGCGGAGGCTCGGGCGGGGGCGGCGGAGGCGGTGGCGGAGGCGGAGGCGGTGGCGGCGGAAGCTGGTGACCCAGGCGGCTGGTAACCCGATCGGCTGGTGACCTGGGCGGCAGGTGACCTGGGCGGCAGGTGACTACGTTCGCACCAGGCTCGCGACCGCCTCGACGTGATGCGTGTTCGGGAACAGGTCGAACGCCCGGATACCGCTGAGCCGGTAGCCGTGACCCGCGAAGAGCGCCAGGTCACGCGCGAGGGCGACCGGGTCGCAGGCGACGTAGACGAGTTGCGCCGGGGTCAACGCTCCGAGGGCGGCGACGACATCCTTGCCCGCGCCCGACCGCGGCGGATCGAGCACGACGGTCGCACCGGCGAGTCCTCCGGCCCCCGTCCCCGGTGTCGAAAGATAGCGGTCGACGCGCGCGGTCACCGCACTCGCTCCCGCCCAGTCGGCGAGGTTCTCCCTCGCGTGGCCGGTCGCGCCGGAATCGCCCTCGACCGACTCGATGCGGATGTCCCTGCCGAATCGATCGCCGACGGCGGCGGCCAGGAGTCCGACGCCCCCATAGAGATCGAGGTTCGCGGCGGCCGGATCGAACAACTCGGGGTCGATCGCCTCCTGCACTGCCGTCGTGAGGACCTCCGCCGCATACCGGTGCACCTGCCAGAACCCGGCCGCATCGAGCCGGAACTCCCGATCGCCGACACGTTCGGTGATGGGCCCTGAGCGCTCGCCGTGCCGGAGCACGATGGGCTCCCCCGTCGATGGACCGATGACATCGACGGAGCGGGAGCCATGGGCTCTGGCGGCTCGTCCGGGTTGCTTGCGGCCGGCGTCCTTGCGACCGGCGAGCAGCGCGGCCGAAGCCACCTCCGGTGTGGCGAGCGGCAGGTCGGCGACCTCGACCACGCGATGCGATCGCGCGACGTACGGACCGAGTGTCCCGTCCTCTGCGGCGTGCAAGCGCACGCGGGTGCGCCATCCGGTGCCATCGGCCGGGCCTGGCAGCGCTTCGACGATGACCGCCGGCTCAAGGCCCGCCATCCGCTGGAGGGCGTCGGCCAGCACACGTCGCTTGAGCTCTCGCTGGTGCGCGGGTGCGATGTGGCCGAACTCGGCGCCGCCCGCGCGCTCCTCGGGGGCCCGGTCGATCGACGCCGCCGACCAGACGTGCGGCTGCCGGTACGGGGAGGCTTCGAGCACCTCGACGGTGTCGGCGCGCCAGAACTTCGCCTTGGAATCGTCGGTGACGACCGCCCGCACCACCTCGCCCGGGATCGCATCGGCCACGAACACCACCCGGCCGCCATGGCGCGCGACCATGACCCCGCCGTGGGCTACGTTGGAAATCTCCAGCTCGACGAGTTGGCCCAGATGATCGCCCATCCCCACAGCTTAGGAGCGGCAGTGCCAGAAACTGCAGTGCGGCTCTACCTCGCCTCGACCTCGCCGGCCAGGCTCGCAACCCTGCGGTCGGCGGGCATCGAGCCGATCGTCGTACCGTCCGACGTCGACGAGGATGCCGCCATCGTCGAAGCCGAGGGCGCGGCCGGCAGGCGGCTCACCCCGGTCGAGACGGTCGAGCTGCTGGCACGGCGGAAGGCCGAGGCGGTCGCTGCGGGCGGACCTGACGGGACTGCTCTCGAGGAGGCCGCGATCGATGGCTTTGTGCTCGGCGGCGACTCCGTCTTCGAACTCGACGGCACGGTATACGGAAAGCCGCACACGGAATCCGTCGCCCGTGCGCGGTGGGAGCTCCAGCGCGGGCGCACCGGCATCCTGCACTCCGGCCACTGGCTCATCGATCGACGGGGCGGCATCCCTCAGGGGGCGGCCGGAGCCGTCTCGAGCGCAAGCGTCACGTTCGCGGCCGACCTGACGGATGCGGAGATCGACGCCTACATCGCCACGGGCGAACCGCTCAACGTCGCGGGGGCCTTCACCATCGACTCGCTCGGTGCACCGTTCATCACGGCCGTCGAGGGCGACCCGCACACTGTCGTCGGCCTCTCCCTCTCCACCCTGCGCGGCCTGCTGCGCGGGTTCGGGGTCGAATGGCATGAGGTTGTAGCCGGGAATACAAGGACTTCCTAGCTTTTTGTCGGTCTACCCCAATGACCGGCCCTCGAAGCGCAATAGGCTAAACAACTATGCCCCGCATTTCCAAAGTCCTCATCGCCAATCGTGGAGAAATCGCCGTACGCGTGATCCGGGCGGCGAAGGACAGCGGGATCGCCTCGGTCGCCGTCTACGCCGACCAGGACCGCGACGCCCGGCACGTCAAACTCGCCGATGAGGCCTACGCCCTCGAGGGAACGACGAGCGCCGAGACCTACCTCGTGATCGACAAGATCCTCTCGATCGCCAGGCGCTCAGGGGCGGATGCCGTCCACCCGGGCTACGGGTTCCTCGCCGAGAACGCCCGGTTCGCCCAGGCCGTCATGGACGCCGGGCTCATCTGGATCGGGCCGTCGCCGGACGCGATCGAGCAGCTCGGCGACAAGGTCTCCGCGCGCCACATCGCCGAGAAGGTGGGTGCGCCCCTCGCGCCGGGGACGCTCAACCCGGTGACGGATGCCGCAGAGGTGCTGGAGTTCGTCGACGTGCACGGCCTCCCGGTCGCGATCAAGGCCGCATTCGGCGGCGGCGGGCGCGGCCTCAAGGTGGCGCGCACGCGCGAAGAGGTTCCCGAGCTGTTCGAGTCGGCCACGCGCGAAGCCGTCGCGGCATTCGGCCGAGGGGAATGCTTCGTCGAGAAGTACCTCGACAAGCCGCGCCACGTCGAGACCCAGTGCCTCGCGGATGCGGCAGGCAACGTCGTCGTCATCTCCACGCGCGACTGCTCGCTGCAGCGCCGCCACCAGAAGCTCGTCGAGGAGGCCCCAGCGCCGTTCCTCACCGCCGAGCAGAATGAGCAGCTCTACACCTCGTCCAAGGCGATCCTGCGCGAAGTCGGCTACGTCGGCGCCGGCACCTGCGAGTTCCTCGTCGCCTCCGACGGGACCATCTCGTTCCTCGAGGTCAACACGCGGCTGCAGGTGGAGCATCCGGTGTCCGAGGAGGTGACCGGGATCGACCTCGTGCGGGAACAGTTCCGCATCGCCGAGGGCGGCATCCTCGACTACGAGGACCCGGCGCCGCAGGGCCACTCCTTCGAGTTCCGCATCAACGGTGAGGACCCCGGCCTGAACTTCATGCCGACTCCCGGCCCGGTGAACGTGCTGCGCTTCCCGGGCGGCCCCGGCGTGCGCGTCGACAGTGGGGTCACGACGGGCGACGTCATCGGCGGCTCCTTCGACTCGCTGCTCGCCAAGCTCATCGTCACGGGGTCGAGCCGCGAGGACGCGCTCGAGCGCTCCCGCCGCGCCCTCGACGAGTTCGAGGTCGCCGGACTCCCGACCGTGCTGCCGTTCCACCGCAAGATCGTGCGCGACCCGGCCTTCACCGCGGAGCCGTTCTCCGTCTACACGCGCTGGATCGAAACCGACTTCGACAACGACCTCGAGCCATGGAGTGGATCGCTTCCGGATGCCGGGCCGGCATCCGATCGCCAGAATGTCGTCGTCGAGGTGGGCGGCAAGCGCATCGAGGTGTCGCTGCCGGCGAGGATGTTGGGGGCGGCGGCCTCCGCGACCGCCGTCGCACCGCCGCGCCGCAATGCGGGGAGCGCCGTCGCGACCGCGACGGGCGACTCGGTGAAGGCGCCCATGCAGGCGACCATCGTCAAGCTCGCTGTCGCCGACGGAGACCGTGTCGTGAAGGGCGACCTCGTGCTGGTGCTCGAGGCCATGAAGATGGAGCAGCCGCTCACGGCCCACAAGGACGGCACCGTCGCCGACGTCAACGCGACGGTCGGGGCGACCGTGTCATCCGGTCACCTGCTCCTCAACATCGTCGACTGATCGCGCGGAGGCGCGCCGCGTGATCGGCTACCGCACGATGTGCATCGCGCGTGCGGCATCCGTGACGCTGCCGGAGAGCGACGGGTAGACGCTGAACGCCTCCGCGAGCTGGTCGACGGTGAGCCGGTGCTCGATCGCGATCGCGATCGGCAGGATGAGCTCGGAGGCCTTGGGCGAGACGACCACGCCGCCGATGACCGTGCCCGAGCTCCGGCTCGCCACGAGCTTCACGAACCCGTCCCGGATGCCCAACATCTTCGCGCGCGGGTTCTGCGACAGCGGCAGCTTGTAGATCCGTCCCGGCACAACGCCGTCCTCGATCTGCTTCTGCGACCAGCCGACGGTGGCGATCTCCGGCTGGGTGAAGATGTTCGAGGTCACGTTGCGCAGCTCGGTCGGGTTCACCGCGTCCCCCATCGCGTGGAACACCGCCGTGCGACCCTGCATGGAGGCGACGGATGCCAGCGGCAGGAAGTCGGAGCAGTCGCCCGCCGCGTAGATCGAGGGCATCGACGTGCGGGCGACCCGGTTGACGCGGATGTGACCGGATTCGGTCAGCTGGACCCCCGCATCCTCGAGCCCGATGCCCGCCGTGTTCGGAACGGATCCGACCGCCATGAGGCAGTGGCTGCCCTCGACCGTGCGGCCGTCCGTGAGCGTGGCGAGAACGCCATCCGCGGTGCGCTCGATCTTCTCCGCGCGCGACTTCGACAGCACCGTCATGCCGTTGCGCTTGAAGACGGTCTCGATGACCTTGGCGGCGTCGGCGTCTTCACCGGGGAGCACGGTGTCGCGGCTCGAGATGAGGGTGACCTTGGCGCCGAGCGCGGTGTAGGCGGAGGCGAACTCGGCGCCCGTCACCCCCGAGCCGACGACGATGAGGTGCTCGGGCACGCTGTCGAGCGAGTAGAGCTGGGTCCAGGTGAGGATGCGCTCACCGTCCGGCACCGCCGAGGGCAGGATGCGCGGGCTCGCCCCGACCGAGACGACGATCGTGTCCGCCTCGATCGACTCGAAGTCGGTGCGCTTCGTGCCCGAGCCGGTCGAGACGACGACGCGCTGCGGCCCGTCGAGCCGGCCGTCGCCCTGGATGATCGTGACCCCGGCGTCGACGAGTGCGGTCTTCATGTCTTCCGACTGCTTCTGGGCGAGGCCGAGGAGCCGCTTGTTCACGGCGCCGAGGTTGACGGCGACCTCGGCCTTGCTCGGGCGGCCGCTCTCCGCCCGGGCGAAGAACTGCACGCCCAGGTCGGCCGCGTCGACGATCGCGGTCGCCGCCTCGGCGGTCGCGATGAGCGTCTTGGAGGGGACGACATCCGTGAGCACCGCCGAGCCGCCGACGCCGGTGCGTTCGACGAGCGTCACTTCGGCACCGAGCTGGGCGCCGGTGAGCGCCGCCTCATAGCCGCCCGGGCCGCCGCCGACGATCGCGATCCGCTGCTTGCGCTCGAACTCATAAGCCATTGCCCTATTCTCCCCCAGCGCGCCCCGCCGCCGTCACCTCACTGCCCGGAAGAGCGGGCGGCAAATTAGAGTGGAGGGCATGACAACGCCGCCCAATCCACTCGATGACCCGACCGCCGATCCGTTCGCGGTCGCCCAGGATGCTGCGAGCCAGATCGCCGAGAAGACCGGCGTCGAACGGCACGACATCGCGCTGACCCTCGGCAGTGGATGGGCGAAGGCCGCCGACCTCATCGGCGAGACGACCGCCACCATCCCGGCGACCGAGATCGCCGGGTTCAGCAAGCCGGCGCTGGAAGGCCACACCGGGTCTCTGCGCTCGATCCTGCTGCCGAACGGCAAGCGCGCCCTCGTGATCGGTGCGCGCACTCACTTCTACGAGAACCATGGCGTGCGCCGCGTCGTCCACAGCGTGCGCACCGCGGCCGCGACGGGTGCGACGACGATGATCCTCACGAACGGGGCCGGTGGCATCCGGGAGACGTGGAAGCCGGGCATCCCGGTGCTCATCAGCGACCACATCAATCTCACCGCCTCATCGCCGCTCGAAGGGGCGACCTTCGTCGACCTCACCGACCTCTACTCGCGGCGCCTGCGGGACCTCGCCCGCACGATCGACGCGAGCCTCGACGAAGGCGTCTACTGCCAGTTCAGGGGACCCCACTACGAGACGCCGGCCGAGGTGCAGATGGCCAAGGCGATCGGCGGCCACATCGTCGGCATGTCCACCGCCCTCGAGGCGATCGCCGCGCGCCAGGCGGGCATG
Organism: Leifsonella bigeumensis; assembly: GCF_039537265.1. Lineage (NCBI taxonomy): Bacteria > Bacillati > Actinomycetota > Actinomycetes > Micrococcales > Microbacteriaceae > Leifsonella > Leifsonella bigeumensis. The sequence goes on along the minus strand of NZ_BAABAE010000002.1, from coordinate 318,223 downwards.
GAGATCCTCGGGATGTCCCTCATCACGAACCTCGCCGCCGGCATCCAGAAGACGCCGCTCAGCCACGAGGAGGTCATCGACGCCGGTAAGGCCGCCGAGGCGGTCATCAGCGCGCTGCTCGCGAGGATCGTGGCGGCGCTGTGAGCGGAACCACCGGCGCGGCCCCGTCCGCCGACGCGAACGACGCCACCGAGCTGCGCGGCACCCCCGACCTGCTCGCAGCCGCGAGGGCATGGCGCGACCAGGACCCGGACCCCGAGACCCGGGCAGAACTCGACGCTCTCATAGCGGATGCCGAAGCCGGCAGCACGGATGCCCGCGGCGCCACCGCGATCGCCGCCCTCCACTCCCGTTTCGACTCCCGCCTCGAGTTCGGGACGGCCGGCCTGCGCGGTGAACTCGCCGCAGGCCCGAACCGGATGAACCGCGTTCTCGTCGCGCAGGCCGCCGCCGGGTTCGCCGCCTACCTGCTCGGCCGGGAGAAGAACCCGAGCGTCGTGATCGGCTACGACGGCCGCAAGAACTCGCAGGTCTTCGCGACCGACACGGCCGAACTCATGGCCGGCGCCGGCATCCGAGCGATCATCCTGCCGCGGCTTCTACCGACGCCCGTGCTCGCCTTCGCCGTGCGGCACCTCGGCGTGAGCGCCGGCGTCATGGTGACTGCGAGCCACAACCCGCCGAACGACAACGGCTACAAGGTCTACCTCGGCGGCGCCGACGAGGGCTCACAGATCGTTCCCCCGGCCGACGCCGAGATCGAGGCCCAGATCCAGCGGGTCGCCGCGACCCTCCTGGTTCCCGATCTGCCACGCTCGACCGACTACGAGGTCGCAAGCGAGAGCGTGCTCGACGAGTACGTGCGGCGCACTGCCGCTCTCGTGCGGCATCCGGATGCTTCCCCGCGTTTCGTCTACACGGCCCTGCACGGCGTCGGCTGGGAGACCGCGCGGCGTGTGTTCGCCGACGCAGGTTTCGGCGAACCCGTCGTCGTGGCCGAGCAGATCGAGCCGGATGCCGCGTTCCCGACCGTCGCCTTCCCCAACCCGGAGGAGCCGGGAGCCCTCGACCTCTCCTACGCGACCGCGACCGCAGCGGGTGCAGAGCTCATCATCGCCAACGACCCCGACGCCGACCGGCTCGCGGTCGCCGTCCCGGATGCCGCAGGCGGCTGGCGCCGACTTTCCGGCAACGAGGTCGGCTGGCTGCTCGGCTGGCGCGCGGCTGAAAGACTGCAGGCCGCAGGAGAGGCGGTCGCCGCGGTCGGCGGGGACGTGGCGACCTGCGTGAGCGGAACCCTCGCCGCCTCCATCGTCAGCTCACCGGCCCTCGCCGAGGTCGCACGCCAGTACCACCTCGACTATGCGGACACCCTCACCGGGTTCAAATGGGTTTCACGCGTACCCGATCTCGCTTTCGGTTACGAGGAGGCGCTCGGCTACCTCGTCGACCCACAGAAGGTCCGTGACAAGGACGGCATCTCGGCGGCCGTCGAGTTCCTGTCGCTCGTGGCAGAACTGAAGGCGGCCGGCCGCACGATCGACGACCACGAGCTCGACTTCGCCGCGCGCTTCGGAGCGTTCGCCTCCGGCCAGGTGTCGGTGCGGGTGACGGAGCTCGCCGACATCCCGCGCATCATGGCGCGGCTGCGCGCGCATCCGCCGACCCACCTCGGCACGGTCGCCGTGCGGGCGATCGACGACTTCGCGGAGGGCATCGGCGGCTTCCCGCTGAGCGACATCCTGCGCATCCACCTCGAGGACGGCTCACGCGTGATCGTGCGGCCGAGCGGTACGGAGCCCAAGGTCAAGGTCTACCTTGACGCCTCGAGCACCGAGGGCTCCCCCGCCGAACGGATTGCCGCCGCGCAGGCCGCCGTCGACGCCCTCGACGCAGCGGTGCGCCCACTGCTCGCTTGACCTCCAGTCGCCTCGGTTATCATGCCAAGGCGAGGGAGGTTCGCATGCCGGCACGTGGAGTTCCGAGAGCACCGAAGAGTTCACCGGCGGACCCGGCGGATGCGGTCATCGGCAGCGTGCTCGGCGGCCGCTACCGCATCACCGCCCTGATCGGGCGTGGCGGAATGGCGCCCGTGTACCGGGCAGCCGACGACGAGCTCCCGCGCGAGGTCGCCGTCAAGCTCATGGTCCCCGGCTCCGCCGACCCGGAGGAACTGGGTCGCCAGCGCAACGAGGTCGACACGCTCGCCTCCCTCAACCACTACGCGCTCGTCACCCTGCTCGACGCGGGGGTCGAGCATACGCCGACCGGGGACCGGCCATTCATCGTGATGGAGCTCATCGACGGCCCGAACCTGCGCGAGGTCATCACGGAGGCTCTTGCGCAGGAGCAGGTCGCCCACATCGGCGCCGACATCGCGGAGGCGCTGCACTACATGCACACGAGAGATATCGTGCATCGAGACATCAAGCCGGCCAATATCCTCCTGGCGCCGTCAGAGCTTCCGCACCGACAGTTCCACGCCAAGCTCGCGGATCTCGGCATCGCGAAACTGCTGAACGCCAACCCCCTGACGTCGACGGGACTCGTCGTCGGAACGGCCGACTACCTCAGTCCGGAGCAGGCGAGCGGCGCCACCGCCGGAGCGGCATCCGACATCTATTCCCTAGGCCTCGTGCTGCTGGAAACCCTGACCGGCGAAAAGGCGTTTCCCGGGACGACCGCTGAGACGTTGGGGGCGCGCCTCGTGAGCCGGCCGACCGTTCCCGACTCGCTCGGGCCGGCCTGGACCGCCCTGCTCACGCGGATGACCGCGGTCGATCCCGAGGAACGCGCTGACGCCCTCGAGGTCGCCCTCGCCGCGAGGAGCATCGCCGACGCGAGAGCCGATGAACCCTCGGAGGACACGCTGGATCACACGCTCGTGTACCCGGTGAGCCCGACCGCGGCAACCGAGGTGTTCGGCAACGCGGCCGCCAGCGAAGCCCCGTCTGCCGTCGAACCGGTGCACGAGAACACAGCGGTCCCGTCGGAGAGCGACCAGGAGACATCGAGCCCCACCGCATCGCGGCGGCGGACGCGTAACAGGGTCATCGGCATTGCCGCAGCCATCGCCGTCGCCGCCGGTATCGGCCTCGGTCTCGGTCTCGGGACGATGCTCACGACGACCGAGGGGACAGCGGCCCCGACGCCCTCCTATCCGCCCGTCGAGGGCATCCTGGGCACACATCTCGAGCAGCTCCAGGACAGCGTGGCGCCATGAGGCTGGAGTGGAGGGCACGCGCGATCGCCGCGGGGGCGGCCCTGCTGCTCCTCGCCGGCGCGCTCAGCGGGTGCGCCCCGTCAGGCCAGCAGATCGATGCGGGGGCCGCAGAACGGCTGCAGGCATCCGTACTCGCCGTGACGGTAGCGGCCGCCGCGGGCGACTTCTCCGAGGCGATCGCAGCCCTCGACGCGCTCGAGGAGGAATTGACGGAGGGGACGGCATCCGGTGCCATCGACCCGGGCCGCAGTGCACGCATCCAGGCGTCGATCGACCTCGTGCGGGCGGATCTGACCGCCGCTGAGCCGCAACCCAGCCCCACGCCGGATAAGCCGGGCAAGCCGGACCCCGGGCCGAAGAAGGGCGGCCCAGGTAAGGACAAGCCGTAGCGCGATCCCGATCCGCCGGCAGGAGAGAATGGTGGCATGGCTCTTCCCCGCACGGACACCGTCGTCAGCTACCCGACCGGGGCGACGGACGGCACCGGCACGGTGCTGCACATCGAGCCCGTCGGCGAGCGATTCGCCGTGCTGCTGGATGCCACTCCGTGCCATCCGGTCGACGCCGGATGGCCCGACCAGGGCTCCGACCGCGCGACGCTCACCTGGAACGGAGGCTCCGCCGACATCGTGGACTGCATCGTCGCTGCCACGGACGGCTCCCTGCTGTACCTGGGTGGCGACATTCCCGTGCGCAAGGGCACCGAGGGCTGGACGTTCGTCGTCGCCCACCTCGTGACGGATGCTCCACCCGTCGGCCAGGTCGTGACAGTCGAGATCGATGCGAAGTATCGCCGCTCGCTGTCCCTCGGCCACACCGGATGCCACCTCGCCTCGCTCGCCCTCAACCGGGCGATGACGGGACGCTGGAGCAAGGAGGTGCGAACCGACGCACTCGGCACGCCCGACTTCGACGCCGAGGCGAACGACACATCGCGCATCCTCGAACGCGGTTCGCTCGACACCTACCGGCTCGGCAAGTCTCTGCGCAAGAAGGGCTTCAGCACCGAGGGCATCGCCGAGGCGCTCCCCGGCATCGAGACGGAGGTCAACACGACGCTCGCCGACTGGGTGGCCGAGAACGCTCCCGTGCGCATCGACCGCGACGGCGACAGGCTCACCGACCGGCGCTACTGGGTGTGCACCCTCGCCGACGGTGAAGCGCGCATCGCCTGTGGCGGTACGCACGCTACAGGCCTCGGCGAGCTCGGCTCGCTGCGCGCGACTCTCACGCTCGAGGACGCCGACGGCACCCCCGTACTGACGATGCGCACGGCCCAGGACTGATCCGCCCCATCTTCTCCCCCACAGGGTGCGCTCCCCTGCGATCTCCACAACGACTGGGGAAGCCCGACTCGACGACGCACGACACTCTTAGACTCACTCGCGAGGCCCGGTATCTCTGGGGCAGAATGGAGTCATGACCGTGTCAGCAGACGTCATCGGTGTCATCCTCGGGATCATCGGGGCTGCCGCGACGATCTTCGGCGGCGTGGCTTCCCTCCTGCGCGGGCAGATGAGGAAGATCGACGAGCGCTTCGACAAGGTCGATGCCCGGTTCGACAAGGTCGATGCCCGGTTCGAGAAACTCGAGGCCAGGATGGATGAGCTTGCGGCCGGCCTCGTCGAGGTCAAGGTCGCGGTCGCACGCCTGGAGGGGCCGGAGAGGCGCCTTCAGCTACTGCACACCTGATCCCCAGGTGAACTCGGGCGGCCGCTTGCCGAGGAACGCCTCGACCCCGATCGCACGGTCGTCGGATGCCGTGGCCTGCCAGCGGTCAACGACCGCGCCGAGATCGCCCCGACCCTCCATGATGGCGTCGATGATCTCCTTCATGGCTCGGATCGAATACTGGGACCGGCCGGCCAGCATGCCTGCGAACCCGGCCACCGCATTCCAGAAGCCCTCGGTCGGCAGCACCTTCGTGACGAGGCCCCAGGTGCGCGCGGTCTCGGCGTCGACGAGCTCGCCGGTGAACAGGAGGTGCTTCGCGACGGCCGGTCCGGCGATCGCCACCACTCGCTCGATGCCGGACCTCGGGTAGACGATCCCGAGCCTCGACGGCGTGATCCCGAAGGTCGAGCGGTCGGAGCAGATCCGAATATCGCAGGCACCCGCCAGTTCCCAGCCGCCTCCGACGCAGTAGCCGTCGATCGCGGCGATCGTGGGCTTGGGAAAGGTGGCGAGTGCGTTCTCGGCCTGAGTCATGACCCCACCGTCACCCGGGCCGGCGAGGATCCGGTCGAGATCGGCGATGTCCGCACCGGCCGAGAAGTCCTGTCCGGCGCCACGCAGGACGACGACCTTCACGGCGGCGTCGCCGGCCAGCCCGGCGAGCAGCGGTTCGAACTGCTGCCACAAGTCGGCCGTGACCGCATTGCGCTTTCCCGCATTGTCGATCACGAGCGTCGCGACCGGTCCGACGATCTCCACCCGCACTTGCGCCATGGTCAGCTCTTCAGCGCCGAGACGATCCCGGCGTCGATGAGGCCGGCGATCTGGTCGGGCGTGAGCCCGAGCCCGGCGAGCACGGACTCGGTGTCTTCGCCGAGCGCCGGCGGCGCCTTCCGGATGCGTAGAGCAGCCCCGTCGATCGACACCGGCCCGCGCAGGAGCGGCAGGTCGCTTCCGTCGGCACGGGTCACGTGCTGCACCATGTCGAGGTGCTTCACCTGGGCGTCCTCGAAGACCTGAGCATAGGTGTAGATGGGGCCGGTCGGGATGCGCGCGGCCCTGAAGGCCTCGACCCATTCGAGCCCGGTGCGTGCGACGAGCAACGCCTCCAGGCGCTCCTTGAGTTCGCCGCGGTGCTCGGTGCGCAGCTTGCCGGTCGCGAGGTCCGGATGGTCGGCGAGGGCGGCGTCGCCGACGAGAGCGCACAGGTCGCGCCACTGCTTCTCGTTGCCGACGGCGATGATGACCGGGATGTCCGCGGTCGCGAACACCCCGTACGGCGCGAGAACAGGATGGTCGTTGCCCTGCGGCTCCGGGACGACACCGGTGCTGAGGTACCGCTGGCCCTGGAACACCGAGATCGCGAGCGCCGCCTCGAGCAGCGAGGTGGATACGGTGTGGCCGGTGCCGGTGCGCTCGCGGTCGACGAGGGAGGCGAGGATTCCGACCGCCGTGAAGATGCCGGAGATGATGTCGATGACCGGGACGCCGACGCGGTAGAGGTTGTCGGCATCCGCCCCCGTCACCGACATGAGACCGGACATCCCCTGGGCCACCTGGTCGAGGCCGGCCGTCTGGCTGAGCGGTCCGGTGGACCCGAACCCGCTCACCGAGGCGACGACGAGGCCGGGCTTCTCCGCGAGCAGAGCAGCCGGGTCGAGACCGAGGTCGGCCATGACGCCCGGGCGGAAGTTCTCGATCACGACATCCGCGTCGAGGGCCATGCGCTTCAGCAGCGCCTGGCCTTCCGCACTGTAGAAGTCGATCGCGATCGAGGACTTCCCGCGATTTGTGGAGTCGTAGTAGAGGGAATGGTCGCCCTCGAACGGCGGCCAGCCGCGCGTCGAGTCGCCGCCCTTGATCGACTCGACCTTGGTGATGGTCGCGCCGAGGTCGGCGAGCAGCGCGGTGGCGTACGGTCCGGCGAGCGCCCGCGTGAGGTCGAGAACCGTGATCCCCACCAGCGGAAGCCCCGGAGCGGACGCCGACGGCAGCGCGGATGCAGGCACAGCGCCCATGTTCAGGCCCGCAGCTTGACGTTGACCTGCTTGATCTGCGTGAAGCCCTCGAGCATGCCTTCGAGCGAGACCTCACGCCCGATGCCGGACTGCTTGTACCCGCCATAGGACTGGCCGACGACCTGGCCGCCGCCCTGGTTGACCTGCACCCAGCCGGCCTCGAGACGGTGCGCCGTGTTCAGCGCGTTGTCGAGGTCGTGGCTCCAGACGAAGGCGGCGAGACCGTAGTGCGAGTCGTTGGCCATGCGCACGACGTCGTCGAGAGTCTTCCACGGGATCGCCACGAGGACGGGTCCGAAGATCTCCTCGCGCGCGAGCCGGAACTCGTTGCGGCCGCCCGCGAAGACCGTCGGCAGGTGGTAGTAGCCCTCGGTGAGCGGGCCGACGGATGGTGCGGTGCCGCCGAGTGCGACCGTCATGTCGCCGGACTCGCGGCCCTCCACGAGGTACTCGTCGATCGCGTCGAACTGCTTCTGGTTGATGACGGCGCCCATGTCGGATGCCTCATCCAGCGGGTTGCCGACGACGAGGCTCCCGAGGCGGTCGACGAGCTTGCCGAGCACCTCGTCGTAGATGTCCTCGTGCAGGAACAGGCGGGAGCCTGCGGTGCAGCTCTGCCCCTGGCGGGTAAAGCGGCTCGCGAAGAGCAGGCCGTCGACGATCTGGTCGTCCACGCCATCCGGGAACACGATCGAGGGGTTCTTGCCGCCGAGCTCGAGGGACATGTGGGCGAGGCGCTCCCCCGCCTGCTTCGCGACGGTGCGGCCGACCTCGGTGGATCCGGTGAAGGAGACCTTATCGACATCCGGGTGATCGGCGAGGGCCGAGCCGATGAGGCTTCCGCGGCCGGTGAGCGCGTTGAGCACGCCCTTCGGCAGGAACTGGTTGCAGACGGCGGCGAGCAGCAGGATCGTCAGGGGTGCGTCATCCGCGGCCTTGAGCACGACGGTGTTGCCCGCGGCGAGCGCGGCAGGCACCTTGAAACCGGCGATCATGAGCGGAGAGTTCCACGGCAGTATGCACGCGACGACACCCAGCGGCTCGCGGCGGGTGTACTGAAGCTGGTTGTCACCGGCCGGGAGCGTGACGCCCTTGACCTCGCCGGCGACGCCCGCGAAGTAGCGGAACAGGGCGACGAGGGTCGTGACCTCTGGTCGCGCCTGGGTGCGCAGGGCGTTGCCGGTGTCGAGGGCGGTGAGGCGGGCGAAGTCGTCCGCACGTGCCTCGAGCTCATCGGCGATGAGTGCGAGCGCACGGGACCGCTCGGTGAAGTGGGTGGCCTTCCAGGCCGGGAAGGCGGCCTTCGCGGCCGCGACCGCGCGGTCGACATCCTCGGTGCCGGCGGCCGGCACGCGCGTGATGACCTGCCCGCGCTGCGCAGGGTTCAGTACGTCGCGCCATTGCCCCGTCGTCGACTCGACCTGTTCCCCACCGATCCACATCGGCTGGTCGGGTCCGGTGAACGTCTTATGCGTGTCGACGGCGCCGCTCTGCGCCACTTCCTTGGCCATGGTCTTCCTATCGATTCTTGAATTCGGGATCGCGCTTCTCGATGAAGGCGCTCATCCCCTCTTTCTGGTCTTCCGTCGCAAAGGTGGAGTGGAAGACCCGGCGCTCGAACCGGATGCCGTTCTCCAGCATCGTCTCGTACGCCGCGTTGACCACTTCTTTGGCCATCATCGCGATGGGAAGGGACATTGATCCAATCGTAGCCGCGGTGGACATGGCTTCATCGAGCACGGACCCGGTCGGCACGACCCGCGAGACGAGCCCGGCGCGCTCGGCCTCTGCGGCATCCATCGTGCGTCCGGTGAGGATGAGCTCCATCGCCTTCGCCTTGCCGATCGCGCGGGTCAGACGCTGCGAGCCGCCCATGCCCGGGATGACGCCGAGCTTGATCTCGGGCTGCCCGAATTTCGCGTTCTCGCCGGCGATCACGATGTCGCACATCATGACGAGTTCGCAGCCGCCGCCGAGCGCGTAGCCGGAGACGGCGGCGATCACGGGTGTGCGCACCGCGGTGAACCGGCTCCAGCCCGCGAACCAGTCGGCGGCGTACATCTCCTGGTAGTCCTTCGAGACCATCTCCTTGATGTCGGCGCCGGCCGCGAAGGCCTTCGTCGATCCGGCGACGACGATCGCGCCGATGCCGGGGTCGGCATCCAACTCGGATGCGGCGGCCACGAGGTCCGTCATGAGTTCGAGGTTGAGGGCGTTGAGCGCTTCGGGACGGTTCAGCGTCACGAGCCCGACGCGGCCTCGCCGCTCGACGGTGATCGTCTTCACGTCGGTCATGATGCGGCCCCCTGGCTGTTATCGGCCGAGCGCTCGCGGATCGCGTTGATGATGCCGGAGAAGTCGAGCCCGGCGCCGCCCTCGTCGGCGAAGTGCCGGTAGATGTCGGCGGCCATCGTGCCGAGCCGGCCATCCGTGCCCGTCGATTCGAGGGCGGCGAGCGCGAGCCCGAGGTCCTTGGCCATGAGCGCCCCGGCGAAGCCGGGCTGGTACTCGCGATTGGCCGGGCTCGCCGGCACCGGGCCGGGAACAGGGCAGTTGGTCGTGAGCGCCCAGCACTGTCCGGATGCCGTGGACGAGACGTCGAAGAGCGCCTGGTTGCTGAGACCCAGTTTCTCGCCGAGCACGAAGGCCTCGGAGACGGCGATCATCGAGATGCCGAGGATCATGTTGTTGCAGATCTTGGCCGCTTGCCCGGCACCGGAGCCGCCGCAGTGAACGACCCTGCCGCCCATGATGGACAGGAGTGGTTCTGCCGCGGCGAAGTCGGCCTCGTCCGCCCCCACCATGAAGGTGAGGGTGCCGGCCTCCGCTCCCACGACGCCGCCGGAGACCGGGGCATCCATGCCGCGATGACCTGCGGAGATCGCAAGCTCGCGTGCCGCGCGGGCGCTGTCGACGTCGATCGTGGAGGAGTCGATGAAGAGGGTCCCCGGCTTCGCAGCGGCGAGCAGCCCTCCGCGGTAGACGTCGAGCACCTGCTGGCCGCTCAGGAGCATCGTGATGACGACGTCGGCGCCAGCCGCGGCATCCGGCCCGGTTGCGGCGACAACGACACCGTTCGTTCGCGCCGCTTCGAGCGCGGGAGGTGCCACGTCGAAGCCGGTCACGGTATGGCCGGCCTTCACGAGGTTGGCAGCCATCGGGCCGCCCATGTGGCCGAGGCCGATGAAGGCGATGTTCGTCATGATGTACTCCTCTTCGTCCGGGCCGAGAGCCCGAGTTCCTGGTCTCCGAGGCTCGCGAAATACGCCTCGACCGTGCCGCGGGCCACCCCGCCGATCGTCGCGGGCTCCCACCGCGGCCGCCGGTCCTTGTCGATCACCTGCGCACGGATGCCCTCGATCATCTCCGGGTTCTCGATGAACCGGTTCGACACCCGGAAGTCCTGGTCGAGCGCCTCCTCGAGCGTGGCGAGCCTCTTCGCCCGCCGTACCGCTTCGAGCGCGACACTCACTCCGGTGGGCGACTTGGTGAGGATCACGGATGCCGCCTCGCGCGCCTCCGGCACGGCCGAGTCCTGCAGCCTCCCGACGATGGTCGCGGCATCGTCGCCCGCGTAGCAGTGGTCGATCCAGTCGCGTTGAGCGAGCAGCGCGGAATCCGGGGCCGCCATCGTGACCGCCGCGATCGCCTCGGCGGCCGGCGTCGTCTCGAGCGCGGTGGCGAGGGCGGGCAGCCAGTCGCTGTGCACGTAGTGGTCGGCGAAGCCGAGCGCGATCGCGTCGGCACCGGTGCCCATACCGCCGGTCATCGCGAGGTGGGTGCCGAGCTCGCCGGGAGCGCGGGAGAGCAGGAACGGGCCGCCGACATCTGGAGCGAAGCCGATGCCGACCTCCGGCATCCCGAACCGGGTGCGTTCGGTCGCGATGCGGGCACTGCCGTGTGCGGAGACGCCGATGCCACCGCCCAGCACGACACCGTCCATGAACACGACGTAGGACTTGGGGTAACCGCCGATGCGGGCGTTCAGGTGGTATTCGTCGTGCCAGAACAGCCGGCTCGCCTCGCCGCCGGCGATCGCGTCGTGGTACATGCCGACGATGTCGCCGCCCGCGCAGAGGCCCCGCTCGCCGGCGCCGGTCAGCAGCACGGTGTCGACCCCGTCATCCGTCTCCCAGGCGTCGAGGGCAGCTGCCATCGTCCTGACCATGGGTCGGGTGAGGGCGTTCATCGCTTTCGGGCGGTTGAGGATGAGGTGGCCGAGCCGCCCCGCGCGTTTCACCAGGACTTCGTCGTCCGTGAACTCCATCGTGTCCTCCGGGTCACTTGCCGAGGAGACTGCGGCCCACGATGAGACGCATGATCTCGTTCGTTCCCTCCAGGATCTGGTGCACCCGAAGGTCGCGGGCGATGCGCTCAAGGCCGTACTCCGTGAGATAACCGTATCCCCCGTGCAACTGGATGGCGGAGTTCGCGACCTCGAAGCCAGCATCGGTCGCCACCCGCTTGGCCATCGCGCACAGGCGAACCTTGTCGGCGTCGCCGTTGTCGAGCGCGGCCGCCGCCCTGGCGAGCAGGGTGCGTGCGGCCTCGAGCTTGGTGTCCATGTCGGCCAGCTCGAACAGGATGGACTGCTGGTCGATTAGTGGACCGCCGAAGGCCTCGCGATTCTTCGCGTATTCGACGGCTTTGTCGAGCGCCGCCTGCCCTCCGCCGAGCGAGCACGCCCCGATGTTGAGCCGCCCGCCGTTGAGCCCGTTCATGGCGATGCCGAAGCCGTCGCCCTCCTCGGCCAGGCGGTTCGCGATCGGCACCCGGACATCCTCGAGGATGACCTGCCTCGTCGGCTGGGCGTGCCAGCCCATCTTCTTCTCCAGCGGGCCGAACGAGAGACCGGGAGTGCCATCCGGAACGAGGATGGCCGTGATGCCCCGGCTGCCGGTGTCGGCCGTGCGGGCCATGACAACGTAGATCGCGGAGGAGCCGGCGCCGGAGATGAACTGCTTCGTGCCGTTGATGACGTAGTCGTCGCCGTCGCGCACGGCGCGCGTCGAGAGCGCTGCGGCATCCGACCCCGCCCCGGGCTCGGTGAGGCAATAGCTGCCGAGCTGCTCCATGGTGGCGAGCTTCGGGATCCACTCCGCTCGCTGGGCGTCGCTGCCGTAGCCGTCGATCATCCAGGCCACCATGTTGTGGATGGAGATGTAGCTGGCGATCGTGGGGTCGCCCTTGGCGAGCTCCTCGAAGATCAGGATGGCGTCGGCACGGCTGAGGCCTGCCCCGCCGAACTCCTCGCGGGAGTACATCGCCCCCATGCCGAGTTCGCCGGCCTCGCGCAGGACGTCGAGGGGGAAGTGATGCGTCTCATCCCACTCCGCGGCGTGCGGGGCGAGGGATTCGGTCGCGAATTGCCGAACCATGTCGACAAGGGCTTGCTGGTCGTCGCTGATGGCGTACACGATGAGCCTCTCGAAGCCGGGCTGGATTGTGTCCTCACCGGCATCATACAATTTAGTTGGACATCCAACTATATCGTTGTGTGGAAAGCGCCAAGAGAATCGCAGCGGCATTCGAATCGGTGGTGGAATGGTAGGCATGATGAAGATCGCAGTGCTCGTGAAGGAAGTGCCGGACACCTGGAGCGATCGGCGCATCGACGAGTCGACCAAGCGGGTCGACCGCAGCAGCGATGTCGTGATCGACGAGATCAACGAGAAAGCGGTCGAGGCCGCGCTCCTCGTCAAAGAAGCGAATGGCGGCGAGGTCGTCGTCGTCACGATGGGTCCGTCGAACGCACAGGATGCCGTTCGCAAGTCGCTCGCGATGGGTGCTGACTCCGGCATCCACATCGTCGACGATGCGCTGGGCGGATCGGATGCGATGCAGACCTCCGCCGCGCTCGCCGCAGCCCTGGCCCCCCGCGGCTTCGACCTCGTGATCGCCGGCAACGAGTCGACGGATGGCCGTACCGCGGCGGTTCCGGCAATGCTCGCCGAGCGGCTCGCGCTCGCCCAGCTGACGTTCCTGCGCACCCTCGAGGTGAATGACGGTACCGTCTCCGGCGAGCGGATGACCGAGGACGGCCACGTGCAGGTGCGTGCCTCACTTCCCGCTCTCGTCTCGGTCACCGAGCAGATCGCCGAGGCACGCTACCCGAACTTCAAGGGAATCCTCGCCGCCAAGAAGAAGCCCGTGGAGACACTCGGCCTGGCCGACCTCGGCATCGATGCCGGTGAGGCAGGTGGCGCGAACTCGTGGTCGGTCGTCGAGACGGTCGCCCCGAAGCCCCCGCGCGAGGGCGGCACCGTCATCAAGGACGACGGCACGGCCGGCCAGCAGCTCGCCGACTACCTCGCCTCGGCGAAACTGATCTAGGGAGACTCGTGATGTCACAGGTACTCGTTCTCGTCGAACTCTCCGACGGCGCACCCGTCCCGGCGACGGCTGAGCTTCTGGCCGCGGCCGCCGTGATCGGGGAACCGGCTGCGGTCGTCGTCGCGGAACCCGGAGCCGCAGCGGAGCTCGCGACCACGCTCGGAGCGCTCGGGGCAGCGACGGTCTATGCGGCATCCGTCGCCGGCGCCGGCTCGCTGCTCGTGACCCCGCAGGTCGCCGCCCTCGAGGCAGCGGTTGCCGCAGCGAACCCGGCCGCCGTGATCGTCGGCAACTCCCCGGATGCCCGCGAGGCAGGCGCCCGCCTGGCCGTGCGCATCGGCGGCGCCTACCAGAGCGACGCTATCGGCGTGGCCGCAGACGGCATCGTGACCCAGCAGGCCTTCGGCGGCGCGTTCACCGTGACCGCGAAGGCGGGCAAGGGCGTGCCGGTGATCTCGCTGCGGGCGCACTCGGTCGAGGGAGCGGCTGCGGCCGCATCCGGAGCCCTCGTCGAACTCGACATCTCCGGCGACGGCGCCCCGACGACCGAGGTCGTCTCACGCCACGTCGAGACCGCCGCGAGTGAGCGGCCCAGCCTGCAGGCGGCGGACATCGTCGTCTCGGGCGGACGCGGGCTCGGCTCGAAGGAGAAGTTCGTGCTCGTCGAAGAGCTCGCGGATGCGCTCGGCGCGGCCATCGGCGCCTCGCGCGCGGCCGTCGACGCCGGATACTGCGAGCACAACCTGCAGGTCGGCCAGACCGGCACCACCGTCTCGCCGAACCTCTACATCGCGGTCGGCATCTCCGGTGCCATCCAACACCTCGCCGGAATGCAGAGCTCGAAGACCATCGTGGCGATCAATAAGGATGCGAACTCCCCCATCTTCGACATCGCCGACTTCGGCATCGTCGGCGACCTGTTCGAGGTCGTCCCGCAGTTCATCGCGGCTGTGAAAGCGAAGAAGGCATGACGCTGGCGACGTTTCGGCAAAGCCGCTGGTTCAGCCTGGTCTGGATCATCCCCGCGCTCATCGTCCTCGCGGGCGTAGTCGTCGCCATCGCGATCTGGCTGCGCAGCCTGCCAGGCGTGCAATCGTTTCTGACCACCTACCCGGGGCGAAGCGAACTCCCGGCGGGGACACCCGTCGGGTTCCCCGCATGGCTCGCCTGGCAGCACTTCCTCAACGCCTTCTTCATCCTCTTCGTCATCCGCTCCGGATGGCTCATCCGCACGACGAAGCGGCCCGCAGCGTACTGGACCCGCAACAACACCGGGCTCCTGCGCACGAAGGGCGAACCGCAGCGGATCAGCATCCACCAGTGGTTCCACATCAGTGTCGACTCGCTGTGGGTTCTCAACGGCATCCTCTTCTACGTACTCATCTTCGTCACAGGGCAGTGGGCGCGCATCGTGCCCACGAGCTGGGACATCTTCCCGAACGCGCTGTCCGCCGGCATCCAGTACGCCTCACTGAACTGGCCGCTCGAGATGGGCTGGGTCAACTACAACGCGCTGCAGGTGCTCGCCTACTTCGTGACGGTGTTCATCGCCGCGCCACTCGCCGTGATCACGGGCTTGCGGATGACGCCGGGGCTCGCCGCGCGCTGGAAGCCGCTCGAGCGCGTCTACCCGGTCCAGCTCGCACGCCTCATCCACTTTCCGGTCATGCTCTACTTCGTGCTCTTCATCGTCGTGCACGTGTTCCTCGTACTCACCACAGGAGCACTCAACAACCTCAACCACATGTACGCCGTGCGCGACGATCAGTCGTGGTGGGGCTTCGGCATCTTCGTCCTGTCGCTCGTCGTCATGGCGGTCGCCTGGGTCGCGGCGAAGCCCTCGATCCTCGCGATGCTCGCCGGGCTCAGCGGCAAGGTGCGGCGGTAGACGACCGCATCATCCGAATCAGCGCCCGGCGATGTGCGCGGTGACTCGTTCGATGAGGTCGTAGGGGATCGGCTTCGCATAAGGGAAGCGCACGGAGTCCTTGGCCGCGCGGTACGGCGCGATGAGCGACTCCAACTCGTCGTCGAGCCCGGGAATCGGGTAGAGGCCGACGTGTTTCTTCCACCCGCCGAAGTAGATCGCGTGACGGCCGACGATCTCAAGCCGCACGATGCCGTAGCTCATCCGCTCGTCGGCATCCGGGATCACGTTCCGGATGGCCTGACGCACGTTCTCGAGGATCGTGCGCACGTCATCCGGAAAACCGGCAAGGTACTCCTCGACGGTGGCGGGCGCCGTCACCGATCAGGCCGCGGTGTTGCCGGCGGTGCCGATGCTGACCATCCAGTGGGTGCCGAACCGGTCGGTGAGCATTCCGAACAGGTCGCCCCACGGGGCCGTGTCGAGCGGCATCGTGATGTCCGCGCCCTCCTGGAGCCGGTCCCAATAGCCACGAAGCTCGTCATTGTCTGTGCTGAGTCCGCTGAGCGAGATGGAGATGGTGCTTCCCGGCTGGTAGTTCATCGCTTTGGGGGTGTCCGAAGCCATGATGGTCAACCCGTTCGAGGTGTCGAGCTGGCTGTGCATCACGAGGTCCTGCTCATCGACCTCCTCACTCGCGTGGAAATCGGCGAACGTGCTGACGCTGAGCTCGCCGCCGAAGACGGATTTGTAGAACTCCATCGCCTCGCGGGCGTTGTCGCGGAAGCCGAGGTAGGGGTTGAGCAGCGTAGTCATGGTGGACTCCTCCGTCCTGTGTGGTGTGCGAACAGTATGCGCCGTCTCACCGACAAAGTGCAGGGCGAGGTCGGAGCCGGCATCTACACTCGGACCGGGACCGAGCCGAGTCCGGCCCGACAGGAAGGAGAAGATCGTCATGAGGCTTCTACTCACCTCCTCCGGGATCACCAACCCGAGTATCGCCGACGCACTCGTCGGGCTCCTCGGCAAACCGATCGCCGAGTCCAGCGCGCTCATCGTCCCGACCGGGATCTACCCCTTCCCCGGCGGCGGTGCCAATGCGTGGCGAGCCATCGCAGGGAAGGCGCAGGGCCCGTTGACCGAGCTGGGCTGGAAGTCCGTCGGGGTGCTCGAACTCACCGCACTCCCGAGCATCCGGGAGGAGAGCTGGGTCCCCACGCTTCGGGAGACCGACGCGCTGCTCGTCTGGGGTGGCGACGTGCTCTACCTGTGCCACTGGATGCGGGAGTCCGGCCTCGCGGATCTCCTGCCGTCGCTCACCGAGCTCGTCTACGTGGGGGTGAGCGCGGGGAGCATCGCGATGACCCCGTACAACTGCGATGCGGAGTTCGACCTGGAGTTCGTGCCCGACGGCAGCGACATGGGGGTCGGAGCCGAGAGGGCACTGGGGTTCGTGGACTTCACGTTGTACCCGCATCTTGACCATCCCGAGATGGAGGACGCCTCCCTCGCCAACATCGAGAAGTGGGCGTCCGGGATCCCGGTCCCGACGTACGCGATCGACGATCAGACGGCGATCACGGTGGTCGACGGGGCGGTCGAGGTGGTCTCGGAGGGGCACTGGAAGCTCTTCAATCCATGACTCCAGCGGGCCTCCGAGGGTCCCGCTAAGCTGCGACCTCATGGGGAGCGATCGTGCGCGTGTGCGCATCGGCACGTGCGGATGGGACAAAGCGGCCTGGCGAGGGGACTTCTATCCCCCACGACTCCCCGCGCACGAGCGACTCGGTTTCGCATCACGCAACCTCGCGACCCTCGAGATCAACACGACGTTTCATGGCCTGAAGAAGCCCGAAGACTTCCTGGGGTGGTACGCGGATACGCCGGCTGACTTCGTCTTCTCCGTCAAAGGCCACCGCGGTGTCACCCACGACAACCCGCTCGGAGCCGCCGAGAGGACTGTGGCCGCTTTCTTCGCCTCGGGTGTTCCCCTGCTGCAGGAGAAACTGGGGCCGATCCTCTGGCAGGTCTCCGAACATCTGCGATTCAATGCGGATGCCGTGACGGCCTTTCTCACGACGCTCCCGCACTCGGTCGATGAGGTGCGATCGCTCATCGCGGAGGCGGGCATCGGAGTCGATCCCCGCATCCTCGACCTGCCGGATGCCCCGCTCCGCCACGCCTTCGAGGCGCGTCATCCGAGTTTCGGCGACCCGGCGTTCGTCGACCTCCTACGCCATCACAATGTCGCCGCGGTCATCACCAATACCCCGGAATGGCCGGAATTGCGTGAGGTCACGAGCGACTTCAGCTACCTGCGGTTCCACGGCGACCTTCGGCGCTTCCCCCGCGGCTACGACGATGAAACGCTCGCGAGCTGGGCCGAACTCATCGAAGGCCGGCGTACCCGAAGTAGCGGCTCCGACGAAGGTCTAGAGGTCTTCGCCTACTTCGACAACCCGGAAAACGGTGGAGCCGGTTCGCCCTTCACTGCGAGAAAACTGCAACAGCTGGTCGATGGCGCCCAGGCCGTGGCACCACTCCCGATTCAGCCATTGCTGTTCTGACCGTCGCCGTCCCGGACACCGGGCACGAGCCCAAGCCCCAGGAGGCTCTCGGCGGTGGCCACGATCGCGTCCTCGTTCGAGCGCGGCGCCCATCCGAGCATCCGCTTCGCCTTCGCGTTCGAGACCTCGCGGTGGTTGCCGAGACGACGCGAGACCTCGCGCAGGGAGGGATCGACGAACGCCGCGACACGCACCATCCAGTCGGGGAGCACGCGCGTCGGCACCTTGCGAGCGAGGTCGCCGAGCCGCGCTCGAAGCACGCCCGCGACCTCGGGCACGGTCAGGATGCCGTCGGCGACCGCGAGGAACCGCTCGCCGCTCGCGGCCGGGTCGGTCATGGCGCGCACGTGCAGGTCGGCGACGTCGCGCACGTCGACGAGGCCGAAGGTGACCCGGGGGAGCCCCGGCGCGGCGCCCCGGAGAAGCCGCAGCACGAGGTCGATCGAGGTCGAGGTGTCGGGGCCGAGTGCCGGCCCGAGGATGCCGACCGGGTTCACAACCGCGAGCTCGAGCCCGTTGCCCTCCCGCATCACGAAGTCCCAGGCCGCGCGCTCGGCGAACGTCTTCGACTTGACGTAGGCGCTCACGTCGGCGGTCGGATCGGTCCAGTCCTCCTCGGTGTACGACCGGTCGAGCGCTGCGGTGCCGTAGCCGACCGCGGCGAAGGACGAGGTGAGTACGACCCGCCTGACGCCCGCGTCGCGTGCGGCCCGAAGCACCCGAAGCGCACCCTCGCGGGCAGGGACGATGAGTTCATCCTCGTTCTTCGGTTCGCGGCCGGGGAACGGCGAGGCGACGTGGAGCACGTAGGTGCAGTCGGCCACGGCATCCGCCCAGCCGGAGTCATCGGTCAGGTCGGCGCTCACGAACTCGAGCGCTGCGCCGGGCTCGGCCCCGCCCCGGGAGAGCATGGCACGCACATCGGGTTCGCGGTCGAGTGAACGCACCGTCGTGCGCACGTTGTATCCGGCGGCCAGCAGGGCGAGGATGCAGTGTACTCCGACGAACCCGGAACCGCCGGTGACCAGAACCCGTTCGCCGCTCACGCCGCTCCCTATTTCGCTGCTACTCTCCGGTCTCACCGTCGACGGCTTCGCGCAGCAGGTCGGCGTGGCCGTTGTGGCGAGCGTACTCCTCGATCATGTGGACGAGAATCCAGCGCAGACTCGCCCCGCGGTCGTCGGAGCCTCGGGGAGCGATCTCCCGGTCGAGGCCGCCGTGCGCGAGCGCGTCGGCGACGAGGTCGCGCGAACGGTTGACGGCATCCGCCCACAGTGTGCGGAGATATTCGGGCGAGTCCTCGGCGGCGGAATGCCACTCCCAGTCGGAGTCGGCCCTCCAGTCCACGGCATCCCATGGGGCAGCCGGCTCGTTGCCGTGCAGGCAGCGCGAGAACCAGTAGTCCTCGACCCAGGCGAGATGCTTCAGGAGGCCGCCGAGAGTCATCGCCGTCGGCGCGAGGCTCGCGCGCAGGCCGTTCGCATCGAGCCCGCGGGTCTTCCATTCGAGGGTTGCACGCTGGTAGTCGAGGAAGCTCAGCAGCATGGTGACCTCGTCGGCCGCGAGTGGAGGCTCCAGACGGCCGTGGTCGTCGATGATCGTCATGGGTGGCGAGTCTACTGGGCCGCATCGAAAGCCGAATGTGATGGGATCGGATCATGCAGTTTCGCAGTTACGTCGCGATCGGCGACAGTTTCACCGAGGGCGTCGGCGACGACCTCCCGGATGGCGGGGTGCGCGGATGGGCGGACCTCGTCGCGCTCGGGCTCGCGCTCGCCGCGCGCGAACGCGACGGCCAGGCCGCACCGCCCGGCGCTGCACCGTTCGGATACGCGAACCTGGCCATCCGGGGACGCCTGCTCGGGCCGATCATCGAGGAGCAGCTGGATGCCGCGATCGCCCTCCGCCCCGACCTGCTCAGCCTCAACGGCGGTGGCAACGACATCATGCGGCCGAAGGTGTCCGTCGAGTCGGTGGCCGACCGGCTGGCAGCGGCCGCCGAGAAGGCGATGGCCGCCGGCATCCACGTGCTGCTCCTGAGCGGTGGCAACCCGACCCGGCACATCCCGCTCGGCGCGCGTATCGAGGTGCGGGGTGAGCAGTTGGCCAGGGCCGTGCGGGCGCGCGTGCCGGCATCCGAGAAAGTCACGTTCGTCGACAACTGGGCGGATGCCGAGCTCACCGACCTGCGCTACTGGTCGGTCGACAAGCTGCACCTCAATCCGCTCGGGCATCGCCGGGTCGCGAGCAATGTGCTGACCGGTCTCGGTGTGGCGGTACCGGATTGGGGCGACGAGCGACTCGAGCTGAAACGGCCGGGCACCATCGCGTACTGGCGCGGCTACGTGCTCCCATGGATCGGGCGGCGGCTCACTGGGAGGTCGTCAGGGGACGGCCGGGAGCCGAAGCGTCCGACATTGCTACCCATCGATCTGGCCTAGCCCTTGCGGCGTTCGCGGTCGCCGGAACCTTGGCGAATGCTGCCCCTCACGACGAATGCCCCCGCCCAGACGGGCGCATTCGTGCGAAACGGCATCAATCGGCGCTGAGGTGTTGACAGGCAAGTAACTACTTGCCTATGGTGTGACGGTGGGCGACGTGTTCAAGGCGGTGGCGGATGAGACCCGCCGCATCATCCTCGACGAACTGCTCGAACGCGACGAGCAGACCCTGTTCGAGCTGTGCACCCGCCTCACGATGAAGCACGGCCTGAGCTCGACGCGGCAGGCGGTGTCCCAGCACCTCGAGGTGCTCGAGGATGCCGGGCTCGTCCACAGCGAGCGTCACGGCCGCTACAAGATCCACACCATCGATACGCGCCCCCTGGCGCAGATCGCCGAGCGGTGGCCCGTGCGGCCGCCACGAGAGGACATGCCATGAGAATCACCGTGACGAGCGTGCTGGTCGACGACCAGGATCGAGCGCTCGCCTTCTACACCGAGAAGCTCGGCTTCGTCGTCGTGCACGACATCCCGATGGGCGAGCACCGCTGGCTGGCGCTCGTCTCCCCCGAGGACCCGGATGGCACCCAGCTCATCCTCGAACCTTCGGACCACCCGGCGGTCGCACCCTTCAAGGCGGCACTCGTCGCCGACGGCATCCCCTTCACCTCGTTCGGGGTCGCGGATGCCGTGGCCGAGTACGAGCGCCTGCTCGCCCTCGGCGTCGAGTTCTCCCAACCGCCGGTGGCCGGCGGCCCGGTCACGACCGCCGTGTTCGACGACACCGTGGGCAACCTCATCCAGATCGCGAGTATGAACGAGTAAGCATGGGTCACGTGGTCTCGTGGAACCGGATGCCGGTGATCGTCTCGACTTCGATGCGCACGTAGTTCCACTTCTCAGTGGGCAGCGTCGACTGCAGCTCGAGGATGCCGGACTCCTGGATGTCGGCGTCGAACATCATGCGGTGTGCGAAGCCACGTGCGACGACGCTCCAATGGGTTCTCCCGTGCCGGCCATCCGTCTGAAACGCCACGGAGGGCTGAGCGGTAAGGTCGATGAGTTTGCTGCCCGGCGCAGTGCGGAACAGGATGCTCTGCTGGAAGACGTGGAAATTGATCGGAAAGATGTCGGGGGTCACGGCGCCCGTGGCCGGGTCGACGGTCGCGGTCGCGAGGCGGCCGACGCCATCCTCCTCGAGGAGGCTCCAGCACTCCTCGACGGTGAGTTCTTTCGTGACCGACACCGAATCATCCGTCATGGTTACTCCCCTGCGCTTGGCGGCAAGCCTAGTTCGCTCGATGCGCGGCTGCCGAGGATGGGTTGCACTACCTCAGCAGGTCGGCATGGTGGATCTCGGCGACGTTCGGGTGGGCGCGCAGACGGTATCGAAGAGCGTTGTCGCCGTAGGTCTCCAAGATGGGGCTGTCGGTCGGGTCGACGGACAGCCCGCGGGCTTCCGCGCGCAGCGCAGGGTCGAGGTCCAGCTGCGGCATGGTGGCATCCAGCGCCGGATTGAAGAAGAACGGGATGGAGATGCGGTCGGTGCCGACTTGAGGCGACACGACGCGGCGCAGAGTGGCCTTGAGGTAGCCGTCCGTTGCCAGCTCCAGCATCTCGCCGATGTTGACGATGAAAGCGCCGGGGATGGATGGCGCATCGATCCAGTCCCCTTCGTACTCGACCTGGAGTCCGCCCTTGTCCGGTTCGACGAGGAGCAGGGTGAGAACGCCGCCGTCGCGATGGGCACCGACACCCTGTTTTGCGACATCCGCCGACTCGCCCGGGTAGCGCACGATTTTCAGAAGTGAGAACGGATGGTCGGCAAATGCGGCGTCGAAAACGTCCCCGCTGGTGCCGAGTGCCAGCGCCCAGGTGCGCAGGAGCCGCAGCGCGAGGGCATTGAGCTCGGCCGTCCAGCGGGCAACGATGGGCTGGAGTTCTGGAAAGTTCGCCGGCCACAGGTTGGGGCCTTCGAGGCGCCAATAATCGGGCACGCCCTCCCCGCGTTCGACGGCGTCTCGCTCTTCGCCGATGTCGATCTGTTCCCGCCAGTCGACGTCGCCGTGGGTGAGTTCACGGCCTACCCGGGTATAACCGCGGAACTGCGGACTGTGGATGTTCTCGATCGCGAGCTTCTCCTCCTCGGGAAGGTCGAAGAAGCGGCGGGAGACCTCCAGGATGTGGTCGATGAGCGCTGGGTCGATGCCGTGCCCGACGAGATAGAAGAACCCGACCTCGTGGGTTGCGCAACGCAGTTCCTGGCGGAATCGCTCTGCCGCCTCCTCGCTCTGGTCGAGTTGGGACATGTCGAGGATGGGAAGGGAATCTGGCACCCTTCAATCCTCACAGGCGGCGACGTTTCGCGCTGAACGTTACGTCGTCGCGCAGGCCGGCCTCCGACGTCGCGGTGCACCGAAGCGAGGTGCTTGCGAACCTCACGACGGGGGTGAAGAACCTAGTTCGACTCGTCAAAGACGGCGGACTCGCCGCCCTTCTCGGAAACGAGCCGCGCACTGAGCGCGCGGGAATCTCCGGTCAGCGGCGCCTCACCATGCCAGAGGTTGGTCAACTAGTCGAGGACTATCGATCAGTTCGATCGGTCTACAAGCTCGCTGAAATTTACGGCATTCACCGAAACACCGTCTCGCAGCATCTCAAAGCTCGGGGTGTGACGATTGGGCGACAGCCACTCGTTGAGCCCGAGATCATCCGAGCAAGAGAGCTTCATGACGGGGGTCTGTCACTCAATGCCATTGGACGAGCATTGGGGTGTGATCCAAAGACGGTCAAATCGGTGCTGGACTAATCCGAGATGGCGGCAACCTATTCGCGATCTATTGAAAGAATCATCTTCCTTACAGGAGGAGGCATTTGCTCCAAGGTGCCCGTGGCCGCGACGAGTCTGGAAAAATTTCGCCACGCTTGGTCCCGAACCTGTTGCATGGTGATTCCATAGTGACGAGCGAGTGCACTCTCGACATCCTGCACCCGACCAGGTAGGCGCGGTCTTGATGAGAATCGATCGCCAGAAGGATGGTCCGTCTCGAAGAGGACTCGGTCTAGCGGTAGCTCATTGAGAATCTCCAAGTTTCGCACCATAGAGAAGTTAATAGAGAAGTAGCAACCGATCTCGACTGCCCTTCGTGTGCTCGATTGATCGCCAAGCCACCAATGAAGTATGCGGCCGGACTCCAAACGCCTGCTCTCGAGAAGCGATATCAGCTCTTCGGTTGCTTCGAACGAGTGGAGCGAGATAATCCTGCCGAGATCTTCGGCGATCGACAGGATGTCCCTTAGCACCTCTTCTTGTCTGGCTAACGGAACCCGAGAGGTCCCATCTAGCCCAACTTCTGAGATAAAAGGCGTGCTTTCGGCTGCCAGCCGGAAGGCAGCACTATCGAATGCTTTCTGCACCCCAACAAGGGAGGGATGACAACCAACCCCCCAAACGCTTACGAGGTCATCACGATCCCTCACGAGTTCGTAGTTGCTCAGGGAGCGCGTAGCAATTAGGACAACCGCTCCGAGGTCCTCGAGCTCTCGTTTTGAGACTGAAGCATCGACGTGGGCGTGTGCGTCGAGAGGAGGAAGCAAACTCAAGACAGCGATTCTCCAAGTTCATTCAGCCCGCGCTCGCATAGCTCGAGCGCCTCCCGGACGCCAAGACTACCCGGCAACGCCATCGCCATCACCGTTGGAACGTCAATCCCCGATTCCACGAAATCACGGGTCGCCTCAAGGATAGAGCGCTGCGCCAGATACGTGGCGTACTTTGCGCTCTCATCACTGAGATACTTCGTTCCGTCTGTGAGTCCCGCGGCTTTGAACGATGCCTTGCGGACAACGCAACCAAAGCACACTCCGCAATGAGTGCCGCTCGTAACGCCTTTAAGATGATGCTGGTCCGTATGTGAGCACGAGCTGGTGGCGCTCAAAAACGTCGATGCCTCGGATGCACCCAAAATCTTCGCCACTTCGGCAAACATCTCACCCTTGGTCATACGTTGGAACGGGTTCTCAATGAGCCCATGAGCTCCGACCTCCGCGAGCAGTAAAATTACTTGCTCCAAAAACCATGGCTGGGTAGTTCTTGTTGAGAGCGCGCCAATTCTTTCTGGGCCGAGAGGGGGGTTTAGAGATGCAAAACCATTCTCAGGAATCCAAAGGGGGCTGCCGGACTGACTTGCAATCGCAAGACCTAGCGCCAAAAAGAGCAACGACCGAGACCGACTTGACGATTCACTACGGTAGTAAGTCCCGTCTAGGCGCTTCCGTACGCGGCTGAGGAAGACTTGATGATGCGCGGCCGTTTTTCCTGGATATGAGGCATTGATCGCCGACGCCACGCTGCGTTGAGGTTTGCCCGACGCACTTGAACTCGAATGCGACACAAGCGTATGGGTCTCCTGGCCCGTGAGACCGCGGGCGGAGAGCAGAGCTCCAGTTGCCGAATCGGCACCGCCGCTGACAAGCACAACTCGCTTGGAAGTGTCGTCGATCATCGAGACCGTGGACGCATCGAGATTTGCCTGTGAAAATGAAAAATTCCAGGAATCGCCAGTTAGGAAGTTAGTCAGCGCGATCAGCCGTGTTGAGTGAGCAGACCATAACGTGGGATCGCTCACAGGGACTGAGAGATCAAGCTCACGTCGATTCCAGCTTGAACCTCGCGCGTTGCGGAGGACGGAGTGATCGGCTGCATTTACGGCGAGTGCAATCCTCACAAAGTCCGCGTTCAGCGAAGGGACCGGACCGAGGCTCGACAGGTCCGGCTTAAGTAGCGACTTGAAACTATCGTTGGCTGACCCATCCCACAAGAAGACTTCATCTATGCCCACGAGTCCGTCAGCTTCGGTTTTACTCAATACGAGGGCAAGCGAGGTCATTGGTCGTTTCCGTAGATTCCCGCGAGCTGGCCAACGCCCTGTTCGATTGCCTGTGCTATCGCGGCCGATGTTGTCCCGACACCGTCAAGCACGACTTTGCCGGCAACTACCCGTGCCGCGGAGGCGATCTCGGCTTCAATAGCTCGCCTCTTGGATCGATCCTTTTCGGCCCGAATCGTGGAGCCGACCTCGTTGAGTGTCCCCTTGAGGATCATGAGTTCGATGGTGTGACGAACAACCTCGTCAGGCTGGCGCGGCGATTCCGCTGGAGCGTCCATCATCCAAGCCACCAGCTCGGCAACGATAAGCCTCGCTTCGCTGTCCTCAATAGAACTATCTGGCTGCGAGTCAAAGGCGACGGCCGCAATCTTCTGCCCGACAACTAACGGGTCGTTTAGTGATCGCAGCTCATCGTAATTGAGACCGACCGCCTCAAGAGCCCGGCGATCTCCCGCTGCGTAAGCTCGAACGAGTGAGCTTGCTCGTCCGGCCGGACCCGCTACCCGACCGACTGTCCTTCTCGGCCCCCCGGAAGAACGGCCTGATCCGCCACCGCCTCCACCTGTGCTAGATCCACCGCCGCCACCGCTCGGCCCGTCTCCACCTCCGCCTCCCTTGCGCCAGAGCCGAACCATAGGAGCAAGGCTCGCTGGATCCAGGTGGTGCGGGTCGCTGGTGCCTGGCTGTGGCGGTGAATCGGAGTTTGGTGGAGCCACGGTCGTTGCCGGTGAGACCGTCGGATCGCTGACCGCATCGCCCAGCCAACCCGATATGGCATCACGCAGACTACCGGCGTCTTTGCCGCCGCTCCCTTTGAAAGACCCACTTGTGCCCATAGCTAGCTCCATCCCTTCGCGACGGAGTCAATTGCTTTGACTAGTCGGTCGTCTTGAGCGCCGTTTTTCCAAGACGTGAGTATGTCCTCGAATTGTTGAGAACTGCCAGTATCAAAGAGAAGTGCGGTGGGGGTCGCGACCTCTTGAGCTGGAAGTTTGCTCAGAGCGATCTTTGCTGTCGCCATCGCTTGGGGATGCAGCTTCGCGAGAGTAAGGATCGCGTTGACAGTGTTTAATTGAACCGATGGATCGTCTTGCATCCGACGCCCCAGGTGCAACAAGAGCTCCGTCACATCGCCCAAGGGCATCTCCTTCAGCTCTTCGTCCTTGACTGACGTGCGATCGATCTGTGAGCTAGACGTAAGCGCCGCGGCGATATCTCGAAGCTGTTCGGGCAGCGACTCGTCCACCAATTGCCTTCCCTTGAAGGCAGCAGCGAGCGTCAGGTAACCAGACACCGCTGTCGCGTCCAGGGCAGGCGGGAGCTTGGCCCACCGGACCATCGTCGCGGAGAATCCACCTAGCGTGTCCTCCTTTGGTTCCACCGGTTGTTTGCCCGCTTTCACCGGCTTGGCATCACGGTCCTCGCCTCCGGCCCCGCTGGTTCGTACCTTTTCCAGTGCCTCAAGTTGTGGACGAAGCTGACCCTTGGCGAGCCAGTTGAGCACCGTCGTGAAATCCCCGTCCAGCAATTTCTCTAGCACCATGAGCTTCGCAATTGCATCGGCTTCGAGCTTGATACCTCGCTTAGAGGCCACCGACGATCGCACATTGAGGTCATTCATGAAGCGCTTGATCCTGCGCGGATTGCCCTTGAACTTCTCGTAGAGGATCGGAGTCAGACGAGACGCTGTCGCAACTTCCAACGAGAGGTCGTACTCGTCTGGCAAGGTGAGGTCATCGAGACTGCCCGCACCGACACGAAGGGCTGAACAATCCAATACCAATTGGTCATACGTCTCTGAGGGGACCTTCGATTGAGCCAGTAGTAAGAAGAGATATGCGCGAGTGTCGAAGTAACTGAGCGCTGGCAAGGGAATTGTGGTTTGGACGATTTTGTGAAGATAGAGGCTGGCGACACCCTCCTCTTCATTCGGAGCATTCGGTGTCTTAAGCTTCTGCTGAATCGCGTCGGCTACCCTCTCCTCATCCGCAGCAATTACGAAAGACATCCCCTCGACTGAGAGGAAGAGACGGATTGCTTCTAGTGTTTCGACGACCGTGTCTGGCAAGCAACGATCTAAGTCATCCACGAGGACAACAACTTGCGCGACGTGCGCCAGCGCAGGCTCTTGAAGGAATGCTCGAAACTCCTCACGAAACGCCATCATGCCCTTCACCGAGTCCAGGGACTCAGGGGTATCGCTCACCAGATCCAGAACATCGTCGAGCTTCGGAAGCTGCAGTGTGAGCGAAGTGCGCGCAGCAAGTTTCAACGCCTTGGCCCAGTTGACCCTCTTGACGAGTTTCTTAAAGGCGTCTCCCGCAGTCTTACCAACAGCATCAGCATCCGAGAACTCCTTGGAGAGCGCTGCAAGAACCTCGGATATCAAGCTTTCCTTTGGTCCAACAGAAGGGTCATATCGCCAGGGATCCGCGCGTACCACGAGCACTGATTTCTCTTCGTCAGCAGATCGCAGCGTCACTTGGGCGTCGATGAGATTGAGGACCGTCGTCTTGCCACTGCCCCAAGAGCCGGACACGCCGAGCGCGATTGGGTTGAGCTTCTCATCAAACAGTGCGTCCGCAATGGTCTCCGCAACCGCGTTGAATGACAGTAGGTCCGTGCTCGCGGGCTCATCGGACCAGAGTGAGAGGCTATCTACTTCTACGTCGTCAGCCATTCGGTGCTCCTTAAGTCGCGCTACTGCGCGGCCTCCGCTGCGATATGGCCTGAGAAAGTCGCAACGAAGCGCTTCAGGCTTGTGATCTCACTCATATCACCGAATTCGCCAACAGCCCCGCCGGCCCGCGAAGACGTAATCATTGATGCGTTGGTGTAAAGCTGCTCCTGAACCATTCGGCGACACAGAATTTCGTAGCGACCTAAGTAGGACGCGCCCTCAAACTCGGGAAACGACTTGAAATGACGCCCACGCACTCTCGGCAACGGTCGCCGCGATTCGGCAGCGTCCTCAACGAGCATCAGCCAGCCGACAAACGGTCGAGGCTGCGCGCCGAAGGCATTCTCCCGGTATGCAGTCCAGAAGTCATGGGCAGTGCCGATTGCCTCCTCGGTCCGGTTATTGAAGTTGTTCCCAAACGATGGGCCAACTTGCGACTTCAGTTCGATGGCAGCGATGAGTCGTCCACCCCTTGTAATCACGAGGTCCCAGTCTTTGGTGGGCCGGAAGTAGCCCGGCAGCGTGACGAGAGCGCGCGAGGTATTGACCTCGGCATCGTGGAGACCGTTTGCTTCCACAAGGTCTGCGATCAACTGGACGAACCCGTCCATATTCTTGCCAGAGGTTACGCCAGCTCGCTCGCCCTGATCTAGCTTTCCGTCCTCAGCTTGCTTGAGTGAAGCGGCGCTCCTGTTCGCCCAAAAGAGACGAACCGCTTCCGCTGTCTTTGCTTCGTAGTCAGATAGATCAATTGGCATCTAGTTGTTTCCCTCTAGGAAGGCGAGGTCCCCGATTCTAAGTTTGTATATCCGCTCAAGTAGTGGGGTGTTCAGCTTTCGGCCCGCCTCGCCTGCGTCGATAAGTTCCGATTGAACTTCGTCCGACAAGTCGTCCCATTCAGGAACTCTAATTCTCTTCAGGTTTTGCGCCTGAAAGCGCAGGTAACCGCCGCCGATCTTCACTGAATATGCCTCGATGAAGAACTGAGCGATGCCAGACCTCAGCACAGCCTGGAGCGCTCGCAGGTTCCATTTTGACGATGTGATGAAGTACAGATTGTGGTGCGGATAGAGAGTGCCCGGGTCATACGTGATCGCATCCCCGTCACCCTTGATGTCGGGGATAAGTAGTTTCTCTTGCCACGTCAGGCTAGGTGTGATGCGATCGATCGTCTTATACCAACGTCTCGTGGTGTCGGCCTTTGCCGTGTGCCGAAGCTCCAATGCAGCGCGGTACTTTTCAAGATGAGCAGCCAGTCGCGGATAGAGTGCAAGATCAACCAGAGGACCCTCGTCGGTGTAAGGGTTGAGGATGCCCTTACCTGACCACCTGAGCTCCCCGTTGGGTACGTCTTTGTTGGTTGCGAGTGGAAGTTTGCGATCATCCTCGACGTCGAGCTCGTCGAACTGGGCGATGAAGGCCTTGTCATTACCGGTGGCAACACCGATACCTATACGACAACCGGCCTCCCCGAGAGTAGGGAAGTTCGCCTCCATATGGCGAATGATCGGCAGCAGGTGCGTGATGTTCAGTAGCCACGGATCGCTCCCCCTTGCGACGCGCTCGATCTGCTGAACCGCAGGAGAACGACTCGGACCTTCTGGCGTTGTGAGGGCCTCGAAGAGTTGGTCTAAATATCTCTTGTCTGCAGACTCCGCCTTCGCCACTCGGCTTGGGCCGTCAGCCTCTCGACCAATGACCGTGATTGAGGGGTACGCGCCAACGCCAACTTCGAACGCTTCGACGCCGTACATGTCGACGTAGTCGCGTAGATGAAAGTCAGACGCGACCTTCTCGCGTAGCCCTCGACCGTAGTCGTTCTTTACCCAGGCGTCGGCGCAGATGAAACTTAGCCTGCCCCCTACGTTGAGATAGTCAAGCGACTTCTCAATAAACGGGACATATAGGTCAGCTCGTCCGACCATCGTGGCAAATGCCTTGCGGTAAGCGATGAGTTGCTCGGGGTCGATCAGCTCTTGACGTACATAAGGAGGGTTGCCAATCACAAAGTCGAATTCGAATTCGAAGTCGGTCCACAAATAGTCGGCGTTGATCAACCACGCATCGAGAAGTCGAGCAGTCTCGAAATCAGAGAGTCCCGCCTCGATCAGATGAATTCGAAGCTGAGGCTTGAAGGTAGTGAAGCTCTCCGTATCGAGCTCTACCCCGCGAATTGCGTCCACAAGCTGATCGACGTGAGGAGACGTTTGCCGACGCCAGCTTTCCAAAAGACGGTCAACCGCCCCAAACATGAAGCGTCCCCCTCCAAAAGAGGGTTCCAGCAATTTCCGCTCGAATAGGTCATTAGCTGAGTCGTAGCCGATGAGGTCAAGCATGAAATCTACAACGGTCTGCTTCGTGAAGATCGCACCGCGCTTCTTCTCCTCGTGCCCGAAAACAGGGCCTATGGCTCGAACCTGACCTTTCAGGGGCACAACTGTTAAAGGACTTGTCATAATGCCCTAACAGTACCGATGGCCGCCGACAGGAGCGGACTGCTCGGCTGAGTGTTCGAAGCGTGACCTTTAGAGATATGTTTCCAACTCGACACTGCGCATTCTCCTGCGGCTCAGCCGCTTATATCTGCCCTGATTATGAGGAACATCCTCTATTTAGTCAACCACGCTTACGGTCGACGCGACATCGAACCAGCCATTTCAATTGCCCGCTGGGTGCGGTCAAGAAGGCTCACCAAAGTCTCGCAAGTCTCGATGAACTCTTCCGGCGTGAGCGTTCGGCCTTCGATCCAATCTAACCGTGATGAGGTCTTCGACTTTCGTCTCGGTTTCCATCCCCACCAAGCGAAATCACTGCTCTTTGGCCAGACACCGTGAACAATGAAGTTCCTGTCTTCAAGCACATCCTCGATCTCGGCTAGAAGCACCCTTACTTCGGCCGAGAACGCCTGTTCAGCAGGATTGGCTTCATAGCTTGAAAGCCGCTTCTTGATCGCAGTCGAGTTCACCGCGAACCCTCTACCCCCGTGAACGTCTTGAGTCGCATTGTCCACGCTAGAAGTGAGCCCCTCGATCTTCGTCTCGAGAAGCGCCGCAAGCATTACGACCTTTCCAATGAGAGTCGGAAGTCGAGGCGGAACATAGCCGAATATGCCCTCCGGGATTTGGAAGTCTGGAAGGCTATCGGGACTCTCCGGCGCACGCAGCGCCTCCCCGCAACTGGCACACCACCAGCCGCCGACAACCGGCTGCATCGGGTTGAGGCATGCACTGCAGTTCGGAACGTCCAGATCACCCATCTGGTGATCGTAACTGTCGGTTGTCTTCTTGCGATCGGACAGTTGGCTGCAATTACCCACAGTGTTTCACTGAAAGCGTGCCTTGAGTGTTCCGCGCACTCGGCATCGCACCACTCCTTGGTGACCTGCGGCTCAACAGGAGAACCTAGCCAGGGTTCGCCGGCCGCACCACACCAAGGAAGGAGACACTCAAGTGAGTGACTCAACTCGCGCAACCAACGCCGGCTACGGCCAGATCAAGACATTGGCTGTCCGCCTCTCAGAAGATGTGCGCGCTCAACTGGACGTCATTGCCCAGCTGAACGACCGCACGGTCACCGACGAGATTCGCCTCGCTATCGAGGCATGGATCGAGAAGACGAAGTCTGATCCATCCGTGCTTCAGCGAGCACAGTTCGTCCGCGACGAGATCGAACGCGAAGCCGCCACCAAGCGTGGCGCCATCGAGGCGATCTTCAACAAGCCGACCGGGAAGCCAAAAACTTCGTCGTCGAGCAGCCCAGACGCTGAGAAGGGGGGCAGTAGCTGAGCGAACTGAGCTGATCCCGACGGCTTGAGACTTAAGTCTCGCCGTCGGGGTCACTCCGAAACAACTGTGCTGCACCTTCACGTGGGGCGAACTCTCCAGCCGACCGGCTGGGGTGACCCCTCACGAAAGGAACGGTGACCGCGATGGTCACAGGCATTGTTATCCCGCACGAGACACATCTGGCGCTCCAGAAGGTCGAGTTTCAGAACCTGACCGATTACCAAACGGCTGTTGGTGGCTACATCGAAACCGTGAAGATGAACGGCCACCCGCTGGTCATCGTCGCGGACGAAGACGGCAAGGTGAAGCAGCTGCCAATCAATCGACGAGCAACCTGCCTCTGGTGGCTCCTAAACCCGTCGGGATTAGGTGGTGACTTCCTCGTTGGCGATGTAGTTATTCTCGGCGCTCGACGTCACGGAGACATGAACGATGTCCCGGCGGAACTCGCTGAACTGCTCTTGGAGTCGACCAGATTTCAGGTGCAGGTCCGCCTCAGCAGAGGCTTCGACACCTGGGTGCCTATCGGTGAGCCGGTGGATGACTTCTTCGAGGCCACGATTCGCGCGCTCAAGTTGATGGAAGTCTGGAGCCCACCCGAGGAAGTGAAAGTTATCGCGGTCAAGTGACCACGAGCCCCAGTTCTATTGAACTGGGGCTCCCCCAACTTCGGGCTGCTCGGTGTGAGTCATGGAGGATTCATTGGGTCCTGTAGATCTCATTTGTTCTTCGGACCGCTTCGAAAAGCTCAGAGCTGATGCCCACTTTGCGAAATACGTCTGTTATCGCATCCAGATCCTTGGGGAGGCATGACCCCCCGAAGCCTCGATCTGAAGGGAAAACGAGCGTGTGGCTATCTCCTACTCGCGGGTCCAGAAGCCATCCTGTGCGGACAGCGGACCAATCGGCCCCTATTCGTTCGGCAACGTCGTAGAACACATTGACGAACGTCAACTTCGTGGCCAAGTAGGCATTCTCCATATATTTGATGAGCTCGGCTTCATCGGAGGTGCACTCGAACACTTGTCGAGAAATCGCAAGCAGTGGACCCAAGATCTTGATAACTTCTAACCGCGCATCCGATGTCCCTCCCAAAAGCAAGAAAGGGACGCTCTGCGCATCGTCCCCCCAGCTGTGTATTGGGATTGGCGTCTCGCCTATGTACTCGGGCGAGTAGCAAATGCAGGTGCCGGTCTTCTCTGCCCAGCCTCGAGTGAACCCAGGAGGAACCGTTGATCGTAGCAAGACTCGATCCGTAGGGAGCATCGACAAGGCCCCCTCAACTATCGACGTGTCACAAGAACCGTCTGCGAGGCTCGGCGTTGGCACGCATACAATGGCGAGATCCGCGGTTCGCAGCCGTTCAACTGGATAGTCAGTGTCATCGCTTATGTCCCATGAAAAGACATCGGCGTTATCCGACAATGCACGTATCTGTGCACGCCCGACGTGCCCGCGCCCGATGACGGCGACCTGGGGTTTCACGATTCGTAGCTTCGAAGCAATTTCTTCAAACTCGCTGGCCAGCTGGCTTGTGGCCATTGGCCTACGATCTGAGAGATCGGCCCCATCTGCAATTGTCCGCCATCCTTTAGTGGTGTCGCTGCGGACCAAAGCGATTCAAAATAGGTCTCGAAAACCTGGGCGATCACTTCACTTTGTACCGCCGCAAGCGGTGAATTTGGTCCCGAGGCAAAGAAGATAACCTCTTTTGAATCTACGACGACGAATTGCAAACGCGGGATCAAGGATGCGTCATCGTAAAAACGACACGAGTATCCCGCATGTGTTTCTTTGAGACGACGGGCAAATCGGTCTGCGCGGCGAACATCATTAAACACAAAAATTTCCCGGTAATTGACCCTCGACGAGGCGTCGGATATTGCTTTGTCCATGTATCCATGCGCCACTTGTCTAGTCGGAGTGGAGAACCCAGAGCTGATAGATGTTTTCCAAGAGAGATCGCAAACTTGCTTACTCGCCGTGAGGATCCTCTGTCCGAGGTAAGTCTCAATCTCGATCGAAGACGCGAACAGTCTGACTTGGAGGCCTTTCCCACGGGTGTTTAGTTCGACCAACTTGAGCAGTTCAGATGTTGCACGAGTGACTTCGTCGTCCTGAACGTGTCGAGCAACGAGATGCAGTCCGATTGCACCAAGTACGACCACTACCGCGGCAATCGTCAAACCAGGCGGGAGAAGATCGAGCCCGAAAACGTCCAACGCGCCGACTACGATTCCGGCAATCGCTATCACTGCTAGAAGAATCGGGTCAATAAACCTAAGAACTGTTCTGACTCTCTTCAAGGCCGCCCTAGCCAATCGCTCTTAGTAGTTTGGCAGTCCACCTAATTGTTAAAGAAGCCATCCTGTCCCACGCACCATCCTCGGAATATCCATGTCCCACTCCCGCGAACAACTCAAGCTGGAAATCCCCTCCCCAAAGCTTCTGGAGCATCGCGCTCTGTGTCCAAGGAACGGTGAGGTCGCCAGTCCCGTGCGTAGTAAAACAAGGGACAGTCAGGAGGGTTGCGTTCTCGAACGCGCGGTTTGCGGTTGAGTCCAATAGCACATCGATGTCATAGAAGTTAGTACCTGAAAAACCAGTATCAAACCACTCGTGCACCTCCGATTCGCTCAACTCATTTAGGTACGCCTCGGCAATCCATGGGGCAGGTGACTTGAATACGACTGCAGCACAGCCTGACAGGATGTCCGGTTCATTCAGCGCGACGGTAGCTCCAAAGCTCGACGCGAAGACAACGACCGGGTTGTCCGGACGCAAGTCACGAAGAAGCTCATAAGCATCACGAAAATTCTGACGACCAACCCTCAGCGTTAGATTCTTGCGGTCCCCGTCGCTTTCGCCCAGCCCATGGAAGTCGAACAGAAAAGAACTAATCCCTTCCCGCTCGAATAGCGGAGGCAAGTTCGTCCAACTGAGACTATTTGTCCCCTTGGGACCGTCACCAGTCAGATAAAGGACAACGGGCGCTCTCTCACCAACATCAATAAGCCGGGCGCGAATAGCTGTCCCGAGAGACGGTATTTCAAATTGCGATATGTTCATGTTTCATCCCACACTATGAATGGTGACGTACTTGCTGTCAAGGATTCCCACCTCAAGAAGACGCTGGGTCTCAATGTGCCCGACGTTCATCAAGACATCAATTACAGACAATCCTGCCGCGAACGGTAGTTGCTGACGACGAACTTGACGGTAGACCGGATGAACCGGCAGAAAGTCCTGAACTACAACCCCGATACCCGCGTTGACGAGAAGCGCGAGATCGTGGACGTAGGCGCTGCTGCCAGAACCTATCAAGAACGTCCTTCCTCCTTCAATTTGCAGGAGATCCAATAGGCGCTCGGTGGGTTCTGCCCGCACTCTGTGTGAACTTGAGAAATCTATCGCGGGTCGTCGGATCTGCAATCGATCACAGAACTTCAACAGAAGCTCGACGTCAACTTCTACCAGGCTTCTTCCAGCCTTTATCGATTCGCGCAGTGCCCAATCCACCCAGTTCATTTCCTCGACGAAGAGGGGGGAGCGGCGATAGGCCGACCGTACGGTTTGAATCATGTTGTCCAAGAAACTTACGTCTTGAATTACGACCTGATTTATCGGGACCTTGAAGTTTTCACCAACTGGTAACCCGATCCACTTGATCTCACTATGGACATCGATAATCCGGGCTCGGTCAATGAAGAATCTCTTGCGAAACAAGACATCGTCGAGAATTACCACTGTGTCAGCGAGAGCTAATTTGGCAAAGTACCCAAGCCAAGGCAGGAAATAGGGCTGGTGGATCACGACAACGGGCGCCTGCAGACCTTGCATTTATTATGCCTCTCTCGGAACTGAGCTGAGACGTCGCCTACTGTGAGACACAGACTATTGACTCCGAGGACCACTCAATAAATTCTCTAGCGCTTATCGACCTACGGAAGGTCGCGTCCAATCCACTTGAAGCCGCCGGTCTCGATCAGGAGGGTGAGTCCGTACAAGTATTTATTGGGGAAGTAAAGAGTCCCTTCTTCATCAGTCATCTTGAATCGAACTGTTGAGAATCCTTGAACGCGCCCGGCAATGAAGTCGACCGAGAGGTGGATTGTCTGACCCGGAAATGTATCAGGGATTGGAATCCAGTCCGGAGACGACGGAAAGGTTGGGCCTTGTGGCGTCATGCGGGTAAGACGACGGTCAATCCACGCGACCTGCCCGATGTTCGTCACTTCCCACGTCTTCGTGAAATGGGCTCCGATCGGGACGAGGCTGCCATCGGGGAAGTTCACATCGCGGGCATCGGAGCGATCAAGTCGACTGTCAGTCGAGGCAGTTCCCCGCTTCGACTCCGCGTAGTGCAGCGCGTAACCCTCGCGTTCGACACCGCGTTGCTCTGTGCAAAAGGAACGAAACTGCTCGCCCGCTAACTCCGCAGTCCGAACCGCTTTGATGAGTGCCTCACGGAAAGCGCCGCGCATATCGGCACCCGGCTTGTAGGAGTAGAAGCCGCGACGATCATCACCGAGCGCACGTTTGTAGATCATGTATGCCCACGTGTCGCGTGCGAGCTTGGACCCAGTGTCGCCGTTGTAGCTCTTCCCGTTACCGTGCGCGATAAGAGCAACATCAGCGTTAGTCGGAGAACTTCCTGCATGAAGAAAAGCCGCCCCCGCTGCACACAGCGCCTTGGCTTCCCGATCGGCCGAGCTGGGATCCTCGTGATCGGAATATGCGACAGCGAACCGAATGAGATCTACAAGGTCGATGTCGTAGCCGGTGGATTGGTCAAGCAGGATGTCTGCAAGCGCCGAGAGTGCGCTCAGATCATGGCGGCGCAAGCTGGGGTTCCCGCGCGCAACGAACCGATCCGCAAGTTCCTGCTCCCAGCTATCAATTGCCACGACTGATCTTATTTGTCGCAACGGCTTTGGAAAGAATCGCGAAAACCTCCGCATCGCAAGTTCCGGTCGGTTCCAAAAGAACTTCTAGTCAGGTATCTTCCTTCGATTTCTGCAGATTCCTACCGTGAGAAGTGGGCGTTAACCGCCCGGTCGAAGGCAAGAAATCGGAGGAACAAATGATGGGAATGAGTAATACAGAGCTCGCTCCTTTGGGCGGTGCGTTCGGCGCACAGGCTCTTGCTCAGATGAGCGGCAGCATGCAGCGCCAGGCAGGTCGGGAAATCGAACGGGTCCAGGCACAGGCCCTCGTCGCCGACACCCGCGAGCAGGGTCGCGCGCTGTTGACGAACACGGCCCTCAACAACGTGGGCGCTCTCTCGGCACTTGAGCAGCATTTGATTCAGGTCGCTCCGCTTGGCGAAGCCCGCTACAAGCACATCGTCGACAGCTAGGCCATGGGCGCAGCAGCGGCCATCCAGCGGTGGTGAGCCATGGAAATCATGCTGCTGCTATTGGTGTCGTTTGTGCTGGCGGCACTGCTCATCCAAGGCGCGGTTGAAGTGAGCGCCTGGATCGTGAACAAGGTGCATCGTCATCGCGCCAACAAGCGGGCACGAATCGAGGCGGAGCTTGACCGCAAGCAAGCAGAGCTACGGGCCGCGATCTACAGCCTCGCGTCACAGCTGGGGGCCGAAGCACATGAGGCACGGAAGGCGCTCATTCGCGAGTCCTACCTCGCTTCGCGAGATGAATTTCTTCCCCCTCGTTGACGAAACAACAACAACCATAATCGCCGCCATATCTGGCATGACGTCATCCGAGGCGTGACTGTCCGATCGCTCCAAACCCGAAGCGATCGGACAGTTGCTGGCCAGATGCACCTGCTCTTCACTCAGGGAGCTGTGAGCACGGCGAGAGCTGCGCGATCTAAGACCGACAGCAGAAAAGAGGAACTTCAATGACGCAACCAAAATATTCAACGCTGGTCGCAGATCCGCCCTGGATGGGCCAATCCGGAGAAAAGCACTACGACACCATGTCTCTGGAGGCCATCAAGAGCATGGGACCCGCGATCCGCGACATCACCACTGACGACGCGCACTGCTGGCTTTGGGTGACTAACGCGACTGTCCCCATCGGGCAAGAGGTGCTCGAAGCGTGGGGCTTTCAGTACCGATCAATCTTGACGTGGATCAAGCCGAGGATCGGTCTGGGTCCGTATCTCCGCAACATGACCGAGCATGTGATGCTCGGCACTCGGGGCAAAGCCCCTGTGAAATTCAAGGGCCAGGGTACATGGTTGTTCGCCCCGATCCAGGACCACTCCCACAAACCCGAGGAAGCTCATGAAATTTTTGAGCGCGTCTCTCCCGGGCCGTACCTCGAGATCTTCGCGCGTCGGCCTCGTCACGGCTGGGCAGTATGGGGCGACGAAATTGCATCAGACGTGGATCTGCCCGGGTGGCCAGTTCCCGATTCGCCCGCCACAAGGAGTGAAACGGATGTGGCATAAAGATGCCCGAACCGACCGGGCCAGCGCGCACCGCCTGGAATGCAGTGCTCCTACTGTTCGGCGTGTGCTTAGTGCTGTGGTTTTGTGTGAAGCTCATCGAGTCGATCTGGCCGTGGCTACTGGGTGGCGCGATGATCGTATTGTTGATCGGCGGCGTCACGTTCTGGATTCGTCTGCGTCGAGGACGCTGGTGAAGGCGTCATCACAGCCAGACATTTGTCTCTCGAACTCTCGAAGTCGCGCCTGCCTGATCGCTTGCGCAAGCGGCCATGTGGATATTGACATTATTTTGAAAAGTTGTAATACAAGGCGTGAGGGACCTCGCGTAGGGGTGGGCCTCGCTGGATCCCATGGGAGCCAGTCATGACTATTCGAAAACGTCAACAATCGAAACGTTCCTACGAGCGCCGTATCTCGGTACGGACTGTTCGTCGTGACCCACCGGATCTTCGGAAGCTCAGTCGAGCACTATTGGCGCTCGCTCAAGCTGATGCCGAAGCCCAAGCGCAGGCCCAAGTCGAACGAGCCACTGGCAAGTCCGGCATGGAGGACATCGATGAGACCTCCTGAGCCAAGTCGGGAGCTGATCTGGCAGCAGGTACATTGGCCCGTCCCGCTCGACGGCCAGCTCGCCTCAGGTTTACTACGTCGCTGGGCCTCAGATCTGACTCGGCAGCCGATCATCTGGGAGGTTCGTGTTTCAGAGGGAACAGTCACGCACATGGTCGGGACTCCTGCCCACCAGGTGAAAGCCGTCACCCGCGCCATCGAGGGGTTGGTGCCCGGCACGGCAACCAGCGCCGAGGGCGACGCCCGGCCACAGGTGGCCCGCAGCGCCCGCCTTCAGGTGAAGGGCCAGCAACTGCACCTCGCCGCCGACAACGCCCCGCACGCGGCGCGAACCCTCCTCGCCGCTCTCACCGAAGCGCATTTCCGTGAAGAGCACGCGGTGCTCCAAGTCGTACTGTCACGAGGTCGCTCGCCCCAGACGCTTCAAGCCCAGCCCGCGGACCCTACGCAGTCGTGGTTTGAAGTTCTCGCGAGCGGTGGGCGGCCGGCGTCGAGTGAGCTCGCTGGGCGGATGCGCGACAAAGCCAATCAGCCCGGTTTCGAGGCGGTCGTCCGACTGGCGGCGACCGCGAAGTCTGAGGCGCGTCGCGTCACGATCATGCAAGGAATCCTCGCGGCACTTCGCACTCTGCAAGCCCCAGGTGTGCGCATCGATTTTGTCAAAGACTCTGGCGACTCGCTCGATCGGGCGCTGGTTCCGTTCTGGGCGCCGCTGCGCCTGAGCGCCGACGAAGTACTCAGTCTGATTGCGTGGCCGCTCGAGGCCGACGATCTACCCGGACTTCCTGCAGCACACCCCAAAGCACTCCGGCTATCCGGTACTGACATTGAGAAGGTCCGTGTCTTCGCCAAGACCACCGCGCCCGGCAAGGTTCAGCCGCTTGGTCTGAGCATCGAAGACAACCTCTTTCACTCCGTCATTCTCGGGCCGACCGGTTCGGGCAAGTCGACCGCGATGCTCAACCTGATCGTTGCCGACCTGAAAGCCGGACGTGGACTCGTAGTGATCGATCCGAAAGGCGATCTCGTTCAAGACATTCTCGAACGCATCCCGCAATCGCGTCGAGGAGACGTCGCCGTACTCGACCCGACAGACCCGGTCCCGGTCGGGCTGAACCCGCTCCGCGTGCCAGGCACCAGTGCCGAACTGATTGCCGACAGCGTTGTGACGATCTTCCGTGATCTGTTCCCGAGTTCCTTCGGGCCACGAACCAGCGAGATGGTGCACGCCTCGATCCTCACCCTCGCGAACCATCCGAGTGCAACCTTGACGTGGCTTCCTCGACTGCTGGCTGATGCGCGGTTCCGGTCAACGTTGATCGGCGGCCTCAGCGATCCGGATGGCCTTGAGTCTCTGTGGGCTGATTACGGCGAGATGTCGGAGCGCCAGCAAGCTCAGTTTGCCGGTCCTGTCCTGTCTCGGCTACGTCAGTTTCTGCTGCGCCCGAGCCTCAAGAGGGTACTGGATCAGAGCGAACCGAAGTTCCAGCTTGAGGAGGTCTTCACCAAGCACAAGGTCTTGCTTGTACCCCTTAACACTGGCATCTTGGGCAACGATGCCGCGCGGCTACTGGGATCATTGTTGGTCTCGCAGCTCTGGCAACTCACGCTTGGCCGAGCGGCGCAGTCCAAGTCGCAGCGCCCACCAGTCTCCATTTACGTTGATGAGCTGCAGGAGTTCATCCATCTCGGTGGCAATGATCTGTCCGATGCGCTCGCCCGTTCGCGCTCGCTCGGCGTCGCCTGGAACCTCGCTCACCAGTTCCGAGACCAGCTTCCGACCGATACAAAGAATGCCCTCGACGCCAACGCGCTGAATAAGATCATCTTCGGACTCGGCGTGAAAGACGCTCGCGAGGTCGCAGCGATGGCACCAGATCTGATCGCCGAAGATTTCATGACTCTGCCGCAGTACGGCATCTACGCGTCGCTGATGCGAAATAGGCGACACCTCGGTTGGGTTTCCGGCCAGACCGCACCACCACCAGCAGCGACTTCGAGCCCGATCGAAATCATTGCCACCAGCCAGGCACGCTATGGACGCGAGCCGGAACCAACGAACGAGTCGTCTGCACCGGCATCCCAGAACGCCAAGCGGAAACCTTCGGACGAGCCGATCGGTCGGCGGAGACGGCGTACCTCATGACAGACCAGCTTCGATTGTTTGACCGTCCTGCCGGGTATCCGTTCGCATCGTCGAACTCGGCCCGGCGCTCGGCGTCTTTGGCGGAATATCTGCCGTTTCGGGAGTCGACTAACACCCGATTCCGGGTGTTAGTCCCAGCAAATCGGAGGCGACGATCGTGACGCCGAATAACCGCCTCGGAACAATGAGCATTGCGACCCTGCAGTCGATGGTGACTCCGAGGGATATGGACATCCTTCGCCTGATCCGAGAGCACAGGTTCCTCACGACCAAGCAGATTCAGCGGTTGCTATTTTGGGATCACGCATCTCCTGGCGCTGCAATTCGCGCATGCATTCGCGTGTTGACTCGGCTGGAGTTGCGGGCGCTCATCTTCAAACTGGGCAGACAGATCGGCGGCATCCACGCAGGTTCCGGGTCGTACATTTGGGGCATTGATGACGCAGGCGACCGCCTTCTGCGCGCCAATAACACCAGCAAAGGCACCAAGCGCCAGCGCACCTTCGACCCATCACCACTCTTCCTCGCTCATACTCTGGCCGTCGCAGAGACCCGCGTGATGCTCGAAGAAGCTGGCCACCGGGACGAGCTTGAGCTCGTCGAAGTGACAACCGAACCCACAAACTGGCGCACCTTCGTAAGCCGGGGCGGGATGACCCAGGTGCTCAAACCAGACCTCCACGCGATCACGGCAATCGGGGCCTTCGAAGACCACTGGTTCATCGAGATCGACAATGGAACCGAATCTCTTCCGACCGTGCTGAACAAGTGCCAGACCTACCAGCGCTATTTCGAGAGCGGGCGCGAACAACACGCCTCAGGTGTCTTTCCGAAGGTCGTCTGGCTAATGGTGGATGCTCGCCGCCGGTCAAACATGCAGTCCGCGATCGAGTCAGACAAACGACTCGACGAGCGTCTTTTCAGCGCCTACGCACCAGGAGATTTTCTCCCGTTCATCACAGGCAAGGCGACTCCTGACGTGCCCCGAGTGAAGACAATTCCGCAACACCAAACGTCTGGACTGTTTCGGGCAACGGAGCTATCTTCAGGAGGCCAATCCGAGGGAGGCGCAAACACCGCCCCGAGTCTGGCGACTAGAGGAAGGGAGGCGCGCGAATGACAATCGCACCAGAGGTATCAACACGACCGCTCGCGGTCAGTTATTTGAGGGTGTCAACGAAGGAGCAAGCCGAACGAGACGGGGACCCAGAGGGTTACTCGATACCCGCACAGCGCGAAGCGAATCGACGTATTGCTGCGACCTTAGGAGCGGACATCGTCGAAGAGTTCGTCGATAGAGGAGAGTCCGCGCGGTCCGCAGATCGGCCCGAGCTTCAGAAGATGCTCGAGTTCGTTCGTGAACAGCCCATCGCCTACTGCATCGTCCATAAGGTCGATCGTCTCGCCCGAAATCGTGCGGACGATGTGACGATCAACCTCGCTCTGCAGAAGGCTCAAGTGAGGCTGGTCTCGGCCACCGAGAACATTGACGAGACACCGAGCGGCATGCTGCTGCATGGGATCATGTCGTCGATCGCAGAGTTCTACTCTCGGAATCTCGCCAACGAAGTTCTCAAGGGAATGCACCAGAAAGCCAAGACGGGCGGCACGCCTGGCAAAGCTCCCATTGGTTATCGCAACGCCGGCGTGATCAATGCCGAGGGACGCGAGGTGCGCACCATTGTTATTGACGAGCAGCGCGCCAAGCTAATCGCGTGGGCTTTTGAGACTTACGCAACTGGCGACTGGACGATCCGTGACTTGGCCGAAGATCTCGCTGACCGCGGCCTCATTTCGTCACCGACTCCTGCTCGACCGGGCAAGCCGATCCAAGCCAATCAACTGCACAAGATCTTCATGAACCCCTACTACAAGGGTGATGTTCGCTTTCAGGGCGCGATCTACGCGGGGCGCCACGAACCAATCGTGAACTCAGTCATATGGCAGAAAGTGCAAGACGTCATGGCTTCTCACGTGGTCGGCGAGAAGGTGCGCGCCCATCACCACTACTTGAAGAGCAGCGTGTTCTGCGGCAACTGCGGCAGCCGACTGATCGTGCATCACGCAGTCAATCGACACGGCAATGTCTATGAGTACTTCATCTGCAGCGGACGGCATGCGAAACGAACTGAATGCATACAACCTGCGGTCAATATCGCTCTCGTCGAGAACAAGATCGTGGATCACTATCGGACCATCGCCCTCAGCCCCGAGCTAAGAGCACAGATCGAAGTCACTCTGAAGCAGGAACTCGAAGAAGGGATGAAGCAGACCCGTCGACTTCAACACGACCTCCTGCTTGAGCAAGCACGCCTTCAGGCACGCAGCAAGAAGCTACTCGACGGCCACTTGGACGGCGTCGTGCCGGCCGAGCTGTACGCCGCAGAACAGAGTGGGATCTCACTCCAGCTCTCGTCAATCGTCGAACGCCTGTCGGCCATGACGATCAAGTTCTCGGAGTTGGAAAGCAACCTTATCGGCGCGATGGAACTGCTCCAGAACTGCTCCGAGGCATATCGCAGAGCTCCGGACGATATCCGCAGGAGGTTCAACCAGGCGCTATTCGTGCGCATTCTCGTCGACCAGGGTGGCGAAATCCGCACGGAGCTTGCCGAGCCATTCGAAATGATTCTGAGCACCGAGGGTACGCGAGCCGCCACAAGCGCGGGAGATAAAAAAGAACCCCCAGCCAAGATTTCCTTGGTCGAGGGTTCTAAAGACGAACTTTTGGTGCCCCTGGAGGGACTCGAACCCCCAACCGTTTCCTTAGGACGGAACTGCTCTTCCATTGAGCTACAGAGGCTGGCGTCACGAGTTTACCGAGAAAAATCGAGCATCAAATAGTCTCACTTAGTGAACACGACGTTCGTCTGGCATATGTTTGAGTTGTGGACACCGCCGACGAAGAGACCGAACCGGGCAAGGACCGCTACCTCGTCGTAGCGGCCGCGAGAACGCTCGACATTCTCGACACCGTCGCCGCGAGCCCCAACCCCCTCACGCTCACCGAGATCGCAGCGAGCGTCGGCCTCCCGCGCCCGACAGCCCACCGACTCGTTCGAACGCTGCAGGCCTCGAACTGGCTCGAGCGCGAGAACAACTACTACAAGGTCGGCTTCAAGGGCTTCCAACTCGGCGCCG
The DNA here is from genome assembly GCF_039537265.1 of Leifsonella bigeumensis. Taxonomy (NCBI): domain Bacteria; kingdom Bacillati; phylum Actinomycetota; class Actinomycetes; order Micrococcales; family Microbacteriaceae; genus Leifsonella; species Leifsonella bigeumensis. Next base: position 274,469 of record NZ_BAABAE010000002.1, on the reverse strand, counting down.
CCGCTGGCGCATCGCTCGAAGTCCGGACCGTCAGCCTTCCCTACCTGGTCGAACTCCGGGACAGTCTCCAGCTCAACGTTCAGGTGGCGAAACTCGCGCAGTGGCAGGTCGTGTACCTCGAGCGGGTTCTCAGCCCGAACTCGCCGAAGCTGCTGCAGGCGCGCGCGGGCGCCATCCTCCCCGCGCACTGCACGGGGCTCGGGAAGGTCCTCCTCGCCCACCGCAACCTCGAGGATGTCGCGAAATGGGCGACCCAGGAGGGTCTTGAGAAGCTGACGCCCAACACGATCTCGGATGTCGGGAGTCTACTCGAAGCGCTCTACGACATCCGGAGCAGGGGCTACGGCATCGAGGACGGCGAACGGCAGCCCGAGGTCGCCTGCATCGCAGCCCCCCTGCGCGACTTCTCGGGTGAGGTCGTCGCCGCCATCAGCGCGACGGGCCTCCGCGAGAGCATGCCGCGGCCGCTCATCGGCAGCGACATGGCCGACGAGATCACTCGTGTCGCCGGGGCGATCTCACAGGCGCTGGGATACTCAGGAACTCAGCGAACTCGCTGAGGAACCGATCGATCATGGCCCGTTCCTCGGGGTCGAGCTCGTGGGCGGGTGCACGGCAGTGACTCGAGTCGATGATCCCCCTCTTCCTCGAGATCTCCTTCTCCGCCGCGATGATGAGCTCGCTGCTCTGCATCCAGTAGGAGAGATACGGCAGCATCCTCTGGTGCAGGCAAGTGGCGTCATCCTGCTGGCCGTCCTGCCACAATCGCCAGACCTCGAGGTAGAGTTCGACGAACGAGCATCCGGGTTCGACGCCCACCGCGCCGCGGCGCAGCGCATCCGGCAACTGAACCCCCGCAGATCCGACGAGCGACTCCAGGGGCGGAACGGTGGCGGACAAGGCCGTGATCAGGGCGCCAGGAGGAGTCGATTCGACCTTGACCTGCACCAGATTCGGCGCGAGACGGGCAATCTCCGCAATCGTGTCGGCATCGAGCGCGGTGCCGGTCTGACTCGGGGCGTACTGCAGCACCACGGGCGTCGGGGCAACAGCCCGGAGCACCGCGAGCAGGTGCTCACGGACGGCACCGCGCGAAGGGCCGAGAAAGTGAGGAGGGAGGACGTTGAGCGCCCGGGCTCCGGATGCGACCGCCTCCTTCGCACGCGCAACCGCGAGTGTCGTCGCATGATCCGGGATCGAGATGACGGCGACGAAGCCTTTCACGTCGGCGGTTCGTTTGAGGAGGATCGTCGTCAAGCGGCTGCGTTCTGAGTCACTCAGCTTGTGGAACTCCGAGGCGAACCCCGGAAACATGACATTCCGGACACCCGCAGCCACCATGTGGTCGACGATCCGGACGAATCCCTCATCGTCGACCGACCCATCCTCGTGGAACGGTGTCTCGAGAACCGGGCATACGCCCGAGATGGCCCGCATCAGCCCGCCTCGCCGGTCCGACGCAGTCTTCTTCCCCGCATCCGCGCCGCAGCCGACTGCGGCCATCCGGAACCGTACGCCGTCGCGGCGATGAACATGCTGCCGTCGACCGCAGCGCCGAAGGAGTGCCGCACCCAACCGTCGACGATCTGCTTCTGCAGGGCCATCGAGCCGGGATGCACATCCTCGACGAGACTCGCCGCCAAGGTCTGCGCCACGTCCAGCGCGGCTCCAGGCGGCGAGACCTCGGACACCAACCCCCAGTCCAGTGCCGTGGCAGCCGTGATCGTCCGCCCGGTCAGCACAAGCCACCTGGCCCGGTTCAACCCTACGATGCGCGGTAGCAGAGCACCGTGGATCGGCGTCGGAGCGCCATTGAGGATCTCCGGTTGCCCGAAATTCGCACCGGGGTCGGCCACGACGAGGTCGGATGCCGCCGCCAGCACGCATCCGGTGCCGAGGGCCCAGCCGTGAACCGCCGCGATCACCGGCAGGGGGTTGCGCATGATGGCGTCGTACATCTGCGCCTCGACCCGCTCCATAGCGAGGAAGCCCGCTGTGTCCATCTTCGACATCTCCTTGAGGTCCGAACCCGCGCAGAACGCCTGGTCGCCTGCCCCCGTGAGCACCACGCACCTCGCGTCTCCCGCAGCCGCCTCGTCGAGGATGTCCGCGATCCGTCGCTTGTCCGCGACGCGAAGGGCGTTCCTCGCCGCCGGCCGGTTGATCGTGACGGTGAGCACGTGGCCACTCAGGTTCAGCAGCACCGGGGTCTCGACATCGTTCGACATTCAGGACGCCTTTGGTTGCGAGGCTCCGGCGAGGAGCAGCCAACCGCGCGCAAGACACGGAACGGCCGGAGCGACGGTCGCGGTCAGGCCGGCGATCTCGATCGCCTCCCGGTATCGGTCGGCGAGGGCGCCATCGCCGACGACGGCGACCGATCCCTTCGGTGCGACGAGACCTCGGCGAAGCGCCTCGGCGAGTTCGTAACCGATGAGCAGGCCCGAAAGGCGCGAGGGGATGCCCCACGCAGCGGTGGCGCCGGTCACGACCTGGGCTCGAACTCCGAAGTAGTCGTGCAGCAGACCCTGCGACTCGAGGCCGCGGAAAACGCTCTCACGGAAAGCTCCGGGATCGTGGTCGGGCTCGGCCTCGAGGAGGTCCCGCAAGGAGCCCGAGTGGAGCATGGAGTCGAAGAACTCTCCCGTTGCGAAGGTGCAGAAATCCGTGATGACGCTCTCGTCGATCTGCGCCCACTTGCTATGCGTACCCGGTAAGACGATCGCTGCGACCCCCGTCGCGACGTCCACCGGACAGCCGAGCAGGATGGTCTCCTCACCGCGAATGACGTCCACGCTGCCCCCAGTCCGGTGGACCAGCCCCGGTACGATGGCGACCCGCATTCCGCCGATGGCGACGACCTGCATTCCGCTACGCACCTCCGAAACCCCCGCCGGCGTGCTGACATACGGGACCTCCCTGAGACCCGTGCGGCTTCCGACCATGCCGGAGGCAACGATGGGAACGTCCGGCCATCGCGCGCGCCAGCCGCCCAGCAGCGCCACGAGCGCATCGGCCAGGTCGCTCCTTTCCGCCGTCAACACCCCGGTATCGCTTTCCGCGGCCTCGAGGATCCGGCCGTCGGCTGCCACGACGTATCCGCGCAGACGGCTGCTCCCCCAGTCCACACCGAGCAATGCGGGATCAGTCATCGAGTCCCGCCGAGCCGACAAGGGCGAGGGCCTCCAGAGCCGCCTGAAGGGGCCTGACCGAGCCCGTGGTCCTCAACGCGCTCCCCATCCCCACCGCGACCGCTCCGGCATCCAGCCACGTCTTGGCGCTCGACAGCGTGATGCCGCCGGTCGGGACGAGCCTCAGCTCAGGGAGTGCCTGCAGAAGGCCCTTGAGAGCGTCGAGCGTCCACATGTTGGCCGGAAAGAGCTTGAGCAGGTCCGCCCCGCCGTCGGAAGCGACGACGCACTCGGTCGGGGTCATCGCGCCGACGATGCTCACGAGCCCGAGCTCCTTGCACGTCGAGATGAGACCGGCCCGGCTGATCGGGCTCACGATGAAGGATGCCCCTGTCGCCGCGGCCTCTTCGACATCGTGTGCCGCGAGAACCGTGCCGACACCGAAGTGGAGGCCCTCGGCATCCATCTCGTCCGCCATCCACCTCGCGACCTCGAGTGCGCCCGGCGTGGACAGCGAGACCTCCACGACCCGGATGCCCGCCTCGACCAGTCTCTCCACCTCCCGCTTCGCGGCGTCGGCGGATCCTTCTCGTACTATAGCGACGACCCGTGATGAGGTGATGGCCTCCAAGGTCCCTTGCTCTGTCATTGCGGCACCCCTCTCAAGCGTTCCAGTGAACCAGGTCGTGACGGTCGCGCCGACGGCTTCACGCTGGAACCATTCTGGGTGTGATCGACCGTCGCTCGCTGGCGGTGAGACGCCAGACCGCCTCGGTGAAGTAGCTGTCACCGACGATCACGGACGAGTCGATGCCGTGGTTGTGCGGTACGTCCAGGGCGGCACCCGCCACGATCCCGTGACCTCGCGGCTTGCCGATCACGTGCTTGATCGCGAGAGCCTCCACCATGTGCTTTGCGTAGGAACGCAGCTCCGCCCGGCGCACGCCGTCGCTCGCCTCCGCCAGCTCGAGCAGTCCCGCGTAGGCGAGACCCGCCGCAAAGCTGTCACGCACCTTCGGCTCCGATTCGGGCAGGTCGAAGTCCCAGATCGGAGAGGGGTCGTCCTGCACCCGGTCCATCCAGTAGTCCGCCATCGACTGGGCGATGTCGAGGAATCGGGCTTCGCCGGTCTGCCGATACACCGTTGCGAAGCCGTAGATACCCCACGCCTGCCCGCGTGACCAGCAGCCATCCGGTGAGTAGCCCTGATAGGTGTCGACCCGGGTCGGCTTTCGATCCTTGTCGAAGAGGAGCACCTGGCCCGTAGAGCCATCGGGCCGGATGAGTCCGTCGGCGATGACGTGGATGGCGGCGATCGCAGCGGCCGCGAGTTCCTCGTCACCCTTCTCGCGGGCATACCAGAGCGGCACCGTGAGGTTGATGACGTCGTCGACAGTCGTGAACGGGTACTCGTGGTCCTCGGGGGGGCCGAACGACTTCATGTACCCGATCTCGAGAAAGCGATCCGAGATCGTCTTCGCGGCGGCCAGCGCGAGCGGCTCAAGGTTCTTCTCCCCCGCGATCGCCATGCCGACGAGGGTTCCCCGGAAGAACATGTGGCTCACGGAGGCGAAACTCCTCGTCGCGGTGCGGTTGGCGAGCCTCGTACTCCAGGTCAGGGCGAGGTCATGTCGTTCCGTGCGCTTCTCCGGGTCGTCCTCACCCGATGCAAGGAACCAGAGAATCGCAGGAAGATCGCCGACCATCCACGAACCGTGGTGTGGAAGGACACCACGCTCATCCTGGTCGAACTCCGCGGTGATCCAGGAGTCTCCGTCCGTCCAGATCGGGAAGGCGGGCATTCGACGCAGAATGTCAGCCTCGAGAGCTATCTCGTTCCAGGCTGCTTCAAGGGTGTCCATGGGTTTCCTATCTTTGTCGGGGTCGTGGGTGCTGGTCACTCGCGCCTGCTGCCTCTGTCGAGGACGGCGGCGACGACCTGTTCGGTGTGCTCCCCCAGCGCGGGGGCGGGACCCGTCGGGCCGATGAGAGAATTGGTGGTCTTGTAAGGCGTGCCGAGCACCGAGACCTGACCGAGCACGGCATCCGGGATCGTGGCGAAGGTGCCTCGTGAGGTTGCCAGTTCGCCCCTGGCGACATCCTTGACCGCCACGACGGGCCCGCACGGGATCCCTGCACGCGTGAGCTGCTCGAGAGCCCGGTCGCGCGAGCCCTGGAGCCCGGCCCACTTCTCGATGCGATCCTTCACGATCTGACGGTGTCGAAGGCGCAGCTCGTTGGTCGACAGGTCGACGTCCGCCGGCCCGAGCCTCTCGCCGAGCACCTCGTCGAGACGCTTCCAGAGGCGCTCGGTCCCTGCCGCGATCACGAGGGGCGCGTCCGGCGCCTCGTACACGCCGTAGGGAACCACGGCCCGGTGCTCCGAGCCATTGCGTGTCGGCTCGGCGTCGCCGAACTCGACCTCCTCGATCGCCGTCTCATGGAACGGCAGGCTCGCGTCGAAGAGGGAGATGTCGATGTACTCGCCGATGCCATCGACATGGTCGCGCCGGTAGAGCGCAGTCAGGATCGCGCCATACGCGTGGATACCTGCCGAGACGTCGGCGAGCGCGACGCCGAGCGGAAGCGGGGTCTGGCCCGGGTAGCCGTTCATGTCGATCACGCCGGCCCAGCCTTCGGCGACGATGCCCTGTCCAGCACGGCCTGCAAAGGCCCCCGTGCCCCCGAACGCCGAGATCGAGCACATGACGAGCCCGGGGTTGACGAGCCGGAGCTGCTCATATCCGAGGCCCTTGTCGTTGAGCGAGCCAGGCCGCATGTTCTCGACCAGGACGTCCGCCTCCGCTGCAAGAGCGAGGATGAGGTTGCGACCTTCCTGACTGCGAAGGTCGGCCACGACACTGCGCTTCCCCGCGTTCAGCCAGAGAAAATAGCCACTGTGATTCTCGCCGATCATGGCGGGAAGGTTTCGCGAGGGATCGCCGGTCGGCGGCTCGATCTTGGTCACCTCGGCACCGGCGTCGGCGAGAAGGCGCGTACAATACGGGCCAGCCAGGATCTGGCTCAGGTCGAGCACTTTGAGCCCGCTGAGCGGCCTCACGCCGGTTGTCGAATCCTGCACTGTCATCAGCCTTTCACTGCTCCTGCCGTTGCCCCGGCGACGATGTAGCGCTGCGCCAGCATCGAGAAGAGGATGACCGGGAGGAGCACGAGCATCCCAGCGGCGGCCATCTCCCCCCAGAAGATATTGCCGTCGGCGATGAAGCCGATGATCGCGACGGGCAGTGTCTGGGTATTCTGCGACGTGAGAACGAGCGGATACAGGAAGTCGTTCCAGGCCTGCACGAAGTTGAAGATGACGGTTGCGAAAAGGCCCGGCGTAATGAGAGGGACGGTGATCCGCAGCATGGCACGCGGACGGCTCAGGCCGTCGACCATCGCGCTCTCCTCGAGCTCAGCGGGAACCTGGCGGATGAACCCGGTCATCATCCATACGACGAAAGGAACCTGGAATGTGCTCTCGGCGATGATCATGCCGACGTACGTGTCGTTGAGCCCGAAGATCCGGAACAACTGGTACAGCGGCAGGACGAGCGAGACAGCCGGGACCATCCGGATCAGAAGGTATCCGAGCAGGAATGCGTTCTCCCAGCGGATCTTGAAACGTGCGAATCCGAATGCGGCCACCGTGCCGAGGAATGTCGACAGCAGGGTGGACCCGACAGCGATGATGAGGCTGTTGAACAGCGCACCCATGAAGTTCGGAATCTGGCCGGCCTGCCACAGGGTCTCGAGCGGCTTGGAGACGCCGACGACGTTTCCGTAGTGTTCGAGTGTCGGTTCGAAGAACCAGGCCGGTGGAATCTGGAATGTCAGTCCACTCTGCTTGAGGGATGTGGAGGCGAACCACAGGATGGGCGCCATGAAGAACAGCACGACGACGATCGTGATGGGGCCGGCGAGGCGCCGCTTCTTCCCGTTCGTGACCTCAGTGCTGAGCGTCATCATCGAGTCCTTTCGGCTGATTCATGCGACATCCGAACGAAGCATGGCCCGAACGAGCGGGATGGACAGGAGCATGGCGAGCAGGATGAGGATCCAGGACAGGGCGGCGCTGTGCCCGAAGTCGAACCGCTGGAACGCGTCGATGTAGATGTTGTAACTCAACGTCTCCGTCGCCCTTCCTGGCCCGCCGCTCGTGAGCACGAACACGATGTCGAACACCTTGAGGGAGGTGAGCGCCCTCGTGAGGGCGACCACGAGCAGCACCGGCTTGATGAGGGGAAGGATGATCCAGCGCAACAACTGGCGCGGGTTCGCGCCATCGACGATGCCGGCCTCGAGGACATCACCCGGCATGGACTCGAGCGCGGCAAGGGCCGAAATGATCACGAACGGAGTCCACTGCCAGATGTCGACGCTGATGATCGCCCACAGGGCTACGGACGGGTCGCCCAGCCACGAGACGGCTTCGACGCCGAGAAGGCTGAGCAAGTAGTTGAGGATGCCGTTGCCCCTGTCGAGGATCAGCAAGTACATGAGTCCGACGACGACCGGCGGCAGGCTGAACGGGATGACGAAGAGCACGCGGCTGAGCTTGCGTCCGCGACGCAGCCTGACGAGCACGAGCGCCAGGGCGGTGCCGATGATCATCTCGAGGATGACCGTGGCTCCGGTGTAGACGAGTGTGACCTGCACGGAGTGCCAGAACGACCCGTCCTGGAAGATCCTGAAGTAGTTCTCCAGCCCGATGAAGGTCGGGTTCCCGATAGACCCGCCCCTCTCCTCACTGAAACTCGTGCGCAGCGAGTAGACGAGAGGCACGATCGTCGTGATGACGATGTAAGCGATGCCCGGCAGGATGTAGAAGTAAGGATTGAATCTCCTCAGTGCCTTCCTGCGCCGCAGGCCCCGCCCGGCAGGGGAGATCTGTCCCCTGCCGGGCAGTGCCGGCTTCGGAAGCGGAGAGTGCGTCTGCGTCATCGTGAGATCCAATCCCTCTGGAGCTTCGGCGCATCGTGCACCTCGGGGGAGTGGCGTGCACTCGCCAGTTCTGCCTTCAGCATCCGAACACCTCCGTTCCTTCGATCGTCAAACGCACCCTCCACTCCCGTCACTTTCTCGTGACAATCTCCTCGACCTTCTCGGCGATCCGGGCGATGGCCTCTTCTTGGGCAAGTGAGCCGGTGACCACCTGAGACAGCTCGGTCGACATGAAGTCGTCGATCTCGGGCCAGCCGGGAGTTCTCGGGCGCGCCACGGCATTCTCGAGGCTCTGGCCCTGCGCCTTGAACCACGGGAACTGCTCGTTCATCTCCTTGTCATTGAGAAGGGACATGCGTGCAGGACCACCACCCAGGACGGCGATCTCGCGAGTCATCTCTGGCCCGGTCATCCAGGCGATGAACTTGAACGCGTTCTCCTGGTTCTTCGATGCGGCCGGGATCGACAGACCCCAGCCACCCACGACCGATGCGGCGTTCGGCGAGCTCGGGGTCGGCGCGTAGCCCATCTTGCCTGCGACCTTCGACTGGGACTCGTCTTCCATGACCGAGGCGACCGAGGCCCACTGAAGAGCCATCGCCACCTCACCCTGCGACAGGCCTGTGGTCAGGCGCTCGAAGGCCCAGTTGGTAACGTCCGGCGGAGCGCTGTCCTTGAGCGCTACGTAGTGCTTGAGCGACTCCCTGGCCTCGGGACTGTCGACTACGGAGTTGCCGTCACCGTCCACGACGGCGCCACCGAAGATGCTCAGCCATTGGTAGTACTCGCTCGAGAGGTTGTGGCTGCGCTGCATCGTGAGCCCGGTTCCATATACCTCGGGGGCATTGGTGAGCTTCTTGGCGTACTCCGCATACTCCTCAGCCGAGGTGGGCGGGCCGGACAGGCCTGCCTGCTCCACGAGATCGGTGCGGTAGTAGGTGATGTAGGCGTCGGCGATCCACGGCATCCCGACCTGTGCGCCCTTCCAGTTGTAGTAGTTCATCACCATGGGGGTGATATCGCTCAGCTCGTACTCGGGAGGCGTGAGTTCGCTGTCCTCGAGGAAGTCGGAGAGGTCGGCGAGCACGCTGCTGCTGCCGTAGAACGGCATGGAGTCGCCGCGGATGCTCATGACGTCGAAGGAGGTTCCTCCGCCGAGGAGCTCTGTCGAGGTCTTCTGGTTGATCACCTCACCACCGAGGACCGTGAGATCCACCTTGATGCCGGATTCCTTCTCGAACTCGGGAAGCATCTGCTGTGCGACAGTGGCATATGGCCCCGCGAACAGCAGGACCTCGACCGCTTCGTCCCCAGGCCCATCTCCGCCGCCGGTATCCGCACTGCACCCGGTCAGGGCCAATGCGACAGCGACGACGGAACCGAGCGCGCTGTACTGGTAGAACCGCTTCTTTCTCTTGTTCATCATTCTGTCTCCTCACTTCATCGGGATTGTTATCTGGTAATCACTTGCCTAGGTGCGGCCGGTGAACGATTCGACGGAGCTCTTGCGCTCGTCGCTGAGCATGCAGGCCAGGTTCGCGTACTGCTCGACGTCGGCCTGGCCGACAACGTTGAACGGCGACCCCATCGCGACGGCGTGCTTCGCCAGACGCAGTGCGGTCGGACTCATCCCGGCGAGACGCTCGGCGAGCGCGTGGCAGCAGCCTTCGAGGTCACCTGGCGCCACGACATCCTGGACGAGGCCGAGGACCTTCGCTTCGTCGGCGTCGATCTGCTCGCCTGTCAACGTCAAGTAGGTCGCCCTCCCGCGACCGATGATCTCCTGGAGCCGAACGGTTCCGCCCCAACCGGGTACCCCGCCGATCGTGATCTCAGGAAGTCCGAAGCGCGCAGTCGTATCGGCGAAGCGGATGTCGCTCGCGAGGGCGAGCTCGAGCCCCCCACCGAGCGCGAAGCCCTGCACGCCGGCAATGATGACCTGCGGCATGCTGCTGACGAGAGAAAAGGCTTCGCTTCCCAGCTCGAGGAAGCGGTGAAGGGATGCGGCATCCCACTTCTCGAATTCCTTGATGTCGGCTCCGGCGCAGAAGGCCGGGCCGTCTCCGAGGATCACGGCGGAGCGCGTGGCGGGGAAGTCTGCCGCTACTGCTGTGAGTGTTTCGAGGAGTTCGGTGAGTAGCGCCGTGCTGAGCGCATTGCGCTTGGTCGCGCGATTGAGCCGGATGGTAGCGACACCCGCCGATCGGGTGAGGGCTACCAAGGGTGCCTGAGTCATCGTTGATCCTCTACATTGTGTCCATCTAATGAACTACTAATTCACTCTATGAACGCCTTGATGGTGACGATAGCGGCGACGATCTCACTTTGTCAATGGCCGATCCAGGGCAGGGTGACCTGCGGTCGGGGAATCGGGCACCCTGGCATGCGATCAACCGGGGTTTCGATGCGCGCGCCGAAGGCGCGCTACCCGACCAGCAGAAGCTACGCGGCGACGGGCGCCAGGAACTCGTCCCACTCGGGCAGAGCGCGCTCGATGCCGCGCACGAGCCAGGCGGTGCCATGCGGCGGCTGGGGACGGAAGCGCAGGGTCCAGCGCATCTCCGACGGCGTGCGGTCGCCCTTCTCGTTGTTGCAGCGCAGGCAGCAGGCGACCAGGTTCTCCCACGAGTCCTTGCCCCCACGCGAACGCGGCAGCACGTGGTCGATCGTCGTCGCCGACCCTCCGCAGTAGCCGCAGCGCTGGTTGTCGCGCCGCAGCACGCCGCGGCGGCTCACCGGAACAGCACGTCCGGTCGGAATCCGCACATACCTGGTCAGCAGGATGACCGACGGCCGGTCGTAGGCGCCGAACGCCGTGAACACCGGGTGCTCGTCATCCGCCGAGAGGATCGTCGCCTTCTCGTTCATCACCAGCACGACGGCTCGCTTGAACGACACGACGGCGAGGGGCTCGAAGCCCGCATTGAGGACCAGGGTACGCATGTTCATCCTTTCGAAGGGTCCTGGACGGCTTCCAGGAATTCGACCCACCCTGCAGACCTACGAGAGGGAGTGAGCGGAACAAAAAAGCACCACCGCAAAACGCGGCAGTGCTCAGGCGTTCAGGGTGCGCTGACAGGCGTACCCGCTGCTCAGCCGTATGAAGAAGAGGGCGCGCTCATCCACGGTTTGGACGGTGCGACCGCTGGTCATCAGGCTCTCCCGAGCTTCTCTGCGGAACTGCAAGGACGTTTCAGAGTAACCCAGAACGCGGGATCGGTGCTGCGCAGGCGCGCCGGGGTCTCGACAAGCTCGACCGGAGAAGACCGTGCCCCCGTGTCTCAGGTCGAGCCTGCCGAGACCGTGCCCCTTGTCTCAGGTCGAGCCTGTCGAGACCGCACGCCCATCTCAGGTCGAGCCTGTGGAGACCGTGCGATCAACCAGTGAACCGGGCGGTCCCCACGTAGATGTGCTGTGCGACCTCGGTCGGCAGCTCGACGGCCTCGCCGTCGCCCTCCGCCTTCGCGACCACGTAGCCGCCCACCGACTCGAAACTCGCTTTCGCGCCGGGGACGATCCCGGCATCCCTCAACTGCTCCAGCAGTTCCGGCTCGTACTGCACCGGCTCCCCCAGCCGACGGATCGTGCCCTTCACCGGGCCGACCGCGCCGAGCACGAGGTTCACGAGATTGACGACGCCATCCGCGAACTTGTTCGACGGCGCCGAGTCGCCGAGGCCCTCGAGACCCGGAATCGGGTTGCCGTAGGGCGAATGGGTCGGATGCTCGAGCAGCTCCACGAGGCGCCTCTCGACCTGCTCGCTCATGACATGCTCCCAGCGGCATGCCTCATCGTGCACGAGGGCCCAATCGAGGCCGATGACGTCCGAGAGCAGCCGCTCCGCGAGCCGGTGCTTGCGCATGACGTTGACCGCTTTGCTGCGGCCCTGCGGGGTGAGCCTCAGGTGGCGGTCGTCCTCGACGACGACGAGACCATCGCGCTCCATCCGGCCGACCGTCTGCGACACGGTCGGGCCGGAATGCCCGAGGCGCTCGCTGATGCGGGCGCGCAGGGGAATGATGTTCTCCTCCTCGAGCTCGTAGATCGTGCGGAGGTACATCTCGGTCGTGTCGATCAGATCGGCCATGCGAGCCTCCTTCCGCAACATAACGTCATAGGCAAGCCTAACCTGTCGCCGCTGTGCGTTCCGGCGGCTGTCGGCCCCGACCCCCGCCTTAGGATTGCACCATGCCGGAGCTGACGATCCCCACCAACCTGCTGCCTGCCGACGGTCGATTCGGCTGCGGCCCATCCAAAGTGCGTGCGGAGCAGGTGGCCTACCTCGCCGGCGCGGGCGCTGCCCTCCTCGGCACCTCCCACCGCCAGGCGCCGGTGAAGAACCTCGTCGGCCGGGTGCGCACGGGCCTCGCCGAGTTGTTCCGCCTGCCCGACGGCTACGAGGTCGTGCTCGGCAATGGCGGATCGACCGCGTTCTGGGATGCCGCCGCCTTCTCCCTCATCGAGAACCGCAGCCAGAACCTCGTGTTCGGCGAGTTCGGCGGCAAGTTCGCCGCAGCCGCCGGCGCGCCATGGCTCCAGGCCCCGGATGTCCGCAGCGCCGAGCCGGGAAGCCGCAGCGAACCCGCCCCGGCATCCGGCATCGACGTGTATGCGTGGCCTCACAACGAGACCTCCACCGGAGTCATGGCCCCGGTCACGCGAGTCGTCGGCGATGCCGGCGCCCTCACCGTCGTCGACGCGACGAGCGCGGCGGGCGGCATCGACTTCGACGCCGGCCAGACCGACGTCTACTATTTCGCGCCGCAGAAGAACTTCGCCTCCGACGGCGGCCTGTGGTTCGCCCTCTTCTCCCCCGCCGCGATCGAACGCGTCGAGCGGGTGGCCGCGAGTGGGCGGTACATCCCCGAGTTCCTGAGCATCAAGAACGCGATCGACAACTCGCGGCTCGACCAGACCCTCAACACCCCGGCGATCTCCACCCTCCTGCTGCTCGAGAACCAGGTCGACTGGATCAACGCCAACGGCGGCCTCACCTGGGCGGACGCACGCACGGCCGAGTCCTCAGGTCTGCTCTACGAGTGGGCGGAGCGCACCGACTATGCGCATCCCTTCGTCGCGAACCCCGACCACCGCTCGCAGGTGGTCGTCACGATCGACTTCGACGACACGGTCGATGCCGCCGCGGTCGCGAAGGCGCTGCGGGCGAACGGCATCGTCGACACCGAGCCCTACCGCAAGCTCGGACGCAACCAGTTGCGCGTCGCGACCTTCACCGCGATCGACTCGGATGACGTGCGCGCCCTCGTCGCCTGCGTCGAGTATGTGGTGGGTAACCTGTAACGCATGCGTTTGTGGCTCAAGGACTCGGAGCGTCGTCCCGACCCCGAACCGGTGAAGACGGATGACCGCAAGGCCATGCTCGTCGGCCTCGCCCTGTGGCTACTCGCCCTCGTCGCCCTGCTGCTGTTTCTTGGACCGCTGATTGCGGCGGGCCTTCACTGGTGGCTGTGGACCTGCGTCGTCGGACTCGCCCTCGGCCTGCTCGGCCTCGTCGTCACCCACCGCCGGCAGAACTGAGTCCGCGGCACCCGTGCCACCCTCCGACTCGTCGAGCGAGTCGATGTCGACTCCGTCGAGGTCGCCGCTGTGCATGAGCACATCGTCGTCGTGGACGTCCTCGTCGTCGAAGTCGTCGTCATCCTCGATGTCGTCATCGTCATCGTCGTCGCTGTCGTCACCCTCGGCGGCCTGCGCTGCGAGCTCCGCCTGCGCCTCCTGGTAGTCGGCCAACCGCTCCGACCATGGCACCCAGTCCGGCGACAGCAGCGCGCCCTCGCCGGGGGTCAACTCGGTCTCGAGCACCGACGCATCCGCACCGTCGACGTGCGCGATGCTCACCGTCCACCTCCAGCCGGGGTAACCGGCCATGGTGGTATCGAAGTAGAGGGTGAGCACGCCCTCCTCGCCGACCATCGACCCTACGGGCTCCCCGATCGTCGACGCCGTCGTGATGTCGAGGAGCGCCTCGCGGGCGAGTGCGACGTCTTCGGCTGTGGGCGCGGCGCCGGCCTTCCCCGCCGACTCAGGCATCCAGGTCGTCCGCGACCTTGCGCAGCATGGCGGCGATCTTGCGGGAGTGGCTGGACTCCGGGTAGCGCCCGCGCTTGAGGTTCGAGCCGATGCTGTCGAGCACCTTCACGAGGTCCTCGACGATGACGGCCATGTCATCCGCAGGCTTACGGCTCATCTTGGCGAGGCTCGGCGGCGCCTCGAGCACGCGCACCGAGAGCGCCTGCGCCCCGCGCTTGCCGTCGGCGATGCCGAACTCGAGCTTCATGCCGCTCTTGATGGTGACTCCCGCGGGCACCGCAGAGGCGTGCAGGAAGACCTCCTGGCCGTCATCGGAACTGATGAAGCCGAAGCCCTTCTCATCGTCATAGAACTTGACCTTGCCGGTGGGCATGTCATTACCTCTTTCTCGGTCGCTGCGCAGTCGAGCGCGGACGATCTTCTGTCTCAAGCCTACGGGCAATCCGGCGGTGCGTATCCTTGTGACTGTGACCAAGAACCCCGCTTCGCCCACCGCAGCACCCGGCACTCCCTCCGGCATCAGCCGCCTCGAGCGGATCCTCGCCATCATGATCGTCGCGATCGTGGCGCTTGCGCTCATCTGCTTCGTCGCCGTCATCGTCGCGACCTCCGCCGGCGTCGGGGCGAACGACGGGTTCAGCCACGGGATCTGGCCCGCCGTGTTCTTCGTCCCCTACCTCGGTCTGCCGCTCGCCTTCGTGCTCATCATCGTCGTGCTCGTCTCCAACGGGATGCGACGATCCCGCGCGGCGAAAGCGAACGCGCGCTAGCGCACGACCGGAGCCCATGACGAGCACCCTCGCCCTCGCCGCCCGGTTGCGGGCCATGGGCGACGACGCGCTCGTCGCGGCGCTTGCCGGGCGAGGGGTGGCGACGACCGGCATCCGGGACTTCTTCGACCTCGCCGACGCCCTGCTCGAACCGGACTCGCTCCAGGCCTGCCTCTCGCGCCTCGACCGGCACGCCATCGCCGGGCTGGCCGCGCTCGGCGAGCGGGCCGCATCCGGAGGGGGGCGGATGTCCGGCAGCCAGGCGAAGGCCGCTCTCGGCCTCGACGCACCGGCCGTCGAACGCCTGCACGAGCAGTTGCTCCTGGACTTCGACGACGGGGGCATCGCGGGCTGGGCCGAGGTCGCCGGACAACTCGCGCGCTGGCCGTCGCTCGGCCTCCCCGACCCGCGCGACGACGCACCGCCGCCGGAGCATCCGGCCGTCGCGGCACCCGATCGAGCCAGCACCGACCACCTCGCCGCAGAACACGCCTTCGCGGCGATGACCGCGACCGCTGAGCTGCTCTTCGAACTCGAGCGCGAACCGGCCCGCCTGCTCGCCCGCGGTGCGCTCGGGCAGCCGGAGACTCGCCGTCTAGCTCATGCGATGGCGATCGAGGAGCCGGCCGTGGCCACGCTCGTCGCCGCGGCGGAGTCGGCCGGCCTCGTGCGCAGGGAGGGTGCGCGCCTCCTCGTCGCCGAAGGGAGCCCCCCGTGGCTCAACCTCTCCGCGAGTCGCCGCTGGGTCGCGCTCGCCGAGACCTGGGCGATCTCACTGCCCGGCGACATCCGGTCCCGTCTCGCCGAGCATCCCGACATCCTGTGGGGGCAGGGCCTTCGCGACTGGCTCGCCTGGCTCTACCCGGCCGGCGGCGCGTGGCTCGCCGGGCGGGTCTCGGCACGGCTCGAGGAAGCCGAACGGCTCGGGATCACCGCAGGCGAGGTCGTGAGCACGCCTGGCGCCGCACTGCTCTCGGGCGAGACTGCCCGCGCGGAGGAACTGCTCGCGAAGAGCCTTCCCGATCCGGTCGACAAGGTGTACCTGCAGCATGACCTCTCCGCGGTCGCGCCGGGGCCGCTCGAGCCCGGGATCGACGCCCGGCTGCGCTCGATGGCCGAGGTCGATGGACGCGCGATCGCCTCGCGGTTCCGCTTCTCGGCGGCAAGCCTCGGGCGGGCCATCGCAGCCGGAGAGACCGCCGGATCGTTGCTCGAGTTCCTCGAGGAGGTGTCGCTCACCGGGGTGCCGCAGCCGCTCGGGTATCTCATCGGAGAGACCGCCGCGAGGCACGGGCTGCTGCGTGTGGGCGCGCTGCCCTCCGGCGACCCGGAGGCGGTCAGCTATGTGCGGTCGGAGGACTCCGCGCTACTCGGCGCCGTGCGCGTCGACCGAAGCCTCGCAGCCCTCTCCCTCGCGGCGAACGACACGCACCGGCTCGTCAGCCGCCGCGACCGATCGCAGGTGTACTGGGCTCTCGTCGACGCACGCTATCCGGTGGCCGCAGAGGACTCGCGCGGCCGCATCGTGCAGGTGCGACGGCCGGTGTCCGCCCGCGTGAGCGCTCCGGCGCCCGTCGACCCGGTGCGCCAGCTCGTCGAACGGCTTCGCCTCGCGGATGCCGGCGCCCCGCTCGACCCCGGCCAGGCCTGGCTGTACCGGCAGCTCGAGGAGGCCATCCGGTCGAAGGCGACGGTCACGGTGAGCGTGCGGATGCCGAACGACACGGTCGTCGACTACCGCCTCGAACCGGCGAGCGTCGCCGGCGGGCGCCTGCGTGCACGCGACCCCCTCTCCGAGATCGAGCGCACCCTCCCCCTCTCGAGCATCGCCGCCGTCTCCCCGACGTGACAACGGCGGCGGGACGTAGACTGGAACGTTATGTCTGACGGCCCCCTCATCGTGCAGAGCGATCGCACCGTGCTGCTCGAGGTCGCGCACCCGGATGCCGAGGACGCTCGCCACGACCTCGCCGTCTTCGCCGAGCTCGAGCGCGCCCCCGAACACATCCACACCTACCGGATCACCCGGCTCGGCCTCTGGAACGCCCGTGCGGCGGGCCACGATGCGCAGGGCATGCTCGCCGTGCTCGAGCGGTACTCGCGCTTCCCCGTCCCGCAATCGGTGGCCATCGACATCCGGGAGAGCGTCGCCCGCTACGGCCGTCTCGTGGTCGAGCGCACCGAGGCGGGCGAGCTCGAACTTCGGTCGACGGATGCCGCGGTGCTCGCCGAGATCGCCCGCGCCAAGCGCGTGGTCCCCCTGCTGACCGGCCGGCTCGCCCCGGACCGCTTCGGCGTCGCGGCCTGGGCCCGCGGACAGCTCAAGCAGGAGCTCATGAAGCTCGGCTGGCCCGCCGAAGACCTCGCCGGTTACACCCCCGGCACCCCGCACGAGATCGACCTCGACACCGCCGACTGGCACCTGCGTCCGTACCAGACGCAGGCGATCGACAGCTTCTTCGCCGGCGGCTCCGGGGTCGTCGTGCTGCCCTGCGGAGCCGGAAAGACGCTCGTCGGGGCCGGTGCCATGGCTGAGGCGAAGACCACGACGCTCGTGCTCGTGACCAACACCGTCTCGGCGCGCCAGTGGCGCAGCGAGCTGTTGCGTCGCACGAGTCTCACCGAGGAGGAGATCGGCGAATACTCGGGTCAGGTGAAGGAGATCCGGCCGGTCACGATCGCGACCTACCAGATCCTCACCGCCAGGAGGAAGGGCGAGTACGCCCACCTCTCGCTCCTCGACGCCATGGACTGGGGTCTCGTCATCTACGACGAGGTGCACCTGCTGCCCGCGCCCGTCTTCAAACTCACCGCGGAACTGCAGGCGCGCCGCCGGCTCGGCCTCACCGCGACGCTCGTGCGCGAGGACGGCCGCGAGGGCGACGTGTTCAGCCTCATCGGTCCGAAGCGGTTCGACGCCCCCTGGAAGGAGATCGAGGCGCAGGGCTTCATCTCCCCGGCATCCTGTTTCGAGGTGCGCATCGACCTGCCGCAACAGGAACGCCTCGAGTACGCGGCGAGCGCCGACGACGAGCGGTACCGGCTCGCGGCGACCGCGCCGGAGAAGCTGCGCGTCGTACGGCGACTCGTGAAGCAGCACGAGGGTGAGCGCATCCTCGTCATCGGTCAGTATCTCGACCAGATCGACCAGCTCGCGGATGCCCTGGACGCCCCGAAGCTGACCGGCGCCACCCCGGTGGACGAGCGCGAGCGCCTGTACCAGGAGTTCCGCGACGGGGTGACGAAGGTGCTCGTGGTGTCGAAGGTCGCGAACTTCTCGGTCGACCTGCCGGAGGCGACCGTCGCCATCCAGGTGTCAGGGTCGTTCGGGTCGCGCCAGGAGGAGGCCCAGCGCCTCGGTCGCCTGCTGCGCCCGAAGGAGTCCGGCCTGCCCGCGAACTTCTACACGCTCGTTGCGCGCGACACCGTCGATCAGGATTTCGCCCAGAACCGCCAGCGGTTCCTCGCCGAGCAGGGTTACAGCTACACGATCCTCGACGCCGACGCGCTGCTGGCCGCCTGACCCGCTCCTGCCTTCCGCGAGACCGCCGTCAGGCGCGCGCGTATCGCAGGAGCAGGGTGCTCCCGGATGCGAGCACGCTCGCGAGTGCGAGCCGGTACGGTTCGGCGAGCTCGCCTGCCGTGATGCGCCAGGCGTCGCCCGCTTCGAGCGTCGGCGAGACGGTGAGGAAGAGCTCGTCCACCGCATCCGCCGCGAGCAGGGAGCCGAACAGCGTCGGGCCCCCCTCGCACAGCACGTTCCGCAGTCCCCGCTCGTGGAATGTGGCGACCGCGTGCGGCACGTCGATCCAGTTCGAGCCGCCGACGACGACATCCGCTACGGCCTCGAAGCGCGCCACCAACTCGGCCGGGGCCCGTGTCGAGGTGACGACGATCGGTCGCACCGGCGCATCCGTGAAGATGTCCGAATCGGGGTCGAGGGCGAGCGACCCGCTCACGATGGCGAACACCGGATGCTCCGGCAATCCGTTCGCGACCCTCCAGCGCGCCGACTCCTCGCTCACCCGCATCGGACCGTAGCCCTCGTCACGCACCGTCCCGGCGCCGACGAGCACCACGTCGCACACACGACGCAACAGTTCGAAGTGGCGTTTGTCGGCCTCACCGGAGAGACCGCCCGAACGCCCGTCATGCGTGACGGCGCCATCCACGCTCGAGACGAAGTTGACCCTCAGCACCGGCTCATCCGACCGGAGCGATGCGACGATCTCGTCATCGGTCAACTCACCGGAGGGATCCGGCCACAGGCGGCGGATCGACTCGGAACCTTCGGAAGAGCTCATCCCATATTGTGCAGCGTCCAGGCCGGCTTGCGCCAACCGAGGATCGCCTCGACCATGTGCACGGCCGCGACGGTCGCCGGGACGTCGTGCATCCGGATGATGCGCGCGCCCTCCAGGACGCAGAACACCGCCGCGGCGAGCGAACCCTCGAGCCGCTCCCCCTGCTTGCGGTCGATCGTCTCGCCCACGAAGTCCTTGTTGGAGACCGCAGCCAGTGTCGGGTAGCCCAGTGCGACGATCTCGTGCAGACGCCGGGTGAGCTCGAGCGAGTGGTAGGTGTTCTTGTTGAGGTCGTGGCCCGGATCGACGATGATGCGTTCATCCGGGATGCCTGCGGCCTGGGCGCGGCCGATACGGTCGCGCAGGAAGGCGATGACCTCGTCCACGACGTCGACGTACTCCGGGCGGGGCGGCTCGGCGCGCGGCGGCGACATGCTGTGGGTGAGCACGAGTGTCGCGTCCGTGGCAGCGACGGCGGATGCCATGTCCGGGTCGAACAGTCCGCTCGTGTCGTTGATGACCGAGGCTCCCGCCTCGATCGCCGCGGCGGCCACCTTCGCGTTGAAGGTGTCCACCGAGATCACGACATCCGACTTCGCGGCGATCGCCGAGACGACGGGGACGATCCGATCGAGTTCCTCCTCAAGGGTCACGACGGGGCCACGTCCGAAGGGCACGCCGCCGATGTCGAGCCAGTCGGCGCCATCCTTCACGGCGCGCAGCGAGGCCTCGACGGCCTTGTCGAGCGCGTAGGTCGCACCCTTGTCGAAGAAGGAGTCCGGCGTGCGGTTGATGACCGCCATGACCGCGACCTCACGATCGAAGTCGAAGGTGCGCCCGCCGATGGTTCTCCGCAACTGGATTCCCTGCTAGATCTCGTCCAGGGGCACCGACTCATCGACCAGTCGCGACTCGTCGACCACCTTGCCCTCGCGGATGAGACGCTGCACCTGCTCGTTGACGTCCCAGACGTTCACGTTCATGCCCGCGACGACCCGGCCGTCTTTGAGCCAGAAGGCGACGAACTCGCGTCCCTCGCGATTGCCGCGATAGACGATCTTCGCACCGCGGGTCATCGGACCGTATCCGGAATACTCCATGCCGATGTCGAACTGATCGGTGTAGAAGTACGGGATCTCCTCATAGCTCTCGTTCTGGCCGAGCATGCCGCGCGCCGCGGCGGGGCCTTCGTTGAGCGCGTTCGCCCAGTGCTCGCTGCGCAGTCGCATGTTGGCGAGCGGGTGGAAGGCGTTGGCCACGTCGCCCGCGGCGAAGATGTCCGGGTCGCTCGTCTGCATCGCCTGGTCGGTGACGATGCCGTTCTCGGTGATGATCCCCGCGTCGTCGGCGAGCGCCACGTTCGGCACCGCACCGACGCCGATGAGCACGATATCGGCCGGCACGACCTCGCCGCTGTCCAGCTGCACGCCGGCGACCTTGCCGTGGCTGCCGACGATCTTGTCGACGACGACCGAGGTGCGCAGCACGACGCCCTTCTCCTTGTGGACCTCGGCGAACATGGTCCCGAGCTCGTCGCCGATCGCGTTCGCGAGCGGGATCGGGTCCCGCTCGAGGATCGTCACATCGTTGCCGAGGGTGCGCGCCGTCGCCCCGACCTCCATGCCGATCCAGCCGGAGCCGATGAGCACGAGCGTGCGTCCGCCCCCGGTGAATTCTTTCTGCAGGGCAACGGAGTCGTCGAGCGTACGCAGGTAGTGGACGCCACCGAGCTCAGCGCCGTCGATCGTGAGCAGCCTGGGCGACGAACCGGTCGCCAACAGCAGCTTGTCGTAGTGAAGCGGTTTCCCCCCAGAAACCGTGACCTCATGGGTGGCGGCGTTCACCCCGAACGCCTTCGTGCCGGTGAGGAGCTGGATATCGTTCTCGGCGTACCACTCGGCCGGGTGGACGTAGACGGCATCCAGCCCTTCGGAGCCGTTCAGGTACCCCTTGGACAGCGGTGGCCGGATGTAGGGCGCATGCGCCTCCTTGCCGATGAGCTGGATCGTGCCGTCGAAGCCCTGCTTGCGCAGTTCCTCCGCGGCCGAAACCCCGGCGAGGCCGCCCCCGATGATGATGAAGTTCTTCGTGCTGGTCATGTTCTTCTCTCAGTGATGGATGTCGTGTTCAGGCCGTCAGGTCGCCGGCGAGCCGGAATTGGCGTCGCATCGCGTTGTCCCGCGTCAGCACCCCGGTGAAGGCCGCGGTCGTCGTCATCGACCCGGCTGCCTGGGCGCCGCGCATCGTCATGCAGAGGTGTTCGGCTTCGAGCACGACGCCGACGCCCTGCGGGGCGAGCTGCTCGTCAAGGTACCCGGCGATCTGCTTCGTGAGGCGCTCCTGCACCTGCAGGTCGCGGGAGAACTGCTCGACGACGCGCGCGAGCTTGGAGAGGCCGACGAGCCTCTCCCCCGGCACGTAGCCGACGTGCGCGACGCCGCGGAACGGGAGCAGGTGATGCTCGCAGAGCGAGTGGAAGGGGATATCCCGAACGAGGACCAGCTCCTCGTAGCCTTCGTCGTTCGGGAAAGTCGTCATCGCGAAGTCGCGGGGGGTGAGCAGTTCGAGCAGGCTCGCGGCGACCCGGCGCGGGGTCTCGGAGAGGTGTTCGCTCTTCACGTCCCGCCCGAGGGCGGTGAGCAGTTCGGCGACGGCGGTCTCGGCATCGCGCTGCTGCTGGTTGAGATCGATCGCGTGGAGGGGTACCGCCACCTGCGAGCGCTGAGCATCCGCGCCGAGCGCATCCGGTAGTGCGGTCTGGCTCATGACGCCTCCTTGTTCTCCCTGCATTCCCTGACTCTATGCGGTTCAGAATTCTTTTGTCAAGATTCACCGTTTTAGAGTTAGACTGTCCGCATGAACGAGTCGAGAACCGGACAGATCTCCGCCGTCGCTGCGATCAGCGATCCACAACGGCGCGCCCTGTTCGAGTTCGTGAGTCGGAGCGAGAACGCCGTCAGTAGGGAGGATGCCGCGCGAGCACTCGGGGTGCCGCGCAGCACCGCCGCGTTCCACCTCGACCGACTCGTGGATGAAGGCGTGCTGGAGGCAGACTTCAGGCGTCTGAGCGGGAAGACCGGTCCGGGGTCCGGTCGCCCGTCGAAGCTCTACCGGCGGACCGGAGGGGAGATCTCGGTCTCCATCCCGGCCCGCCGGTATGAGCTCGCAGGAGAATTGCTGGCGGCCGCCGTTGAAGAGGCCGACCGGACGGGGGAAGCGGTGCGCGAGGTCCTGGCCACCATCGCCGAGAAGACCGGCCGAGAGCTCGGGGCATCCGCCGGCACGCTGGATGCCGCGCTCGAAAGCTGCGGCTACGAGCCGCAGGACGACGGGGAGGGCGGGCTCGTGCTCACCAACTGCCCGTTCCACAAGCTCGCGACGAACCATACCGATGTCATCTGCCACGCCAACGTTTCGCTCCTCAGCGGGGTTGCGGATGGCGCCTCAGAGGATGCGCGCACCGTCGAGTTCGTCCCGCCCACCGGCGAACACTGCTGCGTGCGTGTCGTCGCTCGCGCTGACTGATTCTCGCGCCGCCGCCGCTCGTTTCCGTTCAGGAAGGGAGGAGGGTCGCCCCGCAGCGCCAGCAGGTCGCGGGGAGAGCGGCCTCGATGAGGGCGCCGCACTCGTCGCAGACCTGCTCGAGCCAGCAGACCGGATCGCCGGCCGAGGTGAAGCCCTCGGGGGGCATCGACTCACGGCCATCTGTGCCGTCCAGCGCTTCCATGCCATCCAGTCTGCACCCGAACCGGCCCGACCAACGTTCAGGATTCGCTCAGCAAACGCGCAGATACTGACAATATGAGCGATGGACCCAAGATTCTCATTGTCGACGATGAGCCCAACATCCGTGACCTGCTGACCACGAGCCTGCGTTTCGCCGGCTTCGCCGTGCGCGCGGTCGGCAACGGCGCCCAGGCGATCTCCGCCGTACTCGAGGAGGAACCCGACCTCATCATCCTCGACGTCATGCTGCCGGACATGAACGGCTTCGGCGTCACGAAGCGTCTCCGCGCCTCCGGCTACACCGCCCCCATCCTGTTCCTCACCGCGAAGGACGACACCGAGGACAAGATCACCGGCCTCACCGTCGGCGGCGACGACTACGTCACCAAGCCATTCAGCCTCGACGAGATCGTCGCGCGCATCAAGGCCATCCTGCGCCGCACGATGCAGGACGAGGAGGATGCCATCATCCGCACCGGCGACCTCACCATGGACCAGGACACCCACGAGGTCACGATCGGCGACACCCAGGTCGAGCTGAGCCCCACCGAGTTCAAGCTCCTGCGCTACCTCATGCTCAACCCGAACCGGGTGCTCAGCAAGGCGCAGATCCTCGACCACGTCTGGGAGTACGACTTCAACGGGGATGCCGGCATCGTCGAGTCCTACATCTCCTACCTGCGCCGCAAGCTCGACCAGTACTCCGACGAGCCGGTCATCCAGACCAAGCGCGGCTTCGGGTACATGCTCAAAGCGGCGAAGGCCTGACCTGCGGCGCAGGTTTCCGGGGCGAGTGCGGGCGATTCCGGTTAGCCTGATGTCCTGATGCACGAGCAGCTATCGCAGTGGTGGGGCCGGGTGTCCCTGCGCACCAAGACGACGGCCGTGACAGTGTTGCTGCTCACCGTCGGCCTGCTCGTCGCCGGGGTCGGCACCATGACCGTGCTGCGCAACTACCTCGTTGGAGAGGTCGACCGCAAGGTGTCCTCGACCGCATACGACCTCGGCGCGCTTCACCTGGGCATCCAGGAGACCTGCGACTACGTCTCCGGCCCCAGCCAGTTCTTCGTCGCCGTACTCACCACGGATGGCACGCTCCTGTGCCGCAACCGCGACTCCGCCCAGGCCCAGCCCGTCGTGCAGGGCCTCAACCTCGACATCGTCCGGGCCCAGCAGGGCATACCGCTCACGCTGTGGAACACCGACCGCACCGGGCAGTGGCGCGTCGTGTCCGCCCCCTACGAGGATGCCGTGACAGGCGCGGTCGTGACGCTTTCGGTGGGGGCGAGCCTCGCCGACATCAACGCGACCATCTCGCAGTACACCGCGGTGTTCCTCGGGTTCGGGCTCTCCGTCGTCATCCTCGGCGGTGCCCTCACCCGGTTGCTCGTCACCGCCACCTTCACCCCCCTGCGCGAGGTCGAGGCGACGGCGGCGGCGATCGCGAACGGCGACTTCAGCCAGCGACTCCCCGGGGCGACCCCGAACACCGAGGTCGGCCGCCTCAACCGATCGCTCAACACCATGCTCAACCGCATCGACCGCGCTTTCGCCGACCGCGCCAAGACGATCGACCAGATGCGCCGCTTCGTCGGCGACGCGAGCCACGAACTGCGCACCCCTCTCGTGACCGTGCGCGGTTACGCCGAGCTCTACCGGATGGGCGCTCTCCCCTCGGCCGACGAGGTCAGCCAGGCCATGGACCGTATCGAGAAGGAGGCCGTACGGATGGGCGGCCTCGTCGAGGACCTTCTCGAGCTCGCCCGCCTCGATGAGGCGAAACCCCTCCAGCTCGCGCGCGTCGACCTCCTCCCGCTCGCCCGCGACGCCGCGCTCGACGCCATGGCCTCCGCGCCCGACCGCACGGTGACCGTGATCGTCGCCGAACCGGATGCCGCGGAGCCGGCCGAGGCGCCCGCGGCGCCCGCGCCGTCCGGGCGCCGCCGCGACGCGGCATCCGGATCCGGACGGCAGGTCTCCACCGCCACTGGGCCGATCGCCTTCGCCGGCGCGACCATCGCCCGCCTGCGCTCGCGCCGGGCGCGGGCGATGCCCCCGGTTGCCGCATCCGGACAACCGGAACAGGTGCAGCTCGAACTGCCGGCCGTCGTGCTCGCCGAGGAGAACAAGATCCGACAGGTCATCACGAACCTCATGGGCAACGCCATGCGCTTCACGCCCCCCGACAGCCCGCTCGAGCTCGTCGTTCATGTGGACCCCAACCGGCAACTGGCCATGCTCGATATCGTGGACCATGGCGAGGGCGTGCCCCCACAGGTCCGGGACAAGATCTTCCAGCGCTTCTGGCGGGCCGACACCTCCCGCACGCGGACGACCGGCGGCAGCGGGCTCGGGCTCGCGATCGTCTCGGGCATCATCGCCGCCCACCGCGGCACCGTCGACGTGCTCGAGACCCCGGGCGGCGGGGCGACGTTCCGCATCACCCTTCCTCTCCTCCCCAGCGACGACACGCAGGAGTCCTCCACCGCCTGAGCCCGTGCGCCCCGAACGGCGGCGGCCGGTCGATTACCGTGCTGCCGACGGGGATGCTCCCCGGAACCCAGGGAGGGATCATGACCAGCTATCAGGTGGACAGCGAGGCAGTGCTCGGCGCACATGGCGCCATCCGGACGACCATGTCGAGGATCGAGGCGGAGGCCGCGAGCCTCAAGACGCAACTCATGAGCCTGCAGTCGTCGTGGACCGGACCTGCCGCAACCGCGTTCCAGTCGGTCGTCACCGACTGGACGGCCACACAGCAGCGGGTCGAGCAGAGCCTCGCGGCGATCGGCCAGGCACTCGGGCGGGCCGGTCAGCAGTACGCGGATGTCGAGCTCGCCAACGCCCGGATGTTCGCCGGATGAGCGCTCTCGTCCCTGCCCATACCGCGTGCATCCCACAGCGGTATCATGTTGGGATGAGCAAGCAGATTGCGGTGCGGCTTCCCGACGAGCTCGTCATCTTCCTCGACGCGCTCGTCGCGGAGGGCCGATTCGACAGCAGGGCGGCGATCGTGACGCGGGAACTCAAGCGATTCAAGCGACGTGTCGAAGCCGAACAGGATGCCGAGATCTACCGTCGCGAGGGCGATGACGATCTGGCGGAGTTCGCGCGCTACGCCGCGCGGCTGCCCATGGATATCGACTGATGCGGCCGATCGTCCTCGCGGAGGTCGACAAGCGTCGTCCGGTGGTCATCCTCACTCGTGAAGCCGTTCGCCTCGATCGCACCCGCGTCACCGTTGCTCCTATCACCAGCCGCGTCCGCGGCCTTCGCACCGAGGTGGCGGTCGGCAGGGCGAATGGGCTGGACCACGATTCGGTCGTGAACTGCGACAACATCGCGACGATCGAAGTCTCGGATCTCGGCCCGCAGATCGGCTTCCTCCTCGACAGCCAGGAGCCGTCCCTCGCCGCCGCCATCCAGGCCGCCTTCGACCTCGCCCTCGACTGAGTCGAGAACCCCTAGAGAACGACGTAACCAAGTGGGTTCGGGAAGAACTTCAATGGCTCGGGTGTGGCGGGCGTCTACGGGCGGAGCCATTGACGTTCTTCCCGAACCCGCGCCACGCAAAAGAGCGGCCCCTTTCGGGACCGCCCTTCTTGGACGCTGGGTTTCGATACGCCCGGCCGGCAGGGCCGGGCTACTCAACCTTGATCGATGCAGACGCTAACGCGTCTGCGTCAATCAAAAGTCCATACCACCCGACGGGTCACCCATCGGAGCGGCCGAGGCCTTCTCCGGCTTGTCAGCGACGACGGCCTCGGTGGTGAGGAACAGCCCGGCGATCGACGCGGCGTTCTGCAGCGCGGAGCGGGTGACCTTGACCGGGTCGTTGATGCCGGCGGTCAGCATGTCGCCGTACTCCCCGGTCGCCGCGTTGAGGCCGTGGCCGGTCGGGAGACCGCGCACCTTCTCGGCGACGACGCCCGGCTCGAGGCCGGCGTTGAGCGCGATCTGCTTGAGCGGGGCGTCGACGGCGACGCGGACGATGTTCGCACCCGTCGCCTCGTCACCCTTGAGCGCCTTGAGCGCCTTGCCCTCGAATGCGGTCGCGCCGGCCTGGATGAGCGCCACGCCACCACCGGCGACGATGCCCTCCTCGACGGCGGCCTTCGCGTTGCGGACGGCGTCTTCGATGCGGTGCTTGCGCTCCTTGAGCTCGACCTCGGTCGCGGCGCCCGCCTTGATGACGGCGACGCCGCCGGCCAGCTTCGCGAGGCGCTCCTGGAGCTTCTCACGGTCGTAGTCGCTGTCGGTGTTCTCGATCTCCGCGCGGATCTGCTTGACACGGCCCGCGATGGCGTCGGCCTCGCCGGCGCCTTCGACGATCGTGGTCTCGTCCTTGGTGACGATGACCTTGCGGGCCTGGCCGAGCAGGTCGAGGGTGGCGTTCTCGAGCTTGAGTCCGACCTCCTCGCTGATGACCTGGCCGCCGGTGAGCGTGGCGATGTCCTGCAGCTGGGCCTTACGACGGTCTCCGAAGCCGGGTGCCTTGACGGCGACCGACTTGAAGATGCCGCGGATCTTGTTGACGACGAGCGTCGCGAGGGCCTCGCCGTCGACGTCTTCGGCGATGATGAGCAGCTGCTTGCCGCTCTGGATCACCTTGTCGACGATCGGAAGCAGGTCCTTGATGTTGGAGATCTTCGAGTTGACGATGAGGATGTACGGGTCCTCGAACACCGTCTCCTGGCGGTCGGGGTCGGTGACGAAGTACGCCGACAGGAAGCCCTTGTCGAAGCGCATGCCCTCGGTGAGCTCGAGCTCGGTGCCGAACGTGTTCGACTCCTCGACCGTGACGACGCCTTCCTTGCCCACCTTGTCGATGGCCTCGGCGATCAGGGCGCCGATCTCGGTGTCTCCGGCGGAGATGGATGCGGTGGCCGCGATCTCTTCCTTGGTCTCGATCTCCTTGGCGCCCGCCACGAGAGCGGCGATGACCTCGGCCACGGCCTTCTCGATGCCGCGCTTGAGGCTGATCGGGTCGGCACCGGCCGCGACGTTGCGCAGGCCTTCGCGAACGAGGGCCTGGGCGAGCACGACCGAGGTGGTCGTTCCGTCGCCGGCGACGTCATCCGTCTTCTTGGCGACCTCTTTGACGAGTTCCGCGCCGATCTTCTCGTACGGGTCGTCGAGCTCGATCTCCTTGGCGATGGAGACACCGTCGTTCGTGATCGTGGGGGCGCCCCACTTCTTCTCGAGCACGACGTTGCGACCGCGCGGGCCCAACGTCACCTTGACCGCATCGGCCAGGATGTTGAGGCCGCGCTCAAGGCCGCGTCGGGCCTCTTCGTTGAAAGCAATGATCTTTGCCATGTGTGTTTCTCGTCCCTCCCGGACGTCGTGAAAAGTGCAACACCTTTGGCACTCACACTAAGAGAGTGCTAAATGATTCTGGCACTCTACGACGGAGAGTGCAAGCGAGCCGCTACTGCTCCGCCGGGGCGACGAAACCGACCGAGCCGCCGGGCGGGATGAGTTCGAACCAGGTGTTGCCGGCAGCGAGTCGAATCGTCACCCCGTTTCCGTCGACGAGGCGAAGAGGATCCTTCTCGCCGCCCTTCGACCACTTGCCGTGAATGGTCGCCCCACCGCTGGAGACCCAGGCCTCCCCCGAACCGGTCAGGATCGTCTTCGGCACTCCGCGGTCGTCGACGACGTTGACGCGGAGCACGACGACGTTCGCGGCATTGAGCTGGTCTCCGTGACTGTCCTTGTCGACCTTGCCCTGCTGGACGCGCATCCAGCGCTCGGCCTCGGCATTCCACTTCCAGGTGCCGTAGAAGAGCGAAGAGAAACGGTACTCGACTGCGGCGGTCGGCTTGCCCTCCTTCGCGGCCGTCGAGGATGCCGCATCCAGCGAGTAGGCGAACTGCTGCTGGGGTGCGGCGAGGTCGGTGTGCTGGGCGAGAACCTCCCGCGCCTTGACGATGACGTCGTGCGGGCCCGGGCGGTCGCTCGCCCGGTAGAAGGTGTCGGCGGTGTCCGGCTGGCCGTGGATCGCGTTGTAGACGGGCGTCTGCCGCATGAGGTAGACGAAGCGCTGCTGTCCACCGGAGTAGCAGATGATCCCGCGGAAGGGGGAGACGATGGCCGGATCCATCGGCCGGATCGAGCGCACCGGTCCGAGCCGCTCGGGAATGTCCGACTGCCAGATCGCGACGTAACGGGTGATCCCGCCCTCGACCAGTTCCTCGAACAGCACGTCGGTGCGTTCGAGCCCGACCTGGGGCCTCGCGTCCCAGTGGTTGTCGATCTTCGCCGCGATGGAGGCGTGGTCGAGGGATCCGGCCGGTACGGTCGTCCCGCGCAGGGGCGCGAGCTCGGTCGGCGGCGGGGTCTCGTAGGTGGAGACGTAGGTTTCGGTGGGCGTGGGCTCCGGAGCCCTCTCGGGCGCGCATCCGGACAGCGCCACCGCACCGACGAGCACGGTCGCAAGCGCGGCGGATGCCCTCCCCAGGCGCCCGGGTGGGTTGCCGTTGAACGTCACCGGGACAGACTAGCGCCGCCCGGCCGCCCGGACGGCGTTGCCGAGGGCGCGCCCGACAATTGGGTCAACCGGCCGGTCGAACCGACTCGGCCTGTGGACCCTTGGTGCCGGTGCCGACCTCGAAGACGACCTGCTGGCCCTCCTCGAGCATTTTGTAACCGCCCATCTCGATGGCGGAATAGTGGACGAACACGTCCTGGCTGCCATCCTCCACGGTGATGAAGCCGTAGCCCTTTTCAGCGTTGAACCATTTCACGGTCCCGTTCGCCATGTGGTACTCCCTGCTGTGTTTCTTGCGGCGCGTGCGAGTGTGCCTGAGCCGGATTGAGACCAGATACTAACGAGCGGGCGCCCTGGACGGGAGTGCGGTTGCGGGATCGAGACCGGAGTGTCACCCAAAGGGCTGGAAAAACGGCTCTCCGTTATACAAACGAGACAAACGGGGGTACGAGCCTCAGGGAAGCGGCTTGTAGTCCGACCCGATCACGACCGTCACGGGAGATCCCGGGTAGTCGGTCGACAACCGGACCTCCCCGACCCCGAGCGCGAGCACGATTCCGCGTGCGGCGCCCTCGTAGGAAGGGTCGGCGTAGTAGACGACGGTCTCCTCGATGTCGCGCGCCGAGGCGTTCGCCCGGCTTCCGACACCCTCGGCGGCTCCGGCCCACCCCTGCTCGACCAGTGCGTCGCCGACCTGATTGGCAAGGCCGGGGGTCTCCGTGCCGTTGAGGATGCTGAGCGGGACATCCGGAGCGAGCGTGGGCTCGGCGGTCGGGGTCTGCGTCGGCGTCGGCGTCTCCTCCTGCTCGGGTCCAGGCAGGAACGGCAGATCGAAGTTGATGCTGCTGTTGATCGCAGCGAGACCGATGAGACCGCCCGTCGTGAGGATCACGGTCGCGAGCACCGCCCAGCCCAGCGCCGCCCAGCCGCGGCCCTTCTTCTTCGGCGCGCGGTGGGCCCCGACCCGAAGCACCTCGGTGGGCACGTCGTCGAAGCGGTCCTGGGGAAAGTCAGCCATCGGTCTCTCGGTCGTGTTCTGCTAGCTGTGGCCGGCAGTGCTGGTGCCTGGTGCCCTGCGGAGTGTCCTGGCGCTCATTCTGGCCTCCCGCATCCGCTGGAGTCGTCTCACCAGCATCGGGTCGTAGACGATCGCCGCCGGGGAGTCGATGAGAGCGTTCAGTATCTGATAGTACCGGGCGGAGGAGAGCCCGAACTCCGCGCGAACGGCGTCCTCTTTCGCGCCGGCGTGCCGGGTCCAGTCCCGCTCGAAGGCGAGGATGCGGCGGTCGCGGTCGGCGAGGGATGGCGCGTCGGCATCCGGCCCAATGGCGTCCGGCCCAGTCGCGTCCGGCCCGGTCGCGTCCGCGGTCGCACCCGCCGCGTCTCTCCCGCTCCGACCCACCCGCTCTCCGCTCTCGCTCACCTGGACAGCCATCCTAATCAGGTCGGGGTGGGGTTTGCCCGAGGCGTGCCGCGCGATCTGCGCGGCGAACGCCTCTCGCGCCGGCGGCCGAGGCGAACCAGTCGACGAACTGTCCGTGCGGCCCGACGTCGGCGAGCGGTTCCCCGTCGAGCGAGAGGGTGAAGCGTCCGGGCATCGCGCCTCCGGGTCCGTCGAGTTTCGCATCGATCTCGGGCAGCACGCCGACGCCGTCGAGCGAGATCCAGTGCGCGTCGAGGGAGCGAATGACGTCCACGAGCCGCATGCGCTCGGCATAGGGGAGGTACACGAGCATCGCGCTCGTGACCACGACGAGCGTCGCATCCGCCGGACGGGCATCGGCGAGCGCCTCGAGCTCGACGATCGCGTTACCCCTCACGAGGATCGGCGGGTCAGCCCGCACAAGCCCCACGGCGTTCCGGATGCGCCGACGTCGCGCCTCCTGCTCCGGCCAGACGAGCGTCTCCAGCCAGCGCACGGCATCCGGATCGCGCACGTCGAGGGGCTCGACGTCGATGCCGGCACGCCAGACGATCTCCGGAAGCTCCTCCGGCACTGGTACGGCACTGCCATGGGTCTCGGTCTCGATCGCGACGGTCGAGGGCCCCGAGGCCGGATGCAGCCACTCGTCGTCCCCATAGCGGTAGCTGTAGCGGTCGGGGTAGAGGCACAGCCCGGCGCTCGCCCCGAGCTCGAGCAGGGCGAGGGGCCGATGGGGAGACGACTGCGCGGCACGGGAGGCAGCCACCACGCCGAGCGCGGGAAGCAAGGCGGCGCACCTGCGGGGTTCGTTGGTCTGGGTCATCCGTACGACCGCCTCCCGTGAGACCGCCGACCAGTGGGCCAGCAGCCAGTCGCGGAGCTCGTGGTACCCGCCCTCCGGCGCCCCCAGCAGTCTGGCCACCGCGAACACCAGGTTGGGTTGGCGCTTCTGCAGGGGCAGTTCGTCGATCACCGCCAGAACCTGCGGGTCGCCCGCGACCCCGAGCGCCCACTCCTCGAAGACGGCGGACTGCCCGCGCGCCTCGAGCTCCCCGAAGCTGCGGTACCAGTCGGCCGTGCTGCGTCCTGTGGTCATGGGAGAATCCTCGCACCACAGGTGAAGTCGCCACCTCCGCTCGCTGTATGGAACAACATCCGCCGAACCGCGGTTGAATGGAGATGGAGGGAACCCGACGGATTCCCGGAGAGACACCATTATGAACTACAAGGTCAACAAGAGCGACGAGGAGTGGCGTCAGGAGCTGAGCGCGGACGAGTTCGCGGTGCTGCGCCAGGCAGCCACAGAGCGGCCGTGGACCGGCCAGTTGCTCGACGAGAAGCGAGAAGGCGTCTACCGCTGTAAGGCGTGCGGTGCCGAATTGTTCCGCAGCGACGCGAAGTTCGACTCCCACTGCGGGTGGCCGAGCTTCTACATCCCGACCGAGCAGGATGCCGTGGTGCTGCTCAAGGACTCGACCCTCGGCATGGAGCGCGTGGAGGTGCGCTGCGCCAACTGCGGCTCCCACCTCGGGCACGTCTTCGACGATGCGCCGCAGACCCCGACCGGTGACCGCTTCTGCATGAACTCGGTGTCGCTGAGCTTCGAGCCGAAGGACGCCTGAGCCCGTGGCCTCCCCCTAATATGGGGAGGTCACGCCTCCTTAGCTCAGTTGGCCAGAGCACCGCTCTTGTAAAGCGGGGGTCGTCGGTTCGAATCCGACAGGGGGCTCCACCACCGGGCAGCGACCGCTGCTACGGCGACGACGAAGACGAACTCGAGGGCGATGGGCTCGGGGAGGGCACCGAGCTCTCCGAATAGTTGGCCCCCAGCACCTGCACGAGGAACGACGCGAACTCCTGCGGGTCGAACGCGCCCTGCTGGTCGGTCGTGTACTGGTACAGCTGCCCGTTCACGACGATGGTCGGCGTGCCCTTGGGGTCCGGCTGCGGCGCCGCATCAGGGATCGGGTTGTTGGTGAAGCGGTCGGTCGAGGCCTTCACCCAGTCCTTGAAGGTCTGCTCCCGGATGCAGGAGGAGATGTTCGTGAACTTGGAGACCCCGACCTCCTTGGCAAGTTCGACGAGAGTGTCGTCGTCGAGGCCGGCGGAGCCCTCCTCCGGTTGCTGCTGGAACAGGATCGCGCTGAAGTCGAAGAAGTTGTTCGGCGAGAAGTTCGCCACGCAGGCGGCGGCATTCGACGCCCTGGACGAGTACTTCGTGCCCATCGAGAGCCGGTCGAGGATCGCGACCGGGTGGATCTCGAGCGTTGCAGCGCCGTCCCGCACCAGCTGCTTGATCTGATCGGCGTTGGCCTTCTCGAAGTTTCCGCAGACCGGGCACATGTAGTCGACATACACGCGGATGTCGAGGACATCCGCCGGCTCGTTCGACGCCGACGGCACCGGTTCCTCACTCGGCTGCAGGGCGGGGGTCAGGGTCGCATGGAAGCCCTCGCCGATCTTGATCCCGTCGCTCAGCATGTTGAGGGGACCTGGGGCAGGCGGCTTGATCGCACTGTAGATCGCGATCGCGACGATCGCGACGATCGCGAGGGTCACCAGGATGAGGCTGCCCTGCAGGACGAACCGGTTGCGGCGGTCCTTCTTCCGCTGCTCCTCCCGCAGCTGGCGAGCCTTGTCGCGCGCAGCATCGCGTCTCTCGTTCTTGTTCGGACGCGGGTCGCTGGTGCTCACATCAAACCTCTACTCAACCGCTGCACGGTGCGATGGCACGAGCCACCGATCAAAATGCTAGACCCGCCAGTCTGGGAGCCGACAGGACGAACGCTGCAAGCATAGTCACTCGGAACGCTCGGTATTTCCCAGACCACCGTGACAAGTGCCATAATGACGCAGGTGCGGACCCCGCCCCGGAGACCGCACAATCCATTCACTACGGATCGTCCGGCACGTACCTGCCGGTGAAGGAGAAGTACGACCATGGCAACAGTGACCTTCGACAAGGCCAGCCGAATCTACCCGGGCCAGACCCGCCCGGCCGTCGACAAGCTCGACCTCGAAGTGGCCGATGGCGAGTTCCTCGTCCTCGTCGGCCCCTCCGGATGCGGGAAGTCCACCTCGCTGCGCATGCTCGCCGGCCTCGAGGAGGTCAATGAGGGCAGCATCCTGATCGGTGACCGCGACGTCACCGATGTCCCGCCGAAGGACCGCGACATCGCCATGGTGTTCCAGAACTACGCTCTCTACCCGCACATGACGGTGGCCGAGAACATGGGCTTCGCGCTCAAGATCGCCGGCGTCAACAAGGAGGAGCGCGCTTCCCGCGTGCTCGAGGCGGCCAAACTGCTCGACCTCGAGGACTACCTCGGCCGCAAGCCGAAGGCTCTGTCCGGCGGCCAGCGTCAGCGCGTTGCCATGGGCCGCGCGATCGTCCGGAGCCCC
The DNA here is from genome assembly GCF_039537265.1 of Leifsonella bigeumensis. NCBI lineage: Bacteria > Bacillati > Actinomycetota > Actinomycetes > Micrococcales > Microbacteriaceae > Leifsonella > Leifsonella bigeumensis. The sequence goes on along the minus strand of NZ_BAABAE010000002.1, from coordinate 240,225 downwards.
CAGGTGTTCCTCATGGACGAGCCGCTCTCGAACCTCGACGCCAAGCTGCGGGTTCAGACGCGCACCCAGATCGCTTCGCTCACCCGCCGCCTCGGCGTCACGACCGTGTACGTGACCCACGACCAGACCGAGGCGCTCACGATGGGCGACCGGATCGCGGTCCTCAAGGACGGCGTGCTCCAGCAGGTCGGAACCCCCCGCGACCTCTACGCCGAACCGCAGAACGTCTTCGTCGCGGGCTTCATCGGCTCCCCCGCCATGAACCTCTTCAGCGCCGATGTCGTGGACGGTGGCCTCCGGTTCGGAACAGCGACCGCCAAGGTCGACCGCGCGACGCTGGCCAACGCATCCGCCAAGAAGGTCACGATCGGCGTTCGTCCCGAGGATGTCGTGGTCGCCACGAGCGGGGAGGGCCTTCCGGTCGACGTCGACATCGTCGAGGAGCTCGGCGCCGACGGCTACCTCTACGGGCACACCGAGATCGACGGCAAGCGCGTCGACATCGTCGCCCGCGTCGATGGACGCAGCCACCCGAACGCCGGGGACAAGGTCGTCATCACGCCGCAGCCCGACCACATCCACGTGTTCGACACCGAGTCCGGTCTCCGTCTGAGCACGAAGGCCGTCGAGACCACCAAGTAGCGTGCGGTCGGTCCGCTCCCCGATGCGGGGGCGGACCGCATCCGCTGCACGAGGAGGGCCAGCGTGAGCGGGTCACTGAGCATCACCTCGGCGATCGTCGACCCGGCACTGCTCGACCTGCCCTGGAATCTTCCGCTCGAGGTCTGGCCGGAGGACTCGATCGCGGTGCTGCCGAAGGGCATCTCGCGGCACCTCGTGCGCTTCGCCCACCTGAGCGGGTACGTCGTCGCGATCAAGGAGACCTCCGAGGATCTCGCCCGGCGCGAATACGACATGCTGCGCACCCTGCAGCGGCTCGATGTGCCCTGCGTCGAGCCGGTCGCCGTCATCACCAACCGCACGGATGACGAGGGCAACGCGCTCGACTCGGTGCTCGTCACCCGGCACCTGAGGTTCTCGCTCCCGTATCGCGCCCTCTACTCGCAGACGCTGCGACCCGACACCGCGACGCGGCTCGTGGACGCCCAGGCCGTACTGCTCGTGCGCCTGCACATCATCGGTTTCTTCTGGGGCGACGTCTCACTCTCCAACACCCTCTTCCGCCGGGATGCCGGGGCCTTCGCCGCCTACCTCGTCGACGCGGAGACCGGGAGCCTCTACGACCGGCTCTCCGACGGCCAGCGCGAGCACGACCTCGAGATCGCACGGATCAACATCGCCGGCGAGCTGCTCGACCTCGCGGCCGGCGGCCGGCTCGACGAGGCGACGGATCCGATCGAGGTGAGCAACGGCATCCTCGCCGCCTACCGCACCCTGTGGAGTGAGCTGACCGGCTCGGAGTCCTTCGACTCGACCGAGCGCTGGCGCATCGCGGAGCGGGTCGAGCGGCTCAATGACCTCGGCTTCGACATCGAGGAGCTCGCGATCAGGACGGATGACAGCGGCAGCCAGGTGCGCATCCAGCCGAAGGTGGTCGACGCGGGCCATCACCAGCGCAGGCTGCTGCGTCTCACCGGGCTCGACGCGGAGGAGAACCAGGCGCGCAGGCTGCTCAACGACCTCGACGCCTACGCCGCGACCAACTACGGCGCCGACGCCGACGAGGAGATCGCCGCCCACGAGTGGCTCGCGACGGTCTTCGAGCCGGTCATCCGGGCGATCCCGCGGGAGCTCAAGGGCAAGCTCGAGCCGGCCGAGGTGTTCCACCAGATGCTCGAGCACCGCTGGTATCTGTCGCAGAACGAGAAGCGCGACGTGCCGCTCGCCGAAGCGGTCGGCTCCTACATCGACACGGTGTTGCGGCATCGGCGCGACGAGGCCACCGTCATCGACCCGCCGACGGGTGCGTTCACGCTGCCCATCGCGATCGTCGACGAGGAGGACTGGCGCGACAAGGTCTGACGGGCGTTTCCCCGCCTGAGCGGGTGTCCCAAATGAAGGCATTTCGGGAGGACACGGCCGAACTGCCCCGGAAGTTCGGGGCTGCCCCAGCGGGATGCCTTCATTTGGGACGAGAAATCGGGCGGCAGGTGATCGGCGCCGCTTTCAGGCGAGGAGCTGCTCCAGACCCCGGCCGGCGACGTGGTCGAAGATGAGGTTCGTCTCGGTATTGGCGACCGCCGGATGTCCGGCCAGGTACTCGAGCACGAAGTCGCGCAGCTCGGCGGCGTTGCGCGCGGCGACGTGCAGCAGGAAGTCGTCGACGCCGGCCATCTGGAAGAGCCCCAGCACGCCCGGCCAGTTCGGCGCCTCATCCCGGAATCCCTCGACCTCCTCGCGGACGATCGACACGAGCCGGATCGAGATGAGCGCCTGCACCGTCATTCCGAGTGCGGCGAGGTCGATGTCGGCGTGGGCGCCGCGCAGGTACCCGTCCCGCTGCAGTCTCTTGAGGCGCAGGGACACGGTGGACTCCGCGACGCCGAGTGCCGTGGCGAGAGCCGAACCGGACATCCGGGCGTTCGCGGAGAGGGAGCGGAGGATTCTGCGATCGGTGTCGTCCACCTTCCCGATTGTCGCAGAAAACCTCCTGGATATCGAAGAAGATCGCAGAATCTTGCGACTATCTTGCAGCAGGTCGCGGATTCTGTTTCAGTCGACTCATGCAGCCATCGAAACCCCACCTGGAGACCCGCGCCGTCCACGGGGGAATGGAGGGCCTGGAGGAATCCGGGTCCCACGTCCCGACCATCGACCTCTCCACCACCAACCCCCTGCCGAATGTCGAACTGGGCGGAGACTCCTATGAGCAGCTGGCCACCGGCGGCGTGCTGCTGCCCGGCCAGTCCGCCGTGTACCAGCGGCTGTGGCAGCCGGGCGTCGCCCGCTTCGAGGAGAGCCTCGCAGGGCTCGAAGGCGCCGAGCAGGCCGTCGCCTTCTCGACCGGGATGGCCGCGCTCGCCGCCGCCCTGCTCTCGACGGTCACGGCGGGCAAGCCGCACGTCGTGGGCCTCCGCCCCCTCTACGGCGGAACCGACCACGTGCTCGACAACGGACTCGTCGGAACGACGGTCACCTGGGCGCACAGCGTCGACGACATCGCCGCGGCCATCCGGCCGGACACCGGCCTCGTCGTGATCGAGAGCCCGGCCAACCCGACCCTCGAGCTCGTCGACATCGCGAGGGTGGTCGCGGCCGCCGGCGACGTGCCGGTGCTCGTCGACAACACCTTCGCGACGCCGGTCCTGCAGCGGCCGATCGAGCACGGGGCGACCCTCGTGCTGCACAGCGCCACCAAGTACATCGGCGGTCACGGCGACGTCATGGGTGGCGTCATCGCCACGAATGCCGAATGGGCGACCCGCCTTCGCCACGTGCGGGCACTGACCGGCGGGCTGCTGCACCCCTTCGCCGCGTACCTGCTCCACCGCGGGCTGCGCACCATGCCGCTACGGGTGCGCGCCCAGCAGGCGACCGCGCAGGAGCTCGCCGAGCGGCTGGTCGGGCATCCGGCGCTCGAGCGCGTCCTGTTCCCGACGCTTCCCGGATGCGATCCGGACGGCCTCCTCGGGCGCCAGCTGGAGGGCCCCGGATCGATGCTCTCGATCGAACTGAAGGGCGGCTACACCGCGGCCGCGAAGTTCATCGAGTCGCTGAAGCTCGTGAGCCACGCGGTGTCGCTCGGCGGCGTGGACACGCTCGCACAGCATCCGGCGTCGCTCACCCACCGCCCGGTCGCGGCGGAGGCGAAGCCCGGCGGCGGCATCGTGCGCATCTCGATCGGCCTCGAACACGTCGACGACCTCTACGAGGATCTGACCAGCGCGCTGACCTAGACCAGGATGCTGACCGGGTTCTCGATCCTGGCGACGAAGGCGGCGAGCCACTGGGCGGCGAGCGCGCCGTCGAGCACCCGATGGTCTGCGGAGAGCGTCACCGTCATGACCGTGCCGATCTGCAGCTCGTCGTCGACGACGATGGGCATCTTCCGTGCCGCGCCGACCGCGAGGATGCCGGAATGCGGCGGATTGATGATCGCGGAGAACTCCTGCGTGCCGTACATCCCGAGGTTCGAGACCGAGAACGACCCGCCCTCGATCTCGTCCTGCCTGAGCCTGCCGGCCCTCCCGCGCTCCGCCAGCTCCCGGATGCTCTCGCTCACGTCGCCGAGCGACCTGCGGTTCACTCCGCGCACGACGGGCGTGACGAGTCCGCCCTCGATCGCAACGGCGATGGCGATGTCGACGTCGTCGAAACGGCGAGTGCCTTCGTCGGTCCAGATCGCGTTCGCATCCGGCACGTCGCGGAAGGCCGCTGCAACAGCCTTGACGACGAAGTCGTTGACCGAGATCTTGGTGGAGATGTTCTCGTTGACGGCCTTCCGCAGCTCGAGGAGCGCTTCGACGCGGCAGTCCGCCACGAGGTAGAAGTGCGGGATCGTGGTCTTGCTCTCGACGAGTCTCCGCGCGATCGCGCGGCGCATCCCGGTGTGTGGCGTGTCGGTGAACCCTGCTCCTGCCGTCGCGACAGCGGTCGTCGTGGGGCGGGCGGTGGCAGCGGCAGCCGACATCGCATCCAGGTCTCTGCGCACGATCCGGCCTCCGGGGCCACTGCCCGTCACGTCGGTCAGGTCGAGGCCGCGCTCGGCCGCGAGTCGGCGGACGAGGGGGCTCATGAAGAGACGCGCGCCGGATGCGGGAGACGCCGGAGCGGATGCCGCGGCGGGCACGGGCATGGGGGCCGCAGCCGGCAGGGGGGCGGGGGTCGGTACGGGGGCGGCGACCACAGGAGCGTCGGCCTGTTCGGTCGGCCGAGAGGCTACCGGTGCGGCGGTCGCCTGCGGCGCCTGTGCGCTCGCGGAAGCGAGCGCTGCCGCGACCGTCTCACCGTCCGTTGCCAGCACGGCGATGGGCGTGCCCACCTCGACCTGGACACCCGTCTCGATGAGGAGTTCGGCCACCGTGCCGGCGGCCTCCGCCTCGTACTCGACGGTCGCCTTCTCGGTCTCGACCTCGGCGATCGGCTGCCCGATCGCGATCGTATCGCCCACCGCGACGAGCCAGGACTGCAGGGCGGCTTCCGTCGCCCCGGTCAGCACTTCCGGCATCCGGATGACGAGTGCCATCAGTTGCCGCCCCACCCGCGACGAACGCGCTCGAGCCCGGCGACGACCTCCTCGGTCCTGGCGATGGCCGCGCGCTCGAGCACTTTCGAGATGCTCGGACTCGCCTCGCCTCCGGTGACCCGCTCGACGGGCTGGTCGAGCCAGTCGAAGAAGCGACGCTGGATCTCGTCCGACAGCCAGCTGCCGTAGGAGGTGCCGCGCGCGCCCTGCTCGACGATGATGACGTTGTTGGTCTTCCTGATGCTCTCGCCGATGGTCTCCCAGTCGATGGATGCCCGGTCGAGCCAGCGCAGGTCGATGAGCTCCGCGTCGATGCCCGTCTGCTCGATGGCCTCGAGGCTGTGCCCGACCATGGAGAGGTAGCTGATGACCGTGGCCTCCGAACCCTCTCGGCGCATCGCGGCCTTGCCGAACGGCACCTGGTAGTCGAGGTCGCCGGCCGGGATCGACTGGGTCTGCCCGTACAGGTCGACGTGCTCGATCACGAGCACCGGGTCCTCGAGCGCCAGAGCCGTGTTCATGAGTCCGATGTAATCGGCCGCATTCGAGGGCGCGACAATGCGCCATCCGGGACTCGTCGAAAAGATCCCGGCCGGGTCCATGAGGTGCTGAGATCCGTAGCCGGAACCCATCGCCACCTTGGTGCGCAGGACGAGGGGCACCGGGTTCTGGCCGCCGAACATGTGGCGGGCCTTGCCGATCTGGTTGAAGACCTGGTCGGCGGCCACCCACATGAAGTCCGGGTACATGAACTCCACGACCGGGCGGAAGCGCCCGTCGAGGGCCATGCCGCCGCCGAGTCCGGCGAAGGCGTTCTCGCTGATCGGGGTGCCGAGGATGCGGTCGGGGAAACGCGCGGCGAGACCCTTGGTGGCCCCGTTGGTGCCGCCGGCGAGCCGGTGCACGTCCTCGCCGAGCACGACGATGCGCTCGTCGCTCTCCATGCGGCGGCCCATGACGGCCGCCACGGCGTCGACGAACCTGCTCTCCTCGAGCTCCCCCGTGTAGTCGTTGGGGTCGAGCGTCCGCGCATCCGCGAGTTCGCTCGTGTCGCCGCGCAGCCCGACGTCGACGAAGGAGGGGTCCGGCCACAGGCTCGGGATGATGCGGCGCTTGCCCTGGGCATCCGGATCGGCTTCGAGCAGCTCACCGGCGGCCGCCTTCATGGCCTCCTGCGCCTGCTCGCGAACGGACGCGACCTCTGCTTCGGAGATGAGGCCCAGCGTGAGCATCTCGCTCGCCACCCGGGTGAGCGGGTCGCGGGCGCGCCACTGCGCCTCCTCCTCCTTGGTGCGGTAGCCGAACGCGCTGCCCGGGTAGGGGCCGTTCTGGTGGAAGTAGCGGTAGACCTCGGCCTCGATGACGGCGGGGCCTCCGCCCGAGCGCATGACCTCCATCGCCTGCTCGGTGGCGAGGTGCACCGCAAGCGGGTCCATCCCGTCGACGCGCCATGAGTGGATGCCGAACCCGAGTCCGCGCGCCGAGAGGCGCGTCTCGCGGGTCGCCTCGTCGACCTTCGTCGAGACGGCGTACATGTTGTTCTCGATGAAGAAGCCGAGAGGGAGATTCCACGCCGAGGTGAGGTTCATCGACTCGAGCACCGAGCCGATGTTGACCGCGCCGTCGCCGAAGTAGCTCATGGTCACATCGGTCGTCCCGGCGTGCTTCTGCGCCCAGGCGTTGCCGGCGCCGAGCGGTACGCCGCCTCCGACGATCGCGTTGGTGCCGAGCGCGCCGGCCTCGAACCACTGGAGGTGCATCGAGCCACCGCGACCGCGGCAGAAGCCCTGGGCGAGACCGAGGATCTCGGCGAGCGTGCGCTGGAGCACCGATTGGAGTTCCGGCGTCACGAGCGCCGCGGGGTCGAGCGCGCCCTGCGAGACGTGGGTGATGGCCTTCGCGAGGAACTGGTGGTGGCCGCGGTGCGAACCGTTGATCGCATCCGTCGAGCGCATGCCGACGATAGAGCCGACCGCTCCGCCCTCCTGGCCGATGCTCGAGTGGGCCGGACCGTGCACGAGGCTCTCGCCGGCGAGCTCGAGAACGGTCTCCTCGAAGGCACGAATGAGGTGGAGCTCGCCGAGCATCGTGGCGAGCAGTGCGGGGTCGGCCCGCTTCCAGTCCGCCGCCGTCGTGCTCAACTGCACCCACGGCTGGGCTGCGTCCAGGCGCTGCAGTTTCGGCATGATCCCTCTCTCCATTGACAGGCGCTGCGGCGCTGACCGGCCGTGCGCACAACGTGTTCAACGGGAGCATACATCTAAATTGCATCCAATAACAAGAGTTCGGAGGTGAAAAGGTGGCAAAGATCGACATTTCTCGCTCGACTGGATACAATCATCGACAATGACCGTGACCACGATCAGCACAGAGTTGTGAGAAACAGGCGGGAGATCTTCTTATGGCCCTTCCAGGGCTCCGCGGCACCGAGCACATCGGGTTCACCGTGCCCGACCTCGACGAGGCCGACGACTTCTTCGTCAACACCATCGGATGCGATCGCATCTACTCCCTCGGACCCTTCGAACACGCGGAGGGCGACTGGATGCTCGAACACCTGGACGTGCATCCGCGCACCGTCATGCGCAAGCTCAACTTCTACCGCTGCAGGACCGGGCCGAACTTCGAGGTGTTCCAGTTCGAGGCGGCCGACGGCCAGTCCCCGCAGCCGCGCAACAGCGACCTCGGCGGTCACCACCTCGCCTTCTACGTCGACGACCTCGACGCCGCCGTGGGCTACCTGCGCTCGAAGGGCATCCGGGTACTCGGCGAGCCGACCGAGAGCCGCAACGCGAGCGACGGCCAGCGATGGGTGTACTTCCTCTCCCCCTGGGGCATGCAGTTCGAGCTCGTGAGCTTCCCGAACGGCAAGGCCTACGAGAAGGACGCCGCCGTGCTCCTCTGGCACCCCGCGCACCCGGACCGCTAGCGAGCGACATCCGATGACCGTGACCCGCGACGGCGCCGCGAGCGCCCGCATCGCCGACAGCATCCGTGCCGACATTCTCGGCGGACGGCTGGCCCCCGGCGCCCGCATCCGGCAGGAGGATGTCGCGGCGCGCTTCGGGGCGAGCCGGCTTCCGGTGCGCGAGGCCCTGCGCAGCCTCGAATCCGACGGGCTCGTCACTCTCGTGGCCAACACGGGCGCCTGGGTGTCGAGGCTGACACTCGAGGAGTGCGTCGAGATCTACCAGACGCGCGAACGGATCGAGCCGCTGCTGCTGCGCTACGCCATCCCCCACTACCCGGATGACCGGGTCGACGAGCTCTCGGCCCTCGCCGCCCGCATGGAGGCCACCGGGGACGTCGAGGAGTTCCTGCTGCTCGACCGCGAGTTCCACCTCCTGTCCTACGAAGGATCGGGCACGTCGCTCATCGGCGACCTCGTGCACCGTCTGTGGAACTCGACCCAGCACTACCGTCGCGCCTACACGACCTCCCTCGACGACGATCGGCGGCGAATCGTGCACGACGAGCACCACCTGCTCACCACCACTCTCCGGGACGGTGACGCCGACGGCGCCGAGCACGTGCTCGAGGCGCACATCCGCCGCACGAGGCTGCAGCTCGCGCAGCATCCCGAAGTGTTCGAATTCACCGAGCAGTAAGCACCAGCCAGGCCACCAGACGCCCCAGGAAAGGAGCGATCATGTCGATCGCCACAGTCAACCCCGCCACCGGGATCACCGAAGCGGAGTTCACCCCGCACGACGCGGCGGAGACGGAGCGCCGCATCGCCGAGGCGGATGCCGCAGCGCGCGCCCTCCGGCTCACCGACTTCGCGACGCGGGGCGCCTGGATGCGGGCGGCCGCCGACATCCTCGAGTCCGAGCTCGACGAGGTCGCCCGGATGCTCACCGTCGAGATGGGCAAGCCGATCGCCCAGTCGCGGGGCGAGGTGCAGAAGTGCGCGAAGAACATGCGCTTCTACGCCGAGCGCGCCGAGGAGTTCCTCGCCGACGAGCCGCTCGGAGACCCCGGGAGCGTCGGGGCGTCGAGCGCCTGGACGCGCTACGAGCCCCTCGGCGTCGTGCTCGCCGTCATGCCGTGGAACTACCCCCTGTGGCAGGTCATCCGCTTCGCCGCGCCGGCCCTCATGGCCGGGAACACCGGCGTGCTCAAGCATGCCTCGAACGTCCCTCAGGCGGCGAACTACCTCGACACCCTGTTCGAGCGCGGCGGCTTCCCCCTCGGGTCCTTCCGCACCCTGCTCATCGGATCCGCCGCGGTCGCGGACGTCATCGCCGACCGTCGGGTGAAGGCGGTGACCCTCACCGGGTCGGAGCCCGCCGGCCGCTCGGTTGCGTCGATCGCCGGCAGCCACATCAAGAAGGCCGTGCTGGAACTCGGCGGATCCGACCCGTTCATCGTGCTCGCGAGTGCCGACGTCGCGAAGGCCGCCGAGACGGCGGTCACGGCCCGCGTCAACAACAACGGTCAGTCCTGCATCGCGGGCAAGCGCTTCATCGTCCACGCGGATGTCTACGACGAGTTCGTCAGCGCGTTCAGCGAGCGAATGGCCGCCCTCGTCGTCGGCGATCCCCTCGACGAGGCCACCCAGGTCGGTCCGCTCGCCACGAGCGCCGGCCTGAACGAACTCGCCGGCCTCGTCGACGACGCCGTCACGAAGGGCGCCACCGCCCGCGTCGGTGGATCGGCCGTCGGAGGCCAGGGCTGGTACTACCGCCCGACGGTGCTCGAGGGCGTCACGCCGTCGATGCGGCTGTATGCGGAGGAGGCCTTCGGTCCCGTGGCGACCGTGTACCGCGTCGCCGACGCCGACGAGGCCGTCGCCCTGGCCAATTCGACGACCTTCGGCCTCAGCTCTTCGATCTGGACGAACGACCAGGCCGAGGAGCAGCGCGTCACCGCAGCACTCGACGCCGGAGCCGTCTTCGTGAACGGCATGACCGTCTCGTACCCGGAGCTGCCCTTCGGCGGGATCAAGGATTCCGGCTACGGGCGGGAGCTCGCGGCCGCGGGCATCCGGGAGTTCTGCAACCTCAAGACCGTGTGGAAGGCCTGAACGGGCGCGCCACGACATCCGACCACTCTCACCACGGCCGATCACCCCCAGTTGCAAGGAGGCAACGCATGTCACTGCAGGAGTTCATCCCCACCCCGAAGTTCGACGAGTACAAGGAGACGTTCAAGGACTTCTTCGAGCTCACCCGGCGGGAGGACGGCGTCCTCCTCGCGAAGGCGCACACTCTCGGAGGGCCGGTCCAGCTGAGCGTCCAGAACCACCGGGCGCTCGGCCAGTTCCTCAAGACGGTCGGCGCGGACCCGGAGAACGAGCTGCTCATCATCACCGGCTCCGGCGACGAGTTCATGATGGACTCGGACCCGACCGGCTTCGAGCTCGAGGCCGCCGACAACGAGTACTGGGCCTACGAGTACGCCTACAAGGACGGCCGCACCAACGTCAGCTCCATGGTCAACGACCTGGAGATCCCGACCATCGGGATCTTCAACGGGTCGGGGTTCCACTCCGAGATCCTGCTGATGTGCGACATCACCCTCATGAGCGAGACGGCGCGCATCTACGACCTGCACCTCGGGATCAGCTCGGTGCCGGGCGACGGCATCCACAGTGCGTTCATCGAACTGCTCGGCGTGAAACGCGCGGCCTACGCGCTCCTGACCGGGGAGTCCTTCGACGCGGAGACGGCCCTCGATTACGGCCTCGTCAACGAGATCCTGCCGCAGGACGAGCTCATTGCGCGGGCGTACAAGCTCGCCGACCACATCATGTCCCAGCATCGCACGGTGCGCAGGCTGAGCACTCAGATCGTGCGCAGGCCGTGGAAGAAGCGCATCGTCGACGACCTCGACGGCGGTTTCGGCATCCAGATGTTCGGGCACCTCGCCAAGGGGGCCGCCGTGCACAGCCGCGAGCACATCGCCTCCTCCGGCGACTACGTGCGGCAGGGGCGGAAGAACAGCTTCGACTGACCGAGGCTTCCGTTCTTCAGCTGAGGCAGTCCCAGTCCGACGGGAAATAGAACCCGTGGGAGGCCGGCGGCTTCGGAGCCTGGACCTCGAGCCAGCGCAGCGGCTCATCGCTCGTCGTGAGGAAGCCGTGCGTCGCGTTGACGCTCGTCCAGACCAGGTCGCCGGCCTCGACGTCCACGATCTCGCCGTCGAGCGTTCCGCGGGCTGAGCCGGTGAGCAGGTAGTAGGCCTCCTCGAAGGGGTGGTAGTGCTCCTTCGCGAACTGCGCGCTCGGGTCCCGCGGGCCGAACTCCACCACGAAGAGGGTGTGCTGCTCCGCGCCGAGGAGCTCGTCGACGAGCATCCGCACGAAGATGCTCTTGATGTTCGGGCCGTGGTAGCCGGGCATCGCAAGGGGACCCTTCGCACCCATGTCGCTCTCCCGGAACTGTCCCGTCCAGCGCGAGTACGGATCGGTCTCCGACGGCAGGCGCCGGTGCGTCGAGGGCTGCCAGTCGGATGCCGGCAGGTCGCCGTGCTTCGGGTCGGCCGAACGGGGCTGGGGCGCACGCATCCGCAGCCAGGTCAGTCCGGCCTCGCCGGCGGTCATCCGCTCGGGGTGCGCGACCGGGGTCAGCCCGAACGAGCCGACGGTGACGTCGAAGGTGAGGTCGGCGACGGATGCGGTGCCGGCCCCGTCGAGGATGTACCAGGACTCCTCGAAGGCGTGCAGGAGGGCCGGCGAGGACGCCCCCGGCTCCAGCCGGCAGAGCGAGAGCTCCATGTGAACGGAACCCGTGCCCGAGCCCACGAGGGTGGCGCTCGTGAACCCCTCGGCGCCCTCCACCTCCCGGTACTCGACGTCGGCGCGCTTCACCACTCGATAGGCCATGCTGCAGGTCCTCCCCTTGCTTCGTGTCGTCCGGTCGGCGTCAGTACTCGTTGGCGATGAACAGGTCCTGCGCCGGGAACCGGGTCAGAACCTCCGGCCCGTTCTCGGTGACGACGATCTCCTCTTCGATGCGCGCGGCGGAGACGCCGTCCGAGGCCGGGCAGTAGGTCTCGAGTGCGAAGACCATTCCCACCTGCAGCTCGACCGGGTTCTCCATGCTGTTGAGCCGGGAGATGATCGGGCGCTCGTGGAGGCCGAGGCCCAGCCCGTGGGCGAACTGGAGGCCGAAGGCGTCCATCTCGCTCTCGAACCCGAAGTCGGTCGCCTTCGGCAGCAGCGCGGCGACCTGGTCGGTGCCGATGCCCGCGCGAATACCGTCGATCCCCTTGTCCATCCATTCCCTGGCCTGCTTGTAGGCATCGCGCTGCGGGGTGGTCGCCGAGCCGACCGAGAAGGTGCGGTAGTAGCAGGTGCGGTATCCGTTGAACGAGTGGATGATGTCGAAGAACGCCTGGTCGCCGGGCCGGATGATCCGGTCGGTGAAGTTGTGCGGGTGGGGGTTGCAGCGCTCCCCGGAGATCGCGTTGATCGCCTCGACCTGGTCGGAGCCGAGCTCGTACAGGCGCTTGTTGGCGAGGGCCACGATCTCGTTCTCGCGGATGCCGGGCTTCAGCACATCGACGATGTCCTGGTAGACGCCGTCGACCATCGCCGCCGCCTGGTTGAGCAGGATGATCTCGTCCTGCGACTTGATGACGCGGGCGTCGAGCATGTACTGCTGGGCGTCGGCGACGGTCAGTCCCTGTCGCTGCATCTCGAACAGGAACGGCGGCTCGACGATGTCGACGCCGACCGGCGCGTCGGCGACGCCCGCCTCAGTGAGGATGGCCTTGATCTCGGTGATGGCGGAGCGCATGAGGCCGGCATCCGGGGCGACGGCTCCGCGGAATCCGAGGAATCCCGCGCGCCAGTTCTCTTCGGGGAACCACTTCGAGTGCAGCCGGTGGTGTTTGACGGCCGAGCCGAAGTCCCAGAGGATCGGGTCGCTGTCCCGGGTCACGAGCGCGTAGCGGATCATCTTGTCGCCGAGAGCCCCGCCGATCCAGGTCGAGGTGGTGTACCGGATGTTGTAGAAGTCGAACAGCAGGAACGCTCCGCAGTCGCTCGAGGCCAGTGCCGCCTTGGCGCGGGAGATGCGATAGTCGCGCAGGCGATCGAAGTCGACCCTGGCCTCATAGTCCACACCCATGTGCCCCGGCGAGGGGATCGGCTTCACGGTACTCAACTTCTATTGCTCCTGGATGTCGGTTCTATTGCTGCTGGGTCGGCGTGGCCGCGACGGGCATGCGCCCGAGGAGGCCGAGCACATCCACCGCGGAGTTCATCGGGAAGCCGCCAGCAGGCATGGCCCCGTGCCCATCGGGTGAGGAGTCGCCGTCGCGCGAGCGGCCCACGACGAACCACAGCCCTCGCGCGACCGAGTCGGTGCGGTTCTCATAGAGGTGCGGCCGCAGCGAGTCGAAGCAGAGCGAGTCGCCTGCGCGAAGGACGTAGGTCTCGAAGTCGAGCCTGAGGGTCAGCTCGCCCTCGAGCAGCAGCCCGTACTCGATTCCCGAGTGGCGCATGAGCTTCCCCTCGACGGAGCTCGACCCCCCGGGGGAATAGGTGGTGATGAGGGAGTCGATCGTGCCGGAGCCGTCCACGGCGAGACGCTCCCAGGTCACGCCGTTCTCCATGACGATGGTCGGGTTGTCCTCGCGTCGCTGGACGGGGGGTCCGGTGGTGACGACGATGCTCCCCGTCGGCTCGGTCCGGGCGGGACCGGCCTCGAGGGGGTGGTTGCCACTGACGAGCTCATCGATGGAGACGTTGAGAACGTTCACGAGCGCGTAGAGCGTCCCGACCGAGGGGTTCGTCTTCCCGGTCTCGACCTGGGAGAGCAGACTGGGCGAGATCTCGGCGGATGCGGCAACGCTGCGCAGGCTGAGACCCTTCTTCTTCCGTGCCTCACGGATGGCTTCTCCGAGGTGTTCCATGTTCTCTCTCACTCGACTATTCAGTGGTTCGCGACGCTTCCCTTCGGAGGGTAGCGGATGCCGCATCCCGGTAGCGAGACTAATGTTCATGAGTGTACAGTAAGACTGAACATTACGACAGGCGGCATCGTTGCCGCCCTGGAGGACGAAGAGCAGAACATGGACATCAGCACCGCGACGGTCGGCACCATGGGGGTCGACTGGGAAGCCCGCGTCAACTTCGATCGACTGAGGGACGAGCGTCTCGCTCGCCTCAGGAAGAAGCTCGAGGAGTCCGACCTCGGCGCCCTCCTCGCCTTCGATTTCGGCAACATCCGCTACATGACCGCGACCCACATCGGGACCTGGGCGATGGACAAGCTCATCCGCTTCGCGCTCATCACCCGCAACTCCGACCCGATCTCCTGGGACTTCGGCTCCGCGGCGAAGCACCACCAGCTCTACAACCCCTGGCTCGGCCACACGCACATGGAGGCGGACGCCGACCCGCACGCCCCTCACCACGACGCTCCCCGCCCCCGCGCCGAGTCCGGGGCGCGCGCCGGCATCTCCGTGCTGCGTGGCGCGTTCCATCCGGACGCCGGGATCGCCGAGGAACTCGCCGCGAAGATCCGGCGCGAACTCGACAAGTTCGGCGTGCTCGGCGAACCGCTCGGGGTCGACCTCGTGGAGATGCCGGTGCTCGCCGCGCTCCAGAACGCGGGCATCACCGTCGTCGACGGACAACAGGTCTTCCTAGAGGCCCGTCGCATCAAGACCCAGGACGAGATCTCACTCCTCACCTCGGCGGCGTCGATGGTGGACGCCGCCTACGAGAACCTGTACGAGTTCCTCCGCCCGGGCGTGCGCGAGAACGAGACCGTCGGCCTCGTCTCCAAGACGTTGTACGACCTCGGATCCGAATACGTCGAGGGGGTCAACGCGATCTCCGGCGAGCGCTGCTCCCCGCATCCGCACGTCTACTCCGACCGCATCATCCGGCCGGGAGACCCCGCGTTCTTCGACATCCTGCACAGCTTCAACGGCTATCGCACCTGCTACTACCGCACCTTCGCGGTCGGCTCGGCGACGAGCGCGCAGCGCGACGCCTACGTGCGAGCCCGCGAGTACATGGACCGGGCGATCGCGCTCGTGCGACCAGGGGCGACGACAGCGGACATCGTCGCCGTCTGGCCGAAGGCCGAGGAGTTCGGGTTTCCCGACGAGGAGGCCGCCTTCGCCCTGCAGTACGGCCACGGCGTCGGGCTGTCGATCTGGGAGAAGCCGATCTTCTCCCGGCTCGTCTCCTTCGACAACCCCGAAGTGCTCGAAGTGGGGATGGTCTTCGCGCTCGAGACCTACTGGCCCTCCGCGGACGGCGTGGGCGCCGCACGCATCGAGGAGGAGCTCGTCGTCACCGAGTTCGGCTGCGAGGTCATCACGAAGTTCCCGGCCCAGGACCTCATGGTCGCCGGCGGGCACCGCTACTTCACGATCGACGGCCCGATGAACCTCATCCAGCCCGGTTTCACCCACCGCGCCGACGCGGCCTCCGGAACGACGGCGTGACCGTTCCGGCGACCATGCGGGCCGCCGTCTACCACGGCCCCCGCGACATCCGGATCGAGGAGGTCCCCGTCCCCGTTGCGGGCGAGGACGACGTGCTCGTGCGCGTGCTCCGCTCCGGGCTGTGCGGCACCGACGTGACCGAGTGGGTGGCCGGACCGGTCATGATCCCGCTCAACCAGGAGCATCCGCACTCCCACCACAAGGGACCGACCATCCCCGGGCACGAGATGCTGGGGGAAGTGGTCAGCGCCCCCGAGGGGAGCGGACTCGAGCCGGGCATGATCGTCGCCAGCGGCGCCCAGGTCGCCTGCGGCGAGTGCAAGACCTGTCGCGCCGGACGCATCAACGTCTGCGAGAGGCTCTACACGCTCGGGCTCAATGCGAACGGGGGTCATGCCGAATACGTGGCGGGGCCCGCGCGCTACTGGGTCCCGACGCCCGAAGGGATGGACCTGGATGCTGCGGGCCTCACCCAGCCTCTGGCCGTCGGCCTGCACGCCGCACGACGCTCGGGAGCCGTGGCCGGCGACCGGGTGCTGATCACCGGTGCGGGTGCGATCGGCAGCTTCGTGCTCGCCGGCCTGCGACACCTCGTCCCGGATGTCGAGATCACCGTCGCGGACATCGACCCCGTGAAGCTCGAGAGAGCGCTGCGTCTCGGTGCCGACTCGACGGTCGACCTCAGCACGGATGCAACACCGGTCGCGCGGCACTACGACGTCGTCATCGAGGCATCCGGTGCACCGGGACTACTCGTCAAGGGGCTGGCATACACCCGTACGGGAGGCCGTCTCCTCGCCGTCGGCCTGTCCGCCGCACCGCAGGCGCTCGACCCGCACGACTTCGTCCTCCGCGAGATCACGATCGACTCGACGAACGCGCTCGTGACGCCGGACGACATCCCGACCGCCATCGAGATCCTCGCGACGACGAATCTCGGCGCGGAGATGCTCGACTCGGTCCGGCCGCTCTCCGAGGTCGCGGCTGCGCTCGACGAACTCGCCACCGGGAAGGTCCAGGGGAAGGTGCTGCTCGACCCCACCCGCTGAGGCAGGACCACGACGCTCGGCTCAGTCCGCCGGCGCTGCCGGCCGAGCTGCCTGCGCCGGCGCAGAGGTCGACGCCCGCGGGACGAGGGTGGGCCTCACGGTCACGACGTCGTGCTCGGTGTCCTGGCCGTTCACCGCCCGCAGGATCTCCCGGCCGGCGCGCATCCCCATCTCCACCATGGGCATGGCGATCGTTGAGAGCGCCGGGTCGAGGTGGTCGACGAGAGGGCTGTCGTTGAACCCCATGACGGAGACGTCCTCCGGGCACTGCAGGCCCGCCGAACGAAGCGCCTCGATCGCCCCGATCCCCAGGAGGTCGTTCTGGGCGAACACCGCGGTCACCCCGTCCATGACTCCCGAGGCCAGGAGATTGGCCATCACCCTGCGCCCCTCGCTCACATCCGGGGTCGTCGTCCGCTCGCCGTGCCTGATCGGCGTGAGGGCGGCGGCGGCGAGACCGTCGCGGAAACCCCGGGATCGGTCGGCGAAAGTCTCGATGTCCTCGGAACCCGGGATCTCGAGCATCCTCCGGTGCCCGAGTGACACGAGGTGCTGCCCGGCCAGGAACCCGCCGAGACGGTCGTCGTTGACGACCCTGGCGATCGCCAGGCCCGCAAGCCAGCGAAGTGTGAGCACGACCGGCATCCCGGAGTCGACGAGGTCGCGGAGCACCTGCCGATCCTCCGATCGGCTCGTCGCGCAGATGATGCCGTCGACACGACGGCCGCGCAGGGTCTCGAGGGCCGGAGACAGACGGTCCGACCCATCCGGGGTCTCGATCATGAGCCCCTGGTAGCCGTGGGGCTCCAGCTCGGCGTTGATCCCGTGGATGAGGTCGCCGTAGATCGGGTTGCCGAAGCTCGGGATGAGGACGCCGATCGTCATCGTCCGTTGCCGTCGCAGGCTGCTCGCGGTGAGGTCGGGCCGGTAGCCCAGGCGCCCTGCGGCCTCCTGGACGCGCAGCCGCGTCTCGGTCTTGACCCGGGCCATCTGCTCGGGGTCGAGGCTTCTGCTCACCGTCGACGGGTGGACACCCGCCTCGCGCGCGACATCCTTCGCCGTGATGAGGCTGACCGGCGAACGGAGGGCCGTCCGGATGCCGTCGCGTGCGTCTGCGCCCTCGCCGATCACCGCGCCTCCCCTGAGCAGAACTGCCGAAGCCCGAGCCTAGACACTCACGACGCGGCCTCGCCGACGGGAGAACAGGCCGACGACTCCACGACGGATGAAGAGGGCAAAGACGAGCAGAAGGATGCCGAGGACCAGACGGTTGGTCTCCGACGGGATGGAGAATCCGAAGAGGTCGAGCTTCGGGACGATGATGCGCAGCCACTGCTCGAGCGTTACGACGATGATCGACCCGACGAGCGGCCCGAGCCACGAGCGCATCCCGCCTATGACGCAGACGAGCACGATGTCGAGTGCCAGGTCGAGGCTGAACGTGCCGGTCGGCTCGATGTAGCCGGTCATGAAGGCGTAGACCGCACCGGCGAGCCCGCCGATCGCGGCCCCGAGCACGAGGGCCTGGAGCTTGACGGAGGTCGTCTTGACGCCCAGCACCTGGGCCGCCGGCTCGTCCTCACTGATGGCCCGAAGGGCGTAGCCGAAGTTGGAGTGCTCGACGAAGTACGCGACGAGGGTCGCCAGGACGGCGAGCCCGAACATGAGGTAGTAGAAGTACTGGGCGAGGCCGCGGGAGTTGAAGTCGCCTTCGACATCCACGAAGAGGCCGACCGCACCGCCGAGCGCCGGCCAGTTCTTGACGACGACCATCGCGAGGAAGGTCAGGACGAGCGTGAAGATCGCGAAGTAGTGGCTGCGCAGTCGAAGAGTCGCATATCCGACGATGACCGAGACGACGAGCGCTGCGACCGCGGCGGGGATCATCGTCTGCCAGACGTTCCAGCCGAACTCGCTGTTGAGGTAGCCGGCCGTGTAGGCGCCCGCACCGAAGAACACGGCGGCACCGAAGTTCAGGTATCCGCCGTAACCGCCCAGCAGGTTCCAGCCCTGGGCGATCACGGTGTACATGAGCACGGTCGTGAGGGTCGTGACGACGCCGAGTCCAAGGGTGAATCCGAGCGGAGCGAAGCACGCGAAGATCACGAGCCCGATGAGCGGGGTGAGCCACCACGGGGCCCTCCGGACGCCGGCACTGGATGCCCGCGCCTGGCCGAGGGCGATGTCGTCGGTCGGGGCGGCCCCCTTCTGCGGGGACGATTCCGAGGTACGGGCCATCAGAGGGTCCTTTGCTTGATGCTGCCGAGCCCTTCGTTGCGGATCAGGAGAACCACAGCGAGGAGTGCGTAGAGGGCGAGGTAGGTGAATTGGAACGGGATGAGGAGCCCGACGACGGTCTCGAAGATTCCGACGGCGACACCGGCGACGAGCGTGCGCATGACGGAGCCGAGGCCACCGAGGATGACGACGAGGAAGGCCCAGGCGAGCCACCTCATGTGCTCCTGCGGGGCGAGTGTCGAGACGAGCCCGAGAACGGTCCCGCCGAAGGCAGCGAGCGCGATGCCCACCGCGAAGACGCGCCGTGAGAGCTTGTTGACATTGATGCCCGCCATCTCGGCGACATCGCGGTTCTGGGCCATCCCCCTGATCGCGGAACCGGTGAGGGTGCGGGTGAGGAAGATGTGGAGGGCGATCAGCACCGCGAAGGTGATGACGGCGGCCACGATCCGGGAGATCGGGATGTTGATGGGTCCGAGATCGACGACCCCGTCGAGATAGCCGAGGTTGAGCGTTCGCGGGTCGGTCTTCCAGATCATGATCGCGATGGACTCGAGGATGACCATGAGTCCGAAGAAGGCGAGGATGACGGTCGTGTCGCTCTCTCGAGCGATGTACTGCGCGATCCCCCGATGGACTCCGAGCCCGAAGAAGTAGGCGATCGCCACGACCGGGATGATCATGAGCAGCGGGTCGAACCCGTATCCGCTCACGAGCTGCCAGTAGAGCAGCCCGCTGAACATGAGCACCGCGCTGTGTGCGAGGTTGACGATGCGCAGCACTCCGAGCAGCAGGCTGAGGCCGACCGCGAGTCCGCCGTAGACGCCGCCGAGCAGTGCCCCGTTGACGAGGGACTGGAGGAGGTCGATGAAGGTCATGAGGGCATCCGATTCACAGGTTGAGCCATTGCTTGATCAGGTCGTCGAGTTGCCCCTCGAAGCCATCGCGTGCGCCTTCGAGGTGGTTCTTGCCGTAGGCGAGCGTGTAGACCTGGTCGGCGAGACCGACGGCGGCCTGGACGTTCTGGTCGACGAGCAGGATGGTGCGGCCCTCGTCCTTCAGCCGCTCCAGCTCGTCGTAGACCCCGTCCACGAGAACCGGCGCCAGTCCGACCGACGGCTCGTCGATGAGGAGCACGCTCGGCTGCAGGATGAGGGTGCGCGCGAACTCGAGCATGCGCGCCTGGCCACCGCTCAGGCTGCCGGCGATGCGCATCCGAAGGGGCTTGAGAACCTCGTAGCGGTCGAGCATCGCGTCGACCGCCGCCTGGAAGGCGCCGCGGTCCGAGCGGAGCTGCCATGCGCCGAGGCGAAGGTTGTCGAGCACCGTGAGTTCGGGGAAGACGGACCGGCCCTGTGGCAGGACCGCGATGCCGCGGCTCAATCGCTCGCCGGGATCGAGGTGGGAGATGTCTTCGCCGGCGAGCGTGACCGTCCCGGTGCGGGGCTTGAGGAACCCGGACATGATCCGGAGCGCCGTCGACTTGCCCGAGCCGTTCGGCCCGAGGACGACCGTGACCTTGGCCGGCTCGATGCGCATGCTGACGTCGTCGAGGACGATGTCGTTGGCGAAGTATCCGGCGGTGACGCCGTTGAGCCTGAGTTCGGGAGCGGTCCCGTCGGTGGCGGTCATCCGCGTTCCCCCCTCGCGGCCGGGCCGTGCCCGAGGTAGGCCTCGATGACGCGCGGGTGGGAGGTCACATCGGCCGGCGTTCCGGAGGCGATGACCTCGCCGTCCGACATGCAGATGATGTCGGAGCACAGGCGGGTGAGGTCGGGGATCTCATGGCTCACAATGAGGAAGGCCGTTCCTTGCTTGTTCTTCTCGATGATGCGCTCGCGCATCACTTCCTTGACGCTCGGGTGGACGCCCGCGAACGGCTCGTCCATGAGGACGATGTGCGGGTCCGTCATGAGAGCGCGGACGAACTCGAGCAGCTTCTGCTGCCCGCCGGACAGCTCGCTCGCCGGGGTGTCCCGGTGACCGAGGAGCCCGACGAAGGAGAGGAGCTCCTCCGCCTTCTCGGTCCACTTCGACCCACGCCCCTTGCTGTGCAGGACGGGGACCAGGAGGTTCTCGATCGCGGTGATGGTCGTGAAGACCCGCGGATTCTGGAACGTCCGGGTCACCCCCGCCCTGACGAAGGATGTGCTCGACTTGCCGGCGAGTTCGGTGCCCTGGACTCGGATCGAACCGCTGTCCGGGGAGATCGCGCCGTTGAGGAGGTTGAGTGTTGTCGTCTTTCCCGAGCCGTTGGGCCCGATCAGGCCGACGATGGTCGCCGACTCGATCTCGAACGACGTGTTGTCGACCGCCGTCATCCCGCCAAAACTCTTGGCAAGCGACTGGGTTTCAATGACCGACGTCATTCACTCAACCTCCTCTTCGGACTCGAACTCAGTTCCGGTACGGAATCACCGCGTCAGCGGTGGCCTGGTCGATCGGCCAGATGAGTTCGTTGCCGCCGTCCTGGTACTGGACCAGGAGCGCCGCGAAGTCAACCGTTCCGTCGGCCGCGTACTTGAGCTTGCCGGCCACCGTGTCGAAGGTGTTGTCGCCAATGTAGTCACGCAGCGTCTGCGAGTCGAGGGACTTGGTTCCCTCGATCGACTGCTGGATGACCTGACCGGCGGCGTAGGCCGTGGCCGCGTAGGCGGGCAGGACCGGAACATCGAGCTCTCCGAGGATGTAGTCCGCGAACTCCTTCAGGCCGGGGTTCGGCTGCGTGAGCCAGGTACCGACGGTGGAGAACACGTTGATCGCCGCAGCGCCGTTGTCCGGCCAGTTCGGCAGGCTCGTGACCTGGGAACCGCACTGGCAGTAGAAGTCCGGCTTGTAGTCGTTGTCGTAGACGGTCTTCGCGATGAGCGCGGCATCGTTCGGCAGGCTCAGCGCCACGAGGGCGTCTGCGCCGGACTGCTTGACCCGCTGGATGAGGCTCGACAGATCGGTGGCGGTCTGGTCGTATTCCTCGTCGACGACGATCTCGATCCCGCGCTCCTTGGCGTAGTTCACGACACCGCCCTCACCGTTGACGCCCGAGCGCGCAACGAGGGTGAACGGGTTCTGGGCGGTGATGACCGCGAGGGTCTTCGGCTTCTGGTCGTCCGGAAGCGTGTCGAAGTAGGAGAACAGGGGAAGCGAGTACTCGCTCTCCTGGTAGGGCCAGGTGCTCACGAGGAGGTCGGACTTGCCGTGGAGCTCCTTCGCGACGAATCCGGCGTTGACCATGAGCTTGCCTGCACGCTCGCTGATCGGAACGACGGCACCACCAACGGCGGTCGTGTACGGGGCGAGGAGGATGTCCACCTCGTCCTCGTTGATGAGCTGCTGGTAGAGCTGCTGGGCGACGGTCGGGTTGCTCTCGTCGTCGTAGAGGATGAGGTCCACCTGGCGACCCATGATGCCGCCGGCCTTGTTGACGTCATCCGCCCAGTGCTCGTAGGTGATCTTGTACGCCGCGGACGGACCGGAGTAGATCCCGGTCAGGCCGAGCGTTCCGCCGACGACGATGGGACTGGTGTCGGCGGGATCGGATGGACCGCCCGCATCCGGGGAACACCCGGTGAGAGCGAGGAGGAGGGCCGCTGCGGCACCGATCGGTGCAAGCAGGAGGCGCCTTCCCTTCCTGGAAAGGGAAATGGACTTCATCGTGAACTCCTTTGTTCGTCGCGGTGATGCGACCTTTGCTGGGGTGATTGCGTCTCGAACAGACGGGTCCGGTGCCCGTACAGCCAGGCATCGATCCGTGCATTCGATTGCAGAATAGTTTCACGGCACTCTTCAAGTGTCAAGTCAGACTGAACAAATGAGCCCAAAATGTTCACTCTCACCCTCCATGCGACCGACTGCGAACCGCAATGGTAACCGAAAGATAGAGATTTTCGAACATCCGCAAAGATTTCGTCGACTGCTAGCATCCTCACATGGGCCAACCCTTCAAGACCCGGCATGAGGCGGTCTTCAGCCGCCTGCGATCCGACATCCTGACCGGCCGACTGCAGCCGGGGAGCAAGCTTCCGTTCTCGGAGCTCTGCGAGCACTATGAGGTCAGTGTCGGGGTGCTCCGCGAAGCGCTCTCCCGACTGCTCGAACAGGGTCTCGTCAGGAGTGCACCGCAACAGGGCTACTTCGTGACGGCGATCTCGCGCAGCGGCCTCGTGCACCTCACGACGGCACGGCGGGAGATCGAGACCCTGACCTTCCGCCTGGCCATCGCCGATGGCGACACGGTCTGGGAGTCCGAGGTCCTCGCCGCGCATCACCGTCTCGCGCAATGCCCCGAGACCACCGACGACGACCCCGACCGGATCAACGAGGAGTGGGCATCCCAGCACCAGGTCTTCCACGAGACCCTCCTGAGAGGCTGCGGAAACCCCTGGCTGATCGATATCGCCGCCGACCTGCGCGCCTCGGCAGAGCTCTACCGTCGCTGGTCGGTCCCGAAAGGCCACGAGCATGCTCGCGACATAGCCGGCGAGCATCGGGCGATCACGGATGCCGCCATCGCCCGGGATGCCGAGCTCGCCTCGGCGCTCCTGGCACGGCACATCTCGCTCACCACCGAGCTGCTGCTCGAGTCCGGCCTCGTGGACGACGACGCTGACGACGCGATGACCACTCGATCGGTATAATTTCGAAATCTTTGGCAATAATCGAAGATACGGTTACCATCGGACTGACCACCCCGCTCGGACCACGCCCACGAAGGAGAGGACATGATGTCCCAGAACCGCGCACCCAACCGACCCATCGTCGCGCCCACCTTCCACCACACGACCTTCACGACCCTCCGACTCCAGGAGATGGTCGACTGGTACCGCACGGTGGCGGGACTCGAACCGGTCTTCCACGGCGAGGGCGGGGCCTGGCTCAGCAATGACGAGGCCAACCACCGGATCGCCCTGCTGTCGCCTCCGAACCTCAAGCATCCGGTCGACAAGCCCCATACGACGGGGCTACACCACACCGCGTTCGAGTACGCGACCTTCGACCAGTGGCTGGACAATTACGTCCGCCTCCGCGATGAGGGGATCCTGCCGTTCCTCACCCTCGACCACGGCATGACGATGTCGATCTACTACGCGGACCCCGACGGCAACGGCGTCGAGATCCAGGTCGACACCTTCGGCGACTGGGATGCCTCGAAGTCGTGGATGTACTTCTCGATCGAGTTCGCCGACAACCCCATCGGCACCCACTTCGATCCGGAACGGCTCGTCGAAGCCCGAGAGGCCGGCCTCGGCTTCACCGAGATCCACACGCGGGCCCTGGCCGGGGAGTACCTTCCCGCGGTCATCCCCGAGATCTACCTGCCCGAAGTGTACTGAGGGCGGCCGAACCCATGAGCGGTCCGATCACCGACCAGGAGATCCTCGTCGGCACCCTGCCGACGACCTTCCGCGTGCTCGCCGACCACGTGGGCGGCGCCTTCAGCATCGTCGAGCAGACGGTCGCACCGGGCGTGCTCGTCTGGCCGCACGTGCACACCGACCACGACCAGGTCGCGATCGTGATCTCCGGTGAACTCGGCGTGCGCGTCGGGGATCGTGAATGGACGGCCGGCCCCGGCGACATCGCGGTCCGACCGCGCCACATCCCCCACACGGTGTGGAACGCCGGATCGGAGCCCGCGCGGTTCCTCGAGATCAGCGCGCCGGGAGACTTCGAGGAGTACTTCCAGCGCTTCTCCGAGCTCGACGCCGATGACACCGCCGGCCGGAGCGGACTCCAAGCGGCGTTCGGCGTCAGCGGGGTTCCCCACTGGGTCGAAGAGCTCAGTACCCGCTACGCGGTCGAGCTCTAACCCCCTGCGGAAGGAACGGGACATGGACATCGGATTCGCCGGAGTCGGCCGGATGGGCCGCCACTTCGCCCTCCACCTCGCGCGCGCGGGTCACCGGGTGATCGCCTTCGACCCCGTCGTGCGGGCCGACGAGGAGCTCGAGGGCGCCGGAATCTCGCTCGTCGACGACGTGGCCACGATCGCTGCAACGCCGCTCTCCCTCAGCATGCTTCCGGATGCCGGCAGCGCCCGGCAGCTCCTCGAGGGCGACGGCGGGCTGTTCGCGGCGGCCGTCGAAGGCCACCGCCACGTGTTGATGGGCACGATGGGAATCGGTGTCGTTCAGGAGCTGGCCGTCGAGGCGGCGCGCAACGGCGTCGGCCTCGCCGACGCCCCGGTCTCCGGGAGCGTCGCCGCTGCGCGCGCCCGTACGCTCACGACCATGGTCGGGTCGACCCCCGAGCTCTTCGAGGAGCTCCGTCCGGTGCTCGCAGAATTCACGAAGGCGCAGTTCCACGTCGGCCCGGTCGGCTCGGGCAACGTCGTCAAGCTCGCAGTCAACGTCGTCGTCGGTTCCGTCAACGAGTCCGTGGCCGAAGCACTCCTGCTGGCGACGAAGGCGGGGGTCGACCGGAGCCTCTTCTACGAGGTGCTCCAGGCCGGGGCGGGCGGCGGCGCCTACGTGGACTACAAGAAGGACGCCTTCCTCGCCGCGGGCGACCCTCCCGTCGACGCACCCGTGACCCTCATCCACAAGGACCTCACCCTGGCCGCAGAGCTCGCCGACCAGCTCGGAATCCGCCTCCCGGGTGCCGCGGCCAATGCGGGTGTCCTCGCGGATGCCATCGCCCGCGGGCACGGAAACCTCGACCTCTCGCGCATCGGCATCGCCCTCGAAGCCGACTCCGCGAACTGACAGAACCGATCGAACCGACCAGGAAAGAGAACTACAGTGCGCATCGCCAATATCGACGGACGACTCACGATCGTCGCGACGACCGACCACGGCATCGACGTGGAGCGGGCGTCCGGCGGACGGTTCGCGGCCGAGCCGACCGCGGTGTTCGACCGCTGGGACGAGTTCTCCGAATGGGCAGCGGGCCTCGAGGACATCGCCGCCGAGGTCGAGCTCCGACCCGACCGCATCGGCGCCCCGTCGCCGACCCCGCGTCAGATCTTCGCTGTCGGGCTCAACTATCGCGCTCACGCCGACGAATCGGGATTCTCCATCCCGGACTCCCCCGTGGTGTTCACCAAGTACCAGAGCGCCCTCACCGGACCGAACACGACCGTGCGGCTGCCCTCCGGCGGTCACACCGACTGGGAGACCGAGCTCGTCGTCGTCGTCGGCCGCAAGGCATCCGCCGTGAGCGAAGACGACGCATGGGGCCATGTCGCGGGGCTCACGATCGGCCAGGATCTCTCCGAACGCATCACCCAGCGCTCGGGGCCGGCGCCCCAGTTCGGCCTCGGCAAGTCCTTCGCGGGATTCGCCCCCACCGGACCGTGGATCGTGACGCCGGACGAGTTCGCGGACCCGGACGACCTGGGCCTCGGCTGCAGCATCAACGGCGTCGAGATGCAGGACGGGAGGACGAGCTCCTTCATCTTCGGCGTGCCCCGGCTCATCAGCTACCTCTCCTCGATCGTGACCCTCCTGCCCGGCGACCTCATCTTCACCGGAACGCCCTCGGGGGTCGGCATGGGCCGCGACCCTCAGGTCTGGCTGAAGCCGGGCGACGAACTCGTCACCTGGATCGAGGGCATCGGAGAACTACGACAGTCCTTCGTGGCCTGAGCGGGCGCCGGTCCTTGGGCCGGCGCCGTGCCCGAGCGAGTGGGCTCGTGAGTCCAGTCAGTCGGCGAGCAGCAGCTCGACGTTCGACGGGTGGGCCTGGAGCTCACCCGACTCGATGCGTCGCGCAAGCTCGAGGGTCCGGGCGTTCGCCAGTACCTCGATGCCCGCCTTCGCGGCCTCGCGAACCACAAGCCCGTTGACCTCCTCGATCTCCGCGCGACGGCCCTTGCGCCAGTCCTGCAGCACGGTCGTGAGCGTGTCCGGCAGGGTCCAGTGGGAGTGCACCAGATCCAGCAGCTTCACGGCGTAGTCGTCTGGATCGCCGACGATCTCGGTGAGCCCGAAGATCGGAACGGCCCTGTTCCCCGTCGCGAGTGCGACCTGCAGCGCCTCCTGGCAGTTGCGATCCATGAACTCGCGCATTCCCGGAGTGGCAGCGGCCTCCGCCATCGGGAGGTCGAGAATCGCCGTCGGCACCAGCTCGCCGGCATTCGCCACGAGCTTCATCCACTTGGACGATCGGATGTCCTGCGAGATCTCCACCGTACCGGCGTGCTGGAGGGCGTCGACCACCTCCTGCTCGCGACCCCGGGTGGCCTCGTGGATGCCTCCGACCGTGAACCACGACTCCGCGGCCGGTGTCTGGCGCACGGTGACTCCCGGTTCGAACATATTGGAGGCCACCTCGATCACGGCGCCGATCGTGCGCTCGGGACCCACGACATCCGCGATGTCATCGATCGACATGCCATTCTGCAATCCCACCACGAGCCCATCGTCGGCGAGGAGGGGCTTGATGAGTTCGGTGGACCACTTCGTGTCGTAAGCCTTGACGACGAGGAAGACGATGTCGAACCTGTCGCGCAGCGTCGCGACCTCGCACAGGTGGTGGACCCGAACCGGGGTGGTGAAGGAGTCGGTCGGCAGCTCGACGCGCAGTCCGTTCGCACGCATGGCCTCCACGTGTGCCGGCCATTGCTCGATGAAGGTGACATCGAGTCCCGCCCTGATCAGGTCCGCCCCGATCCCGGCCCCCTGTGCGCCGGTTCCGACGAATGCGATTCTCTTGCCGCTCATGTCCGGGTCTCCTTCGTTGAGGCCGCGATGGCGCGGGTACCGCCGACCCTTTTCGGGGCGGCGGACCCAGCTGACGATCTGTTCACTCATACTTTACATTGGTACTGATCAGAGTCGAGCGAGTTGCTGAATCGTTGATACCTGTTGATCTCGCCGGTAGAGTTTCTGTTTACTAACAATGAACATGCGGTCGCCGTGTGCGACGGTATGACGCGGGCTCGCCCCGCGAGGAGCAGTTCGAAGGAGAACCGTCATGTCGGAGATCTCGTTTCTTGGACTCGGAAGCATGGGCATCGAGATGGCGAGGCGCCTCGTGGCCGCGGGTAACTCGATCCGTGTCTGGAACCGCTCGGAGTCCCCGCACTTCGCCGAACTCCTCGCGGCAGGCGCTACGAGGGCCGGAAGCGTCGACGAGGCGCTCGACGCGGACATCGCGATCTCGATGCTCGCCCACGACCAGGCCGTACGCGACTGCTTCACCGCCGAAACCCTCCGCGCCGCGCGCCCCGGGCTCGTGCACGTCAATATGGCCACCATCAGCCTGGAGACCGCCGACCACCTCGCCAGGCTCCACCGGGACGCCGGCGTCGGCTATGTCGCCGCCCCCGTCCTCGGTCGGCCCAACGTCGCGGCCGAGGGGATGCTCAACATCGTCGCCGCGGGATCCGCCGACGACATCGCGGCGGCGAAAGGGTGCCTCGACCTGCTCGGGAAGCAGACGTGGGTGGTCGGCGAGGATGCCCGAGCTGCCAACCTCGTCAAGATCGCCGTCAACTACAACCTCATCCACGCCATCCAGGCCCTCGCCGAGAGCATCACGCTCGTCGAGCGGGGCGGGGTCGACTCCTCGACCTTCGTCGACATCCTGACCGACACCTCGTTCTCGGGTTCCGCCTATGTCGGTTACGGCCGGCTCATCTCCGAGAAGCGATACGAGCCGGTCTCCTTCAGCGTCACACTCGGCCTCAAGGACCTCTCCCTCGCAGAGGGCGCAGCACGCGAGGAGGGGGTCACCCTCCTCACCGCGCCAGCACTGCGCGATGTCTACGAACGCACCCTCGCCGACCCCGCGCTCGCGGGCCTCGACTGGTCGGCCACCGCGGAGATCACCCGCGGCCTCGCCGCGAACACGGAATCGGAGTAACGCACATGACCCCCAGGATCGCGATCGTCGGCACAGGAGCGAACGGTGCCGGAATCGGCGCCGACCTCACGCGAGCCGGCCACGATGTGACCCTGATCGACCAGTGGCCGGCGAACGTGGAGGCCATCCGCGAACGCGGCGTCACCGTGAGGATGATGGGCGGTGACACGACCGTCACCAGGGTCAGGATCCACCATCTGTGCGAGGTCGCCGAACTGCGCGAGAAGTTCGACATCGTCTATGTCGTGCTGAAGGCCTACGACACCCGTTGGGGAGTCGAGCTCATCAAGCCGCTCGTCGCCGACGACGGCGTGGTCATCGGCCTGCAGAACGGCATGTCGATCGACGACGTCACCGACATCATGGGCCCGGAGCGGACCCTGGGCGGTGTGATCGAGCTGGGGGCGAACATGTTCGTGCCCGGTGAGGTCGAGCGGCACAACAACTACACCAACACCTGGTTCGCGCTCGGAAGCCCCAACCCCGTCGCCCACGCGAAGGCCGAGAAGGCTGCAGAGATCCTTCGTGCCGCCGGCACCGTGGAAGTCATCGACGACATCCGGAGCGCGAAGTGGATGAAGCTGGTCCTGAATGCGGCGGAGCTCGTTCCGTCCGCGGTTCTCGACTACTCGATCCAGGCCGCTGCGGAGATCCCCGAGATGCGCGAGCTCATGCTCGAGGCCGGCAACGAAGCGGTTCGCGCCGTCTACCAGGAGGGTCTCGAGGTCGTGCCGATCTTCGGGCTGACCGAGGTCGACCCGGCGACGTTCGTCACCGAGATCTTCGACCTGCTTCTCGCGGGCTTCTCCCTCCCCACCACGAAGACCACCATCCTGCACGACTGGCTCAAGGGCCGCCGCAGCGAAGCACGGGAGATCAATGGCCTGGTCGTCGACGTGCTCGGCGCCGAGAACGCGCCGGTCAACGCCGCCTGCGTGGAGTTGTCGGAGCGCATCGAGCGCGGTGAGGCGACACTCGGCATCGAGAACGTCGCGCTCCTCCGGGAACTGGCCGGTTACGCCACTTCGTAGTCGACGCAGGCGCGCGCCGACACGATGGTCTTGCCGAATTCGATGACCTCGACGTGAAGCGGATGCGCCTGGTAGGCCTCGAGGTCCTCGTAGCTGTCGTGGTGTGAGACGAGCACGAGGTCGTAGTGATCGGCGATCCGTCCGACGTCGGTTCCCACGCTGATCGACTGGAGTCCGGGAACCTTCCCCCCGAGATCCCGGATGCGACGGGCGAACTCGGCCGTCTGTTCCGCACGCACCCGAGGGTCGGTCTCCGCGAGCTTGAATGCGATGTTGTGAACGATCATCGTCGACTCCTCGAGACTCGGCGGGGAGGTATTCACCGCCGCACAGTTTGTTCAGTGTAACTTAACGGTGTTCACTGTCGCTGTGTTAGCATCCTGGCACGCCAGCGGTGACCTCCCGGAACGGAGCCGCCCGGCACGATCCCCTACCATGACGAAGGAGTCCGCCAGATGGTCAAAGTCGCAGTGCTCGGAGCAGGAGCCAACGGCGCCTCCATCGGGGCGGACCTCACCGCGGCTGGAGTCGACGTCACCCTGATCGAGCAGTGGCCGGCGCATGCCGAGGCGATGCGCGAACGCGGCGTGACCATCAACATGCCCGACCGTACCCTCGTGCAACCGGTCGACGTGCGCCACCTCTGCCAGGTCGCCGAGCTGCGCGAGAAGTTCGATGTGGTGTTCATGCTCATGAAGGCCTACGACAGCGGGTGGGCCGCGCAGCTCATCGAGCCGCACCTCGCCGAGGACGGCATCCTGGTCGGCGTCCAGAACGGCATGACGGCCGACACGATCGCCGACGTTGTCGGTGCCCATCGCACCCTCGGCTGCGTCATCGAGATCTCCTCCATGATGTTCGAACCCGGTGTCATCGAACGCAACTCCGGTCCCGACCGTTCCTGGTTCGCGCTCGGCAGCATCGACGCGTCGACGAGAGGTCGCGAGGAGGAAGTCGCCGCCCTCCTGCGTCGCACCGGCGCCGTCGACATCGTCGACGACATCCGCTCGGCCAAGTGGATGAAGCTCGTGAGCAACTCCACGACCCTCGTCACCACGGCCATCCTCGGCCTGCCCATGCTCGAGGCGGTCGCGCAGCCCGGGATGCGCGAACTCATGGTCCGCTCCGGCCAGGAGGCGCTCGACGCCGGGCGCGCCCAGGGCTACTCGGTGCTCCCGATCTTCGGTCTCACCGCGGATGCCGTTGCCGACTACGACAGCGTCGTCGAGACGCTCCTCGACGCGCTCC
The DNA here is from genome assembly GCF_039537265.1 of Leifsonella bigeumensis. Taxonomy (NCBI): domain Bacteria; kingdom Bacillati; phylum Actinomycetota; class Actinomycetes; order Micrococcales; family Microbacteriaceae; genus Leifsonella; species Leifsonella bigeumensis. The sequence goes on along the minus strand of NZ_BAABAE010000002.1, from coordinate 209,299 downwards.
TGGAGGGATTCGTGCTCCCCCAGACGAAGACCACGATCCTCCAGGACTGGGTCAAGGGGCGCCACTCCGAGGTCGACGACATCAACGGCGCCGTGGTGGCTGCCAGTGCCGAGCACGGGCTTTCGGCGCCGGTCAACGCCACGGTCGTCGAGCTGGCCCACCGCATCGAGCGCGGCGACCTGCAGCCGGGGCCGCAGAACCTCACCCTGCTGCGCGAGTTCGCCGCCCGCTGATCGCCCGGTCGATCCGAAGCACCGCGCCGGGCCGGCCCCGGATCAGGTCGAGCGAGTGCGCGCGATCTCGTAGAGCGCGACGCTCGCCGCGATGCCCGCGTTGAGCGACTCGGTCGTCGCAGCGATCGGGATCGAGACGACCGCGTCGCAGGTCTCGGTCACGAGTCGCGACAGTCCCTTGCCCTCGCTGCCGACCACGACGACGAGCGGGGACTTCGCCCAGCTGAGGCCCGGCAGCGACACCTCTCCACCGCCGTCCAGCCCGAGCACGAACACGCCGCGTTCCTTGAGAGCCTTGAGCGTCTGCGTCAGGTTGCTCGCCATCGCGACGGGTGTGCGGGCCGCCGCTCCCGCCGAGGTCTTCCACGCCGCCGCGGTCATCCCGACCGACCGGCGCTGCGGAACGATCACGCCCTGCCCTCCGAATGCCGCCACCGAACGGATGATCGCCCCGAGGTTCCGCGGGTCGGTCACCCCGTCGAGCGCCACGAGCAGCGGCACCTTCCCCTGCGACAGGACCTTCTCGAGCAGTTCGATCGGGTGCGCGTACTCATACGGCGGAACCTTGAGGGCGAGTCCCTGGTGCACCGAGTCGAAGCCGGCCATCCGGTCGAGCTCCGGGCGCATGACCTCGAGGATCGGCAGGCCGCGCTTGGTGGCGATCCCCATAACCTCCTTGACCCGGTCGTCGTATTCGATGCGCGAGGCGATGTAAAGCGTCGTCGCCGGGATGGCGGCCCGCAGCGCCTCGAGCACCGAGTTGCGGCCGGTCACGAACTCCGACTCGTCCGACGACTTCGGGCGGCGCTGCCGCGGCGCGGCATCCGGTCCCTGGGCGGGTTTACGCTTGCCGCCGGATGCCTCGTAGCGATCCGCCGCGGCCTTGCGCTTGCCGGCGGGGTGGTACGGGCGGTCCTCCGCCTTCGGCGTCGGCTTCCTACCCTCGAGCGCCTGGCGGCCCTGCCCGCCGGAGCCGACCTGCCCTCCCCTGCTCTTCTTGCGCACCGCGCCGGGGCGGCCATGCCTGGGTCCTGGTGTCTTCACGCGATACTCCAATGGGTTCCGGTCGGCGAGTCCTCGAGCTGGATGCCGGCCTCCGACAGCTCATCACGGATCCGGTCGGCCGCGGCGAAGTCCTTCGCCGCGCGAGCCGCCTCCCGGTCCCCGATGAGCCGCTCGACGAGGCGGGAAAGGGCGGGCGCCGCCGCATCCGTCGCCGCCTCCCGCCAGGGGTGTGCGAGCGGGTTGATGCCCAGCACATCCGTCATCGCGAAGACTTCGCCCCGGATGGCGGCCGCCGCCGCCAGGTCGTCCGCGTCGAGGGCCGCATTCCCCGCGCGGACCCGGTCGTGAAGCACGGCGAGCGCCTGCGGGACGGCGAGGTCGTCATCCATCGCCGCAGCGAAGGCATCCGGCACGACGAGCGCGCCACTGCCGGCGAACGGAGTCCCGTCCAGTCGGCGGTCGACGCGCTCGAGGAACACCTCGATGCGTTCGAGCGCAGCCTCCGCCTCCACGAGCGCACCGTCGTGGTAGTCGATCGTCGAACGGTAATGGGCGGAGCCGAGGTAGTAGCGCACGACGATGGGCCGCGCCTGCCGCAGGAACTCGGAGGCGAAGATCGAGTTGCCGAGCGACTTCGACATCTTCTGGCCCTCGACGTTCACGAGGCCGTTGTGCACCCAGTAGTTCGCGAACCCGTCGCCGGCCGCCGTCGACTGGGCGAGCTCGTTCTCGTGGTGCGGGAAGCGCAGGTCGAGTCCCCCGCCGTGGATGTCGAACCTGCTCCCGAGGTACCGGCTCGCCATCGCCGAGCACTCGATGTGCCAGCCCGGGCGGCCAGGCCCCCAGGGCGAAGGCCAGCTCGCCGACTCCGGCTCGTCTGTCTTGTGGCCCTTCCAGAGCGCGAAGTCGCGGGGTTCGCGCTTGCCGCGCGGGTCGGCATCCGCAGCCGGGGCCATGTCTTCGGGCTTCTGCCGGGTGAGCTCGCCGTAGGCCGGCCAGGAGCCGGTGTCGAAGTAGACGTCGCCGGAGGCATCCGGGGCCGGGTAGGCGTGGCCGGCGTCGATGAGATGTTGGATGATCTCCTGCATCTGCCCGATGCTCGCGGTCGCGCGCGGCTCGTAGGTGGGGGGCAGGATGCCGAGGGCCGTGTACCCGGCCGTGAACTCGAGCTCGAAACGGTAGGCGAGCGCCCACCATTGTTCCGCGCTGCCCTCGGCGGTCGCGCTCGCGAGGATCTTGTCGTCGATGTCGGTGACGTTGCGCACGAGGGTGACGCGATAGCCGCGGTATCCGAGCCAGCGCCGCCACAGGTCGTAGACGAGGGCGGAACGGAGGTGCCCGATGTGCGGCGAGGACTGCACGGTGGGCCCGCAGACGTACATGCCGACCTCGCCGTCGACGAGCGGGACGAGGTCGTTCACGGTTTGCGACCGGGAGTCGTAGAGGCGCACTGTCACAGTGCAAAGCCTACTTGGCCTCGCTCAGGGGGGAGGCCGTGCGTCGGCTAACATCGGGGTGATGCACCCCATGAGCACGGCACAGTTCGAGGCAGCAGCCGGCGATGGCATTCCGCCGCTCGAGCAGGTACGCGAGGGGCTGTATTGCTATGGAGTGCCGCTGCCGGGGGTGCTCCCCCACTTCACGCTCAGCTATCTCGTGCTGGATGACGCCGGCGGCGTGCACATCATCGACCCGGGCTGGGACTCCGACGAGAACTGGCATGCGCTTGAGGCGGTGCTCGCCGGGCTGGGGCGCGGCATCCGGGATGTGGCGACGGTGACCGTGACCCACCTGCACCCCGACCACCTGGGGATGGCCGAGCGCGTGCGGCAGGCATCCGGAGCGGTGGTCGCGCTGCATCGTGCGGAGCAGGATGCGATCCGCGAGCTCACGAGCCCGGCCGACGACCCTCTGTCCGCGGATGCGGCGGCGGTCGATCGCTTCGCCGGATGGGGAGTGCCGGCCGATCGGCATCCGGAGCTTCTCGACGCCGTGCACCGGCGAGGAGCCTGGGATCCGTTCACGGCGGACCGGCTGCTCGACGACGGCGACCTGCTCGACATCCCCGGGCTGGAGCTGCGCGCCCTGCACACGCCGGGCCACACGACCGGGCACCTCGCCATCCTGGATGCCGAACGCCAGCTCGTCTTCACCGGGGACCTGCTGCTGCCCAACCAGTTCCCCGGCATCGGCCTGGGCGGCACACCGGATGTCAACCCGATCGAGGCCTATCTGCGCTCGCTCTCGCTCGTGGCGTCTTTCGACGACCACGAGGCGCTGCCGGGGCATGGTTACCGCTTCACCGGGATCGCCGAGCGGTGCGCCGAGACCGCTGCCCACCATGACCGGCGCACGCGGGAGGTGTCAGCGGCGCTCGCCGCCACGGATGCCGGGGCAGGCACTGTCTGGTCGGTCGCGAGCGGCCTCACCTGGACGGCCGGCTGGGAGAACCTCCACGGTTTCGCCCTGCACTCCGCGCTCTCGCAGACGGCCCTGCACATCGGCCGAGCACAGAACTCCGCTCCCTGAGGGGACTGGATCAGCCCTGCAAGCTAGGAGGCGAGAACCTCGTCGAGCACGGTAGAGGCCTTCTCCTCGTCGGTCTTCTCGGCGAGCGCGAGCTCGGAGATGAGGATCTGGCGGGCCTTCGCGAGCATCCGCTTCTCCCCGGCCGAGAGGCCGCGGTCCTGGTCGCGGCGCCACAGGTCGCGAACGACCTCCGAGACCTTGATGACGTCGCCGGAGGCGAGTTTCTCGAGGTTGGCCTTGTAGCGGCGGGACCAGTTGGTCGGCTCCTCAGTGAACGGGGCGCGCAGCACCTCGAACACCTGGTCGAGGCCTTCCTTGCCGATGACGTCGCGGACGCCGACGAGGTCGACGTTCTCGGCCGGAACCTCGATCGTGAGGTCGCCCTGCGTGACGTTCAGTTTCAGGTAGAGCTTCTCTTCACCCCGGACGGTCCTCTTCTTGACCTCAGTGATGGTTGCTGCCCCGTGATGGGGATAGACGACAGTCTCGCCGACCTCGAAAAGCATTGATTGGGCTCCATTCCGCGACCAACAGTTTACCACAGGGGCACCGACGGCCCCAGGGCGGGTCCGGAGCCCGAAGGGCAGCGACGCTAGGCTAAACTCGCAACTGAGTTCCGCGGGATCATCGCCCGAGAACGACATCCGGTTAAACCCTCGGAGGATCCCTTGAGAGTACGTCCTGGCAGGAGAGCCGTCGCGGCAGCACTCGGCGCAGCACTCGTCCTTGGCGCCCTCACCGGCTGCACCTTCATCACCCCGCAGGCCACCACAGTGCACTATGACGCGAGCGACGGTATCGGCGCGACGGTCGGCGACCTCCAGGTCCGCAATGCGCTGCTGCTCACCGCCGACGGCACGACCGGCAGCCTGCTCATCAACCTCGACAACCCGACGAAGTACGGCGTGCAGGTCAAGGTGCAGTACGAGAATGCCGACAAGGCAAAGGTGGACGACACGGTCTACGTCAACGCAGGCTCCGTCGCGAGCTTCGGCGGGCAGGACTCCGACCGCATCCTCCTGACCGGCATCGACGCGCCCGCTGGGTCGCTCTTCCCGGTGTTCATCCAGTACGGCGACGTGACCGGCAAGCAACTGTGGGTTCCCGTGCTCGACGGCTCCATGAGCCAGTACGCCCCCTTGGTGCCGTAGTTCCGGCAGCGGCGCAAGCCGCGAGGTGCAGCCTCAGTCCTCGAGACGGTAGCCCAGTCCGCGCACCGTCACGAGCATGACCGGGTTCGACGGGTCGCGCTCGATCCGGTTCCGGATGCGCTTGACGTGCACGTCGAGGGTCTTGGTGTCGCCGAAGTAGTCCGAGCCCCACACCCGGTCGATGAGCTGCCCACGCGTGAGCACCCGACCCGCGTTGCGCAGCAGCACCTCCAGGAGCTCGAACTCCTTGAGCGGCATCGCCGTCTCCTGTCCCCGCACCTCGACCGTGTGTCGCTCGAGATCCATCCGCACGTCGCCCGCGGTGAGCACGGCATCCTCGGCATCGCCGGTATCGATCCTTCGGCGCAGCACGGCCCGGATGCGCGCGAGCAGCTCCCGGGTCGAGTACGGCTTGGTCACGTAGTCGTCGGCCCCGAGCTCGAGCCCCACGACGATGTCGACCTCGCTGTCCTTCGCGGTCAGCATGATGATCGGCACGGTCGACACCGCCCGGAGCCGACGACACACCTCGGTTCCGGGGAAACCGGGGAGCATGAGGTCGAGCAGCACGAGGTCCGCGCCGTCCTGCTCGAACGCCGCGACCGCGGACGGCCCATCTTCGGCGATCGAAGTGCGATAGCCCTCGCGCTCGAGCAGGAAGGCGAGGGGTTCGCTCAGCGAGCGCTCGTCCTCGACGATCAGGATGTGGGTCATGCGCTCTCTCCCAGTGAGTCCGCCGTCGCGTGCGTCGCCTCGGGCAGCCGGATGGTGAAGGTGGAACCGTAGCCGGGCTGCGACCACAGCCGCACGTCCCCGCCGTGGTTCTGCGCGACATGCTTGACGATGCTGAGGCCGAGCCCCGAGCCGCCGGTGTGGCGGGAGCGGGCAGGGTCGATCCGGTAGAAGCGCTCGAAGACGCGATCCTGCTCATCGGCGGCGATGCCGATCCCCTGGTCGGTGACGGCGATCTCCACAATGCCGCCCGAGTTGCTCACGCCGATACCGACCCGCGAGCCTTTCGGCGAGTAGATGATGGCGTTGTTGATGAGGTTGTGCACGGCCACGACGAGGAGGGCGTCATCCCCGAACACTTCCGCGCCGGCGTCGCCGCCGCTCGCCATGGTGACGTTGCGGGCCTCCGCGGCGACCCGGTTCTGGTCGATGGCCGCCGCGATGACGTGGTCGATCTCCACCGTCGCCGGCCTGGCGAGCGCGTCGGCGGCCTGCAGACGGGAGAGCTCGATGATCTCCTGGGTGATCCTGGCCAGCCGGTCGGACTCCTTGGTGAGCCTCTTGGCGAAACGCTTCACCTGCTCGGGCTCCTTGGCCGCGGCCTGGAGCGCCTCGGCGAGCAGGCTCACGGCGCCGATGGGCGTTTTGAGCTCATGGCTGATGTTGGCGATGAAGTCGCGGCGGACGGCATCCAGCTTGACGCTCTCTGTGCGATCCTCGGCCAGCAGCAGCACGTACCGCGCACCCAACCGCGCGACCCGTACGAGAAGGAAGATGTTCGCGTCGCCGATCCGGCCACGCGGAAGCTCGAGCTCCCGCACGATCGGATCGCCGTAGCGGCGGACATCGTCGACGATCGCCACCAGTTCGGGGTGGACGAGGGCGTTGTTCCAGACCAGGCCGAGGGCGAGCGCTCCCGGGCTCGACTTGATGACGTTATTGGACGGGTCGAGCACGATACCGCCGGACTCGAGCGCATCGATGACCTGGTCGACGCCGTCCGGCACGGACGGGCTCACGACGGCGACCGCCCTCCTGCCCCTCCTCGCCGCGATGGTGACGATGAGCACGACGCCGGCCCCGAGCAGGATGCCGAACGCGATCGACGCGAGCACCAGCCAGGCGGGGTCCATAGCGACTAGATTAGTTACTTCGATCGTGCCACCTCGCCGAAGAGCGGTTGCGGCGGCACGACGTGGGGCGTTGTTCAGTCGGTGGCCACCGACTGTTAACCTCGGCCCGCCAGAATGACCGCGTCGAGTGACGCACTGTGTGGAGGGATGGGCGATGCGCGAAGTGTTCCAGCAGGAGCTGCGCGAGGTGCAGGAGCGCCTCGTCGAGATCGCCGCGCTCGTCGAGGCCTCGATCGAGAATGCGACCAGGGCGTTCAACGAATCCAACGTCTCCCTCGCCGAGACCGTCATCGCCGACGACGACAAGATCGACCAGCTGACCGTCAACCTCGACGAGCTGGCCATCAACATCCTTGCCCGCCAGCAGCCGGTCGCACGCGACCTGCGCATCGTGGTGAGCGCGCTGCGCATCTCCGCGTCGCTCGAACGGATGGGCGACATGAGCGAGCACATCGCCCAGCTCGCCCGCTACCGCTTCCCGGAGAAGGTCGTCCCCAAGTCGCTGCGGAGCACGTTCGCCGAGATGGGACGCCTCGACGTCGAGGTGGCGAAGAAGCTCACCGAGCTGCTGCGCAGCGAGGATGTCGCGATCGCCGAGCAGATCCGCAACGACGACGACAAGATCGACGAACTGCACCTGAGCGTCTTCGACAAGGTACTCGGGGAGACCTGGAAGGGCGGCGCCGAGGACACGGTGGATGCGACCCTCGCCTCCCGCTACCACGAGCGCTTCGCCGACCACGCGGTCTCGATCGCGAAGAAGGTGCAGTACCTCGCGACGGGCGACTGGCAGGTCAGCAGCACCCCCGCCTCCTGAGTTGCTCGTGGTCGCTGCTCGCCGGTCGAGTGCCGCGCAGAGCGCGGCGTATCGCGACCCGCGACCTCTCTGGCGCCGAGTGATGGTCGTTCGAACCAGTGATGGCGCCCAGGCGCACTCATTCGTCCGAACGACCATCACTCACGCACGGCGTGGTCGTGAGGACTACTTCTTGCCCTGGGCGGCGACGGCCGCGGCACCGGCTGCGGCGGCTTCCGGGTCGAGGTAGCGCGAGGGAGCGGCCGGCATGAAGTCGTCGTTCAACTCGTAGACGAGCGGGATGCCGGTCGGGATGTTGAGCCCGGCGATCTCCTCGTCGGAGATGCCGTCGAGGTGCTTGACGAGCGCCCTCAGCGAGTTCCCGTGCGCCGTCACGAGCACCGTCTTGCCCGCGCCGAGGGCGGGCACGATGTCCGAGCGCCAGTAGGGCAGCATCCGCTCGATGACGTCCTTGAGGCACTCGGTGCGCGGCATGTCCGCGCCGAGCCCGGCGTAGCGCGGGTCATGCGCCTGCGAGAACTCGTCATCGTCGTCGATGGGCGGCGGCGGCACATCGAACGACCGGCGCCAGGTCATGAACTGCTCCTCGCCGAACTCCTCCAGGGTCTGCGCCTTGTTCTTGCCCTGCAGTGCGCCGTAATGGCGCTCATTGAGCCGCCAGGTGCGCTCGACCGGGATCCAGTCGCGGTCGGCGGTCGCGAGCGCGAGCTGCGCCGTGTGGATCGCACGCTTGAGCACGCTCGTGAACTGGATGTCCGGCAGCAACCCGGATGCCGCGAGCAACTCGCCCGCCCGCCCGCCTTCCTCGCGCCCCAGGTCGGTGAGCGGGACATCCACCCACCCGGTGAAGAGGTTCTTCTCGTTCCAGTCGCTCTGGCCGTGACGCAGGAGGATGAGGGTGTGGGTCATGCCGCCAGTTTATCGGGCGCCCAGTCGCGGCATCCGCGGGACGTTCGCGGTCGCCCCGGCGTCGACGGGCACGATGACCTCCTGGGCCGCGGCGACCGTCACGCCCTCGGCTTCGACCGTGAGTGTCGCCTGCGGGTCGGTGTTCCGTTTGACGACGGCGAGCGCGATGGGGCCGAACTCGTGGTGGATCGCGGAGCTCGTGATACGACCGACGACCCGGCCGTCGAGCGCGACCTCCGCGCCGGCAGGCGGGAGCACGGCATCCGAACCGTCGAGGTGCAGCATGACGAGCCGCCGGGGCGGATGCCCGAGGTTGTGCACCTTCGCGACCGTCTCCTGGCCCCGGTAACAGCCCTTCGCGAGATGCACCGCCGACCGCAGCCAGTCGAGCTCGTGCGGGATCGACCGCTCGTCGACCTCGGTCGCGAATCGCGGACGCCACGCGGCGATGCGCAGCGCCTCGAGCGCCATGGTGCCGGCCGCGGGCAACCCGGACAGCCCGGCGAGCGCCGCGCGTTCCACGAGCGACTCCCGCCAGCTCCAGTCGCCGTACGGATGGGTGCCGTCGTCCGCGTACTGGTGGCCGCCGGCCGTCACCGACCCCCACGGGTCGACCCAGGTGAGCGGGATGCCGTTGGGGGCTGCGACGGGAAGCGCGAGACCGCCGCCGGTCGCGTCGCCCATGGCATCCGCCGCATCCGCGAACCACCCGACGACCGCGAACTCGCCCGCGCGGTCGGCCACCTCGACGCGCATCATGAACCGCATGGACTCGAGCCAGGCGAGGAGCCCCGCCGCTTCGCCCGCCTCGACGAGAAGCCAGGCCGTCGTACCGTCATCGACGACCCTCAGCACGTGTTCGATGCGGCCGGTCGGGTCGAGCAGCAGCGCCTCGGCCGATTCGCCCGGCGCGAGTTTCGCGAGGGCCTGGCTCGTGACCGAGTCGAGCCAGCCGAGCCGGTCGGCGCCGGTCACCGAGAGGATGCCGCGATGCGAGAGGTCGACGATCGCCTTGCCGGCGGCAAGGGTGCGCTGTTCCGCGATCGGGTTGCCGTAGTGGGCGGCGACCCCGGCATCCGGACCGCCGCTGCCGGCCACGGCACCGTCGCGGGTCAGGAACACCGACCCGCCTGCGACTGACACAGGCTCAGTCGACACGGGCGAGCCGCGCAGAGGCATGGGACGTGAGTGGGCGACCGAGCGCGGCGAGGTCCCACGCCCACAGGAGGTGGCTTTCGACGAGCCCGTACATCCGCGTGGATGCCGTGTGCTCTTTCGCCGTCGCGGAGCGCATGACGGCATCGGTCGACAGGTCGATGCGGGCTCCCTTGACTTGTCCGAGGTAGAGCTCGCTCACACCGCCCGGATGCAGGATCGACACCTCGAGATCGAATCCATCGTCTTTGTTACGCAGTGTTTCCACGGCATCCGCTGTCGTGAACACCCTGCCTCCGTTGCCCGCGAGAAGCCCGGGGCCATGGTCGGCATCCGTCGCGGGGCGCGCCAGACGCCAGTACCCCATCTCGGTCGCGAGCGGGGTCGGCATCGGCTGGTCAGCGTCGTCGGGGTCAGTGCCGAGCAGCCAGGTGTAGGAGTTGTAGTTGAGATGCGGCAGGCCGTCGTGGCTGAAGCTCACCCGCTGGCCGAACTCGTAGTCGCGCACCTCGTCGCCGACGGGGTAGTTGACGACGCCGGTGCCCTCCCAGACCCCAAGCAGCCAGGACAGCGGCACGAGCTCGGCGGGGAGGTCCTCCGGGAGCAGCATCATGGCTGCACGACCTAGCGCTGGCCGCGGAACAGGTTGTACAGCACCACAACGGAGACGTACGCGATCGCCAGCGTCGCGAGCCCGAGGAGGCCGACGAAGAAGAGTTCCAGCGCGAGGATCATGCTGCGATTCTATCCGTTCAGGGCGGCAAGGGCCGCGAGCACGGCCGTCGCGACGCCGATGACGAGCACCGCACCGCCGATCGAGGCCATGACGCGGTTCACGAAACCCTCCTTGGTGAGGGTGGAGAGCTGGATGCAGAACGTCAGGAGCACGGCCGCAGCGAGCGCGATGGGCAGCCAGATCAGGTACTGGTCGGTGGGGGATGCGACGCCGATCGTGATGGCGGCCGCGAGGCAGAGCACCCACACGGGCACGACGGTTCCCACCTTCAGTTCCCACTGCTGGTCGCTCGTCGTCACCCCTCCATCCTGCCCCATCCACACGTTGCGTAGAATGTGGCTCTGGCGAATCGGGAGGATCCTGTGGCGCAGCTGTTGATTCTCACCTCTGCGGAGGAGAACGACGTGCTGCCGGCACTGGGGCTTCTCAGCCACAAGGTCCGGCGCATTCCCGCCGAACCCGCCCAGCTCGTGAACGCACCCGGCTGCGACGTGCTTCTCGTGGACGCCCGTGCCGATCTCGCGAGTGCGAAGTCGCTCTGCAGGATCCTGCAGGCGACCGGCATCGTCGTCCCACTCATGCTCGTGGTCACGGAGGGCGGACTCGCCGCGGTCACCGCGGAGTGGGGCGCCGACGACCTCATCCTCGAGACGGCGGGGCCGGCCGAGGTGGATGCGCGCATCCGGCTGGTCATCGGACGACAGTCGGACGAGGCCAAGAGCAACAAGGTGAGCGCGAGCGGCGTGGTGATCGACGAGGCGAGCTACTCGGCGAAGGTGCGGGGTCGCGCGCTCGACCTCACCTACAAGGAGTTCGAGCTCCTGCGCTTCCTCGTCTCGCACCCCAGCCGAGTGTTCACCCGCGAGCAGTTGCTGAGCGAGGTCTGGGGCTACGACTACTTCGGCGGCACGCGCACGGTCGACGTGCACGTGCGGCGGCTGCGCGCCAAGCTCGGCGATCTCGAGGCCGTCATCGGTACGGTACGCAACGTCGGCTACCGCTTCAACGTCTACGAGGAGGACGAGAGCGATCGTGTCACCGAGCCCATCGGTTCCTGAAGCCCTCGGCACGCTCATCGAGCGAGCCCTCGCCGCGGATGGCCAGCCGCCGTTCTCCGACCAGTCGCTCGTCGAGCTCGCGCGTAGCGAGCGCGAGCTCGTGGAGGGCGAGCACGGGGTCGCGATCGTGGGTGGGGCCGACCGCGAGGTCGAGGCAGAACTCGTCGTCGACCCGGATGCCAGGGGCCGCGGCCTGGGGGCGGCACTCGCCGAGCAGGTGCTCGCCGCGCATCCGGACGTGGAGTTCGCATGGGCGCACGGCGACCACCCGGCGTCGCGGGTGCTCGCAGCGAGGTTCGGCTTCTTGGCGGTGCGCACGCTGTTGCAACTGAGGGCCCAGGTCACCGCGGACGTTTCCCTTCGTGACGCGCTGCGCGCGCCTCAGGGAACGGGTACGGCTGATGACCGTCCCCAGATGACCGCGTTCGACCCCGGCACCGACGATGCGGAATGGCTCGCCCTCAACGCCCGTGCCTTCGCCGACCACCCCGAACAGGGAAAGCTCACCCAGCGCGACCTCGACGACCGCAAGGCGGAGGCCTGGTTCGATGCCGACGACTTCCTCATCCTCCGTGACGGCGGCGCGGGCGGCGACGCCATGATCGGCTTCTGCTGGCTCAAGGTGGACGGTGACATCGGCGAGTTCTACGCGGTCGGCATCGACCCCGGCCGTCAGGGCGAGGGACTCGGCCGCGTGCTCATGGATGCCGGGCTCGCCCGCCTCGCCAGCCGCGGCACCCGCACGGCCGCCCTCTACGTCGAGGCCGACAACACCCCAGCCCTCGCGCTCTACCGCCGCTACGGCTTCGAGCAGCACACGATCGACGTGCGATACCGGCGTGGCGCCCTCGCGGATTGAGCCTGTCGAAATCCAGCGGTCTCGACAAGCTCGACCGGAGAAGGGGAGACAAAGTGCAATGATCTAGGGATGGATGCGCAAAGCTTCCTCGACGACACGGGGCTCGCGACCGACAGTCTCGACGACGATTACGACTCGACCTGGGTCGACGACGGCACCCTGCCGGAGGACCGCTTCCTCGACCGGGAGCTCAGTTGGCTCGCCTTCAACCAGCGCGTGCTCGAGCTCGCTGAGGACGAGAACCTCCCCCTCCTCGAACGCGCCAACTTCCTCGCGATCTTCTCGAACAACCTCGACGAGTTCTTCATGGTGCGCGTCGCCGGGCTCAAGCGCCGCATCATGACGGGGCTCGCCGTACCGACGAACGTCGGCCGCGCGCCGCTCGACGTGCTCAGCGCCATCAGCGAGCGCGCCCACGAGCTGCAGGCCCGCCACGCCGCGGTGTTCCGTGACCTCGTCAAGCCGGCCCTCGACGACGCAGGCATCCACATCGAGACCTGGGCGGACCTCGACGACGAAGACCGGGAGCGCATCGACGAGATCTTCTCCACCCGGATCTTCCCGGTGCTCATGCCGCTCGCGGTCGACCCCGCCCACCCCTTCCCCTACATCTCCGGGCTCTCCCTCAACCTGTCGGTCCGGGTGCGCAGCCCGAAGACCGGCAAAGAGGAGTTCGCCCGGCTCAAGGTGCCGACCGTGCTGCCCCGCTTCGTGCAGCTCCCGGATGACGAACGCGGCCTCCTGCGCTTCATCCCCCTCGAAGACCTCGTCTCCAATCACCTCGAGGAGCTCTTCCCCGGCATGGAGATCCTCGAGCACCATGAGTTCCGCGTGACGCGCAACGAGGATGTCGAGGTCGAGGAGGACGAGTCCGAGAACCTCATCCAGTCGCTCGAGCGCGAACTGCTGCGTCGCCGGTTCGGCCCGCCCATCCGCCTGGAGATCACCGACGACATGGACGAGCGCACGCTCGAACTGCTCGTGCGCGAACTCGGCATCACCGAGCAGGAGGTGTACCGGCTTCCCGCCCCGCTCGACCTCGGCGGACTCTTCGAGGTGTTCCGCATCGACCGCCCGGAACTCAAGTACCGCAAGCATGTTCCGACGACGAGCGCGGCGCTGCTCCCGGTCGAACCGAACGCAGAGCCGGATGTCTTCGCCTCCATCTCGCGGGGCGACGTCCTGCTCCATCATCCCTACGAGTCGTTCGCGACGAGCGTGCAGGCCTTCCTCGAGCAGGCCGCGCGCGACCCGAACGTTCTCGCCATCAAGCAGACCCTCTACCGCACGAGCGGCGACAGTCCCATCGTGGAGGCACTCATCGACGCGGCGGAGGCGGGCAAGGCCGTGCTCGCGCTCGTGGAGATCAAGGCGCGTTTCGACGAGTCGGCCAACATCAACTGGGCCCGCCAGCTCGAGAAGGCTGGTGTGCACGTCGTCTACGGGATGGTGGGGCTCAAGACCCACTGCAAGCTCGCGCTCGTCGTGCGCGAGGAGGGCGGGGTGCTTCGCCACTACAGCCACATCGGCACCGGCAATTACAACCCCAAGACGAGCCGCATCTACGAGGACCTCGGCCTGCTGACAGCGGATGACCAGGTCGGCAAAGACCTCACCCGCCTGTTCAACGAGCTCTCCGGCTACGCGATCGAGAAGAAGTTCAAGCGGCTTCTGGTCGCCCCGCTGCACCTGCGCAAGGGGCTGCTCAAGCGCATCCGCGTGGAGACGCAGAACGCGCTCACGGGTGCCCCGTCCGGCATCCGGATCAAGGTCAACTCGATCGTCGACGAAGCCATCATCGACGCGCTCTACCTCGCCAGCCAGGCGGGTGTTCCGATCGATCTCTGGGTGCGCGGCATCTGCAGCGTGCGTCCGGGGGTGGAGGGACTGAGCGAGAACATCAGGGTGCGGTCGATCCTCGGCCGCTACCTCGAGCACTCCCGCATCTTCTCCTTCGCGAACGGCGATGACCCCCAGGTCTTCATCGGGAGTGCGGACATCATGCACCGCAACCTCGACCGGCGGGTCGAGACGCTCGTGCGCCTCGCCGACCCCGGCCAGCTCCAGGAGGTCACAGCGCTGTTCGACCTCGCGATGTCGGAGGAGACGGCATCCTGGTGGCTCGAGGAGTCCGGCGAATGGACGCGCCACGCGGCGACCGTCGCCGGCGACGAGCTCCAGGACCTGCAGGATGTTGTCATGCGGCAGATCTCGGCGCGCAAGCGGGGCGGAACCTGGTGAGCACCGTCACGAGTCCTGCCATCACGAGTCCGGCCGTCGTCGTCGCCGCCGGCGCCGTGTGCTGGCGCGTCGTCAAAGGCAAGATGAGGGTGCTGCTCGTGCACCGCGCCGCGCGGGCGGACGTGTCGCTGCCGAAGGGGAAGCTCGATCCGGGCGAGACGCCACCGCAGACCGCCGTCCGTGAGATCGAGGAGGAGACCGGCATCCGGATTGCCCTCGGCGTCCCGCTCGGCACCATCGAGTACACGCTCGGCGGCGGGCGCGAGAAGGTCGTCTACTACTGGGCGGGCGAGGTGACCGATGAGGCGCTCGCCGCCACGACGTTCGAATCCAACCACGAGATCGAGGCCCTCGAATGGCTCACGATCGACAAGGCGCGCGCCGCCCTCAGCTACGACCGGGACCGCGACGTGCTCGACCGCTTCGCCGAATTCGTGGAGGCGGGGCAGGTGAAGACGTTCGCGGTCATCGCACTGCGCCACGGCAAGGCGGTTCCACCGGGGAGTTGGGACGGGCCGGACGCCACCCGCCCGCTCCTGCACCGCGGCAATGACCAGGCCGCAAGCGTCGCACCGGCGATCGCCGCCTACCGCCCTGAACGGCTCGTGAGCAGCCCGGCGGCGCGATGCCTCGCCACGATCGAGCCGCTCGCCGAACTCACCGGGCTACCGGTCAAGCAGGTCGCCGACATCAGCCAGGACGCCTACGAGAACGACGACGCGAAGGTGCGCTCACTGCTGCGCCGACGCCTCGCCAGGGGCCGTACAGTCGTGTTCTGCAGCCATGGCCCCGTACTGCCGGAGATCGTCGCCGCCGTCGCGAAAGAGACCAACACCGAACTCGACCCGGAGCTGCGCCGCGCGGCCATGCTCTCGACCGCCGAGTTCACCGTGCTGCACGTGTCGGCCGCGCATCCGGATGGCGGACTCGTCGCCGTGGAGACCCACGCGCCGCTGCCCGACTGATTGCGCACCGACGGAGCGTGCACCGACTGGGCGTACACCGATTGAGCGGCGGCGTCGTCCACGGGGCCGCGCCTCCACGACCCCGAACCGCGGATACGCTGGTGAGGTGAAGCGCCCCCACTCCACCGCCGTCGCCGCGGCCGCGATCGTCGCCGCCGCGACGACCATACTGTCCGGGTGCGCCCTCAACGAGCTGGCGGTCACGAGCGACTCGACACTCAGCGGCACCATCTTCGGTGACGGCGCCTCCTCGCAGCGCGCGGCGCAGGATGCCTGGATCGCCGCATTCCAGATCGAGCATCCGAGGGCCACGGTCGAGTACGACCCGGTCGGCTCCGGTTCCGGGCGCGACGCGTTCCAGGCCGGGGCCATCGACTTCACCGGCTCGGATCGTCCGTTCACCCTTGACGAGCTCGCCGACGGGCCGTTCGACTCGTGCCGCGCCGGCAGCCCGATCATCGAGTTGCCCGCCTACATCTCGCCCATCGCGATCATCTTCCATCTCGACGGGATCGACCGCCTGAACTTCGACTCCACGACGATCGCCCGCATCTTCGCCGGGGAGATCGAACGCTGGAACGATCCGGAGATCGCCGACCAGAACCCCGGAGTCGACCTGCCGTCGACGATCATCTCCGCCGTGCACCGCTCCGACGACTCCGGCGTCACCGAGAACTTCACCGAATACCTCCACGAGGCCGCGCCGCACGCGTGGTCGTGGGATCCGGCCGGGGTGTGGCCGATCGAGGGTGGCGAGGCCGCGCAAGGCACAGCCGGGGTGGCGACCGCGGTCGCCAACGGGCACGGGACCATCGGGTACGTCGACGGTTCGCAGGCGCAGGGGCACGCGACCGTCGCCGTGAAAGTCGAGGACGGCTACGTCCCGTACTCCTCAGATGCCGCTGCCGCCGCCGTCGAGGCGTCACCGCTCGAGCCCGGGCGCGCATCCGGTGACCTCGTGATCGACCTCGACCGCAGGGGCGCGGGCCCCGGCGCGTACCCGGTCGTGCTCGTCAGCTATCTCATCGCCTGCGAGCAGTACCTCGACCCGGCGCAGGGCGAACTCGTGCACGACTACCTCGACTGGGTCGTGAGCGACACGGCGCAGCAGACCGCCGAGAAGGCCGCCGGGTCCGCGCCGCTCACGACCGGGCTCGCCGCGCAGGCGAAGGCCGCGGTCTCCCGCATCCGCTGAACCACGGGGCCCCTCGGGTTCACGAGTCGTTAACCCCGCGTTCACCGAGCGGCGGCCATCCGGTCAACCGCGCTTCCTAGGGTCGTCCGTGGGGCCAGCACCGGCCCCACTCAGAATCCTGAAAGGGAACAAACACAGTGAACTCCATGCGTCTGAGCTCGACGCGACTGGCCAGTATCGCCGCCGTCGCCGTCGCGAGCACCATCCTCCTCTCCTCCTGCGCGGCCAACGAGCCGACACCGGGCGGGGAGAGCCCGAGCGGGCTGAGCGGCACCATCCACGGCGGTGGCGCCTCATCGCAGGACGCCGCACAGCAGGCCTGGGTCGCCGCGTTCCAGAACGCCAACTCGGGCGTCACGGTCGAGTACGAGCCCACGGGCTCGGGAGCGGGACGCGACAACTTCGTGGCCGGCGCCAACAGCTTCACCGGCTCCGACCGCGCGTTCAAGGACGAGGAACTCGCCAAGGACAACTTCGCCGGATGCGTTCCCAGCACCCCGATCGTCGAGATCCCCAACTACATCTCCCCGATCGCGATCATCTTCAACCTCGATGGCGTGACGTCGCTGAACCTCGACGCTGACACCATCGCGGGCATCTTCAAGGGCGACATCACGAAGTGGAACGACCCGAAGATCGCGTCGCAGAACGCGGATGCCGACCTGCCGGACCTCGCGATCACGGCCGTGCACCGTTCCGACGAGTCGGGTACGACCGAGAACTTCACCGACTACCTGAGCGCCAACTCCCCGGTGTGGGATGCCGAGGCGAGCGGTGACTGGCCGTACGAGGGCGGAGAGGCCGCTGCGCAGACCTCCGGCGTTGTGGACGCCGTCACCAACGGCACCGGAACCATCGGTTACGCCGACGCCTCGCGCGCCGGTGGCCTCGGCACCGTCGCTGTGAAGGTCGGCGGCGACTACGTCGAGTACTCTGCGGCTGCCGCCGCGGCGATCGTCGACGAGTCCCCTGCCGCCCCCGGCCGCGACGCTGTGGACCTCGCCATCGAACTCGACCGCACCTCGGACGCCGCCGGCGTCTACCCGATCGTCCTGGTCAGTTACCTGATCGCCTGCTCGGACTACGCGGATGACGCGGTCGTCGACCTCGTCAAGGCCTACCTCGGCTACATCATCAGCGACGAAGGCCAGGCCGTCGGGGTCGAGGCCGCCGGCATCGCGCCCATCTCGGCCACGCTGTTCGAGAAGGCCAAGACCGCGATCGACAGCATCAAGTAAACCGCTCCGGGTCTGCCCGGTGCCCCCCTCACATTGTGTGAGGACTGGGCACCGGGCAGACTGAGGTTGTGACCGAGTTCGCGACCTCGCCCGACCACGACACCCGCACAACCGACCAGGGGAACTCGAGCAGATGACGACGCCGGAGACCGCGGCTCCCGCACGCGCGAAGCCCAGGCTGAGGCCCGGCGACCGCGTCTTCTCCGGCTCGGCGCTCACCGCGGGAACCCTCATTCTCGCGATCCTCGCCGGCGTCGCCGCCTTCCTCCTCCTCGAGAGCATCCCCGCCCTCACCACCGACCCCGCGGACATCAACATCCTCGACGGTGAACCGTTCTGGTCCTATGTCGCTCCGCTCGTCTTCGGCACACTCTGGTCTGCGGCGCTCGCCCTCCTCATGGCCGTACCGGTCGCGATTGGCATCGCCCTCTTCATCTCCCACTACGCGCCGCGCAGGCTCGCCCAGGGGCTCGGCTACATCATCGACCTGCTCGCCGCGGTGCCTTCGGTCGTCTTCGGGCTGTGGGGCGGCAACGTGCTCGCCACCGCCGTGCAACCGGCCTACTCCTGGATGACCGAATACCTGGGCTGGATCCCGCTGTTCGCGGGGCCGGCATCCGGAACCGGCCGCACCATCCTCACCGCCTCCATCGTGCTCGCCGTCATGATCCTGCCCATCATCACGGCGCTCTGCCGCGAGGTGTTCCTCCAGACCCCGGTGCTCCACGAGGAGGCCGCCCTCGCGCTCGGCGCCACCCGGTGGGAGATGATCCGTACCGCGGTGTTGCCGTTCGGCCGCGCGGGGATCGTCTCCGCATCCATGCTCGGCCTCGGCCGCGCCCTCGGGGAGACCATGGCCGTCGCGATGGTGCTCTCGGCATCCGGGGGCATCTCGTTCGCCCTGCTGACCTCCTCCAACCCCGGGACGATCGCCGCGAACATCGCCCTGCGCTTCGCCGAGGCCTTCGGGACCAACATCAACCTGCTCATCGCGACCGGCCTCATCCTGTTCGCGATCACCCTCATCGTCAACATGATCGCCCGGTGGATCATCGGCCGCCGCAAAGAATTCTCGGGAGCGAACTAGTGGCGACCTCGACCTCCTCGACGCCCGCCGTCAACGTCTACGCGGCAGGGCTGCTCAGCAAGCGCACGCCCTGGCTCGTGCTCGCCGGATCGATGGTCGTGGCGTTCATCCTGTTCTGGCTGTTGCAGGCCGGGACGCCGGGGGCGACGGTCAACGTCGCCGGTGCCGTCATCCTCGGCGCGGTCTTCTATGCCCTCGCGATCTACACGTTCTCGTTCCTCGTCGAAGGCTCGCGCAAGGCGAAGGACAGGCTCGTCACGGCGCTCGTCTGCGGCGCGTTCCTGCTCGCACTCGCCCCGCTCATCTCGCTGCTCTCCACGGTCGTCGTCAACGGGCTCGCCCGGTTCGACCTCGAGTTCTTCACCTACTCGATGCGCAGCATCGTCGGGGAGGGCGGCGGCTTCGTGCACGCTATGGTCGGCACCCTGCTCATGACACTCACCGCGACCGTGATCTCGGTGCCGATCGGCCTCATGACCTCGGTCTACCTCGTCGAATACGGCCGTGGGCCACTCGCCCGCGCGATCACCTTCTTCGTGGATGTCATGACCGGCATCCCGTCGATCGTCGCCGGGCTCTTCGCCTACTCGATCTTCGCGCTCCTCTTCGGCCCGGGGACCAAGCTCGGCATCGC
This sequence comes from Leifsonella bigeumensis, assembly GCF_039537265.1. Classification (NCBI taxonomy): domain Bacteria; kingdom Bacillati; phylum Actinomycetota; class Actinomycetes; order Micrococcales; family Microbacteriaceae; genus Leifsonella; species Leifsonella bigeumensis. Next base: position 189,622 of record NZ_BAABAE010000002.1, on the reverse strand, counting down.
CGGGGCCATCTCCCTCACCGTGCTCATGATCCCCGTCGTCGTGCGCTCGAGCGAGGACATGCTGAAGCTCGTCCCCAACGAGCTGCGCGAGGCATCCTATGCGCTCGGGGTGCCGAAATGGCTGACCATCCTCAAGGTCGTCCTGCCGACATCCGTCGCCGGGATCATGACCGGCGTGATCCTCGCGATCGCCCGCATCATCGGCGAGACGGCGCCGCTGCTCGTCGCCGCCGGCTTCACCAACAACCTCAACTACAACATGCTCGAGGGGCGGATGCAGTCGCTGCCGGTTGCCGTGTACTACCAGTACGTGAGCCCCGGCGCCGACGTGCAGGCCTACCTCGACCGGGCCTGGGCCGGCGCGCTCACCCTCATCCTCATCGTCATGCTCCTCAACCTGATCGCCCGCGTCATCGCCCGCTACTTCGCCCCCAAGTCGGGTCGATAGAAGGAAACCAGTGTCCAAAAGAATCGAAGTTCGTGACCTCGACGTCTACTACGGCAAGTTCAAGGCCGTGGAAGGCATCAACCTCAACATCGAGCCGCGCAGCGTGACCGCCTTCATCGGGCCATCCGGATGCGGCAAGTCGACGTTCATCCGCACCCTCAACCGGATGCACGAGGTCATCCCCGGGGCGTACGTCGACGGCGAAGTGCTCATCGACGGCAGCAACCTGTACGAGGCGGGCGTCGACCCGGTGCTCGTGCGCCGGCAGGTGGGCATGGTGTTCCAGCGCCCCAACCCCTTCCCGACGATGTCCATCCGGGAGAACGTGCTCGCCGGGGTCAAGCTCAACAACAAGCGCCTGAGCAAGTCGGATGCCGACGACCTCGTCGAGCGCTCGCTCAAGGGCGCGAACCTGTGGAACGAGGTCAAGGACCGCCTCGAGAAGCCGGGCTCGGGGATCTCGGGCGGCCAGCAGCAGCGCCTGTGCATCGCCCGGGCGATCGCCGTGCAGCCGGACGTGCTGCTCATGGACGAGCCGTGCTCCGCCCTCGACCCGATCTCGACCCTCGCGATCGAGGACCTCATCGAGGAGCTCAAGACCGAGTACACGATCGTCATCGTCACCCACAACATGCAGCAGGCCTCACGGGTTTCCGACCGCACCGCGTTCTTCAACATCGCCGGGACCGGCCAGCCCGGCAAGCTCATCGAGTACGACGACACGAGCACGATCTTCTCGAACCCGTCGGTGCAGGCCACTGAGGACTACGTCTCCGGCAAGTTCGGGTAGCGCAAGCGAATCGCCCACCGCCGTTCTCCGACTGCTTGTTGAAGTCTTCGAGAGCGGAAGTCGTTGCGCCACTTCACAACGTACGAGATCGCCTAATTCTCTTCATGATGACCCGAATCGCAAAGTCGCTCACTCTGGGCCCACACTCGATCCATGCAGATGCTCCCGACAGGTACCGGGCGTCGCCCGTTCAACAATTTCAGACGTCCGCACCAGAGCAGAAACAGGCTATTCTCTCACGCCGACGCTTCGCCGTATAAGGCGCACGTACATCTCAGCAACCTTCTCAGGCGTCAGCAATCCGCCGCGTCGGTACCACTGCGAGACACCGGTGCACATGGTGATTATCGCGCGGGTAGTCGTGCGGAGATCGTCCACCGTGTAGAGACCCTTCGCCACTCCCTCGTGGATGATGGCCTCGAGCAAGTCCTGCTGCCTATCCCGCGAGGCCAGATGGGCTGCGCGGGCGTCAGGCTCGAGTGCGCGAATCTCACTCGCCGCTATGAACGCCAGCGCCTGCCGGTGGGCGTGGAAGAGCACGAGACATGTGACGTGCAGGTCGAGTTTCTCCTCCGGACTGTTGGCGGCTGTCAACGCGAGGAGGCTTCGTGAATAGAGTTCGTCCATCGCGTGACTCATCAACTCGACGAGAATGGCGTGCTTCGATTCATAGTGGTGATAGACCCCCGGCACCGACAGCCCAGCGGCCGCGGCCAGCTCCCGTGTGGTGGTTCCGTGATACCCCTTCTGCATGAAGCAATCGAGAGCACCAGCGAGAATGGGCGACAGGTTTTCCGGTGCGTAGTGCGCCCAATCCTCGATGTCAGAATGGGGACCTACGCGATCAAGGCCAGTTGACATGCGTTCACTTCCATTGCACCCTCGAGGACGCGGTTACCGAAACAAGTATGCATTGGTAACCTCATTGTGAGTCATTTTCCAGTAGTCCAGCGTGGGAAGCGGCGAGTTCTGAGATATCCTTCCGGATGCAGACTTGTACCAGCTTGTCACGGAGGATGCCCCCCAGGCCATCAAGCTGTTTTCGGCATCGATCATGTCGTTGTACTCGTTGAACGTGTCATTACGCACCTCCACAACCGTCGCGTTGTGCTCGAGCAACTCGCGCAGGCACATCAGTATGTGGTCGATCGCGCACTCGGAGAACAGCACGATGCTGCCGTTGACAGCGAGGTTGGTGTTCGGCCCATAGATGGAGAAGAAGTTCGGAAATCCGGGATAAGAGGTTCCGAGATATGCTCTCGGCTCCCCCTCCCAGAAGTCCTGCAGCGTGACCCCGCCTGCCCCGACGATCTCCATCGGCTGGAAGAAATTCGAGGCGTCGAAGCCGGTGGCCCAGACGATGGCGTCCACCGCGTGCGTCGACCCGTCATTCGAGACGATCCCGTCCACGGTGAGACGCTCGATCCCGCTCGTGACCAGCGTGGTGTTCCGGTGCTTGAGCATTCGCGCCCACTCGCCGTTGTCTCGAAGCACGCGCTTGGAGAATGGCGGATAGGTGGGCACGACGTACTCGGCGAGGTCCGGACGATCATCGTAGCGCTCCAGCATCCGGTCGCTCAGCGTCTGGCGAAGCCGAAGATTCAGTTCGGAAACGGACAGGCCGTCGTCCGCCCACTCCTCGTCCACACGCGCAAATCGCCGCATGCCCTCGACGTTGCTCCAGAGCTGATGGAACCGGAACCAGCGGTGGTAGGGGCCGACGCGATCAAGGAGCCACTGCATCGGTTCCGTGACCGGATCATGATAGGCGGGCGTCGGGACCATCCACGGGGCGTTGCGCTGGAAGACCGTCAACTGCGCGACGTCGTCGACAAGGGCCGGCCCGACCTGGAACGCGCTGGCACCCGCGCCGACAAGCGCAACGCTCTTGCCGGCCAGTTCGAGCGAGTGATCCCACGCACCGGTATGCACCTGGGCGCCCTGGAACGAGTCACGCCCGGGAACCTCCGGAATGCTTGGGTGATTGAGCTGCCCTACGGCCGAGATGACGATGTCGAACTCGTCGGTCTGTACACCCCGCTGCGCCGAACTCGAGGTGACGAGCCACAGCCTCCGGGATTCGTCGTACTGAAGTCTCGTCACCTCCGCGCCGAACCGAGTGCGGGCGCGAAGGCCGATCGAGTCCGCCACGTCGCGGAAATAGCCCAGCACCTCGTCGCGCTTCGAGAACTGATGGGGCCAGTCGTTCTTCTGCGCGAACGAATAGCTGTAACCGAAGTTGATGGTGTCCAGGCGGCAACCGGGGTAGGTGTTCTCGCGCCAGACTCCACCGACATCATCGCCCCGCTCGAACACCTCGTGTTCGATCCCCGCCTGCGCCAACCTATGGGAGCACGCGATACCGGACATGCCGGCACCGATCACTAGGACTCGCAACGGCTTCTTCGGACGGAAATCCTCCTGCGTCCACGATGGCGCGCTCCGGTCGTAGGGGATGCCCAGCTCATGGAGCAGCAGCGGCAGGTACGCATCGTCGATCGGGCCGGTGATGAAGTGAAGAAGCTGACGGAGGGTCTCGTCACTGGGGCCGCCCTTGCTTCGCCCGCCATTGCGAGCGAAGTCCGCCATGGCTGCTGCGGCACGGTCGATGGCCTCTGCGCGCTGGTCGTCGGTCATCCCGCCATGGGGTCGGGGCAACACCTCAGCAGGGTCGGGCAAGCCTCGCAACGACTGGTCGACCAGGGAGAGGTCGCCGGTCAAGTGTGCGATGGCGGTCAGGGCCGGGGGCAACTCCACCGCGTTGAGCGCCGCTCGAAGGCGGGCGGCATCCGCGTCGGCGTCGATCCCTCTTCCGGAGTACTCAATGGGCACGGTTGCCTCCATGAAGGGCGTTGGTGAGCGCAGCCACGACGTCGGCGACGATGCGCGCACTGGATGGGGCGGCATCCACGGTTCTGCTCCCGTGGAAGGTGCCTCGATAGACCGAGAGGCCGGTCGGAACCCCGGCAGCGAACAACCGGGCCGCAAAGGCGATCGCATCGTCACGCAATGGGTCGTACTCGTGGGCATAGACGAAGGTCTCCGGCAGACCCGTTGCGTCGTCGATCAGAGCCGGCGCGGCCTCTGGTCCAAGCTTCGAATAGTCGCGATCCCCGAAGTAGTGTTGCCAGCTCCGCCTGGCGAGGGCGGTGTTCCACAGGGGCGTGTCGACGAACTGCCTCATAGAGTCGGAATCTCCGCGCGGATCCAGTTGTGGAGCGCAGAGCACGAGAGCCCGAGGCGGGCGTGCCTGAGCGCCTCGCAGCCGGATAGCCACCGATGCGGCAATTCCGCCGCCAGCGCTGTCGCCCACCAACGCGACATTGTCACCGGCGATACCGAGTTCCTCGGCGTTGTCCTGCAACCACCCGTACGCCGTCTCCCCATCATCGACCGCAGCGGGGAACGGGTGCTCCGGCGCGAGCCGGTAGTCCACCGAGACAACGACGGCTCCAACGAGCGTGCTGAGTCGGCGACACCAGCTGTCGCCGGAATCCACGTTCCCCAGCACGAATCCACCCGCGTGGAAGTACAGGATCGCCGCGCCATCCTGAACGCCTTCAGGACGGTAGACCCGCACCCCCACGCTCCTGCCGCGCCACTGCGCGGTGCGATCGAAAACGGATTCGACCTGATCCGCCGTCGCGGCACGTTTCATCGCCTGCTCGATCACGATGGCCCGAGACGACTCGAGGTCATCCAGATCGAGTACGAAGAGGTATGGAATCACCTGCGCCAACGCGTCCTCGAACGCGTACGGGGATTCTGCGCTCTTCGTGGGCGAGTTCGGCTTATCCATGAGTCGGCTCCCCTGCAGCGTTCTGCCCGTAGCCATCCTGGGTCGCCTCGGCCCACAAGTCCTGGCCGACAAGACCCCAGCTCGCGACACCCCGCACGATGAAGGTGATGATGAGCGCATCGCGCAGCTCGGCGTCGGTCAGCCCCGCGCGGCGAGCGGCACGGAGATGGTTGAGCGCGCCGTCCCGATTGGAGACCGTCACGTCGAGGATGGTGAAGAGCAACTCCTTGTGTCGCAGCGACAGCCCGCCCTCTGAGTCCGAATAGGCCAGCTTTCTGATCGCCGTGTACGAGTCGAAGAACTCCGTCGACAGTTCCGACATCCTCTGGATCGCCTCCGGCACTGCGCCAAGAGTCTCGATGTAGTGCGCCATGTGACCAGTGGGGTCAGTCATGGTCTTCTCCTTTCCTGGTGCGATGCATGACGGCATCGACGACAGTCGCGCCGTCATGAAAAGCGATGACGGGGTTCAGCTCGATGAAGGCAAGCCGGTTCTGTGCGACCGCCCGGACGCAGTTCGTCACGATCGCGGCGACCGCATCGACGTCGCAGGGATCCGAGCCCCGGAATCCGCCCAGCCACGGGCCGAGCTCGCCTTCCCGCAGGCGGCGTCCGACTTCCTCGGCGCTGTCCATCGTTGTGACGATTTCTTCGCCGTGCAGTAGTTCGGCCAGCACACCGCCCGGCCGCACCACGCCAACCGGTCCGATCTCGGAGTGCGGGTATGCGGCCACAAGAAGCTCGTAGCCGCCCGTTCTCACGGATGCCTGCGCAACCAGTCCTTCATCGAAACGGGATGCGAGCGATGCCAGTTCGGCGAAGCTCGACTCGATCTGCTCTGGACTCAGGACTCTCCGAACCGCACCGAGTTCGGTCCGGTGAGACAGTGTGCGCCCAGAAGTCTTGAGGAAGACCGGCCAGCCCAACCGCTCACCCGCACGAGCAAGATCCTTGGCCGTCGTGATCTCCTCGAAGGGCGCCCATGGCAGCTCCGGCATGACCGCGGCGCCCTCGACGAGGTCGAGCTGGGCGGAATCGCGGCTGTGGTGGTCCGCCGCGCGGTGGGAATCCAGGAGCGCGTCTTCGCGATCAGCGAGCCGCATTGAGCGGCTGATCGCGAGGATCAATCGATCAACGGTCACTCCGGTTGCGATGCCGTTCTCGTGGAAAGCCCGGCGCACATCCGAGTTCTCGCCATCGGGCTCGGAGAGGAACGTGATTCCCAGTGGAGCGGCACCGGTGACGGCTGTCATCACTACAGGCAGCCGATCAAGCTCGTGGGCAAGACTGGACACCACCCCCACGACTCGATCGACTCCTGGTTCTCGCCTCACGGACGCGACCACGTCGCAGAAATCGTCCGTGCGACCGAGGAACGGCACATCGAGCGGATTCGCCACGTGCACGCCCTCCGCCGTCGCGGGCAGACTCCATCCGTCGGCCGACGCAAGGCGCAAGCCGGTACGCTCCTCGATCCGGTCGGCGGCCAGCACGCCGGAGGCGCCTGACACCGAGACGACAGCGATCTCGCCGCCGGCCACGATGTCATGCTCGACATGACGCACGACGAGCACGTCGATGAGCTCAGAAACCGAACCGACCGGTGTCAGACCGAGGGACTCGAGCACCCGCGTGGTTATCGAGGAGTCGTCGACCAGACGACCGGTATGCCCGGCCGCCGCACTCTTGCCGCTCGCGGAGGTCGCCGCCTTCACGAAGTACACCCGCTTCCCGGAGGACCGGATCGCGTCGCCGACTTTGCCGAGCCAGGCCTGGTCCGTCACGCCCTCCAGGAACACCCCGACCGTATGGGTGTCTTCACGCTCGAGGACGCCGGCGATGATCTCGAGAGCGCCGGCGTCGTACTCGTTCCCCGTGCTGAACCACGTCGAGATTCCGATTCCCAGCCGGTCGAGCGACTGGAGGATCCCATTGCCGACCGCTCCGCTCTGCGTGACGATCGCGATCCCGCCGGCTCGAACGGTGGTGCTCGCAATGACCGAGGAGAAGTTGAGCTGCGCCCCGGTGGCGATCGTGGAAGTACCGACGCAGTTCGGTCCGATCAGGCGTACCGCAGCTGCGGAGTCCAGCGCCGCCGCTATCGCCGCTCGCGCAGCGCCGGACTCGAGTCCACTCGCTATGGCGACCGCTGCCTTCACGCCACGTTCGCCCAGTGCGACCAGGGTCGATGGCACGTGCTCGGCCCGAACCGCGATCATCCCGACCGCGCCGGGGAGCACCGGCACCGCCGCGAGATCACGCACCTGGAGCACGCCGTCAACGGTGCCTTCGACCTCTGCATTGGGATTGACGACCACGATGTCGCCGCGGAAACCATACTTGAGCATTGCCTGCACGGGTCGCGCGGAGGGGTGACCGGGCTTGCGGGACCCACCCATCACGATGACCTGGGTCGGTTCGCAGAGCAGATCGACGAGCGCAGCCCCGGTCGGGCGGCTCACGACTGCCCGCCGTTGGCCTGGGACCCCGTACCGAACGTCGACGCCATCAGTCGCAGCAGCGTCTCGTTGAAGACCTCCGGCTGCTCGGTGTGAGGGATATGACCGACGCCCTCGAAGCAGTGAAACGCCTTGCGTGAGGTGATCTTCTCGTGCGACTCCGCGGCGAGTTCCGGCGTGCACGACCAGTCGTCCTCGCCTACGACCGTCACCACCGGGCAGACGATCGATGAAAGCTCATCCAGGAAGTCGCAGCTCGTGTATGCGACGAGATCTGCGACAGAAACCTCTGGGATGGCTCTGCGGGCATCGCGTGCCATCTCGCGCTTTCGCGCGATGGGCGTGGCTCGCCCGAGGACGGAGAGGAACGTCGTCTCGATCCAGGCCATCGGATTGATCGCCACATAGTCGAGCAGGCCCGGGCGATAGTGCGTTGCGTTCTTCGTACGTGCGGCGCCGTCGACAGCCACAACACCCGTCAGTTGCGACCCGTAGCGCACGGCAAGACGCAATGCCACCGCTGCCGACAACGAGTGACCCATGATGATCGGGCGCTCAAGCCCGAGCGCCTCGATCATCCCCCACGCGTAGTCCGCGAACTCATCGACACTCTCGACCGGCCCGGATGGTGGCACCGCGGACTTGCCGTGCCCAGGGTTGTCCAGTGCGATCACGTCGTAGTAGCGACCGAACTCGTCCCAGTTGAAGCGCCAGGATGTCGAGTCCTGCGACGCGCCGTGCAACAGCACAAGGGGCTGTCCTTCGCCTATCCGGTCATAACAGAGCCGCACCCCGCGGCTGTACACATACGGCATTCCAAACTCCCCTGATCAGACTTCTTGCACGCCGCTGAGCGATTCCCGCATGGCTGCAGTCAGCCAGAACAGGGCGCTCCAGTGATGCATCACCTCGTGGAGGTCGTCACCGAACTCGACATGCCCCTCACGGAAAAGACGATTGAGCGTGATGTTGACGGCATGAGGATCCTGGAGGAGTTGCCACCCCTGCGTGGTGACGGCCATCGTCACTCGGGCCGCCTCCGTTGGCGCCTCATGGCCGCCGACGGTTCCGCGATCGATCACGAAGTTCTCGTTCCCTGACGCGGTGCTCACCTCCACCACCGCCTGGAAGCACCGGGCTCCCGCAGAGAACTCGTCGTTCTGGGCCAGGATGCCCTCGACGGCTTCCTTGAATCCTGCTAATTCCACACGTCCCCCTTTACCCGAGATAGCTCTCGACGAGTGCTGAATTCTTCTCGAGCTCGGACGGTGGTCCCTCGAGCACCGCCCTGCCCTGCTGCAGCACGTAGACGCGGTCCGCGATCGCGAAGGCCCGTGCGGCATTCTGTTCTGCGACGAGCACGCCGATGTCGCCTCGCTTCAGGCCCTCGACGAGCTCGAACACCTGGCTCACGATCGCCGGCGCCAATCCGAAGGACGGCTCGTCCAGGAGCAACAGCTTCGGAGCGCTGATGGTCGCGCGAGCAATGCTGAGCATCTGCCGCTCCCCACCACTGAGTGTGCCGCCGAGCACATTCCGTCGCTCCGCCAGACGCGGGAATGTCTCGTACGACGCCTCGATCGCCGCTCGCGCGTCATCGCGCGTCATCCGATTTCCTCCGACCCGGAGGTTCTCGTCGACGGTCAGGGAGTTCAAGATGCCGCCGCCCTCCGGCACCTGCCGAACCCCGGCACGCGCGATCCGGTAGTTGGACCAACCCGTGACGTCCACGCCATCCAGGACGATCCGCCCACCGCTCGTCTTGACGATGCCGGCGATCGCGTTGAGCGTTGAGGACTTCCCGGCGGCGTTCGCGCCGATCACCGCGACGATCTCACCGGGGTCGACGACGATATCGACGTCCTGGACCGCCTGGACTGCGCCGAACCTCACGGCTATCGACTCGACTCTGAGCATCAGCTTCGCTTTCCCAAGTAGGCCTCGAGGACTCGTTCGTTCTTCTCCACCTCGGCGGGTGGGCCGGTGTGGATGAGGCGGCCGAAGTCGAGCACGGCGAGGCGATCCGAGACCTCCTTGACCAACCGGAAGTTGTGCTCAATGAGCAAGATGCCGAACCCGGCCGCGCTCTGCCGGGCGCTGATGACGTCGATGACCTGTCGAGCTTCACTCTCGGCCATCCCCGCGGTCGGCTCGTCCAGCAGGAGCAGACTCGGACGCATCAGGATCGCGCGAGCGATCTCGATCCGATGCCGGTCGACCACGTTCAGCTCATCCGTGCGAGCGTCCAGTCGACCGGTCAGTTGAAGCGCTTCGACGATCTCGTCGAAGTCTTCATTGTTCGCACCGGTGTGCACTCGAGGACTCGCCAGGATGTTCTCCCTAACGGTGAGCCGGCGGAACATCCTCGGGCTCTGGAAGGTGCGCACGACACCGTGGCGCGAACGCTTGTAGGCGGGCACCCGGTTGAGCGGCCGGCCGTCCAGGAGAACCTGGCCACCATCGGGACGCAATGCCCCGGTGATGATGTTGATGAGCGTCGTCTTGCCCGCGCCATTCGGCCCGACCAGCGAGACGAACTCGCCGTCATCGACGCTCAGTTGGACTGAGGCAAGTGCGGTGACCCCGCCGAAGGACTTCTTGATCTCATTCAGCTCAAGCATTCGAGTGCTCTCCTCACGACGTGATCCCCGCCTGCACGGCGCGAACAGACTTGGCTCGCAGCCACCGCGGCCGCCCGCCGGGAATCAGACCCTGCGGTCGCAGCAGCACGATGAGCATCAGTGCGAGGCCATAGGCGATGCTGTGATCGACGGACACCAACCTGGCGAGTTCCGGGAGCGCGATGACGACCGCCGCGCCAACGACCGGACCGAACAACGAGTCACGGCCGCCGATCAACACCGCCAGGATGATCTGGACGATCATGGAGAAGCCGAAGTTGCTTGGGATGATGCTTCCCAACTGGAACGTGTAGAGCGCGCCACTGACCCCGAGGATCACCCCGCCGACAATCGACGCGATGACCTTCATCTTCCGCGTGTCGATGCCGACGCTCTGTGCCGCGAGCGTGTCATCCCCGACGGCTCTCATTGCGCTGAACAGGCGGGTGCGGCGCAACAGCCACAGTGCGAACACGACGATCACCAGCGTGATGAGCACGACCGGTGGCGTGGCGTCGAATCCTGCCGGCATGCCGAGCGAGCCTCCGACGTACGGGGTCTTGTGCGCGAGTGCCACCAAGAACTCTGCAACACCGAGCGTCGCGATCCCGAGGAAGAGATGGTCCAGCCGCCAGGCGAACAGGCTCAGCAGCGCCGAGACGACTGCCGCCAGGACTACGCCGATGACGGTCGCGATCGGGAAGGGAATACCCCAGTGGGTGTAGGCGACGGCCGCCCCATACGCACCGATGCCCATCGTCGCGGAGGGTGCCATGGAGAACATTCCCGTTCCGAAGATGACGCTCCAGCCGCTCGCGGCGATCGCCAGAATCGCGAACGTGAGCAGCAGCTGCCCGGAATATCCGTAAAAGAACTCGATCATCGGTCGTCCGCTCCCACTGCCGTTCCGGATAGTTTTCTGCCGAAGATGCCTGCGGGCTTGAACAACAGCAGGGCGACCAGGATCACGAAGGCGAAACCGTCAGCCGGCATCGCCGGGGCGAACGCGATGACCATGGCCTCGGTGACGCCCAGGAGGAGGCCGATGAGGACAGCACCACGAAAACTGGTCAGCCCGGCGATCACCGCGACGAGCAGGCCCTTGATCGTCAGGACGACGCCGAGTGTCGGAGTCGCCGCGGCATACTGCAGCCCGTAAAGCGCCCCGGTCGTGCCGGCCAGCGCGGAGGCGAGTGCAACGATCCCGATTCTCAGCGCCACCGGACTGATCCCGACACCGCCGGCGATCGAGGCGTTCTCGGCGACCGCTCGAGCGCTCAGGCCCCAACTCGTCGAATAGATCATGCGATCGAGTGCGACGAGAAGGAGGATCGTGAACACCGTCACGAACAACTGCGCCTGACCCAGCCGAACGTCGCCGATCTTGAAGCTCTCGCTCGCGAACTCGACGAAGAAGGGCTGCGGACTCGAGGAGAAGATCGTGCGAACGATTCCCTCGAGCACCATCCCGAACCCGAGCGTGGTCAGGAATGGCACGAGCAGTCCGCCGCCCTTCGACGCAAGGGGGGCGATCGCCAGCCGCTCCAGCAGCAGGCCGAACACGGCACCGATTGCGGTCGCGGCGAGCAGGGCTAGCCAGAAGTTTCCCCCTGACAGCCCTGCCACCACGGACGCGAGATAGAAGCCCACGATCACGATCGGACCCTGAGCCCCGTTGAACACTCGTGCGACCCCGAAGATCAGGACGAAGCCGAGACCGATCAGCGCATAGATCGCACCGGTACTCAGTCCATTGAGAAGTTGCTGAATGAGGAGGCTCATTATCGGATCCAATAGCAGTCGAGGCTAGAACGGGATGAACTTGCCGTTGTCCATCACCAGGACGAAGATTCCTTCGCGCGCCGCGTTTCCGCTGCCGTCGGGGAACGAAATCGTGCCGGTGACACCCTCGTAGGTGATGCCCGCGAGCGCGTCTCGGACGCTCTCCCGGGTGATCTCACCATCGATGGCGGCGATGGCCTGCCCGAGCAGCCTCACGCTGTCGTAGCCATACGCGTTGAAGATGGTCGGCTGCGTGCCGTGCTTGGCCTGGAAGGCCTCGACGAATTCAACGACCTCGGGGTTCTTGCTCGTCACATCGAACGGCGTACCCGTGATCAATCCCTGGGCGTTACCCTGCGAGAGCTCCCACAGGCTCGCGTTCTGCGCGCCGGCGTCACCAACCCAATGCATATCCTCAAGGCCGAGGTTCTGCGCTTGGAGCAGCATGGGTCCGGCATTGGCGGCAACGACCGACATCAGCACGGCATCAACGTTCGCTGCAGCGATGTTCGTGAGCTGCGGTGCGAAGTTCTGCTGCGTCGACTCGAACGACTCGACCCGCTTGATCTCAATCCCCAAGTCAGCGGCAACCGCCTCGTAGAGGTCCTTCGCCGCAACCGCGTAGTCAGCATCCGAAGCGTAGATGATTGCAGCGCTCTTGATACCCCACGCATCGACCGCGGCCTTGACCGTCTTGGCGATGATCTCCTTGTTCTGCGGAGGAAGTCGGAACACGAAGTCCCCGAACGGGACCGTCCACGGTGCCGAGCCTCCCGCGACGATGCTCACGAGACCCGCCTCGTTGGCGAACGGTGTCGTGGCGATGCCGCCGGACCCATCGGCCGGCCCGAGCACTGCGACGTACTTGCTGTCCGCCGCGAACCGCTTGAACAGTGCGACGTTGGTCGGGATGTCGAAGCGACTGTCCTCGTGGTCGATCTGGACCTGGCGCCCGTTGATACCGCCCGCATCGTTGATCTGTGCAAGAGCGATCGCCTCGCCGGCGCGCGTCTGCTCCCCGTAGGTCGCTGCGACGCCGGAGACGCCAGAGATCCCGGCGAGATAGATGGGCCCGTCATCACTACTGGATGGCGGGGTCTCCCCTGGCGACGCGCATGCGCCCGCCCCGAGAGCCACGATCGCACCAACGGCGATGGTGCTGGCGAGTCTTCCGAATCGATTCTTCACTGGTGTTTCCTTTCGTTTCGAGCGGTTCAACGGTGACCCGCTTCAGCTGTGATGACGGTTCGTTGGTACATCCGGCTCATTGCGTACGGCGGGATGCGGGCATCAATGAGCAACGGGCGTTGTCTGGCGAAGTAGTCGCGAACGTGGCCGGCAAGCGCCTCCACGGTCGACGGAGTGTGGGCTTCGATGCCGAGCGCCGTGGCGAGGTCGGCAAATGGCGAGTAGCCGAACACGGCATGCCGAGGGTCCTGGCGGTGGGCGGCAAGCTTGTGCACCTCGGCTCCGTAGGCCCCGTCGTTCATGATGACCGCGAGCAGTGGCAGCTGGTAGCGCGCCCAGGTCTCGAGTTCCGGCAAGCTCATCAGCAGACTGCCGTCACCCTCGACGACGAGCGTTCCGCCGGCTGGACGACCAGCGGCCACCCCCAGCGCCGAGGGAAACCCTTGCGCGATTGCGCCGAACTGATAGTGGAAGTGGGTTCTGCCCGCCGATTTCGGGGTGTAGTTCTCGATGAAGTAGTTCCAGAAGTGCCCGACACCCACGACGACCTGCGCGGCGGCGGGGACCTCGTTCGAGATTGCCCGGACCACCTGAACGGGATCGAGGATCGGCGCCGCTGCTTCGGTTGACCCGATGGATTCCGGATCAGCCACCATGCCGGCGGCCCAATCGACGCTGCCGCGTCGCGGAGAAGTCAAGCGACGGCTTCGAAGGTCAGCAACCAGTCGCCGAACGGCGGCCTTCGCGTCTGCCTGCACGTGCAACCACACTCCAGCGTCGGCGGATGCCGGACGGACATCGATGCGGACGAGCGCCGCCGACCCGAAGAGCGTGCCCTCGTCCGTGGTGTGGCGGCTCAGGCTCGCACCGACGACGAGAACTACCTCAGCCTGCGCAATCACCTCGCGAGCCCTACGGTTGGAGAATCCGCCGATGATCCCGATGCTGCGCGGGTGGTTGGAAAGCGCGCCGAGCCCCTTGAGTGTCGTGCCGACATGAGCGTCGAGCAGGTCGACCAGCTCCTCGACCTCGGAGAGCGCGTCCGCAGCGAGCGCACCGCGTCCGACGAGCACGACGCAGCGGCGACCCTCGAGCGTTGCCAGCAGCTCCGCTGCCGATGCCGGATCGAGTTCGACCGGCGCCGCGATGTCGGCAACGACAGAACGTGCGACCTCCGGCGAGCCGAGCACCTCTTGCACGTCCATGGGAACGCTCAAGATGACCGGAATGCGATCGCGGCGGGCGACGGTGAACGCTTCAGCGACCAGGTCAGCCGCCGCGTGTGCATCCTCCAGGCGAAGATGATGGGCACCGACCACCGTGGCGAACGCCTCGGTGTCGAACTCCTGCAGGTGCCCTTCTTCATCGCTCGGAGTGTCCCCGGCGAAGACGACCATCGGCGTGCGGTTGATCACTGCGGCGCGCAGCGGCGTGAGCGTGTTCGTCACACCCGGTCCGCACGTCACAGTGCAGACTCCGATCTGATCGTTGACCCGCGCATACCCGTCCGCCATGGCCACGGCACCGGCCTCGTGCCTGGCGTGCACCACCGGGACGATCTTCGCCAACTCGGCGACCCAGTGCATGTTGCCGTCGCCCATCAGTGCAAAGACTCGTTCAACACCTTCAGCAACGAACGCATTCGCCAGTCGCGCGTAGGTGGGGACGAGAGTGTCTTGGTTGTGCGACGTGTTGATCTCGACTCCTCACCCTTGAGAATGCCACTGGTCGAGCGAGCGCTCGGTGAAGTAGAGTCTTCAACACCAGCCAGCCGAAGTCAAGACCGATCTTCGGAACTCAACGAAGGGAAAGACCGTGCCTGCAGAGTTGGACCTGTCCCCAAGCATTGACGAGAGCGCCCTCGAAGACCTTCGACGGTTCGAGGGGAAGGACATCCGGGTCGAGCCCTACAACCACGAAGCGACCCTCGACACCATCCGTCACTACGCCTGGGGCATCGGTGACGACAATCCCCTCTGGACGAGCACCGAGCACGCGGTGGCTGCCGGCCACGACAACCTCCTCGCCCCGCCGACCTTTCTCTACTCGGTGTTCGACGGCGCGATCGGGGCAGGGCTTCCTGGAGTCCAGCCGTTCTATGCCGGCACCCGATGGCGCTTCTTCGACTACCTCCGTCGTGGCGACGCGATCACGCCCAACTCCCGGTTCGGCGAGGTCAGGGAGCATCGCGGCCGTACGGCGCCGTACTTCCTCGTCCAGACGGCGCTCACCGACTACACCGTTGGCGGCAAGGTGATCGCCCACGCCACCGCGGAGACGTTCCGCGTTCCGCGTCGCGGCGCCGACGGCGGCCAGGGACTCTCTTATCCATTCCGCGAAGAGCATGTCTACACGGATGCCGAGCTCGACGCCATCAGGGAGCAGGCGCTGAACGAGTTCCGCAGAGGCTCGTCGCCACTGGATCCCGCCCGGGTCAACGTCGGCGACGTCATCCCTGCAGTCGTGAAGGGGCCGATCGACCAGATCGCGATGACCGCGTACTACGCCGGGTGCATCGGCTCGCCGGGCTACAAGGGCGTCGAACTCGCGTGGAAGTACCGTGATTTCGCCGCCAACGACCCGGGCAAGTTGCCGTCGAATTACGACCCGAGCTACTTCGCTGAGAAGGTCCTGCCCAGCCTCGGGCACCAGAACAGTGGTGTTGCGCGCGAGATCGGCATGCCGAACGCCTACGACAACGGCCCGCAGCGTTGCGGATGGTTCGCCCACGCGGTCACGAACTGGATGGGAGACTTCTCGTTCCTTGAGACGCTCGAGATCAAGCTCCGTCGCCCCGACATCTTCGGCGACACGGTCTGGATCGGCGGCGAGGTCGCCGGTATCGAGACGGCGGGTGAAAATGCTCGCATCACCGTGACCATGACGGGCACGAATCAGCTCGGCGATGTCGTCGCCACCGGCGGCGCGACGGTCCTCACCAATGGCGGTCGTCATCCCGCAAGACCGGAATGACAATGTCGACCGGCCGCCCGCCGTCAGTGGTGATCCGGCCGCTCGCGCCATCTGATCGCGAGACAACCGTCGTCTGAGTACGCGGAAGCACCGCCATCGATCGTCTGCTCGGCGTCGCAGTAGTAATCGCCGGCGGTCAGCGTTACCCCGTCCCCGAGGTGCAGCGATCCGCTGAGCACGAACCATTCGTCCCCACCGTCGAGGCGCTGCGGTTCACCGGAACCTCGCCAGCCGGCCGGATAGCGGTTCAGCGACGTCGACCATCCGCCGACCTCCCCCGGCCAAACCTCCTTGATCTCAAACCCGAGCGGTGCGCCGCCCGGATCGGTGGCGTATACCCACTCCAGTTCGTCGACGCTGACGGGCGAGCATCCTCTCAGCGTCGACTCCGGCGGCGCTGACGGATGAACATATTCCCTTCCGTCCCATCCGGACGGAATGTCCTCGAAAGCGAAATCCAGCGCGCCGGAGAACTTGATCAGAAAGGTGACCGGGGTGGCCGCGGTCTGATCCGCAGGGTGTACCCAATACGGCGGATGGTTCAGATACCCGAGCGCGCTGAGCGTGTGCCACGAGCCGAAGTGGAATGTCCCCTCCAGCGCGAACAATTCTTCGTGACAAGTGTGCATCTCGAACTTGCGACTGCCTTGCGGCTCCCCGTTCGGAGGCCGGTAACCGGCTGGCATGACCTGGATCAGCGTGGTCGCGCCCGTCAGCGCATTGTGAGACAGTACTTGCCGCGTCACCCCGGGTCGCCCTGGGATGTTGCTCTCCATCGGCAGCCGACTCACATTGACCGGACCCACCGTGACGCGTGTCACAACGCTGCTCCATCCTTGGAAGATCCGGCCGGGATGGGGGCCCGATTGCCGAACGCGGCCACCAGGTCCCGTGAAGGCACGATCGGGCCGATCATCGCCCCCATGATCGCCATGGCCGCGTCGTGCAGTTCCGGCCAGTACGACATCACACCATCCTCGACGAGCACGACATCGAGGTCCCTCACGAATGCGTCGTAAGCGCTGTGGATGATGCATCCATTGGTCGCAGCGCCCGTCAAGACGACGGTGCGTATCCCGCGCCGCCGCAGCAACGCCTCAAGCTGTGTCTGATAGAAGACGGAATAGTTCGGTTTTTCGAGGACGATCTCGTTGCTGCGCGGAGTAAGCCGATCGATGATCTGCGCCCCCCACGTGCCGGTGAGGAGGCGCGATTCGTACGCGCCGAACGTGTCCGGCAGTAGGCTGTGCAGTTCCGTGAGGTCGGTGGGGACACCGCGATCGGCAGGCTGATACGTGATCGCCGTGTAGAGCACGAAGACGCCGTTCTCCCGCGCCGCTTCCAGTAAGAACTGGATGGGCGGAATGATGGACTGCACCGGGCCGACACCGCCGCCAACGCCAGCGTAATAGCCACCCTCTTCGCAGAAGTCATTCTGCATGTCGACGACCAAGAGCGCGGTGGTTGCCGGGTCCAGGATCAACGGACTCACGATTCTCCATCGGATGGGTGAGAGAGAGCGGCCAACTCCTCGTAGATGGTCACCGTCGTGTTGAGAACCATCGGCGCGATCTCCTTCGACCACCCTCGACGGGAAAGGAACTCTTCCGACCGCAGGACGTCCGCACTCTCCAGCCCATAGATGGCCAAGTAGGTTTGGATGGATTCATCCGACGGGTAGCTGGCGTCGTCGCGTCGTACTCGATAGCGCTTGCCCCACCGGACTCCGGCGACGGCCACGATCTCTGGCAGATGGACGTTCGTATACCACGTGTTGAACTCTTCTTCCCCGGCAGGGTCAAGGTCTGTTCTGACCATCAGAAGTGCCGGAACTATCGTCTCGTTCATTCAGTGCCTATCTCTCAACGCGGGCTACTCGACGTGCGAAAGCGTGGATCTCTGGATGCGCCGCTCGGGCGCTGGTCCGCATTCCCACCTTCCCCGCCGACTGATTGTGGATCAGCATGCCGTACCGGTTCGAATCGGGCAAGGTCGGATGGCTGCAGCCGCATCCTCACCGCGGAACAGACTATTGAACGAAACGATTGAGGCGAGCGGCACGCCTGAGCTAGAGTGACTTTACCCAAGATAACCGACCGATCGATCGGGTGGTATTTGAAAGACATGAGGTAACTGGTTTGACGAACGAGACTTACCAACGTGTCGCTTGGGTCACGGGAGCAAGTCGCGGCCTCGGCCGCGCTCTTGCGCTCGGTCTCGCGCGCGCCGGTTACCGCGTCGCCGTCACGGCCAGGGACACCACGGCGCTCGCGAAGGTTGCCGACGAGATCCGCGCAGTCGGAGTCAATGCGCTGGCTGTCCCCGCCGACGTGGCCGACTCGGGTCAAGTACGGGCGGCAGCTGAGCATATTCAGAGTGACTGGGGTCGGCTCGATTCATGCATTGCCGCAGCCGGAGTCAGTCCGGCCCTGACAAAGTCGGTCGATGTGCCCGACGAGGAGTGGCGCCACCTCCTGTCGATCAATCTGGACGGCGCCTTCTGGACCATGCGTGAGGCGGCCCGCGCCATGAGCACCACGGGCGGCGGGAGCATCATCGCGTTGTCGTCGGTGCACGCGCGTTCTGCGGGCAAACGGCTCGCGGCCTACAGTGCTTCCAAGGGAGCAATCGAAGCGCTCGTGCGCACACTCGCAGTCGAGTGGGTGCCGCTCGGCATCCGGGTCAATGCGCTCGCGCCGGGGTACTTCGAGACTGATCTCACGGCGGGCATTCGCGGTTCCGAGCGGCTCTACGACGAACTCACGAAACGGACCCCGATGGGCCGTTTCGGCACACCAGACGAACTCGTGGCCGCGGCTCTCTTTCTCGCCTCCCCCGAGTCCGCCTACACAACGGGCTCCGTGCTCTCGATCGACGGCGGGTGGACCGCAGGATGAGCACTCCACAGCCTGCCTATACATCGATTCCCGATGCGTGGAGAGCGCGAGTCGAGGCCGACCCGCAGCATCCCGCGATCAGATACTTCGATGGGATGCTCACCGCGCTCGACGTCGACCGGCTCTCCGACCAGTTCGCCGTAGAGTTCGAGGATCGTGGTGTAGTCAAGGGCGATCGAGTGGCGGTCTACCTCCAGAACATCCCCTATCACCCACTGGTGCTCCTTGCCCTGTGGAAGCTCGGAGCGATCGGCGTGCTCGTCAATCCGATGTATCGGGGCAGCGAGTTGCGCCGGCTCATCGACGACTCCGGGGCGATCGGCATCGTGGCCGGCCGGCGCAGCCTCGCCGAGACTCGCGCCGCCCTCGAGGACAGTAGTGTGCGCTGGGTGCTGAGCGCTTCCGACACCGCATTCCAGACCCGCGACGACCCTCGAGTATTCGACGGGCTGCCGCCGGCCGAGACCTCCCCCGACGGCGACCTGGAAGCCGTAGCCGCGAGCGCAAGCCGACCTCGGCTCCGTGCGATTGAACTCACAGGGGACGACACGGCGTTCCTGACCTACACCTCGGGCACCACCGGCCCACCCAAGGGGGCGATGAACAGCCACCGCAACGTGTTGCATGCCATCGACAACTTCAGTGAGTGGATCGGGCTGGGGCAGAAGGACGTCGTGCTGGCGATCGCGCCGATGTTCCACATCACCGGCATGGTCATCAACGCGGGAATCGCACTGCTTGGCGGTGCGACGCTCGTGCTCACAGCGCGCTACCACGCCGAGGTCGTGGCGGACGCCTTCAAAGAGCACGGCGTGACGTTCACCATCGGCTCGATCACCGCGTTCAATGCGTTCTTTGCGCTCCCCCAAGTCGACGAGAGCTACTTCCGCTCGGTGCGGCTTCTGTACTCAGGCGGGGCGCCGATCGCGCCCTCGACCATCTCGCGTTTCCAGGAACGATTCGGGCACTACCTGCACAACGTGTGGGGGATGACGGAGACGACCGCCGGCGGCATCGCAGTCCCTGCCGGTGCCGTCGCGCCGGTCGATCCCCGCAGCGGGTCGCTGTCCATCGGCATGGCGATGCAGAACGTGACCGTGCGCATCATCGATGAGAGCGGCGCAGACGTGCCTGCCGGCGAAGAGGGCGAGCTCGAATTCTCCGCGCCGCAGGTCATCTCCGGCTACTGGGGCAATCCGGAGGCCACCGCGAGCACCTTTCCCGACGGCCGACTGCGCACCGGTGACGTCGCGGTGAAGGATGAGGACGGCTGGATCTTCTTGGTAGACCGGCTCAAGGACCTCATCAACGCTTCCGGATTCAAGGTCTGGCCGCGTGAGGTGGAAGACGCACTGTACGAGCATCCCGCCGTCTTCGAAGCGGCCGTCGTCGGGGAACCCGACGAGTATCGCGGCGAGACGGTCGTGGCCTACGTCTCGCTCAACCCGGGCCACCTGGTCGGGCCGGAGGAACTCATCGCCTTCACCAAAGAGCGGCTCGCCGCCTACAAGTATCCGCGGCGCGTGCGCATAGTCGACGCGCTCCCCAAGACGGTGACCGGCAAGATCCGCCGGGCAGAGTTGCGCAGCTCCTCCGTCGGCGGAAAAGACGCATCATGAACCTCTTTCCCGACGCCGTCGAGGAACTCCGCCTCCGCACGCGCGAGTTCATCCGCACCACCGTCATCCCGAACGAGCCCGCACCAGGTGAGCGGCTCAACCCCGCCGTGCGCACCGAACTGCGGGCTGCAGCGAAGGCCGCCGGGGTGTTCGCACCGCACGTCGCGAAGGAGTTCGGTGGGCAGGGGCTTGACATCGCACACTGGTCTCCGGTCTTCCAAGAGGCGGGGTATTCGATCATCGGTGCCGTCGCCCTGAACTGCATGGCGCCCGACGAGGGCAACATGCACATGCTCGAGCTCATCGCCACGCCCGCGCAGGTGGAACGCTACCTGCGCCCACTTGCGGCCGGCGAGGTGCGCTCGTGCTTCGGCATGACCGAGCCGCACCCTGGCGCCGGTTCCGACCCGGATGCGCTGCGCACGACCGCGCGCAAGGTGGCTGGCGGCTGGATGATCGACGGTGAGAAGCGCTTCATCAGTGGCGCGGCCGGAGCCGGGTTCTGCATCGTGATGGCGCGCAACGACGCCGAGGACGATCATCTCGCGGGGGCGACCATGCTTCTCGTGGACATGGACAATCCGGGAGTGCGGATCGGACGCGAGATTCACGCGATCGACCGCGCGATCGATGGCGGGCATCCTCACGTGCACTTCGAAGGGTGCTTTGTGCCCGACGACGCAGTTCTCGGCAAGCCCGGCGAAGGGTTCCGCTATGCCCAGGCGCGGCTGGCGCCGGCGCGGCTGACGCACTGCATGCGTTGGCTCGGGCTCGCGCGTCGTGCTCATGACATCGCCCTGGACCGCACGGAGCGCCGTGAGCTCTTCGGATCTCCGATGCGCGAGCTCGGGATCGCCCAGAACATGCTCGCCGAGTCGGTGATCGACATCGAGACTTCCGATGCGATCATCACCAAGACGGCGGCACTTCTCGCCATCGGCGAGCGCGCTGGTTCGTCGCTGTCCTCGGTGGCGAAGGTCCATGTATCGGATGCCGTGTTCCGGGTGATCGACCGGTCCATCCAACTGTGCGGCGGCGACGGAGTGACCGATCGGCTTCCGCTTGCAGGGTACCTGAACGAGGTACGACCGTTCCGCATCTACGACGGCGCGAACGAGACCCACAAGTGGGCCATCGCTCGTCGGGCTTCCTCAAACCGCCGCCGCGAGGTCGAGCAGGGTGAGCCGTACCGCGCCGACGTGGATGCGCCACGTTGATGCAACACACCCCGGACGGCACCGAGGTGGTGGCAACTCGCAACGAAGCCATGGCACTCGCCATCCCGCCGCTGCTCGTCGTCGACGCGGTGATCGAGTTTCTTGACGCGCATGGGCTCGGTACCGGTGGCCTCCTGTGGGAGCGTATCGGGGACGGCCAGTCCAATGTCACCTATCGGCTCGAGCGCGGTCGCGAGGAGTTCGTGCTGCGTCGTGGACCGCGCCCCCCCATTTCCAAGTCGACCCACGACATGGTGCGAGAGGCGCGCATCCAGCGACTGCTTCGCGAGGAGGGAATTCCGGTACCTGAAATCCTTGCGGTGTGCGAAGACGTGTCTGTACTCGGCGTGCCGTTCTACGTGATGTCGTTCCTCGACGGCATTGTCGTCACAGACGCGATTCCGGCATCCCTGAACGAACCACACGAGCGCCGCGCGACGAGCCTTGCGGCCGTCGACACGCTCGCAATGCTCCACGACGTCGATGTCACCAAGGGTGAGATCTCCCGCCTTGGCCGCCCCGACGGCTACTTGCGTCGGCAGGTCGAGCGCTTTAGCTCGCTCTGGAGCGCTTACACGCAGCGAGACATGCCGGAGGTCGCTCGGATCGGCACCTGGCTCGCCGACAACATGCCCGCCTCGCAGCGCGCCTCGGTCGTGCACGGTGACTTTCGTGCGGGTAACCTCATGTTCGCCGCGGGGCCGCCGGCACGGGTGACCGCGATCCTGGACTGGGAGATGGCCACTCTCGGCGACCCACTCGCCGACCTAGGATACTTCACGGCGACCTACGCGGAGCCGGGAAGCCGAGTGACCCCGCTCGAACTTACCTCCGTCACGCGCGAACCCGGCTACCTCACCCGCCAGGAACTCATCGAGGAGTACCACCGGCGACAGCCCCACCTCTGCCTCGAGCCGCTGCCCTGGTATCAGGCGCTCGCCCTGTGGAAGGCCGCGATCTTCTGTGAGGACATCTACACTCGATGGCTACGCGGAGAGCGTCCGGGCGACATGTTCGCCCCGACGCTCGAAGCCGGTGTGCCCGCACTGCTCGAACGCGCCCGGGCCTTTGCCGGGGGCGAGTGACATCGCCCCCGGGCGTCGGCGGGGTGCTCATACCCGCGATCGAGCACGAATGGGAGACATCCCCGGCCTGCGCTTTTGTGCCCGGGTACGGCACCCGGCACCCAAGCTCCGTTGTCGTCACTCACGCGGTACGGGTGAAGGATGCGATGCTACGCGGACCGCGCATCGCCGATCACGCCGAGGCGGACCCTGATGCCACCTTTACTCGTTGCGAACTCGATCTGGTCCCGCGCCGAACGCCAGCCAGCACCGCGTAACCTGCGACACCTGCCTGCTCCGCCTCAGGCGATCGCTGCGTGCGTGCGCTTGTCAGTACCCAGCGCGGTTCCGAGCAGCACGACGGCGCTCGCGAAGTGGAGCACGTGATCCGCGGAGTTCAGCGCCAGCACGTTGAGCGGCGTCCCCACGAGGAAGAGTCCTGCGATACCGAGTAGAAGGTAGGCGGCGCCCACAGTGCCGTTGATGCCCTTCGCGGCCCGTGTACTCACAAGCCCGCCGATGACGAGCGCGACACCGATCAGCAGGTGGGCGACGTTGTGGAATGCGTTCACCTCGAAGATTCCGAGCAGGAGTCCGCCGCTGGTGGCGAAGAAGCCGACACCACCCGTGACCGTGAACCCGAGCAGACCGACGAGGATGTAGACCGCCCCGAACACGATCCCGACGAGGCGGTTTGGTGACTTACTCACGATGTTCCTCCAATATCCGTGTGCTGCGGATGTCGCGCACAACAGGCATTCGGAACGGTCGCGGATGCGGTTTGGTGCGGCTCAGGAACTCGTGATCGCCAGGATCGGGTCCGTGGTGGGGGCCGGGGAACCCCCGTCCGGCTCGACCGTCACGCCGACCGTGTCGCCGCCGCTCATGGCCCCGTCCAGCACTCGCCAGGTCGTGCCGGTGGCAGATGCCTCGAACGTGCCGGCCGGAGTCGCCGCCCCCTCTGCGTCCAGGTACCAGAGCTGGTATGTCTTGCCGGCCGGAAGCGCGGAAAGTCCATCGATGAGCACGGCGGACCGGCGCTGATCAAGCGACCAGATGAGGGTCGCGACTCCCCCTCCCGCAACCTCGGCGGAGGCCCGCTGCAGGTCGCCCGCTGCCGAAAGCTCGGCCAGGCTGGCGGCCTGGGTGTCGAGCGGTCGCGGCGCGAAAGCGTTACCAGCGAAGACTCCGCCCGCGAACAACAGGATCGCCGCAGCGGCAGCGACCAGTATCGTCACGGGGCGGGTGAACCAGCGTGCGTGCGCCGCGCTTTCGGCGCGACCCGGGACAGCATCCGCTTCACGCGGAAGCTGAGGCGTCACCGCGATCTTCGCCATGATGCTCGCCTTGAGCCCCGGCGACGGCTCGACCGGCAACACGGCGAGGCCGAGCTCGGTCTCGACATCGTTCTGCTCGCGCGGGGTCAGATTCACGATGCCACCCCCAGTTCGTTGCGCAATCGAGTCATACCGTCGCGCAACCGCGTCTTGACGGTTCCGAGAGGAATACCGAGTCGCTCGGCCAGCTCGCTCTGGGTGTAGCCGCCATAGTACGCGAGCGTGACCGCCTGCCGTTGCAGGTCCGTCAACCCCTCCAGGGCTCGTCTCACCCTCTCATTCTCGATCCTGATCTCCGCGTTCTCGGCGACATCGTCGTACTCGACGGCGAACTCCCGGATGCCGACCTTCAGGTCGCGCTCCCGCCCGGACTGCGCCGCCCGGACTCGGTCGACCGCGCGACGGTGGGCGATCGTGAGCATCCAGGAGATCGCGCGGCCTTTCGACGAGTCGAAACGCGTTGCCGACTGCCAGATCTCCAGAAACACTTCCTGCGCCACCTCCTCCGACTGCGCGCGGTCCACCAGAACCCTCGTGATCAGACCGAGAACCCTGGGAGCTGTCACATCGTAAAGTTCGCCGAACGCCACCTGATCACCGCTGGCGACCCTGACAAGGAGTTCGCCCATGTCGTCGCCCACGTCAAGGTCGGA
This sequence comes from Leifsonella bigeumensis, assembly GCF_039537265.1. Classification (NCBI taxonomy): domain Bacteria; kingdom Bacillati; phylum Actinomycetota; class Actinomycetes; order Micrococcales; family Microbacteriaceae; genus Leifsonella; species Leifsonella bigeumensis. The sequence continues at coordinate 164,775 of NZ_BAABAE010000002.1, read as the reverse complement.
GTTCGGCAGTCGAGGCACAAGCACAAGCTTGCCAAATATTCGGCCGTTTCGGTTACCCCGTGGGTTCGTCTTCTGCATCGCTGCAACGAGCATGACTGTCATTCGCAGCCCGCGGCCATTCGGATTGGTGGAGCCGGGCCGCAGAACGCCTCTCGGCGCGAGGCCGCTCGAAGCGGCGAATATTGGAGCCCGGGGTTACTGCGGCCCGGCGGGGTCCTTGCGGACCACGTCGAGTCTAACCGCCGAGGCTCCCAGGATCATTCCCTCGCGAGCACGCTGAGGCGACTCTCAGTCGAGCGAGCCGCTGCGCCAGAGCCGCGCGCAGGAGGAGAGTTCCGCCGCGGTCTCGGCCAGTCGCAGTGCCCTCGCGGTGAGCGCGGAGGCGCGGTCGGCATTCGTCGTCTCCACGTCATCCGCGAGGCTCGTCGCCCCCACCGAGCTCAGCCGGCAGAATGCCGCCGCACGCTCGAGTGCGATGGCGAAGTCCCCCTGGAAAAGCCCGCGCAGGATCTGGTCGGCAAGTGCGGTGACGTCCTCCGGGCCGGTCGGCAATGGTGCACCGGCGACGACGTGATCGATGTTCTCGGCCGTCTCGACGCCGCGCTGGTAGAGGAAGCTCACCCCGGTCGCATCCTGCCGGATGAGCGTGCGCAGCAGGTAGATGCGCCAGAGCGCGCCGGGCAGGCTGCGCGGGCTCGACTGCGACCAGAGTTCGGCGATCGCATCGATTCCGTGCTCGTCGGTGTAGGCGACGAGCCGCTCGACGATGTGCGGTTCCGGATGCTCGCGCACGCGCGTGAGAAGCGCCTGCGCCGTCTCGTGGGCGACGCGGCTGATCTGGGCAGGGTCCGTCCCACCCTCGAAGGTCTCGAACTTGGATCCCGAGAACTGGGTCGGCTTGTGGAACTCGTCGGTCACCCTTTCCACACTAGGCGAGCCGCCTGCTATCCGAACGTGAACGAGTACGCCTGGATGCCTGCACCGAACCGGACTTCGAGGCTTCCTTCGAGGAGGCCTTCCGTCTTCACCAGCTGGTAGGACTCCGGCGTTCCACTCACCTCGATGGTGCGCGTCGTGCCGCCGGCTGTCACCGTGACGGTTCCCCTGCCGGCCAGCACGATGCGCACTTCTCGAGCGTGGTAGCTCAGCTTGATCGCCGCCTCCCCCGAACGCGGGGTGATGAACTGGCCATCCAGCATCCAGTTGCCATCGAGGGCGAACGAGTCGGCGCGCAGTGTCGCCGGGTAGGTGAAGGATGTGGTCAGCGCAGAGTACTTTTCATCGCCGCCGAAGTTGACCACTTTGTTGGGGCTCAGATAGGTCTCCCGGGTGATGGATCCGGTCGGGGTCGTGTCAGCGACATCCGTGCGGTCGGGCAACTGCAGGTCTGGGTTGGCATCCTGGAGGAGCTCGCGGATGAACCCCTCCGTGGCGTCGTAGTTTCCCTCGCCGAACTGTACGTTGCGCACCACACCGGCAGCGTCGATGAGGTAGTGCGCGGGCCAGTATCGGTTGCGGTAATTCGTCCAGGTGGAGAGCGAGTTGTCGAGAGCCACTGGGTATTCGATGCCGAGCGCCTCTGCGCCCGCTCTCACGTTGCGGGGTTCCTTCTCGAAAGCGTACTCGGGCGAGTGGATACCGATGACCTCGAGGCCGCTGTCCTTGTAGCGCTCGTACCAGGCCGTCACGTGCGGGACCGAGCGCTGGCAGTTGATGCACGAGTACGCCCAGAAGTCGATGAGCACGACCTTTCCCTTGAGCCGGTCGAGCGCGATGGGCGCGTTCTCGGGGGTGTTGAACCACTCCTGGATGCCGGTGATATCCGGGGCCGTCCCGCAGCTCTCCAGCATGGTGGCGTTGTTGTGGCACTCGTCGAGGTCCTTGTTCTGGTCGTTGACCAATCCACCGAGGTTGAGCGATTCCTCCACTTGCGATGTGCCGCCGAAGCTGTCCTGCAGCGCGCTCGTGTAATCCGGGATGACGCGCTGCAGCAACTGCGGCAGGTTGAAGACGAGGCCGATCGCGAGGGCGATCATGACGATGCCCCCGGTCATCCGGATGCCGCGCTGGTGTTTGCGGAACGTCTTGACCCGTTCCGCGACGCGACGGCCGGCGAGCGCGAACGCCAGTAATGGCAGCGCGGCGCCGACGGCGAAGGTCACGGTGAGGATGATCGTCTCCACGCCGATCCGCCCGGTGGAGCCGGCGACGGTGATGGCGGCGAGGACGGGCCCGGCACACGGCACGTACACGGCCCCGAGGGCGATTCCGAGGAGGAAGCCTCCGCGTTCTGTGCTCACGCTGCGCTGCGGAATCCAGGAGAACGGCTTCTCCAGGATGTGCTCGAACTTCGGGACGATGAGCCCGATACCGATCAGTACGAGGACGATGAGCCCTGCCCATCGGATGAGGTCCTGCGGCAGGTGGAGCAGTGCGAGCAGGAGAGAGCCGACCAGAGTGAACACGCTGAAACTCACGACGAGTCCGGCGATCACAAGGTATGGGCGCCATCGGGATACGGTCGCCCGCTCCTCCCCACGCGCACTCTGAGTGCCACCGGAGAAGAAGATCACGGGAAGCACGGGGAGGATGCACGGGGATATCCCGGTGATGAGACCCCCGACGAATCCGATGAGCGCGAGCGTGATCATGTTTGCCTCTCCTGGCGTTGTCTTGGCCGGTGTCCGTGCCACGGAGGCACTCAAGTCATTCGGAACGATCTGCCATGAGGATTGCGTTGCCGGTCAGATCACAACTTCGACCGAAGTTCCAATCCGGTTTCGCCCTCGTGCCGAACGACCTGTTGAAGCCGAACAGCACTGTCGGCTCGGGTCGGATCCTCGACCTTCAGACAATGAAGGGGAATTTTCATGCGAGTCATCAATCGCACAGCAGTCGCAGCCCTGGCTCTCGTCGCCGCTGCAACGTTCAGCCTTTCCGCGTGTTCCGCGACCACAACGAAGCCGGAGACGCCCGACACCTCGTCGACACCGCCGGCCATGGAGAACGACCCCGCCGCTGATCTCGTCGGCCCGGGTTGCGCTGCCTACGCCGAGGCCAACCCGGATGGCGGAGGGTCGATCGTGGGGATGAGTCAGGACCTCGTCGCTCAGGCTGCCTCGAACAACCCGCTGCTCACGACGCTGGTCGCGGCGGTCTCCGGACAGCTCAACCCTGATGTGAACCTCGTCGACACGCTCAACGGTTCCGAGTTCACGGTCTTTGCACCGGTCGACGATGCCTTCGGCAAGATCGACGCGGCGACCATCGAGTCGCTCAAAGACCCGGCCAACGCGGAGCTCCTCACGAGCATCCTGACCTACCACGTTGTTCCCGGCCAGATCGCTCCCGACCAGATCGACGGAATGCAAACCACGGTCAACGGTGCGACGGTCGACGTGACCGGTAGTGGGGACAACATCATGGTCAACGATGCCAAGGTCATCTGCGGTGGAGTCCACACGGCCAACGCCACGGTGTACCTGATCGACACCGTGCTCATGCCCCCGGCCAAGGGCTGATCGCACAAGAATCGGAACTGGTCCGCCTCCTGATTGGCGGGCCAGTTCCGTCTGTGCTCGCGCCGCAGGTAGATTTGTTCCGCGGGCCTCTAGCTCAGTTGGTAGAGCATCGGACTTTTAATCCGCGGGTCGCCGGTTCGAGCCCGGCGGGGCCCACCGCATCCGGAATCTCAGCTGGGCCGAGCACGGCGTCAGAGATCCGGCGCGAACGCCGCCGAATTGCGGCATTCCGGATGTCAACCGGTCATTCGAGCGCGCTCGTGGCCTACTCAGCACGGCGCTTCACCAACTCGGCGATCCAGATGGGCGCGAACGGTGAGGTGCAGTTCGGGGGCGTCGGATAGTCCTTGAGCACCTCCAGGCGCTCACCGATGTCAATGGCGCGTGCCCGCAGCCCGGGGTGCTCGATCCCGATCTGGGCCAGGCAGTGGTTCATCGCCCACTGGAGGCGATCCGGGGCGTCCTTCATCTGCGCCTCGATGATGTCGAGGAGCCCTGGGAGGTCCAGGCCTTCGGGCTTCTTCGCCACGCGTTCGGTGGTCAGCGCCCAGCCGGCGCTCGCGACCACCGGGTCCGGATCGGCGAACCAGGCCAGGCGCAGCTCCTCGACGTGCGGGTTCTTCTTCACCACGTAGTTCACGAGCCAGTCGTGCACCCTGGGAGCGCGCGCCTGGCGCAACATGACGTCCAGCTCGTCACGCTCGAACAGCTTCGGGCGGCAGATCAGGATCGCCAGCAGCCGCGCCGCGGTGTCGCCGGTCTCCCACAGCTCGCGGGAAAGGTCCGGCTGGACCTTGAGCCGCTTCGCGACGGCCCGTAGCGCTCCGAGGTTCACGCCGTGGTCGTCACCGTGCCGGACGTTCACCTCGCGGATCTTCGGATCCTCCAGCGCGGCCAGTTCGGCCATCAACTGGGTCACCGTCGACCCGGTCATCGTCGTCTGGGTCATCTCGGCCTCCTCTCCATCACCTCTCGGACTCAGCCTACGATGAGGGTTCGAGCCGGTCAGTGCGGAATTTCCAGATGCGTCGCTACTGGCCCTGGTTCAGCCAGCTCCCGATGAGAAGACCCAGGAGGTAGGTGACCGCCGCGGCGCCGAATCCGATTGCGAGCTGGCGCAGTGCCCGCCGCAGCGGTGATGCGCCGGCCAGCAGGCCGACGATCGCGCCGGTCACGAGCAGCGCCACGCCGACGAGCACGGCCGAGATGATGATGGCCGTCAACCCGGTCGCCCCGAAGAGGTAGGGCAGCACAGGGATGATCGCGCCGGATGCGAAGAAGCAGAAGCTGGAGAGCGCTGCCCCGATACCCGTCCCCACGATCTCGTGCGTGTCGTCGGCCGGTGCAGGAGCAAGGCTGTTGTCCTTGAGCACAGCAGCGGCCTGGGTGGCCGCTTCCGCCTCGGTCATCCCGCGGGCGCGGTAGACGAGTGCGAGCTCGTTCGCGTCGACGTCCAGGTGAGGAAGCGCGCTGCGGCTGTCACCGCCCGGGTTCGACGCGTCCAGCAGCTCGCGCTGCGAACTCACCGAAACGTACTCCCCCGCCCCCATCGACAGGGCGCCGGCCAGGAGCCCCGCGATTCCGGTGATGAGCACGTACTGCGCGGAGACCCCGGTCGCCCCGACGCCCATCACGAGGGCCAGGTTGCTGACCAGCCCATCATTCGCCCCGAACACGGCGGCGCGGAATGTCCCGGAAAGACGGTTGCGCCCGCGCGCCGCGAGGCCCCTGACCACTTCCTCGTGGATGCGCTCATCGGCCGCCATCGACCGGGTCGCATCATCGTCGGCGTCGTAAGGGGAACGTGCCTCCGCCCGCTGCGCGAGGGCGAGCACGAAGACCGACCCGAAGCGCCGGGCGAGCCAGCCGAGCATCCTGGTGCGGATGTCGCCCTTACGCGGTTCGCCGACCCGGTCTCCGAGCAACCCGATCCAGTGCGCCTCATGTCGGCCCTCCGCCTCGGCGAGTGCGAGCAGGATCTCTCGCTCCTCTCCGCCGCGACGCGATGCGAGGTCGCGGTAGACGGCGGCCTCGGCGCGCTCGTCGGCGAGGTACTGGCGCCAGCGCTTCACCTCCGCGGGGGTGGGGGCGGCACCACCCAGGCCGGCGCGAGTATCTTCAGGCGCGGCCATACGTGACCCCCCAGCTACCCGCCCAGCTCTCGTCCGGTTGCAGCCAGCGGACACCGAGTCCGCTGTTGAACGCGTTCGGGGGCGCCGTCATCGGCTCGATCGCGACGGCCTGGCCGAGCGCATCCGGATCGGCCTCGGTCGGCCGTGGATAAGTACGGGGGGTGAACGCCTGCACGAACCCGAAGTCGGCGCCCTGCCAGACCTCGGCGTAGCTGCCGTCAGGCGCCGTGAGGCGGTGCCGGGCTGTCCCGTCGTTCCCGTGCAGCACGCCACCGAAGGCCGTGTCCAGGTCGAGTTCGCCGACCTTCGCGCCTTCGCGCAAATCGAAGCCGGTGCCGTCGACCGGTTCCTCGCCCACCGGATTGAGCCGGTCATCCGTCACGAATCGCATGGCCGCGGCGACCGTGAGGGTGAGCTCGCCGATCGGCACGTCGCCGACCCTGAAGAACGGATGCGCGCCGACCGCGACCGGTGCGGGCGCATCCGACGCGTTCCGGAACCGGTGTGTCACGACGATTCCGTCGGCCACGAGTTCGTAGCGAACGCTCGTGTCGACGAGGAACGGATAGCCGTGCTGCGGGTAGATCGTCGCCTCGAGCGTGATCGCGTGCTCCTCGCGCGCGCCGACGCGGTACGGCCTCGAGCGCAGGAGACCGTGGATCGCATTGTTCTTGTCGGGCTCGGTCAGGTCGAGCTGCTGCGGTCGGCCGTCGAGCAGCCAGACCCCGTCGCGGATGCGGTTGGGCCACGGCGCGAGCACGATGCCGGAACCGTAGGGCGGGGTGGTGTCCTCCGGATGCGCATCGACGATCTCGACGCCGTCGACCTCGAGCACGCGGAGCGCGGCAGCCACCTCGGTTATGATTGCCCGGGATCGCCGGGTGCCCTGTGAGTAGGACAACTCGAACTGTTCACCGGTGGGAGCACGCACCTGCCCAGCTTAAACGCAGAAGGCCAGCCAGAACGTGGAAGGGAGGCGGCTCTGGTCACGAAGCACGCAACCAGGCTTGCGGACGGTCGCGAACTCATCTACTTCGACGACACCGACACCACGCTGTCGGGCGAGCGTGCGGCGGATGCTCGGATGCTCGATCCAAGGCCCGACACCGCCACCATGCGACAGGACGTGCTCACCGGCGACTGGATCTCGGTCGCCGCCGCGCGTCAGAACCGGGCCTTCCTTCCGCCGGACGACCAGGACCCGCTCGCCCCGGCGAGCGCCGCCAACCCTTCCGAGATCCCGAGCAACTACGACGTCGCCGTGTTCGAGAACCGGTCGCCGTCGTTCGGTCCCGCCCTCGCGGAGCCCGAGGACGCATCCTCCCCGGCGAGGCTCTCAGACCTCGCCGAGCTGGGGATCGGGCGCAGCCGCACCGCGATCGGCCGCTGCGAGGTCGTCTGCTTCAGCCCGGAGAGCTCCGGCTCCTTCGGCAGCCAGACCGTATCGCGGGCGCGCACGGTGATCGAGGCATGGGCCGATCGCACGGCCGCGCTGTCGGCGCTCCCCGGCATCCAGCAGGTCTTCCCGTTCGAGAACCGCGGCGAGGCGATCGGGGTGACCCTCCACCATCCGCACGGGCAGATCTACGCCTACCCCTTCATCACCCCGCGCACCCTGCGCCTCATCGACTCTGTCGAGCGGATGCCGGGGCTGTTCCCCGACCTGCTCGCGTTCGAACTCGCCTCGGAGCGCGTCGTGCTGCGTGGCGAGCACTGGAGCGCATTCGTTCCGTTCGCGGCGCGCTGGCCGCTCGAAGTCCACCTCGTGCCGCACCGGCAGGTGCCGGACTTCGCGGCGACGAGCGGCCAGGAGCGCGACGAGCTCGCCGTGCTGTACCGGCTGCTGCTGCGCGGCCTCGACCGGGTCTACGACACCCCTACGCCGTACATCGCGGCGTGGCACCAGGCCCCGGTGAACGTTCACCGCGACGACATCCGGCTCCACCTGCAGCTCACCTCGCCGCGCCGCGCAGCAGACAAGCTCAAGTACCTCGCCGGCTCGGAGGCCGCCATGGGCGCCTGGGTGAGCGATGTGACGCCCGAGCACACGGCGGAGCTGATTCGCGCCGGTCTCGAGCGCGAACGCGCCGCATCCGGGGAGCGCACGTCGTGAGCGACCTGCGCGACGACGCGAGGGCCAGCTTCGCGGAGGTCTTCGGCGCGACCCCTGATGGCCTCTGGTCGGCGCCCGGCCGGGTCAACCTCATCGGCGAGCACACCGACTACAACGACGGCTTCGTCCTCCCGTTCGCGATCGACCGCCGCACCGTCGTCGCCCTCACGGTGAGAGACGACCGGATGCTGCGCGTCGCGAGCGCGCACGCCGGCGAGCTCGTGGAGATCGACCTCGCCACGCTCACCCCGGAGCGGCTCGCCCCCGGGCGGCTCGGCGGCTGGGCCGCGTATCCGCTCGGCGTCGCCTGGGCGCTCGGACAGCTCGGAGCCGACCTCGGGGCGGTGCCCGGGGTCGACCTCTATGTGGACTCCGACGTGTCGGTCGGGTCGGGTCTCTCCTCCTCCGCCGCCCTCGAATGCTCGGTCGCGCTCGCCCTCGCCGACACCTGGCGTCTCGGTTTCGACCGGCTGACGCTCGCGAAGGCCGGCCGCCTCGCCGAGAACACCGCCGTCGGCGCCCCCACCGGGATCATGGACCAGGTCGCCTCGTTGTTCGGGGAGTCCGGCGCCGGCGTCTTCCTCGACTGCCGCTCGCTCGACATCCAGCAGGTCGACCTCGGTCTTGCGGATGCCGCCCTCGAGGTCGTCGTCATCGTCACGGAGACGCGCCACGACCTCGCGAGCGGCGGATATGCCGACCGAAAGGCATCCTGCGAGCTCGCGGCGCGCACGCTCGGGCTGGACTCCCTGCGCGACCTCACGATCGACGCTCTCCCCCGCGCCAAGGCGTTGCTCGACGACACGACCTTCCACCGCGCGCGTCACGTGGTGACCGAGAACCAGCGCGTCCTCGACACCGTGCGCACCCTGCGCGAGCAGGGCGCGGGAGCGATCGGCGACCTCCTCGACGCGTCCCATCGGTCGATGCGCGACGACTTCGACATCTCGACACCCGAACTCGACCTCGCTGTCGAGACCGCGCTCGCGAACGGGGCGATCGGCGCCAGGATGACGGGCGGCGGCTTCGGCGGCGCCGCGATCGCCCTCGTTCCGCAGCAGCACGAATCACTGTTACGAGTTGCTATCGATGGCGCGTTTGCGGAACACGGATTCGGCCAACCTGATATTTTCAGAGTGACGGCGTCCGTCGGTGCCAGACGGGATGCGTGACGCCGGATCGGGTGCGGACTCACCGGCAGGAGAGGGTGCAGGATCATGGGGGCCCACAAGGCGAAACTCCTGAGCAGCGCGGTTCTGTCGCTCTGCCTCATCACCGTTCTGGCAGGATGCGGCGGCACGCTGAAACCCGCCCCGACATCCTCTGAACCCGCCCCGGAGAGCAGCCCGAGCACCCCGACGGATCCGGAGCCGGACCCCAACGCCGACGTGCTGTTCACGATCACCGCGAATGTGCGTGCCGTCGACGGACGCACCATCGCGATCTCGATGGCCGCCCATGCGCCCCTCGCCAGCACGGACGCCGCCGCCGCCGACCTCCGCACCGAGTTCCTGGGCGTGTGCGGCGCAGGCAACGGTGCGCAACCGATCACCGAGGAGTACCTCGCGGACAACGGCAGCACCCTCATGCGCGTGGATTTGGCCTCGAGCGAGCCCGGGCTGACCTTCGCCGCGCCGATCGACCTGTTCTTCGGCAGCCCCTACTTCGCGCAGTCGGCGACCGGCGACGGCATCACCCCTGAACCCGGTGGCCAGCCCTGCTTCTACGGCTTCGCCTGGGCGAACTCCGGTGAGGCGCGCGGGATCGCCGACTTCGAGAACGCGGACGGCGCACCGGACCCGAACCAGTGGCACTTCGGCCACTATGGGTTCGCGGTCGACCCCGCCTCAGGCACCACGATCGAGGCCTGCAAGGTCACGATCACCGAGGTCGGACTGAAGAGCGGCGTCATGGATGTCGACGGTTGGGATCCGAGCCTCGCCGCGACCGGCATCTCGTGCGGGATCGGCTACAGCGGGGAGTAACCGCTGAGCATTGTCCGGCTCGGTTCCCCGAGCACGCGACGTCAGTGAGCGGCGCGCTCCGCCAGGTCCACGACGTTGCTGAGCAGCATCGCGCGGGTCATCGGGCCGACCCCGCCGGGGTTCGGCGAGATCCAGCCGGCGACCTCCGCGACATCCGGGGCCACATCGCCCGCGATGCGGCTCCGGTCCCCGTCGGCGACACGGCTGACCCCCACATCCAGCACGATCGCACCGGGCTTGACGTTCTCGGCCGTGACGATCCCGGCGACGCCGGCAGCCGCGACGATGACGTCGGCACGCCTCAGGTGCTCGGCGAGGTCGACGGTGCCGGTGTGGGTAAGCGTGACGGTCGCGTTGTATTCGCGACGGGTGAGCAACGGGCCGAGCGCGCGACCGACCGTGACCCCGCGTCCGACGACCACGACGTCGCAACCCGACCAGCTCATCCCGTGGCGTTCGACGAGCTCGATGACACCGCGCGGCGTGCAGGGCAGCGGCGAGTCGATGGGACGACTCACGTTGAGCAGCAGGCGACCGAGGTTCGTGGGGTGGAGGCCGTCGGCATCCTTGTCGGGCGAGACCCGCTCGAGGATCGCGTCCGTGTCGATCTGCGGCGGCAGCGGCAGCTGCACGATATAGCCCGTCGTGGCAGGGTCGGCGTTGAGCTCGTCGATGACCGCCTCGAGTTCGGCCTGGGTCGTCGCCGCAGGCAGGTCACGGCGGATCGAGGCGATCCCGACCTCGGCGCAGTCGCGGTGCTTGCCCGCGACGTACTGGCGGGATGCCGGATCGTCGCCGACAAGCACCGTGCCGAGCCCGGGCGTGACCCCGGATGCGCGCAGCACCGCCACCCTTTCCTTGAGCTCGGCTTTGATCGCGGATGCCGTGGCGCGCCCGTCGAGGAGTTGTGCTTTCATCGCCGCGCCGAATTTCTCCCAGGCCGAGCCCGTCGAGACCGGATTTCGGCAAGCTCAACCGGAGAAGAGGGCTCACCCCGAACCATCAGGACGAATGTCACCACCGCTCCAGGTCCGGGTAAAGGGGGAACGCATCGGTCAGCGCCCTGACCCTCGCACGGAGCGCGGCGAGGTCCGGATCGGGTCGAAGAGCAGCCGCGATGACATCGGCCACTTCGGTGAACTCCTCGTCGCCGAAGCCGCGGGTCGCGAGCGCCGGGGTGCCGATGCGCAGGCCGGAGGTGACCATGGGCGGGCGCGGGTCGAAGGGAACCGCGTTGCGGTTGACGGTGATGCCGACCTCGTGCAGCACGTCCTCCGCCTGCTTGCCGTCGAGCGGCGACTCCCGCAGGTCGGCGAGCACGAGGTGCACGTCGGTGCCGCCGGTGAGCACGTCGAGGCCGTTCGCCCTGGCGTCCTCGGCCATGAGCCGGTCGGCGAGGATCTTCGCCCCCCGCACCGTGCGCTCCTGACGATCCTTGAACTCGTCGCTGCCCGCGAGGAGGAACGCGGTCGCCTTCGCCGCGATGATGTGCATGAGCGGCCCGCCCTGCTGGCCGGGGAACACGTTGGAATTGAGCTTCTTCGCGAGCTCCTGGTCCCGGCTCAGGATGAAGCCCGACCGCGGGCCGGCGAGCGTCTTGTGCACGGTGCTCGACACGACATCCGCGTGGGGCACGGGGCTCGGGTGCAGCCCGGCCGCGACGAGTCCGGCGAAGTGCGCCATGTCGACCCAGAGCTTCGCGCCCACCTCGTCGGCCACCGCACGGAATGCCGCGAAGTCGAGCTGCCGGGGGTAGGCCGACCAGCCGGCGATGATGACGGCCGGCTTGTGCTCGAGCGCCTTGGCCCGCACGACATCCATGTCCACCAGGAAGGTTTTCGGATCGACGCCGTAGGAGACGGCGTTGTAGAGCTTGCCCGAGAAGTTGAGCTTCATGCCGTGGGTGAGGTGGCCGCCGTGGGCGAGTTCGAGGCCCAGGATGGTGTCGCCGGGCTCGGCGATCGCGGAGAGCACGGCAGCGTTCGCGGTCGCGCCGGAGTGCGGCTGCACGTTCGCGTACTCGGCGCCGAAGAGCGCCTTGGCCCGGTCGATCGCGAGTTGCTCGGCGACGTCGACGTACTCGCATCCCCCGTAGTAGCGGCGGCCGGGATACCCTTCCGCGTACTTGTTGGTGAGCACGGAGCCGGCCGACTCGAGCACGGCGCGCGGCACGAAGTTCTCGCTCGCGATCATCTCGAGGTAGTCGCGCTGGCGGCCCAGCTCCTGCTGCAGGACGGCGGCGATCTCCGGGTCGACGCTCGAGAGCGGGTCGGTGAAGGTGGATGGGAGACGGTTTGACACTGGCAGGCTCCTCACAAGCTCATCGGATGTCTCTAACGGTATCCGCTCACGGCCCAGGCGTACGGCCGTTTCGCTTGCATCGCTCCCCGGTGGTGATCCACCCGAACGCCAGTCGCGATGGAGTCAGTCTACCGTTCGGGCGACCGACGAGCTGCTGTCGTCCGGCTCAGTTCCGGACGATGGCACTGCGACTGCGGACGACATGAACCTCGACCCCGGCTCGCTCGATCGCGGCGAGCTCCTCGGGGGCGGCCGTGTCGTCCGTGATGAGGGCGTGGATCTGGTCGGTGTCGGCCACCTTCGCCATGGCGAGCCGACCCACCTTCGACCCGTCGGCGACCACGACAGTCCGCTGGGCGTGAGCGACCATCGCATGGTTGGTGCGCGCCTCCGTCTCGTCATGGGTCGTGACGCCGCCCGCCGCCGTGATGCCGTCGGTTCCGAGGATCGCCGTACCGACATTGACCGCGTTGAAGGTGTTCTCGGCGAGGATGCCGACGAGTTCGAGGGACTGCGGGCGCAGCGTTCCCCCGGTCATGATCACCTTGAGGTTCGGATAGCTCGATACCAGCGTCGCGATCGTCACGGAGTTCGTGATGATGGTGAGGTCACGGTGATATGCCAGCGCCCTGGCGACCTGAGCGGTGGTCGAGCCGCCGCTCAGGGCGACGGCGTGACGGTGGGTGGGGATCAGGCGGACCACCTCCTGGGCGATCGAGCGTTTGGCCTCCAGATACTGGATGTTGCGCAGCGCCACCGGGAGCTCGGCCTGGGAGTCGATCACCTCCGCTCCCCCATGGGTTCGATGCAGCAGCCGCTGCTGGTCGAGGTCTGCGAGGTCGCGCCGCACGGTCGCGGGCGATACGCCGAGAGTCTGCGAGAACTCGGTGAGCGACACGCGTTCCCGTTCGGTGAGGAGTTCGAGGATGGCGATCATCCGCCGTGACCGCTTGCCCGACGCGGCGTGACGCAACTGGGGAACGCCCTTCATCGTCATGCTGCGCCTCTCGAACGACTTGCGAAGTGAACAGACTATCTGATCATTTTAGGCTCGCAACGCTCAGTAAGTTGCGCGATTCGACGATCCGGTCCCAAGATCGACCCATGCCAAGAATCGTCTTCATCGGGGCAGGGAGTGTCGTGTTCACCCGGCAGCTCGTCGCCGACCTCCTGCGCTTCGAAGACCTGCCGGAGCTGACCCTGGTGCTCCACGACATCGATGAGGAGCGACTGGCGGTGGCCCGAGCCACGGCCGAGCAGTTGTCGGCGCGCTGGAGCGGGTCGGTCGAGGTCCAGGCGAGCACCGATCGGCGCCGGGCGCTCAGCGGTGCAGACTTCGTCGTCAACATGGTGCAGGTGGGCGGAATCGACGCCACCAGGATCGACCTCGAGCTGCCGGCCCGCTACGGGCTGAGGCAGACCATCGGCGACACCATCGGCATCGGCGGGATCTTCCGGGGGCTGCGCACCTTCCCCGTGCTCTCGGCGATCGCGCGCGACATGGCCGTCGAATGCCCCGACGCCTGGCTCCTCAACTACACCAACCCGATGGTCATGAACGTGTGGTGGCTCTCCGTGGTGGCGCCGACCCTGAAGGTCGCCGGGCTGTGCCACAGCGTGTACTGGACAGTGCGGGGCCTCTGCGAGCTCGTGGGCGTTCCGCTCGATGGCACCCACTATCGCGCAGCCGGAGTCAACCACCAGTCCTGGTTGCTGGACTGGTCGCGGGACGGACGGGACCTCTACCCGCTGCTTCACAAGGCGATCCAGGCCGATCCTGAGCTGCTCCGACGCGCGAGGGTCGAGATCTTCCGGAGGATCGGCTTCTACCCGACCGAGACGAGCGAGCATTCGGCCGAGTACCTGTCCTGGTTCCTTCGCTCGGACCGGCAGATCGAGAGATTCCGGCTGGTCCCCTCGGAATACCTCGGCATCAGCGAGCGGAACCTTGCGGAGTTCACGCGGGCGAAGGAGACACTGGCCGCCGGCGAGCAGCTCGCGGTCGGCGACGGCGCCACGGAGTACGCACCCCAGGTCATCCACTCGGTGCTGACCGGCGAGCCGTCCCTCATCCACGCCAACGTCGTGAACCGCGGGCTGATCGACAACCTCCCCCCGCAGGCCGTGGTCGAGGTTCCGTGCACGGTGGATGCCGCCGGCCTCCACCCGCAGGCGGTCGGCTCGCTGCCGCCCCAGGGAGCGGCGCTCAACCGCAGTTACCTGGCCGTCGCCGAACTCACGGTCGAGGCTGCGCGGCGGGGGGACGCGCGTCTGGTCCGCCAGGCGGCGCTGGTCGACCCCAACGCGAGCTCCACCCTGGACCCTGAGCAGATCTGGGCACTGTGCGACGCCATGACCGAGGCGCATGCCGACGTCCTCCCTCGCGAACTAGGCGGACGGGTCGACCTGGGCCTCTGACCCCCTTTCGGAATTCGCTCAAAAAAAATGATCGAGTTAGACAGTTTTCTTGTCATCCGATCACTAATGGGCGGAATATAGCCTCCGCACGTGTCCTGCACCATGTTGAGACCAAAGGAGTTCACCGATGAACCAACAGAATCATCGCCGCGGCCGGCGCGCATTGCGGTCCACCTGCGCAATGCTCGCGACCGCCGCCCTCGTCGCGGCGCTGGCCGCCTGCACGCCGCAGCAGGCGGCAACGGGCCTGGACAAGGATGCCGACGTGACCGTCACGGTGTGGACCGGGCAGTCGGGCGAGGCCCACAAGATCCTGGAGTCGCTGGCCCAGGAGTTCATGGCGGACCACAAGAACGTCACCCTCAAGCTGTCGGCCGGCGCATCCTCCACCCCTGAGCTTCTGCAGAAACTGTCGGCCGGCTTCGCAAGCGGCAAATATCCCGACATGTCCTATGCCTTCGGATCCTGGGCCAGTCAACTCGAGCGTTCCGGACGCACCCTGGACATCCGGGAGCAGGTGAAGGATCCCGACGTCGCGTGGGACGAGTTCGCCGGATCCGCCCGCGCCACCGTGCAGCCGACCGGAGAGAAGATCATCGGCTTCCCCGCGGTCGTCGACAACCTCTCGCTGATCTACAACAAGACCGTCTTCGATGCGGCCGGAGTCGACTACCCCAACGAGAACTGGAGTTGGGACGACTTCCGCGCAGCAGCCGCGAAGCTCACCGACGCGTCGACCGAGACCTATGGCTACGCCTACTCCGTCTCCGGGTCCGAGGCCACCACCTGGCAGTTCTGGCCGCACCTCTGGCAGAACGGCGGCGCCATCCTCTCGGACGACGGCACGAAGGCCGAGTTCGACTCCGATGCCGGCGTCAAGGCGCTCACCTTCCTGCGCGACATGGCCGTCACGGACAAGAGCGTCTACCTCGACCAGACCGACACCAAGATCGGCCCGCTGTTCCAGGGCAATCGCATCGGCATGATGACCTCCGGCCCCTGGGAGCTCTACGGCCTGCAGACGGCGGGAACGGATTACGGGGTCACGGTCCTGCCCGGCACGAACGGCGACCACCAGACGGTCTCCGGCCCGGACCTCTGGGCGCTCTTCGACCACAAGGATCCGAACCGCGCGTACTGGGCATACACCTTCGCCGAATGGCTGACCTCCGCAGCACAGGATGAGCGCTTCAGCATCGCGCTCGGCAACCTGCCCCTGCGTTCGTCCTCGGTCGGCTCCAAGGCGTACCAGGAGCGCGCAGCAGCCAGCCCCGGCTACGAGATCATGGCCGCGAACGCGGAAAACGCCAAGCAGGCTCGCCCGACCGTGCCCGGCTATGTCGGACTCTCCGAGGCGATCGGCAAAGCCATCTCCGAGGTCCTGCAGGGCAAAGGCGACCCCGCCGACGCGTTGAAGAGCGCAGCGGAAGAGGCGGACAAGGCCCTGGGTGACAGCTGACAAGGCCGGAATGCCACGGTCGATGCCGATGAGCGGAGACGGATCCCGGGAGCGTGCCATGCCGGCGCCCTCCCGGGATCGCTCCGGCGCCCGCCGCCGCTCCTTCGTGCAATCGATCGGAGGCTGGTTGTTCGTCGGGCCGGCGATGGTCATCATCCTCGGCCTCTCCATCTTCCCCGCGGGCTGGGCCTTCCTGCTCTCGCTGCAGAAGTGGGACGGCTTCAGCGAGCCCACGTTCATCGGCGGTCGCAACTACTCGGAGATGCTCAGCGACCAGGACCTGCTGGACGCCGTGATCCACACCGGGTTCTACACCGTGATCTTCGTTCCCGTCTCGCTCCTGCTGGGGGTGTTCCTCGCGGTTGCGCTCAATCGCCGCATCCGGTTCATCGGCTTCTATCGCACCGCGATCTTCGTCCCGTTCGTCGCCTCCGCCGCCGCCACCGGCATCCTCTCGACGTACCTGTTCAGCCCGCAGTTCGGTCTGGTCAACAATGTGCTCCGGGTGCTGAACCTGCCTCAGCAGGGCTGGCTCGAGGATCCGGGGCAGGCCATGGTGGTGATCGCCATCATGTCGCTATGGGGACAGGCGGCCTTCACCACGGTGATCTATCTGGCCGCACTGCAGGACGTCCCCGCCGAACTCCTCGAGGCGGCCCGCATCGACGGGGCCAACCGTTGGCAGGGGTTCTGGCATGTCACCTGGCCGCAGCTCTCGCCGGTCACCGTGTTCATCGCGATCTGGCAGACGATCCTCGCGATCCAGCTGTTCGACCTCGTCTACACGACGACGCGAGGCGGCCCGCTCGACGCCACGAAGACCGTCGTCTACTACCTCTGGGAGAAGGCGTTCACGAGCCTGCAGTTCGGCTACGGATCCGCCGTCGCCTACGGGCTGTTCGCCGTCACCCTGCTGATCACGATCGGTGTCGTCCTCTACTCCCGGCGCAGGAATGTCGGTGCGTTCTGATGACGATCGTCAAGCCCACCAGACCGCGGCGCAAATGGAAGCGCCCGAGCGGATGGCACCTGTTCCTGTTCCCGGTCGCACTGCTGTTCCTGCTGCCGTTCGTGCAGATGTTCCTCGCCTCGGTCTCGCCGGAGAAGGAACTGGCCACCTACCCGCCGCCGTTCGTACCCTCGCACCTCAGCCTGGACGGCTTCATCAAGCTGTTCAACGAATCCGACGTGCTCCTCTGGCTGCTGAACACCGTGATCGTCTCGAGCACGGCGATCGTCTCGCATCTGGTGCTCTGCTCGCTCGCCGGCTACGGCTTCGCCCGGCTCACTTTCCGCGGCAAGAGCTTCGGCTTCTTCGCGATCCTGGCGACCATCATGATCCCGACGCAACTGCTCATGATCCCGACCTATGTCCTCTTCGCGCGGCTCGGGCTGATCGACACTCTCGGCGCGGCGATCGTGCCCTGGCTCGCCTCCGCCTTCGGCATCTTCCTGATGCGGCAGTTCTTCGTCTCCCTCCCGCTCGAGTTGGAGGAGTCCGGCATGCTCGACGGCTGCAACCGCTGGCAGATATTCTTCCGGATCGTGCTTCCGCTGGCCAAGCCGGCCCTGGCCACGCTGGCCATCTTCACCCTGCTCGGGTCGTGGAACGACCTGGTCTGGCCGCTCATCGCCATCAACGACGAGGGCGCCTTCACCCTGCAGCTGGGCCTCGCGAACTTCCAGGGAGTTCGCCGCACCGAATGGTCTCTGCTCATGGCAGGCAATGTCGTGGCGACGCTGCCGCTCATCCTCTTCTTCCTGGCCGCCCAGCGACAGTTCATCGCGACCATGACCTTCAGCGGGCTGAAGGGATGACCGGCTCGGTGCTCGTGGTCGGCGACGCCAACGTCGACCTGGTGCTCC
The DNA here is from genome assembly GCF_039537265.1 of Leifsonella bigeumensis. Classification (NCBI taxonomy): domain Bacteria; kingdom Bacillati; phylum Actinomycetota; class Actinomycetes; order Micrococcales; family Microbacteriaceae; genus Leifsonella; species Leifsonella bigeumensis. The sequence continues at coordinate 146,980 of NZ_BAABAE010000002.1, read as the reverse complement.
GCGGCGACATCGTCCCGCGGTTCGGCCAGGCAGAGCAATTGCTCGAGGATGCGGCGCTCGCCCCTGGCGGCAGCGCCGGCATCACGGCGAACGGCCTGGCGAGACTGGGCGTGCCCACCGGTCTGGTCGCCGTCGTCGGCGACGACGACTTCGGGCTGTTCACCCGCAACGCCCTGCAGGCCAACGGGGTGGAGACGGCGGCCCTCGCGACAGCGTCGGGCGTTCCGACGGGAGTCTCCGTCATCCTGTCCACACTCGAGGACCGCGCCATCCTGACGCGGCCGGGCTCGGTCTCGCTGATCGGTCCGACCGAAGTGCGTACGGCTCTGCACCGCTTCGCTCCGGATCACGTCCACTTCTCCTCGTACTTCCTCCTGCCGCGGCTCGCCGCCGAGCTGCCGGCGCTGCTCTCCCAGCTGCGGGCGGCCGGAATCACCAGCAGCATCGACACGAACTGGGATCCGGCCACCCGCTGGACCGGGCTCGGGGCAGTGCTCCCGCTCGTGGACCTCGTGCTGCCCAACCTCGAGGAGTTGCGCGCAATCTGCTCGACGGTCGTCGGTCGCCGGGAGAGCGACGAGGACGCAGCGCTGGCCCTCGCCGAACTGGGACCTGCCGTCGTGGTGAAGGCCGGCGCCGAGGGCGGCTGGTCGGTCACGGCATCCGGGATCCACCACCGCCCCGCCCCCAGCGCAGACGCCGTCGACACGACCGGTGCGGGCGACAGCTTCAACGCCGGTTATCTGGCCGCCGTCGCGCACGGGGTGGTCGAGGAGGAGGCTCGCCTGCACTGGGCGGTGGTGGCCGGGACTCTCTCCACCAGGTCCGCGGGAGGGACCGCGGCCCAACCGTCGCTGACGGAGTTGTTCGAGAACCTGTTCTCCTGACGCCGGTGCCGATGTCGGTGCCGGTGCCGATGTCAGGACCACGATGCGCATCGGGGCGCTTCACTGGGTCGAGCCCGTCGAGACCCCCCTACCGCACTTGCTCGACGGTCAGTTCCGCCGCAATGGACCTGGCGCGCTCCGGGTCGAAGCGGGCGGCGCCCGGCTCGAGCGCATTCGCGGTCGCGCATCCTGCCCCCAGCCGAAGGGCACCGGCCAGATCGGCCCCGTCGTCGAGAGCGGACAGCATCCCACCGAGAAACGAGTCGCCGCTCCCCACGGAGAAGGCTCCAACGGCCTCGCTCGGCGATACCCTCCATCGCGCCTGCCCGTTCGTCGCGGCCGACCCCGCGACCCCATCGGTCACGACGACGATGCCGCGGCTGCGCTCGTGGATCGCCTCAGCGAACTCGAGGATGTCGCTCTCGTCGTCGCGGCCGAGGAGGCTGGCCGCCTCCGCACGGTTGACCTTCACGAGGGCCGCCCCTGCATCCACAGCCGGACCGAGCGCCGGACCGTGGGAGTCGATCGCGACCGAGAGGCCGGCATCCACACCCAGTTCGACCAGACGGGCGAGCACTCCATCGTCGAGGCCGGAGGGCACGCTCCCGGCAACCGCGAGCCAGCCTGGCCGCTGAGGGAGGAGGTCTCGGGTGACGTTGAGGATCGACTGCCACTCGGCGTCACTCAAGGGGGTCGCACGCTCATAGAGCTCGGTCATACGAGCCTCGGTGGCGGATGCGATCGACACGCAGGTGCGGGTCTCCAGACCGCCGCCGACCCGGCTCAACTCGACGCCGGCATCCGCGAGCCGTTGCGCCACGAACTCTCCGGTCGCCCCGGACAGTGCGGCGACAGCACTCACGCGCGCGCCGAGGGCCGCGGCGGCCCGCGCAGCGTTGAGGGACTTTCCCCCCGCCTCGCGATGGACCGACCTCGGCCGATGGACCTCGCCGAGCACGAACTCGTCGACGACGTAGGTGACGTCGACAGACGGACTCAACGCGACAACCGTGATCACGGTTGCCTCACTTGATCCCGGTGAAGGCGAGACCCTCGATGACCCGGCGCTGCAGCACGATGAACAGGATGAGGATCGGCGCCATCGTGAGCACGCTTGCCGCCATGAGCACCGGGTAGTTCACCGTCGGCACGCCGGCGAGCGAGGCGAGACCGACCGAGAGCGGTGCGGCATCCGACCTCGTGGAGACGACGAGCGGCCAGAGCAGCTCGTTCCAGGAGAACAGGACGACGAGGATGGCGAGCGCGCTCACGGCGGGACCGGTGAGCGGGAGCATGATCTTCCAGAAGATCTGGAAGGGGTTCGCCCCGTCGAGCCGCGCCGCCTCCTCGAGCTCGGCCGGGAGGCCCATGAAGAACTGCCTCATGAGGAATGTCCCGAAGGCGCTGAACAGGCCGGGTGCGACGATGCCCGCCACGGTGTCGAGCAGGCCGAGGTTCTGCACGATCTGGTACTGCGACAGCAGGTACACCTGCGAGGGGACCATGAGGATCGCGAGCACGAGCGCGAGCATGAGCCCTCTGCCCCGGAATCTCATGCGCGCGAAGGCGTAGCCGGCGAAGGTGCACAGGACGATCTGCACGACCACCCGGATGACGGTGATCCAGATCGAGACGCCCAGCTGCGAGAAGAACGGCATGACATCGAACACCGCGAGGTAGTTGTCGAAGCGCAGCTCGCGAGGGATGAACGTCGGCGGCACGCTCGTGACCTCGGCATTCGAGGAGAGCGACATGATGAGCTGCCAGAGGAACGGCAGCGCCATCGCGAGCCCGCCCAGAACGAGGACGATGTGGGCGAACAGGTGGGAACCGTAGCGTTTCGCCTCGGAACCGCGCCCGGGCGATCGTTGCGCGCCAGGCATCCGGAGCGTGGGACTAGTCATAGTTCACCCACCTCTTCTGGAGCCGGAACTGGAGGAAGGTGACGATCCCGATGATGACCAGGATGGCGAGCGCGATCGTCGCGGCGAAACCCTTGTCGTTCCTGATGAATCCGGTCTCGTAGAAGTAGAAGACGAGCGACTGGGTCGCCGGCATGACCGGATTGTTCGGCCCGAGCATGGCGTAGAGCGCATCGAACAGCTGGAAGCTGCCGATGATGGTGATGATCGTGACGAAGAAGACGCTCGGCGACAGCAGCGGCACCGTGACGGAACGGAAGCGCCGCCAGGGGGTCGCGCCGTCGAGTTCCGCGGCCTCGTAGAGCTCGGTCGGGATGTTCTTGAGCCCGGCGCCGAGGATGAGGATGGCCAGCCCGAACGAGCCCCAGAACCCGACGAGGGAGACGGATATGAGGGCGAGACCCGGGGTCGAGAGCCAATGCGGCCCGTCGATGCCGACGAGGGAGAGCACGTAGTTGATGATGCCGAAGTCGCCGTTGAACATCATCCGCCAGACGAGGGAGATGGCGACCGGCATGGCGATGTAGGGCAGGAAGAACAGCACGCGATAGAGGGAGGCGAACTTCAGGCCAGGCCGGTTGATGAGGCTCGCGAGGAACACCGCCACCGGGATGCCGAGCAACACGATCCCCGAATAGATGAGGGTGTTCAGGATGGCGCGGTAGAAGTCGGGGTCCTGGATCAGCCGGACCCAGTTGTCCGCCCCGATCCAGGTCTGCCCTCCGAAGACCCCGAACTTCGTGAACGAGAAGTAGACCGTCTGTGCGATGGGCCAGAGGTAGAAGACGCAGACGCCGAGGAAGAGGGGGGCGACGAACGCCCAGGGCCACCACCCGTCGGTCCTGGACGGGCCCGCCGAACGCCGGCGGTCAGGAGTGCTGACCACCGGCGTCCGTACGGTGCGGAGGGACAAGGTCACTCGGCGTCCAGGGCCGCTTGCACCTTGGTCGCGAGGTCCGCGTTGGCCTGATCGACCGGAACATCGCCGTTGAAGGCGGGGAGGAGGATCTCCGCCTCCAACCCGGCCCACGCCGAGGTGTTCTTCGAGACCGGGTACGGGAAGGAGTAGGCGATCGCGTCGAGGAACACCTGCAGGTCGTACTGCGGGATCGAATCGACGAACGCCTGCTGGGCTCCGTTGAACGCGGGGATGACCGCACCCATCTCGCCCTGCTGCTGCTGCGCGGCCTCGCTCGCGAGGTATACCTGCAGCGCCTGGGCCGCCTGCTTGTTGGCGCTCTTGGCCGAGACGACGTTCGCGACACCGTGGATGACGGTGGCCTGCCGCTCGCCGGCCGGCAGTTCGACGACCTGGACGTCGTCCTTGATGTCGGACTGCACCATGGCGGTGCGCTGCCAGCTTCCCCCCTGGAACATCGCGGCCTTGCCGGAGGTGAACCAGGTGAGGGCAGGAGTGTCGCTCAACTGCTGGATGTTCGGCGAGGCGCCGCTCGTGATGAGGTCGGTCCAGAACTGGATGCCGGCTGCGGCCTCCGGGGTTCCGTATCCGGTCGTCTTGCCGTCGGCGGAGATCACGTCGCCGCCGGCCTGCAGGATGGTGTCGTAGTAGCCGGACTGTCCGTCGGTGGCTGCGGCGATACCGTAGATGCCTTCACCGGACAGAGCGTCGGAGATGTCCTTGGCCTTCGTCTGGAGGTCGTCCCAGGTCCAGCCGGCCTTCGGCTCCTCGACGCCGGCCTTCGCGAACAGGGCCTTGTTGTACCAGACCGCGATCGTGTCGAAGTCCTTCGGCACACCGTAGCTCACCCCGTCCAGGGTGTAGAGGTCGATGAGCGCCTTCGGATAGTCGGCCGGCGTGATGTACCCGCCGTCGACGATCGAGGTGATCGGCTCGAACATCCCGTTGGAGGCGTACAGCTGGAAGTTGGGTCCGTTCATCCAGAAGATGTCGGGGAGGGTCGCGCTCGATCCCTGCGTCTGGAGCTTCGTCCAGTAGTCGCCCCACGGGGTGACGTTCACATTGACCTTGATGTTGGGGTACTCCTTGTTGAAGCCCTCGATGTTGGCGTTGATCGCGTCGACCTGGGTCTGGTCCCAGACCCCGTAGGTGATCTCGGCGGCGAAGTCCTTGGCCGGGGGTGTATAGCCGTCGCCGTCGGGTTCTGCCGGGCTTCCGCCGCCGGCGCATCCGGCGAGGAGTCCTGCAAGACCGAGTGCGGCGATGCCGGTGAGCCAGCCACGGCGCCGCAGGCGGGCATGGGGGGATATGCGATTCATGGGTGGTGCCTTTCTCCTTGGTGGTGGTTGGGTGAAGAGGATGAGATCGTGGTCCGCTCGAGGTAGCGCACGAGCTCGGCGTCGAGTTCGGGGACCTCGAGGGGAATGGAGCCGTTGCGCAGCGACTGCGCGGCAAGGTCGCCGACGGCCACGGCGTAGCGTGCGGCGACAGGCGAGATCCGGGTCGGGGCGCCGGTCCTGAGATGTTCGAGGAACTCCTGCACCGTCGCGATATCGGCGTCGACATGACCGTCGTGGGCACCGGGGATCGGATACTCCGCGTCGCCGGTTTCGGCATACTCGTGACGCCGGTTCCAGACCTTCACGACCCCTCCCGAGGTGTCGCCGTAGTTCTCCAGGCGGCCTTCGGTTCCGATGACGGTGTAGTTGCGCCAGTAGTCGGGGGTGAAGTGGCACTGCTGATAGCTCGCCTGCACACCGTTGTCGAGTTCCACCATGAGCATGGAGAGGTCTTCGACGTCGACGACGGGGTTGAGGCCGGTGCTCGCCAGCGGCGGCCAGTTGTCCATCGAGAACCAGTCGGTCATCCGCTGCCCGGTCCGGTCGCTCCGGTCGGCGATCGACCCGTAGAGCACGAGGCCGCCCATCCCGACGACCCGTCTGCCGTATCCGCCGGCGAGGTAGTGGATGACGTCGATGTCGTGGCTGGCCTTCTGCAGCAGGAGGGAGTTGGTCTTGCGCCGGTCGGCGTGCCAGTCCTTGAAGTAGTAGTCGCCCCCGTTGCCGACGAAGTGCCGGCACCAGACGGCCTTGACCTCGCCGATCTCGCCACGCTCGATCAGTTCACGCATGAGCAGGACGACGGGGGAAAGCCGGAAGTTGTGGCCGACATAGAGGGTGGTCCCGGAGGACTTCGCGGCAGCGAGCGTCTCATCCGCCTCGGTGACGCTGATGGCGAGCGGCTTCTCCAGGTAGACCGGGATGCCGGCCTCGAGCAGATCTATGGTGATGCGCGCGTGAGTCCAGTCCGGGGTGAGCACGAAGGCGGCGTCGAGGCCTTCGACGGTGGCCAGCTGCTCGTGACTCTCGAAGAGCGCCACCTCCGGCCCGAAGAGTTCGAGGGCGGCCGCCCGGCCTTCTTCCGTCGGATCGACTGCGGCGACGACGCGAGCTCCGGTCGCGGTCGCGTGGTGGAGGATCTGCGCGCGTTGCCCGATGCCGACGACGGCAAGCCGCAGCGCATCGCCCGGCGGCGGTTCTCGGTGAGTCGAATTCATCGAAGCAACATCCTTGTTTGCGTGATCTTGAACGATTATGCCCCATATCGATCACTATTTGTCAAGCCTTCGAGACAGACCGATCCCAGAATGCAATCGAGAGGACCTACGCCCGAAGGGCGACGACAACCTCGACGGAGGCGCGATCGAGCGCCTGCGCCATGTCGTCGGCCACCGGCGCGTTCGTCACGAGGGTGTCGATGTTCTCGAGCGGGCAGATCCTCGCGAAGGTCGACTTGCCGAGCTTCGAGGCATCCGCGACCACGACCACCCGCTTCGCGACATCGGCGAGCTGTCTGCTCACCTCGGCCTCGCCCTCGTGGATCGTCGTCGCGCCGAACTCCGCGCTGAGCCCGTCGACCCCGAGAATCGCCAGGTCGAGCGTGAGCCCCTTGATCGTGTCCCCGACGAGCGGGCCGACGAGTTCATAGGACTGCCTCCTCGCGACCCCGCCGGTCACGACGATCTTGACCTGCGGCCGGATCGACAGCTCGAACGCGATGTTGAGGGCGTTCGTGACGATCGTCACACCGGGCTCGTCGCCCGGACCGATGAGATGCTCGCTCCTGCCGAGCACTCGAGACACCTCGCTCGTGGTCGTGCCGCCGTTGAGGCCGATGACGTCACCGAAGTTCACGAGGCCCACGACCGCCTCGGCGATGGCCACCTTGGCCTCCGCGTTGCGCGGGATCTTGTACTGGAGGGGCAGTTCGTAGCCCGAGCCGAGCGCCATCCCGCCGCCATGGGTTCTCGTGACGAGGCGTTGCTCGGCGAGGCTGTTGAGATCGCGCCGCGCCGTTGCGGCGGACACCTTCAACTCGTCGACGATGTCCTGGATGGAGACCGAACCGCGCAGGATCACGAGTTCGAGCAGTGCGGTCAATCTCTGTTGCTGAGACATCGCTCCAGCCTTTCCGCTCGAACCGGGCGCCGGTCTTCCCACCGCCCGCACCATCCAAGCACAGCGAGGTCGACTCCGCGCGGCTTGATTGAAATTGCACGTTTTGGCTAGTATCAATCAAGAGTGTTCGCAGGTTCGACTCTCTCACTGACAGAAAGCTGCTCATGAACCACACATACGTCGCGGCAGAGATCGCCGCTCAGCCGGAATCCTGGCGCACGGCGGCCGCCCTGCTCGACGCCGTCGCACCCGCCCTCCCCTCGCGCGGTGAGCGGGTCGCCATCGTGGGCTGCGGAACCTCCTGGTTCATCGGAATGAGCTGTGCGGTGCTGCGCGAGCAGGCCGGACACGGCGAGACCGATGCCTTCGCCGGCTCGGAGTTCCCGCTCGACCGGGACTACGATCGCGTCGTCGCGATCTCCCGGTCCGGAACGACCACGGAGATCGTCGAACTCCTCTCCCGCCTCCCGAAGCACAAGACGACCCTCGTGACCGCTGTCGACGACTCGCCCGCCGCGCAGCTCGCCGGGGCGGTCATTCCCCTCACCTTCGCCGACGAGAAGTCCGTGGTCCAGACCCGGTTCGCCACCACCGTGCTCTCCCTCTTTCGCGCCCTGCTGGGCGCGGAGGTGGAGAAACTCGCCGTCCAGGCGGAGGCGGCCCTGGGAGAGCCCATCGAGTCGCTGTTGGATGCCGACCAGGTCACATTCGTGGGGCTCGGCCCCGCCGTCGGTCTCGCTCACGAGGCGGCCCTGAAGTCGCGTGAGGCGGCCCAGCTCTGGACCGAGGCATACCCCGCCATGGACTATCGGCATGGCCCGATCTCCATCGCCGAGCAGGGGCGGCTCGTGTGGTGCCTCGGGCCATCCCCCGAGGGGCTTCGCGACGAGGTCGAGAGGACGGGAGGGCGCTTCGTCGAGTTCGACCTCGACCCGCAGGCCGCACTCGTCATCGCGCAGCGGTTCGCTGTCGCCCAGGCCGAACGGCGCGGGCTCGACCCCGATCACCCCCGCAACCTGAGCCGTTCGGTTATCCTGACAACCGAATGAGCCAACCACTCACGCTGGGTATCGATGTCGGTGGGACGAGCATCAAGTGCTCGGCGATCGACCCGTCCGGCGAGTCGCAGCAGGTCCTCAGGATGCCGACGCCCAAGGACGACCGGTCCGGCTCGGAGACCGCGTCCGTCGTCACCGGGCTGATCGAACGCATCCTCGCAGACCACGACATCGCCGCGATCGGCCTCGCGGTCCCCGGTATCGTCGACGAGCCTTCCGGCACCGTGATCAGCGCCGTGAACCTCGGCTGGCAGGATGTCTCATTCCGCTCGCTCATCGAGCAGCACGTCGACCGCCCGATCGCCTTCGGGCAGGATGTCCGTACCGGCGCCCTGGCTGAGGCCCGGCTGGGCGCGGCGCGCGGATTCCCGGTCTCCGTGTTCCTGCCCATCGGGACGGGCGTGTCGATCGGGACGGTCATCGACGGCGTGCCCGTCGCATCCGGCGGCTGGGCCGGAGAGCTCGGTCAGCTTCCGGTCGGGCGACCCGGTGAAGCGCATCGCCCCTCGGTCGAGTCCCTCGCCTCCGCCTCCGCGATCGCGAACCGTGCCGGCTGCACCTCGGCGATCGACGCGGCGGAGAAGGTGCGCCAGGGCGATCCGCTCGCCGTACGGGTGTGGACCGAGGCGGTCGACGCCCTGGCCGATGCCCTCGCCTGGACGATCGGCGTGACGGGCGCGGAGATCATCGTGGTCGGCGGCGGACTCGGCTCGGCCGGGCGCCTGCTGCTCGACCCGCTCGAGGCGGGACTCGACGCGAGGCTCGGGGTGCTGCGCCGTCCCGTCGTCGCCGCGGCCGCGTTCGGCGACCTCTCCACCATGGTCGGTGCCGGGCTCATCGCCCACGACCTCCTGCGATGACCACGGAGCCCGTGTCCATCATCATGGCGGACACCATCGTCACCGGCAGCCTCGTCCTCAGCCCGGGATGGATCCGGGTCGAGGGCGCGCGCATCCTCGACTGCGGAAGGGGGAAGCCGCCCGAACCAACGACGGGCGAATCCACGTCGGGCGAACCTGCGCCGGTCAGACTCAGCGGCACGGTGATTCCCGGGTTCGTCGACATCCACGCTCACGGGGCCGCGGGCGTCCACTTCGCGGATGCCGTGGATCGCTCGATGCAGCCAGCAATCGACTGGCATGCCGAGCGAGGTACGACGACGCTGTTCGCCTCCCTCGCGACGGATTCGCTTCCCCGGCTGGCGCAGCAGGTCGCCGCGCTCTCCCCGCTCGTGCGCGGAGGCGCACTGGGCGGCATCCATCTCGAGGGACCGTGGTTGTCGCCCGCGCATCGTGGGGCGCACGAGGAGTCCCTCCTGCGTCCGCCGGCTGCCGAGGAGGTTCGCGGGCTGCTCGCCGAGCCGGCGGTTCGGATGGTCACGATCGCACCGGAACTGCCCGGCGGTCTCGAGGCGATCGACTCCGTCGTCTCGGCCGGTGCCGTCGCCGCGATCGGGCACACCTCCTGCGACCTCGCCACGGCCCGAGCCGCGTTCGATCGCGGGGCCACCGTCGCGACTCACCTCTTCAACGGGATGCCCCCTCTGCACCACCGGAGCCCCGGACCGGTCGGCGCCGCGCTCCTGGACGATCGGGTGTTCGCGGAGCTCATCCTCGACGGCCACCATGTTGCGGATGAGCTGGTCGCCATCGCCGCTCACCTCCTCGGGGGTCGCCTGGTCGCCGTCTCGGACTCGATCGCGGCCACCGGCCAGCCGGACGGCGACTACACCCTTGCCGGGACGGCCGTCTCGGTGCGCGATGGTGTCGCGCGGGTCACCGGCGGTGGCTCCCTTGCCGGCAGCACGATCACGCTCGCCTCGGCGTTCCGCGCGCTCGTCGAACGACAGGGGTTCTCGCTGCTCGAGGCGGTCGTGGCGACGGCCACCGCGCCGGCCCGCGCCCTCGGCCTGTCGGACGTGGGAAGCATCCGCGCCGGCGGTTTTGCCGATCTCGTCGTGTTGGATGGCCTGGCCGTCTCCAGTGTCATGAGGCGCGGTGCCTGGCTGGGTGAGCCGCCGGTTCGGTCCTGAGCTGGCCCAAGCTGTGCCGGCCCTAGCTATGTCGGCCCGGCCCGTAGCCAACCCGACCCTCAGTCAGTCCGACCCGTAGCCAACCCGACCCTCAGTCAGTCCGACCCGTAGCCAACCCGACCCTCAGTCAGTCCGACCGGTAGCCAGCCCGGCCCGCAGCGGTCAGCCGGCCACGACCGCACAGAGTTCGGACACCTCGGCGGCGACCGCCTCCCGCCCGAGGCGGAGGTAGGCGCGCGGATCCGTCGCTCCCGGATCGGATGCGAGGAAGCCCCGGACGCTCGCGGTGAAGCCCACGTTGAGGGCCGTGCCGATATTGACCTTGCGAATCCCCGCTTTCACGGCGTCACGCAGGACGGCATCCGGTACGCCCGAGGATCCGTGGAGGACGAGCGGGACCGTGAGACGTTGCGCGAGTCGCTCGATGAGGGCCAGATCGAGCTCCGCCTGGCGCGAGGTCATCGCGTGGGAGCTTCCCACCGCGACGGCGAGGCCGTCGACGCCGGTCGCGCGGACGAACTCGGCGGCCTCCTCCGGGTCGGTGCGCACACCCGGTGCGTGAGCACCGTCCTTGCCGCCGATCTCGCCCAGTTCGGCCTCCACCCAGAGCCCGGCCTCTCGCGCGCGCTTCGCGAGGGACGCCGTCGCCTCGACGTTCCGCTCGTAGGGCATTCGCGAGGCGTCGATCATGAGGGAGCTCACCCCGAGTTCACCGGATTGCACGATTCCGGCGAGCACGAGGTCCTCGTCCTCGAGGTGGTCCAGGTGGAGGGCGACCGGGATCTCGGCCGCGACGGCGAGCTCGCTGCATGCCGCGAGGATCGGCCGCAGGCGCCCGTCGTGATAGCGCACCGCGTTCTCGCTCACCTGGAGGATGACAGCGCAATTCGCGCGTTCGGCGCCCGCCACGATGCCCTCGGCATGCTCGATCGTGATGACGTTGAACGCGGGTACCGCGATCGCGGCGCGCTGGGCGCTCTCGATGAGCTCGGAGGTCCGTGCCAGGGTCATGCTTCGATCCTTGCGTGCCGCAGGGTCGCTTCGCAAGTTTTTGCTTGACTTTTCGCCTATTCGATCAAAAGAGATCAGACACATGTGGGCGGGCGATTTCGCCACTGCTCCATGGATCTCGGCGAGGTCGGGCCCGGTGGGGCAGAGCCCGAAGCTGGGCCACGGGCATTCCGGAACGCACCGCGGTCGCGTTCTCACCCTTCTCGACCCGGTCGCACCGACAGGCACGACCCTGCGCCGTCCTCACAATCCGAGGAAGTCTTGCTGAAGGCGCGCGCCGCCGGATAGCATCGCCGCATGAGCACACCCCAGCAGCCCGCGCCCGAAGCGGTGATGCGGGGACTGCTGTTCTCGCTCGTCGTCATCCCGCTCGGCATCGCCGCCTGGCTGATCCTGTGGAATGTCGGCTTCATCGCCTCGGTCGTGGCCTGGGGGATCGCCTTCCTCGCATCCTGGCTCTATCGGCTGGGCGCGCGACGCATCGGGCGGACCGGCGTGATCGTCGTCGTCGCGGTGACCATCGTCACGCTCGCGCTCTCCCTCGTCGCCGGGTTCGCCTGGGATATAGCCGCCGAGGTGCAGCGACAGTACGGGGTGCCCTGGACGGTCGCCATCGGGGTGCCTGAGTTCTGGCAGGACACCTTCGGCTGGATGTTCGACCCGGCGAACCTATTGACCCTCATCCTCGCGATCGCGTTCGGCTTCCTCGGCTGCTTCTGGACTCTCCGTCAGCTCAGCCGCGCCACGAAGACGGGCGAGCAGAGCAGCTCGGGTGACATTCCGGCGGATGGCACGGCTCCTGCGGATGGCACATCGGCAGCCGCGGCCGACGAGGCCGGCTCCGATCAGGAGCAGCTTCCTCCGCCCGCGGCGGGGCCGTCCGGAGCGTAGCCCGGAGCGATCCGAGGCATCCGACACGTGCCCTCTCCCGATACGCGATGGCCCTGCCCTCGCCGGCCCAGCTGTCTTCGCCGGTCGAGTCTGGCATCGGGGCTCGCCACCGCCCGCAGCGTCTGGCAGAATGGGATCATCAGTTAGTTAGGACTCCTGACAAACTCGCGCTCCCGGTGATCGAGGAGGCCCTGTGGCATGGATGCCTCGAGCGGCGCTCTTCACGATCACGGGTGTCGCGATCGGAGTCGCAGCCGGTGCTCTCGCGCTCGCGACTATCGTGAACCTCGACGTGAACGGAGCACCCGTGAGCACCACCACAGCCACCGTCATCCCGGCCCCTGTCTCGCAGACGGCCGGTGAGGGCGCCTTCGACCTCGGCCCGGCGAGCGCGATCGTCGCGCCGTCGGATGCCAGGTCCGTCGGCGAGTACCTCGCCTCCGTGCTCCGCGCCGCGACCGGGCTCCCCCTGCCGATCGAGGACGAAGGCGAGCTCATACTCGCGATCGAGCCTGGACATCCGGAAGGCGGATACGACCTCGAGGTCACGTCGGAGAGTGTCCGGCTCGCGGCGAACGACGCCGCCGGCCTTTTCGCCGGGGTGCAGACGCTGCGTCAGCTTGTTCCCGTTTCGGCGAGCGGGCGCTCGGCCTGGGCGATTCCCGCGACCACCATCTCCGACCACCCGCGCTTCGCCTACCGGGGGGCGATGCTCGATGTCGCCCGCCACTTCTTCGGCGTCGACGACGTCAAGCGCTACCTCGACGACATCGCCCTCCTCAAGCTCAACGTGCTGCACCTGCACCTCACCGACGACCAGGGTTGGCGCCTGGAGATCGACGGGTGGCCGAGGCTCACCGAGCACGGCGGCTCGACCCAGGTCGGCGGCGGAGGCGGCGGGTTCTATACGCAGGATGACTACCGCAACATCGTCGCCTACGCGGCGAGCCGCTTCATCACGATCGTGCCGGAGATCGACCTGCCCGGTCACACCAACGCAGCCCTTGCCTCCTACCCCGAGTTGACCTGCGACGGCGAGGCACCCGCGCTCTACGAGGGCATCGAGGTCGGCTTCTCCTCGCTCTGCATCGACAACGAGCGCACCTATGAGTTCGTGGCGGATGTCCTCGGTCAGGTCGCCGCGCTCACCCCCGGCCCGTGGATCCACATCGGCGGGGACGAGGCCCACTCGACGCCCGAGGCGGATTACCTTCGCTTCATCGAGCGGGCATCCGGGATCGCCGCGGCGACCGGCAAGACCGTGATCGGCTGGCACGAGATGGGGCGCAGCGACGCACTGCCCGCGGGCTCGGTCGGCGAGTACTGGAGCTTCACGACACCCGAGGGCGACGCCGCCGAACTCGCCCGCACCTTCGTGGACGGCGGCGGGCGGCTCGTCCTGGCCCCCGCGGATGTCGCCTACCTCGACATGAAGTACGACGAGTCGAGCCCGCTCGGGCTGCTCTGGGCGAAGGGTCCGACGAGCGTCGAGGAGGCGTTCGAATGGGACCCGGCCGAGGTCGTCCCGGGGGTCGGCGACGCACGGTTGCTGGGGATCGAGGCGCCGCTGTGGACGGAGACGATCGTCACCATGGCCGACCTCGAGTCGATGGCGTTCCCGCGCATCGCCGCGATCGCCGAGATCGCCTGGTCACCTCAGCCTGAGCAGGGACGCCGCGACTTCTCGGAGTTCGCACCGCGGCTCGCCGCGTTCGGCGCCCACCTCGACGCGCTCGGGATCAACTATTTCCGTGCATCCGGCGTTGCCTGGCGATGATGGGTTTCCGCGGCGACCTGTTGCGGCCGCACACCGGAGGTGGCGCCCACCGCGTCACCTTCATCGAGTTGTTCTTCGACCTCGTGTTCGTGTTCGCCGTCACGCAGGTCTCGCACCTTCTCATCCGCGACGAGAGCCCGCTCGGTGTCGTCCACACCCTCATGCTCGGAGCCGCGATCTGGTGGGTGTGGGTCGACACCGCGTGGGTGACGAACTGGCTGAACCCCGAGAAGGGCGCGGTGCGGGTCATGCTCGTCGTGCTCATGCTGCTCGGGCTGCTCATGAGCAGTGCGATCCCTGAGGCGTTCGGCGACAAGGCCCTGCTGTTTGCGCTGACTTTCGTGACGCTACAGGTGGCGCGCAGCCTGTTCACCGTGTTCGCGTTCGCGCGGCGGCGCCCCGAGCATGCCGGCAACTTCGTGCGCATCACGATCTGGCTGGCGACATCCGGGGTTCTCTGGATTGCGGGTGCACTGCTGCCGGATGCGCAGCTCTGGTTGTGGCTTGCCGCGATCCTTCTCGATTACACGGGTCCGCGTGCGCGCTTCTTCGTGCCCGGAATGGGCCGTGCGCCGCTGAGCAGCTGGGATGTGTCCGGCGCGCACATGGCCGAGCGGGTGAGCTTGTTCGTCATCATCGCGCTCGGCGAGTCCATCATCGTGTCGGGCTCGACTTTCAGCGACCTGGGGGTGGACGGGGCGACCGTGAGCGCGTTCCTCGCCGCGTTCGCGAGCGCTGTACTCATGTGGTTGCTGTATTTCAGCCACAGTGAGCGGCGCGGCAGCGAGTACATCAGTGAGGCCGCGGAGCGTGGCCTCATCGCGCAGGTCGCCTACACCTATGTGCCGGTTCCCATGGTCCTGGGGATCGTCCTGACCGCGGTCGCCGATCACACGGTGCTCGTGAGTCCGGATGTCGGCAGCAGTTGGGCGGTCGGGCTCGTCTGTGCGGGGTCAGCGGTGTATCTGGTCGGGATCGCGTTGTTCCGGCGTGCGACCGGCGGACCGTGGTTGCTCAGCAACCTGTTGGGGTTCGCGGCGCTCGTCGCCCTGTTCTTCACTCACCCGGTGCTGTCGCCTGTCGCGGTCAGCTGGGGGAGCAACCTCGTGCTGCTCGCTGTGGTGGTCGCCGATGAACTCTCCCTGCGACGGGACGGCGGGGTGGCAACGAACCCTGATTCCGTTCTCTGAGGAGCGCGCGGCGCAGAGTGGCGAAGGCCATTTCTGGTGTTCGCGTGCTCCTCAGGGAGCGGTCCGTCAGGCCGGCACGGTCAGGCCGGCACGGTCAGGCCGGCACGGTCAGGCGAGCACTGGTCAGGCGGGCACTGGCTCGCGGGTTCTGAGGGCGTCGTGGAGCGCAGGGGACTTGCTCGGCATGGGTCTGCGCGTTCGAGTGGGGTCGACATCCGGTGGCGGGATGAGCCAGTAGTCACCCCCACCACCACCTCCTCCGCCGCCTCCACCACTCGCACCCGATGGCCCACCGCGTGAGGCGATCTCGATCTCCCAGTGATTGTCGTGCAGGAGCAGATGGTGATGTCGGCAGAGAAGAATGCCGTTGTCGATGTCGGTCGGTCCGTTGTCGCGGTCCCACCAGCGAACGTGATGTGCTTCGGTCCACTCGGGCGGTCGTTCGCAGCCGGGCCACCGGCATCCGCCATCGCGTGCGGAGAGCAGTCGGCGTTGCGCCCGGTTGAAGTAGCGCGCGGTGCGACCGAGGTTGGCCGGCTGCATCCGGCCGTCGAAGGCGATGGTCTCACTCCCACCAGCGCACAGGTGGCGCTCGACGGTGGGGATGGAGACCGGCGCGTCCTGGCCTTCGATCCAGCCCCGGCCGCTCCCACTCCGCAGGTCTTTCGCCGCCACGAGTATGCGCACAGCGGGGCGGTTCATCCCGACGATCGTCGTCGGATCGGTGTCGAGGGCCAGCTGGACGAGTTCGAGAAGGCTGTCGGAGGCGAGTTGCTCCGTCGTGCGCTCGTCGCGCTCGATGACCTCGGCTCGTGCCCGCTCGCCCTCGGCGATGAATCGGGGTCCGCCGCGCCGAGGAGAAGTGACCTTGTCGTAGACGTCGTCGATGAGGGCGGCGCCTTCCGGGTCGAGGTCCCAGGTGTAACGCGTCATCCCGTCCGGACGACGCCACCGACGGAACGCACGCATCGAACGGCGCTGCCGCTCCCGCTCGGCGATGCCGGCGGCATCCAGTTCGTCACGGGCATCCCGTGCGAGGCGCAGCACGCGGTCCGCGTCGACGGTCACCCGGCCGGGCGCCGCATCCGCGCCGGCTGCCGCATCCGAGCCAGCTGCAGTATCAGGGCCATCAGTCTCAGCCGCCGAGTTCCAGCTCGCGATCGTCCCGATAAGGCGGGCGGCCGCCGCGGCGAGCGCCTCGCGGTCGATGCCGGGGCCGGGCTCGCCGAGTCCATTGCGCAGGGCCTCGGCCGCCGCAATGCTGAGACTCCCGGAGGCGACGGCAGCCCCCACGACGGCCAGCCACGGCTTCGATGCGATCCGGAACGCCTCCGAGGGGTCATCGACCCCGTTGGCCCGTGCCTGCGCCAGGAGGTCGGCGTCGTTGAGCATGCTGCCGACCCGCACGAGAGTGCTGGCCTCGCGCGAGGTCGACCCGGTGATGCCGCGCACGAGCGCCTCGGGGGTGCGGAAACCCTGCTTGCGAGCAAGCCCGTCCAACCCCGCCTCGGCGCAGGAGCGCCGGACGGTCTCCCCCGCCAGCACCGCCGCGCACGCGTCGACGTGACGCTTCACGTCGGCAAGGGCGCGCTGTGCAGCCAGGAGTGCGGCGTCGCCGAGCGCACGCGAACCCGGCGCCTCCGCGCCCACGCGGGCCGCAGCATCCGTCAGCACCTCGAGCGAGGTGGTGAAAGAAGCTGCGGATATTGGCATGTCTATATTTTTCCAGAATAGAAGATAGATTCCCAGTGATTCTGAGAATCTGTGGAGAAGTCAGTCCGTCGCAACCTGTGGAGGAGTAGACCTTTTCCGTCAGGGAGCTGCGGCGAGAGGCGTTACCAGCACAGCGCGATAGTCTCGTCGGAACCGCATCCGGCGCGGGAGGACGAACTCGTGGCACTGATCCACCGCATGGGATGGTACGGCGTTCTCGCCATCGCCCTCGCCTGTGCGAATGCGACGGCCAGCGCCATCAACACCACGACGACGGCCGGCGTCGCACCGGAACCGCCCACGGCATCCGTTCTCGCGCGCACCGTCGTCCCTGCACCGGGCTATCGCGTCGACGGCGAGGGCGCCTTCCAGCTCGACCGCACGACGAGCGTCGAAGCACGAGGGGAAGCGCGCCCGGTCGCCGAATACCTCGTGAACCTGCTGCGGCCGATGACCGGGTTCTCCTTGCCGCTCTCCGGCCGCGGCGACATCGTGCTCGTCGTCGAGCCGGGGCACCCGCCGGGTGGATACGACCTGCGGGTCACGACATCCGGGATCTGGCTGGCCGCGGATGACCCTGCCGGGCTGTTCGAGGGCGTCCAGACCCTGCGCCAGCTGCTGCCACCGGCAACCCCCTCCACGACGCGATGGGGCATCGCGGCGACAACGATCTCCGACCGACCGCGCTTCGCCTACCGCGGTGCGATGCTGGATGTCGCCCGCCACTTCTTCGGCGTCGACGACGTCAAGCGCTACATCGACGACATCGCGATGCTCAAGATCAACGTGCTCCATCTGCACCTAGCCGACGACCAGGGCTGGCGCATCGCCATCGACGGCTGGCCGCGTCTGACCGCGGTCGGCGGCGCGAGCCAGGTCGGCGGGGGTGCCGGCGGGTACTACACGCAGGACCAGTACCGGGAGATCGTCGCCTATGCGGCCTCGCGGTACATCACGATCGTTCCCGAGATCGACATGCCCGGGCACACGAACGCCGCGCTCGCCTCCTACGCCGAACTCAACTGCGACGGGAGGACCCGCCTCCCGTACCACGGAACGAGCGTCGGGTTCTCATCGCTGTGCATCGGCAAAGAACTCACCTACACCTTTGTCACGGATGTCATCACCCAGCTCGCCGCGCTAACCCCCGGCCCGTGGATCCACATCGGAGGCGACGAGTCGAGTGCGACGACGCTGCCCGACTACATCTCCTTCGTGAACCGGGTGACCGCGATCGTGGCCGCGACCGGTAAGACGGTGATCGGCTGGCACGACATCGGTTACGGCACGACGCTGCCCCCCGGAACGGTCGGCGAATACTGGGACTACACCGGACCGCGTGGCGCGTCATCGGTGCTCACGCAGAGAATCCTGAACGCCGATGGCCGACTCATCATGGCGCCGGCGAACGTCGCCTACCTTGACCAGAAGTACGATCTCAGTGAAAGGCTCGGCACGAAGTGGGCGCAGGCGCCGACGACGATTCAGGAGGCCTACGGCTGGGATCCGGCGGCGATCTTCCCGAAGCACGGCGCGGAAAGCATCCTCGGTGTGGAGGCGCCGCTCTGGACCGAGACGGTGGACACCATGGCCGAGATCGAGTACATGGCGTTCCCGCGCATCGTCGCGATCGCGGAGATCGGCTGGTCGACGAGCGCGAAGCGCACCTTCAAGGAGTTCGCCCCGCGCCTCGGGACCTTCGGCGCATACCTCGACGCGGCCGGCATCACCTACAAACGCACACCCGGGGTGCCCTGGTCGCACTGACCGAGTGCCAGAATGTCGCCATGGCCTCCTCCGTCGTGCGGATCGTGCGCGCCGTCATCGCGCCGCTCACCCGCACGAGCGCGTTCCGGTGGCTCGGGCCGCGGATGCTCCCGCCCCTCGAACTGCTCGCGAAGGGCCTGAGCGGAGGGCGCATCCAGGTGAGCGGCCTGCTCGTCCACTCGCTCACCCTGCGCACGACGGGCGCGAAGACCGGTGAGGCCCGCGACACCGAGCTCATGTACACGCCGGACGGCCGCGGCCGCGCGATCGTCGCCGGGACGAGCTTCGCGCGCGACCGGCATCCGGGCTGGACCTGGAACCTGCTCGCGAACCCGGATGCCGTGATCACCGTCCGCGGACGTCGCCTCGCCGTGCGGGCGAGCCTCATCGGCGCGGAACCGGACGACGATGGCGAGCGGGACGCCGCCTGGGAGCTCATCGAGGAGCAGTGGCCCGGGTACCGCGCCTACGAGCGTGACTCGGGGCGCACGGTGCGACTGTTCCGGCTGCAGCCCGTCGCCGAGCTGACCCCGTTGCTCTCCGACTAGTCCACCCAGTCGAGTGCGCGGTCGACCGCCTTCTTCCACTGGCGGTATTCGCGCTCCCGCCGCTCGGGCTCGACGGTCGGCCGCCACGTCGCATCCGCGCGCCAGTTCGCGCGCAGGGCGTCGACATCCGGCCAGAACCCGACCGCGAGACCGGCCGCGTACGCCGCACCGAGAGCGGTCGTCTCGACGACGTGCGGCCGTACGACCTCGACGTCGAGGGCATCCGCGAGCAGCTGCAACAGGAGCGAGTTCTCCGTCATCCCGCCGTCCACCCGCAGCTCGTGCAGTTCGATGCCGGTGTCGGCGACCATCGCGTCGATGAGTTCGCGCGTCTGCCACGCGGAGGCCTCCAGGATCGCCCGCGCGATGTGCGCCTTCGTGACGTAGCCGGTGAGCCCGGCGATGACCCCGCGGGCGTCGCTGCGCCAGTGCGGCGCGAACAGGCCGGAGAAGGCCGGGACGAAGTAGCATCCGCCGTTGTCGTCGACGGATGCCGCGAGGGCCTCGATCTCGCTCGCCGAGTCGATCGCCCCCAGCTGGTCGCGGAACCACTGGACGAGCGAGCCGCTCACCGCGATCGATCCTTCGAGCGCGTACTGCGCGGGCGCGTCGCCGAGCTTGAAGGCGAGTGTCGAGAGCAGGCCGTGCTGCGAGGCCACCGGGGTGTCGCCGGTATTGAGGAGCAGGAATGCGCCCGTGCCGTAGGTGCTCTTGAGGTCGCCCTCATCGAAGGCGGTCTGGCCGAACAGGGCGGCGTGCTGGTCGCCGAGGGCGCCGGCGACCGGCACTCCTTCGAGTGCGCCCTCGCGCAGGCCGGCCACCGTTCCGTACACCTCGGAGGATGACGCGATCTCCGGCAGCATCCCCCGCGGAATCTCCAGGCGTTCGAGGATGTCCTCGTCCCAGGCGAGCTCGCGCAGGTCCATGAGCAGGGTACGGCTGGCGTTCGTCACGTCGGTCGTGTGGCGGCCGCCATCCGGGCCGCCGGTGAGGTTCCAGACGAGCCACGAGTCGATCGTGCCGAAGAGCACCTCGCCGGCCCCTGCGCGCTCGCGCAGCCCAGGGGTGTTCTCGAGCAGCCAGACCAGCTTCGGCCCCGAGAAGTAGGTGGCGAGTGTCAGGCCGGTGCGGTCGCGGAACCAGTCGACGCCGTCGCCCTCGCCGAGGCGCCTGACGATGGCGTCGGTGCGGGTGTCCTGCCAGACGATCGCGTTCGCGACCGGCTCGCCGGTGGCCCGGTCCCACACGACGGTCGTCTCGCGCTGGTTGGTGATGCCGATCGCGGCGAGGTCGGCTGCCGCGAGACTCGCCGTCTCGAGCGACTCGGCCACGACATCCTGCACGTTGCGCCAGATCTCGGATGCATCGTGCTCGACCCAGCCTGGCTTCGGGAAGTGCTGGGCGTGCTCTTTCTGGGCGACCGCGACGACCTCGCCGTCGTGGTCGAAGATCATGCACCGGCTCGAGGTGGTGCCCTGGTCGATCGCGGCGATGAACCGTCCCTCGTGCACCCGCTGCCTCCCGCCTCGCGTGGTTCGAGCTTAGGACACGGTGGTGAACCTCCTGCGGATCACCCGGTCGCTGACCGCGATGAGCAAGATCGCACCGAGGGTGATCACGACATCCGCGAAGGGCAGGGTGTGCAGGCCCCAGCCGTCGAGCATGAGCGAGCCGATGAGCGCGCCGCCGCCGATCCCGATGTTGAAGGAGGTGGTCACGAAGGCCGCCGAGACGTCCCGCAGTTGCGGCGACGCCAACTGCAGCACCCGCGTCTGCAACAGCGCGGGCGCACCGCCGAACGCCGCACCCCACACGACGAGGGCGATGACCACGACGACCGGCGCGTGCGGCAGGAGGCCCATGACAAGCACGGCGACCACGATGAAGGCGGCACTCGAGAACAACCCGAGGCGCGGGAAGCGCCCACCGACAAGTCCGACGAGCAGCAGGCCGACCGCACCGGCGAGACCGTAGACGAGCAGGAGCAGGCTGACCGCATCATCCGGGAACCCGTTGATGGTCGTGAAGAAGGGGACGATGTAGGTGTAGTAGAGGTTGTGCCCGATCATCATCACGAGCGTGATGGTGCAGACGAGGACGACACCGAACGCTGTGGGATCCTTGCGGAGCGGAACCGGGATCTCGCCGGTCAGCACCGGTTGACGGTGCTCGACCGGCGGCAGGAACCGGATGACGAGCACGGCGAGCAGCAGGATCACGACACCGACGATCGTGAACGCGAGTCGCCAGCCGAGCAGGTGGCCGAGCGCGGTGCCCGCCGGAACCCCGAGCACGAAGGCCGCCGATCCGCCCGCCGCAGTGATCGCGACCGCCCGGGCGAGCTGCCCATTCTGCACGAGGTGCCCCGGATACGCGCCGACGACCGCCCAGAACAGCCCGTGCGCGAGACCGCCGAGCACGCGTGAGGCCAGCACGATCTCGTAGCTTGGGGCGATCGCCCCGATGAAGTTGGAGATCGCGAACGCGACGAGCACGATGACGATGAGGGGCTTGCGCGGCAAGCGCCGAGTGAGGCTCGTGAGCGGCGCGGCACTCAGCACGACCGTGCCGGCGAACACCGAGACGAGCAGGCCGATGCGCGACTGCGAGACGTCGAGGCCCTCCGCCATCTCGGGGAGCAACCCGGTGGGCAGGAACTCACTCGTGACCGACACGAAGATCGCGCCGGCGAGGGTGAGCAACCCGATCCAGGGAAAAGCAGTGTCGGTCTTCGGCGCACCCATGCCCGGTGAATCCTTCGCGTGTCGTGGTGCGTCAAGCCGCCCGCTGGATGCCGCACGTGAGCGCCATCGACTCCAGCCTACCCGCGCCGATCCAATACGCTTGAGGGCTATGACCGAGACGACGCCCGCCGGAGCGACCGGTATCAGGCACTGGGTGCTCACGCTCGTCTGCACCGACCGTCCAGGCATCGTGCACGCGGTGAGCGGCGCGATCGTGGATGCCGGCGGCAACATCACCGAGTCGCAGCAGTTCGCGAGCCTCGACACCGGCACGTTCTTCATGCGCCTGCAGGTGGAGGCCGCGACCGAGCGCGGCGCCTTCGAGGCGAAGCTCGCGCCCATCACCGAACGCTATGGCATGGTCTGGGCACTGGATGTCGTGGGCCGTCCGCTACGGACCCTCGTCCTCGTGTCGAAGGCCGGGCACTGCCTGAACGACCTCCTGTTCCGCCAGCGCGCAGGACAGCTGGGAGTCGAGTTGCCACTCGTGCTCAGCAATCATCCGGAACTCTCCGGCCTCGCCGAGTTCTACGGGGTGCCGTTCGAATCGCACGCCGTCGTCTCCGCTGCACAGAAGAAGGAGTTCGAGCAGCGCATCCTGGATGCCGTCGACGAGCACGACATCGAGCTCGTCGTGCTCGCCCGCTACATGCAGGTGCTCTCCCCCGAGCTGTGCGAGCGGCTGCAGGGGCGGATCATCAACATCCACCACTCCTTCCTGCCCGGGTTCAAGGGGGCCAACCCCTACCGGCAGGCCCACGCGCGCGGGGTCAAGCTCATCGGCGCGACCGCGCACTTCGTGACGAGCGACCTCGACGAGGGGCCGATCATCGAGCAGAACGTCGTGCGCGTCGACCACTCGCGCACCCCCGCAGAACTCGTCGCGATCGGCCAAGACGAGGAGAGCCGCACGCTCACCCAGGCGGTGAAGTGGTTCGCCGAACATCGCGTGCTGCTCGACGGGGCGCGCACGATCATCTTCCGCTGACCCCTCGCTAGGCTGGAGCGGTGTCGACGAGCGCCCCGGACATCCGCATCGGACCGAATGATGTGCTGCGGTTCCTGCTGGAGCTGTTCGCCTTCTTCTCGCTCGGCTACTGGGGCTATCTCGCTTGGCCGTTTCCGTGGCCGGGCCTGCTGTTCATGATCGGCACACCGCTCTTCGCGATCGTCGTCTGGGGACTGTTCCGCTCGCCGCGGGCAAAGGTGCCGCTCGATCCTGTCGGTCGGGCGCTCGTCGAGATCGCCGTCATGGGCTCCGCCGCGATCGCCTGGGCGATGCTCGGGCAGCCGATCGTCGCGGTCGTGTTCGCGGTCGTCGCGCTCGTGAGCGGGATCGTGAATCTCCGCAAGGAGACCGCTCGCGAGGAGTCGGCATGACCATCCTCTTCCACGGCGCGCGCAAGCTCGACTCCGACGGCCAGGTCGACGACTTCTGGATGCTCGTCGACGGCGACTCGATCACCGAGACCGGAAGCGGCAGGCATCCCGAGCCGGTGGGCGCGGTCGAGCGCATCGATGTCGGGGGCGACTGGCTGGTTCCCGGCTTCATCGACCTCCACTGCCACGGCGGCGGCGGCCACTCCTTCGACAACGACGCCGACGAGATCCTTGCGGCGATCGCCACCCACCGCGCGCATGGAACGACGCGCTCAGTGCTGAGCCTCGTCGCGAACCCGCTCGCCCAGTTGCGGGCGAGTCTCGCGGTCATCGCCGAGCTCACCGACTCCGACCCGACCATCCTCGGCTCGCACCTGGAGGGCCCGTTCCTCGCCGAGGGCAAGCGCGGCGCCCACAACCCGGCCTACCTGCGAGCACCGCTCCCCTACGAGCTTGAGGAGCTCATCGGTGCGAGCCGCGAGACACTGCGGCAACTCACGATCGCCCCCGAGCTCGAAGGTGCCCTCGAGGCCATCGACGTTCTCGTCGAGGCCGGCGTCGCCGTCGCCATCGGGCACACCGAGGCGGATTTCGCACTCGCCCAGGAGTCCTTCGACCGGGGGGCACGCATCCTCACCCATGCCTTCAATGCCATGAACGGCATACACCACCGCGCCCCCGGCCCGATCGTCGCGGCGTTCGAGGACGAGCGCGTGACGATCGAGCTCATTCTCGATGGGCTGCACGTGCATCCGGATGTCGCCGGCATGGTCTTCCGGGGAGCGCCGGGGCGTATCGCCCTCGTCACGGATGCCATGGCCGCCGCCGGGGCGAGCGACGGCGACTACCCTCTCGGCACGCTCAACGTGACCGTGCGGGATGGCCTCGCCGTGCTGCGGGGAACCGACACGATCGCGGGGTCGACACTCACGCTCGATGCCGCGCTGCGCAACGCGGTCGAACTCGCGGGGGTGCATCCGGTCGACGCGATTGCTGCGCTCACGACCGTGCCGGCGCGCGCGCTCGGGCTCGACCACCGGCTGGGGCGCCTCGCAGCCGGCTACGCGGCGGATGCCGTCATCCTCGACAGCGGCCTGCACGTGCAGCGCGTGTGGGCGAACGGTACACCGATCACCGTTTCCTGAGCCCGGCCAGGCAAGTGCGGTGGTGGCAGCCCGCGAACTGCGGCGACTTCGGGGTGCGCCGAGGTTTCGACCTCGAACTTGCCGCAGTTCGCGGAGCGCTAGTTCTTCTCCCAGTCCAGCCGGCTGTCCCAGGCCCGACGGTAGTAGTCCGCGTTCGCGAGCCCTGACGCGGCGGCCTCGTCGACGATCACGGTCACGCGCGGGTGCAACTGGATGGCCGAGCCGGGGAGGCTCGAGGTGAGCGGTCCCTCGACCGCGCCGGCCACGGCATCCGCTTTCCCCTCCCCGAACGCGAGGAGCACGAGGTGGCGCGCGCGAAGGATCGTCCCGAGCCCCTGCGTGATGCAGTGCGTCGGCACGGCGTCGAGCGAGGGGAAGAACCGTGCATTGTCGCGACGGGTCTGCTCGGTGAGGGTCTTGACGCGGGTGAGCGAGGCGAAGGACGAGCCGGGCTCGTTGAAGCCGATGTGGCCGGTGCGGCCGATCCCCAGCACCTGCAGGTCTATTCCACCTGCGGCATGGATGGCCTTCTCGTAGTCGTCGCCCGCTGTCTCGATCGGGCCGCTGTCACCGGGGACATGGACGAGCCCAGGGGGGAGCCCGAGCGTGGCGACGACCTCACGGTCGATGACCGCGCGATAGGACTCCGGATGCCCGGGAGGAAGCCCCACGTACTCGTCGAGGGCGAAACCGCGCACGCGCGACAGGTCGAGCCCGCGAGCGGCGAGCGCGGCCCAGGTGGTGAGCGGTGTGGAGCCGGTCGCGAGACCGAGCACGGCATCCGGAGTCGCCCGCACGAGCCGTTCGATCGCGTCGGCGGCGATCACGCCCGCCTCTTCCGCGTCGCGGACGATCACCACTTCAGCCACAAGTCGACCCTATCGGCTCAACTCGACCGCGTCGGCATCGGCGCTCGCACCCACGAAGGCCGCCCCCACGGCCGCCGACGGGAAGCCGGTGGGCATGAGACGCACCCGGTCGGCCAGTTCGAGCGAAGCGAGGAACGGCGACTCCTGGGCGCGATGCGCGAGCACCGACCTCACCCCGTCGAGCAGGGCCGAGCCGAGGGAGGCGATGCCGCCGCCGATGACGACGACATCCACGTCCACCGTCAGCACGAGCACGCGCACCGCCGACGCCACGTTCTCGAGCAGGCGCGTCCGCACCTCGATCGCGAGCGGATCGCCGGCCCCCGCGGCCTCGAAGAGCTGCTGCGCGGGCTGCGGGTGCTCGGTCGGCCACTGCCTCGCGATCGCCGACCCGGAGGCCATGAGCTCGAGACAGCCGCGCTGGCCGCAGGGGCACAGCGGTCCGGCCGGGTCCACCGGGATGTGCCCGATCTCACCGGCTGTTCCGCGCGATCCGCGCCACAATCGGCCGGCGACGACGATGCCGGCGGCGAGGCCGGTGCCGAGGTTGAGGTAGGCCATCGAGTGCTCATGCCCTGCGGGCCAGTCCGTGCCGGTCCCCGCCGGCCAGCCCTCCGCCTCGAGCAGATGGTAGGCGCCGAGCGCCGCGGCGTTGACGTCGTTCTCGATACGCACCGGGCTGCCGAGGCGAGCGGAGAGTTCCGCACCGAGGTCGAGGCCGTCGACACCCAGGTTGACGGCGTGCGCGACGCGACCGGCAGCGGCATCCACCCGCCCTGGAACCCCGATCCCGATCGACACGGCCTCGTCCACTCGGATGCCGGCCAGCTCGGCCACGCGCGTCACGGCGTCGACGGCGGTCTGCAGCACGGCATCCGGACCATAGCCCGTCGTGAGCCGCAGTTGCTGCAGCATGGCGCCGCGCTCGTCGATGACGACCGCATCCGTCTTGGTGCCGCCGATGTCGATGCCGATGTGCAATTCTGATTCTTCGCCCTTCATCCCTTGACCGCCCCGCTCACGAGGCCCTGCGTCATCCGTCCCTGGATGACGAGGAAGAACACGATCACGGGAATCGACATGAGCGTCGACCCTGCCATGATGGCGGCCCAATTCGTGGTGCCGTGCGCGACCTGGAAGGTGCGCAGCCAGACCGGGAGGGTCATCATGTCGGGGCGCGACATGACGACGAGGGCGAGCAGGAACTCGTTCCAGGCCTGGATGAACCCGAACACGCCGGTCGCGACGAGGCCGGGAGCCAGGAGCGGGAAGGTGATCTTCCAGAACGCGCCGGTGCGAGAGAGCCCGTCGATCATCGCCGCCTCCTCGAGGTCGACGGGGACGCCGTTCACGAAACCGCGCAGGGTCCAGATCGTGAAGGGCAGCACGGTGGCGACGTAGACGAGGGTGAGGCCGGCGATCGTGTTGAGCAGCGCCCAGTCGTCGAGCACCCGGTAGGTGGAGACGATCATCGCCTCGCCGGGGATCATCTGCACCACGAGGATCGTGAGAATGAACGACTTGCGGCTGCGGAACCGGAACCGGGTGACCGCGAGCGAAGCGAGGAACGCGAACACGAGCGCGATGACGACGGTCGCGATCGTCACGACGAGCGAGTTGCCGAGGGCGGGCAGGAACTGCGCCCGGTCGGTCGCGAACAGCACCGTCTCGTAGTTGCGGAAGGTGAAGGTCTCCGGCCAGAAGTTGACCTCGGAGCCGATGATCTCGTTGTTCGGCTGGAACGAGGTCTGCACCATCCAGTAGACGGGGAAGGCCGAGAACGCGAACACGACGACCGCGGTCGCGCTCAGCACGATCGACATGAGGCGCTTGCGCAGCTTCGCGGTGCTGCGAGCAGGCGTGCCGCGGGCCGGCTCCGGAGCCGGAGTCGACTTCGAGACGGAGACGGACGCGGATGCAGTGCTCACAGTTGCTCCTCCTTGAGGCTCTGTCGCACGTAGTAGAGCGAGATGGCCATCATGAAGAACACGGTGATGACGGCGATCGCCCCGCCGATGCCGTACTCGCCGGAGCCGAGCGCAACCTGGTAGATGTAGACGCCGAGCGTCGAGGTCTGCTCCCGGATGCCGCCGATCCCCTGCAGCGCGTAGATCTGCGTGAACACGCGCAGGTCCCAGATGACCTGCAGGATCGTGACGACGAGGAAGATGGACCGGAGGTACGGGAAGGTGATGAGCCGGAACCGCTGGGTGCTGCGCGCCCCGTCGAGCTGGGCGGCCTCCATGATCTCGTCCGGGATCTGGGTGAGCCCCGCGTAGACCGTGAACGCGACGAAGGGGATGGCGCCCCAGACGATGATGAGCGTGGCGACGAAGAAGAAGCTCAGCGGGTTGATGAGCCAGGAGTGGGCGTGGAAGTCCAGCCCGAAGAAGTTGGTGAGCGCGTAGTTGACGACACCGTACGAGGTGTCGAACATCCAGCCCCAGACGATCGTCGCGGTGAGTGCGGGCATCGCCCAGGCCAGCAGCAGTCCCACCGACATGAGCACGCGGAAGAACTTGCCCAGCCTCGTCATGAGCAGTGCGACGAGCGTGCCACCGACCATCGTGACGACGACATTGACGACGCAGAACAGGATGCTGCGGACCATGACGTTCCAGAACGCAGGGTCGGTGAGCACCTTGGTGTAGTTGTCGAGGCCGATGAACGGTGCGGGGGCGCCGAAGACCTGGGCGCGGCCGAACTCCTGGAAGGAGATGATGAACAGCTGGATGAGCGGCCAGCCGACGACGACGAGCAGCACGACGGATGCCGGAATGAGCAGCATGTAAGGCGTGAACCCGGCGCGGTGCTTCGCGGCGGATGCCTTCGGCTGGGGATCCGGCCCGCGATCCGGCCCAGGTCCTGGCAGCGCCTCGGGAGGCGCAGCAGTCAGTGACGACATGGTCGATCCTCCCGCATGAGTCGATGGACGCTTAAGATAAGCCTTGTGCCCCGACCTTTCCTAGGGCGATGGGCAGTATGAAGGGATGCTCGGCGCGACATGCACGGTCACGCCGAGCATCCCTGTGCTGGTTGGTTCGGCTAGCCGTTCAGGATGCCGTCGATCTTCTCGTCGAGCGCCTTGGCGAGACTCGGGATGTCCCCGCCCTGCGCGATCTGCACGAAGAAGTCGGTCAGCGCACCGGATGCCTCGACATCGGCCCACTTGGGCGACGCCGGGGTGAGGCGGGCGTTGCCGGCGGCCGAGGAGATCGCCTGCGCGACCTCATCCGTTCCGACGGTGCTCGCGAGCGAGACCTTGGCCGGCACGAGGCCGTTCTTGCCGTAGATCGTCTGGAACTCGTCGCTCAGGATGATGGCGAGCGCCTTCGTCGCGAGCCCGGGGTGGGCCGACTTCGCCGCGACGGCGATGTTCGATCCACCGGCGAAGACCTGCGCGGCCCCGCCGTTCGCACCCGGGAGCGCGTAGACGCCGAGGTTCGACTCCTGGTCCGGGCATCCGGGCGTTTCAGCATCCGCTGCGGCGAGGATCGACCACTTGACCCAGCTCGGAGCGGAGAGCTGAAGGGTCGTGCCCTCACAGAATCCGACCTGCGGGTTGGTCTCGTTGCCGTCCTTCGGCGCGGTCGACGCCTTCGTCATGAGCTCCTGGACCTGCTCGAGACCCTTGATGGACCCCGCCGATGAGAACTGCGCCGACCACTTGCCGTCGGCGAAGGTCGCGATCTCGCCACCGTTCTCCCAGATGAAGGGGAGAGCGTTGTACCAGTCCTGGCCCGGCCACCACAGCCCGGAGTCGCCCGGGTTGTCCGCCGCGAGCTTCTCCGCGTTGGAGATGTACTCGGCGAGGGTCGTCGGTACCGACAGGCCGGATGCGGCGAGCGCGTCCTTCTTGTAGAAGACGAGACGCGAGCCGGAGTAGAGCGGTGCGGCGTAGAACTTGCCGTCGTAGCTGCCGGCCTCGACGAAGCCGGGCAGCAGGTCGTCCCCGCCGAGCGCCTCGTACTGGTCGGTCAGGTCGAGGAACGCGCCCGACGACGTGAATGCCGCCGCCTGCGTGTTTCCGACCTCCACGACATCCGGGCTGTCGCTGCCCGACAGGCTAGTGGTGAGCTTGTCGACGAGCCCGGTCCAGGACTGCTCCTCGATCGTGAGCGTCGAACCGGGGTTCTCGGCCTCGAACGTGGTCTTCAGGTAGTCGCGAGCCTCCTGCGGAGTATCGGTGCCCACCAGCCAGACGCGAATATCAGCCGGGCCCTCGTCGGCGGCAGGAGTGTCGGTCCCACCTCCGGCGCAACCCGCGAGGGTGATCGCAGCGGCGGCCGCGATGGCCGCGAAGCTGAGCTTCCTCATTGTGTTTTCCTTTCCTAGGGCGATGGTGCCAGCGAGTTGCCGGACACCCCGTGGTGCGCGGGATCAGGAGACCCCTAGTTGCCCGGAGAGCACCATCACGGCAGCGCCGCGCACGACGATGTCCTCTCCGAGCGTTGTCATCCGCAGCGTCAGATCGCCGTGGAATTCGGCCATCGTGCGATTGCGGAGTGTTTCGATGGTCGCCGCGGCGAGCGGGCCATCAAGCAGGTGGGTCGGACCGCTCAACACGATCTCGGCGAGATTGAGCGCTCCGACGACGAAGGCGAGGGCGATGCCGAGGTGGCGGCCGGCCTCGGTGAGCACGGCCTCCTGCGCGCTCTCGACCTCTGCCGGGCTTCCGGATGCCGCAGCCGCCGCGAGCGCCGCGTCCAGCCGCGGGGCGGCGAGCCAGGTCTCGAGGCATCCGGACTTGCCACACACGCAGGGCAGGCCGCCCTCCGTACCGACGACGACGTGGCCGATCTCACCCGCGGCGAAGCGGCTGCCGTAGAGCGGGTTGCCGCCGAGGAGGAGGCCGGCGCCGACACCGTGCCCGATCTTGACGAGCATCATGTCGCGGTCGGCGCCGCCGAAACTGTGCTCCGCGAGCACGGCGGCGTTCGCGTCGTTGCCGACGATGACCGGGAGGGAGAACTGCTGGGCGAGTTCCGTCTGCAGCGGCAGGTCCGTCCATCCGAGGTTGGGGGCGGAGAGCACGGTTCCCGCGTGGTCGACGATGCCGGGCGAGCCGACGCCGACGCCGAGAAGCGGGCTCGTGGCGAGCGCGATGAGCTGACCGACGAGGTCGACGACCTTCGCGGTGGCCTCGTCGCCGGTGGCACCGGCGAGCGCGACCTCCCTGCGCTCGAGGATGGTCCCCTCGAGATCGAGGAGCGCGCCGCGGAACAGGGCGTAGTCGCTCAAGTCGATTCCGACGATCTGGAAGGCCGAGCGGTTGATGTCGAGGAGGGTGGCCGGCTTGCCCGGACGGGCATCCTCGCGCTGGCCGGTCTCGACGATGAGACCCTCGGCGATGAACTCGCCGACGAGGTCGGAGATCGTGACGCGGGTGAGGCCGGTGCTGCGGGCGATGTCGGCGCGGCTCTGCTGGCCGGCCCGGTAGAGGGTCTGGAGCACGAGCGAGCGGTTGTGATTGCGGGCGTGCTCCGGGAGCACTTTGGCGCTCGGGCGCAGGGCACGGCCGGAGGCGAACCCCTGGTTCGTATGGTCTGCGAAGCCGGATCCGCGAGTCGCCCTGCTGGTCGGCTGGGCGGTCTTCGGGGGGAGGCTTCGCTGCGCTCCCGCTGCAGTCATTTTGTTAGTAAAGCGTACAAACAAACTCCTGTCCAGCCTTTGCGCACTTTTTTCTGCCCTTTCCCTTTCGTGTGTCCCAAATGAAGGCACTCCGGCAGGTGGCAGCCGAAATATATAGGGCGTGCTCGCCAGATTCGTCGGATTGCCTTCATTTGGGACAGTGGGTCGAGATTGGATCGACAGTGGATCGACGACGCCCCCGATCGGCACGCCGGTCGGCACCTCGATTGATAGTCTCAACGGGACCCCACGGAGGAGTCCTCATGCACAGCACCCGATTGGCCGCGCGCCGATCCGCTGCGCAAGCAGGTCTCCTGGCCACGGTCGGGGCCGTCGCGCTCGTGCTCACCGCCCTCATCGTCGGCCTGACCGGGTACCTCGACTTCTCCGCCGCCGCGAGCACCCGGGACTACTTCGCGAGTGCCTCGCCGACCGCGCGCGGTGTGCAGGTCGAGACGAAGCTGGGCGACGACCCAGCCGCGCAGTCCGCTTCAGCCGACCAACTGTTCGCCCACGAGTTCGACGGCACTTCCGTCGAGATCACGCGGACCCTCACCGATTTCCCGCTCGCAGCGGCCCTCGTAGACACCGACGACAGCAGCGGCAGCGGCAGCGGCAGCAAGCAGCTCTCCCTCGCCGATGGCCGCGAAGCACGGATCACCCCCGCCTCGGATGCCGGCCTCACCGACTACGCGACCCTCGTCGACGGCGCGTGGCCGGCTGCGGCATCCGGTACCGACGGCAATGCCGGGACTGCCGACAACCCCATCCCCGGCGCCCTCCAGGCCGACGCAGCCAGGCAGCTCGGCCTGAAGGTCGGCGATGTGCTCGAGCTCGGCGCAACCGGAACCGCGAAGTCCGTCGAGATCGTCGGGACCTGGCTGCCGAAGGATGCAGGCGACCCGCGCTGGTTCGCCGACTCCGGGGCCACGACCGGCAACGCCCATCCGGCCGGCGACGGCACGGAGAGTTTCGGCCCTCTCATGGTCGATGAGGCGGTGCTCCCATCGCTCGGTCCGGTCCCCTTCGTGCACTGGACGATCATCGTCGACGCGAACCGGGTCGCACCGGGCGATCTCGCCCAGCTCGGGCAGGTCGCGACGAACCTGCGCCAGGCCATCATCGACGACGACACGATCGGCAAGGGCGACATCCTGGTGAGCGGCTCGCTCGCTGACACCACGACGACCGTGCAACGCGGCCTCAACTCGGCACGTGGGGTGACACCGGTTGGCATCCTGCTGGCCGGGCTCATCGGCCTCATCGCGCTCGTGCAGCTGGCGCGCCTGCTCTCCCTCGCCCGCCGCCCGGAGAACGCCCTGCTGCGGTCGCGCGGAGCGTCGGCGCAGTGGCTCACGGCCACCGGCATCGGCGAGGCCGTGGTCGTCGCGGTCATCGGATGCGCGCTCGGCTACGCGGCCGGCTCCGGAGCTCTCGTCGGGCTGTTCGGGGTGAGCGCCATGGCCTACGCTCCATGGGAGTTCGCCGCCCTCATCGCCGTCGCGGTGCTCGCAATCTACGGGACGACGGCCTTCCTGGACTCAATCCGGCTCGCCCAGCGCGACGCCGTCGACGACTCGGGCCGCACACGGGCCGCCGCGACGATCGGCACGGCGGTTCTCGCGGTCGCCGCGGCAGCGGTCGCGGTCTGGCAGTCCCTTCTCTACGGCTCGCCCATCGTGACCACGGCCCAGGGTGGAACGACCGTCGACCCACTCGCGGTCGTCGCCCCCACGCTCGCACTCATCGCGATCGCTCTCGTGCTCCTCGTCGTCTTCGGGCCGCTCACCGCCGCCTGGCAGCGCATCGCGACGCGACGGCCCAGGCTGCAGCCCTCCTATTCGGCGCGCCAGGTCGCCCGCGGCATCGGCAGCTATGCGGTCGCCGTGCTCGTGGTCTCGCTCGCGATCGGCGGGGTCGTGATCGCCTCCGGCTACTCGGGTTCCTGGCGATCGCTCGGCGACCGCAACGCCGAGCTCACCGCAGGGGCGGATGCCAGGATCACCCTGACGCAATCCGACTTGCCTCTCGCGGGCACCGAACCCGTCACCGGAGCGGACTTCCTCGGCGTCGCCGGCGTGACGGATGCCGTCCCAGTGCTCTCCACTCCCGTCACGATCGGCGACAACGACTCCGGCCGCCTCACCGCGATTCCGGCCGCGGACATCGGCGCGGTCGTGAACGACGCGGAGGGCACCGTCGACGTGGCGACCCTCGAATCGACGCTCAGCGGCTTCGAACAGCGCGGGGTCGAGTTGCCGGCGGGGACCACGTCGCTGAGTCTCGACGCCACACTCTCGGTGATTGATCCCACCACCGGGGAGCCGGCGACGACCAAGGGCTATGCGGGGACGACGCTGTGGTTCCAGGACTCGGAGGGCGGCATCAGCAGCACCGCCCTGCCCCAGCTCTTCGTCGATTCACTCGAAGCGGGCAAGTCGCTCACGACACCACTGACCGTGAAGTTCGCTCCGAGTGAGGCGACCCGATGGCTCGTCGCCATCGACTACTCGGTCCGCGCGGACAGCAACTGGCTCGAGATGCACTATGGCGGGCTCGTGGCGACGACGCCCTCGGGGGCGCAGCCGGTCGCGCTCGACACGCTGGGCTGGATGGATCTGCAGTACTCCGCCTTCGCGAACAGTACGCTCATGGACGCCGACGGCCTCACCCTGGGGCTTCCCGGGGCCCAGGACGGGCGCAATCGGCTGCGCATGATGGATGTCGGCGCGCAGGCGCTGGCAGCGGGGGGAGTCCGATTCGAGTCACCGCGCTCGGTTCCGGTCGTCGTCACCCAGGAATTCGCCGACGCCTACGATCTCGCCGTCGACGACAAGCTCGACCTTCGCTTCTCGGGCACAGGACTCGTCGTCACCTCAACCGTCGCCGCTATCGCGCCCGTCCTCCCCGGCGCCCCCTCGCCGAACCAGGCGCTCGCCGATCTCAACCAGTTGAACGACTACCTCCTGCGGGCGAGCCCCGTGGTCCCCCGCGCGAACCAGGTCTGGCTCTCGGCCGGTGGGCCGACCGTCATCGACAGCGAGGCGCTCGACACCTCGCTCCCGGATGGTGCCACCATCGTCACCCCGGCCAACGCGACCGACAACTCGTTCGCGGCGCCCGCAGAGCTCGCCCTGTGGATCGCGGCCATCGGATGCCTGCTGCTCGCGGTGATCTCGCTCGGCGCCGTCGCACTCACGGTCGCGCGGGCGCGCAGAGGGGAGGTCGTCGTGCTGCGCGCCGTCGGCATCTCGGCGCGACAGCAGTCGCGATCGCGCCTCGGCGAGTTCTCGGCGATCGTCCTGATCTCGGTCGTCTTCGGTCTGGTCGGAGGGCTCCTGGTCTCCGCGCTTACATCCGCGAACCTCGCCCGATCGGCCGTCCTCGGCATCCCGAGTGGGCTGCAGGCGACCCTCGCGTTCGCCGTCATACCCGGTGCCGGCCTGCTCCTGATCGGACTTGTCATCATGCTCGGGATCGCCGTTGTCTCGGCGAGCCGCGTTCGGCGCCAGGCACTCGACACCGACGAGCGGCTCGAGACCCGATGAACCGCCGATCCCGCACATCGCTGCCGGGGGTGCTCGCCCGGCAGTTCCGTGCCGATCTCGGTCCGTTGCTCGCGATGGCCGCGATCGTTCTCGTCGTCGCCACCCTCGTGTCTGCCGCGCCTCTCGCACTGCGCTCGCTCGCGTCCTCCGAGGTCGCCTACCAGTTCGAGAACCTCCCCGCCTCCCGGCGGGACCTCATCGCCAGATCTCCCGGCACTCCTGCGATCACTCCGGGAGTCGCACCGTTCGCGCAGTTCGATGAAGCCCTCGCGGCGATTGCCGCATCGGCGCCATCGCCACTCGACAAGGCTTTCGCGACGGCCGAGTACACCTTCGCGAGCGATCGACTGCACGTCGCCCGACGCAACGTCGAATGGAACGACCCGCAGACCCCGATCACGATCAACGTCGCACCCAGGCTGGCCGACCACATCCGGATGGTTGATGGCACACCGCCCGCGCCCTTCGAGAAGGTCGTCGACCTCGACGACAACGAATATCCGGGACGGCCGTTCGATCCATTCGACCGCAATCCTCAGGACCCCCAGATCGACATCGCACTCTCGGTCGACACCGCAGAAGAGGCCGGATGGGCGGTGGGCGAAGAGCGCTGGGTGGCCGTATCCGGAAACTATGGCTTCTACGCACGCCTTTCCGGCACGTTCGAGGCGGTCGACCCCAAGGACGGCTTCTGGGCAGCATCGCCCTCCGCGCTCCAGCCCGGAATCGACTACACCCCGTTCGGTGGGACGAACACTCGCATCGTCGTCGGGGCCGCCTTCATCGATCCTGGGTCCTGGCCGGCGATGGCGGACCAGACGTCTCTTTCCATGCTGACCACGGTCGCCATTCCCTTCTCCATGGCCGGGCTCACCGTGGAGGAGGATGAAGCGATCATCCCCCAATTGCGCGGCTTCACGAGCAACGCCCAATCGGTGGCGAACGTCGCCAAGCCCCAGGTGGTGACCTCCCTCACCTTCGGATCCGACGCCGAGACGACGCTCAGGACGGCTATCTCTCGCGCGGCAACGGCCACCGCCGTGCTCGTGATGGTCGCCTCCGGCCCGATCGGCGTCGCGATTGCGACCCTCTGGCTGCTCTCGCGACTCATTATGCTGCGCCGTCGCGACTCGCTCGCCCTGGGCTCCGCGCGCGGGGCGAGCGATACGCAGCTGCGCCTGTCCCAAGCTTTCCAGGTCCTCCTGCTCTCCGCCCCGGCCGCGGCGATCGGCGGCGCGATCGGGTACCTCCTGTTCCCCTCGTCCGCGAGCCCCGTCGCTGCGTGGTTCGCGGCCGCCGTCGCCGTCGTTCCGCCGATCCTCATCATGATCGCGGCGTCGCCCCGGAGCCTGCGGGCCGCCCGTGGCGACCTCGACCCGCGTGCCCGCGGCCGCTACCGCTGGGTGCTCGAGATCATCGTCCTCGCCCTGACAGCTCTCGCAGTGTTCCTCCTGCTCCAGCGCGGCCTCGCGACGAGCGCGGAAACGGTGGGCGTCGACCCGCTCCTGGCCGCAACCCCCCTGCTGCTCTCACTCTCCGCGGGGCTCATCGTGCTGCGGCTCTATCCGCTTCCGCTCCTCGGCTTCGCCCGCTCTGTGAAACGCAAAAAGGGGATCGTGGCGTTCCTCGGCGCGAACCGCAGCATCCGGGACCCCGCCGCCGGCCTCGCCCCCGTGCTCGCGATGGTCGTCGGCCTCGCGGTCGCCGTGTTCTCCGGCGTGCTGCTCGGAACGGTCACCGGAGGCGTCAGCACGGCCGCGCACTCGACGATCGGTGCGGATCTCCGCATCGAATCGCCCATCCTCGATCAGAAACAGCTGGACGACATCGCCGCCGTCAAGGGCGTCGAGGAGTCCGTCTCGCTGTACCAGTACAGCCGCCTGCAGAACCTGTCGGTCGAGGAGAACCTCTCCGTGCCGGTCATGGTCGCCGACACGGCTGCGCTCGCGCGCGTTCAGGAAGGTGTGCCGGGCGCCGCGCACATCGACCTCGACATGACGAAGCCGGTCACGGTCGATGGTGGCGATGACCGCATCCCCGTACTGCTGTCCCCCGACCTCGCTGCGAAGTACACGATCACCGAGGACTCCACCTTCGGCAAAGCGGACATCGTGAGCGCGGGCGACCCAGGCACATCGCCATCGCTCAGCGGCGTCGCTGACTGGGTACTCATCGATACAGCGCAGAGCGACGGATTCGGCATCTACACCTTCCTGCCGCGCATCACCCTCCTACGGCTCGATCCCGGAGCCGATATCGCTGCCGTCAAGGCCGAGCTGTCCCGGATCGCGGGCCCGGATGCCACCATCCAGAGCCCCGCAGATGCCGCCGCGCTCCTCAACGACTCTCCGGTCTCCGGCGGCCTCCAGCTCGCGCTGCTCGCCCTCATCGCGATCGTCGCCCTGCTGTGCGCCGGCACGGTCGTGCTCGCACTCATGATCAGCGGACCGGCCCGCGAGCGCCTGCTCGCCCTGCTGCGCACACTCGGACTCACTCGGAGTCAATCGCGTGGCATCACCGGGTGGGAGATCGGGCCGACAGCGCTCGTCGCGATCGTCACCGGATGCATCCTGGGCGCTGCGCTTCCGCTCATCGTGCTCGCCGGTGTCGACCTGCGACCGTTCACCGGCGGTGTGATGCAGCCGATCATCACGCTCAACCCCGTACTCCTCGGGATCGTGGTCGGCGGCTTCGCCCTGCTCGTGGTCGTGGCGACAGCGATCGCGATGGCGGCCGCGCGGCGCGTGAGCCTGGCTCGCTCTCTGCGCACCTCTGAGGAAGGATAGGACCATGACCGAAGCTCCAGCGACGGGCACCGTCTCCACCGCCGTTCCAGCACATGCCGAGCCGCACATCCTGTGCGCCGACCTCGTGCGCATCTTCGCCGCCGAGGGTGTCGAGGTGCAGGCGCTCCAGGGGCTCAACCTGCGTGTCGACCGCGGCGAGATGGTGGCGCTCGTCGGCGCATCCGGGTCCGGCAAGTCGACGCTGCTCACGATCCTCTCCGGCCTCGACACCCCGACCGCGGGCCTCGCACGCTGCGCGGGCAGCGACCTGCTCACGATGGGACGCAAGGAGCGCGTGCAGTACCAGCGGCACAGTGTCGGGTTCGTCTGGCAGCAGACCTCGCGCAACCTGCTCCCCTACCTCACGGCGGCCGAGAACGTCGCGATGGCGATGGCGGTCGCCGGCAACAAGACCAAGGACCGCAAGGGTCGCATCATGGAGCTCCTCGACCTGCTCGAGGTCGGTTACTGCGCCGACCGCCGTCCCACCGAGCTCTCCGGCGGCGAGCAGCAGCGCACCGCGATCGCGGTCGCTCTCGCCAACGACCCGCAGGTGCTTCTGGCCGATGAGCCGACCGGTGAGCTCGACGAGGCGACATCCTCTGACGTGCTCGAGGCGATGCGCGGGGTCAACGAGGGGCTCGGGATCACGACGCTCATCGTCACGCACGACCCGGCGGTCTCGGAGCACGTGAATCGCACGATTCAGATTCGCGACGGCCGCACCTCCACCGAGGTGTTGCGGCGCCGTGAGGTCGATGAGCACGGGCAGGAGCAGCACATCGCCGAGGAGTTCGCGGTGCTCGACCGCGTCGGCCGTCTTCAGCTTCCCGACGACTTCACCAAGACGCTCGACCTGCGCGAGCGGGTGCGGCTGGCCCTCGAGACCGACCACGTCGGGGTGTGGCCTGGCCACCGCCCGGCGAAGGCTGCGCCGGCAGTCCCGGATGCGCCTGCACCCGAAACGGGACCGGCATCCGAAAGTGGGGAGGCCTGGCAATGACCGACTCAGGCATGACCGACGCCGGTGTGACGCCGGGCGCACTTCTCGGCGTCCAGGAGGAGCCGGCCCCGGCGCTGCGCGCGGAGAGCGTGAGCCGCACCTTCGGCTCCGGTGCGCGGGAGGTCCACGCCTGCACCGACATCAGCCTCGAGGTCCACTCGGGCGAGTTGCTCGTCGTGCGCGGCAAGAGCGGGAGCGGCAAGACGACGCTGCTCAACATCCTCGGCGGGCTCGACCGCCCCACCTCTGGGGACGTGTGGATCGGCGACCAGGAGCTCACCAGCTTGAGCGACGGAAAGCTCGCAGAGGTGCGGCGCGGCAGGATCGGCTACGTGTTCCAGACCTTCGGGCTCATTCCGGTGCTCTCGGCGGCGGAGAACATCGAGGTGCCGCTGCGGATCCGCGGCACCGACCCTGCCGTCCGTGAGCAGCAGGTGGCCGAGATGCTCGAGCTGGTCGGGCTCGCCGACCATGCCGCGCAGCGGCCGTACGAACTCTCCGGCGGGCAGCAGCAGCGGGTCGGGCTCGCGCGGGCGCTCGTGGGCGAGCCGGACATCCTGCTCGCGGACGAGCCCACCGGCCAGCTGGACTCCCGCACGGCCGCCACCATGATGGACCTCATCGAGGAACTCGTGAAGGCCAGGGGGATCGCCGCGGTCATCTCCACGCACGACCCGCTTCTCGTGGCGAGGGCCCACAACGTCGTCGACCTGCACGACGGGCGGCTCGCGCCGCAGGACGGCGAAGCCCGGGGTCGCCACGCAGCCCCAGTACCGGCGGTCTGAAACTCGAAGGGGACCCGCAGTTGCCTGCAGGCCCCCTCCGGGCGAACGCTACGCGATCGTCAGTTGACGTCCGCCGGCAAATGCCTGAATCCGGTCGCCACCGACACCACCGTCGACGCCCCGCTGTCCCCGTAGCTCACGAGACCGAGGTAACTCGTCGACGCCCTGAGCTTCGACCAGGACGCGGTGTAGGTCGTCGGCACGCCCGCCTGGCCGGAAATCTCCGAAGGATCCAGCGTGAGCGGTGACCCACCGGGCAGAACCGAGAACGTCGTCAGGTCGAACGCCGTCGCCGGATTCGCGGAGAACACATCGACGAACACCAGGTACTTGCCCGCATCCGGCGAGTAGAGATCGACCCGCTCGTCCGCGGACCCGCTCGCCGACTGCCAGCCGGCGACCGGAGTGCCCTTGCTGTCCAGTTGGTAGACCGTGAGATCGAGGTCGGCAGAATCATCGACCGAGTTGAGGTCGAACCTGGCCAGCACCGTGCCCTTCGCGACCTTCACCATGTACTGGAACTCGGCTCCAGTCACACCGGATCCCGAGTGGTCCCTCTCCGTGTTGGTCGGATCGCGCTGCAGCGTTCCGGCGGTCAGGCCGGTCGTGCTGAGCGGGATCACTCCGTCGCCGCCAGGCGTGACGGTCACGTCCACGGAACCGGTGAGACCGGTGCCGCTCACCTCAGCCGGAGCCACAATCGTCACCGGCTGGATCGCGATGGGCGACCGGGCGACGGTCGAACCACTCGTCCAGGTGAGCGAACCGGTCGCGAACTGGTCGAGCGGAGCATCCGTCCGGCTGAACATCACCGTGAAGCTGGCCGTGTCACCAGGGCTCGCGAAGCTGAGCGTCGACGGCGAGACGACCGCGTCGATACCCGGGATCGAGACCGCTGCGGTGAATGTTCCCGCCTGAGTCGCCGTCACCGTGCGGGTGATCGTCTCCGGGGCCGTGAGGGCGCCGATGGCGATCGACGCCAGGTTGAGGTTGCTCGGGTCGATGGGATCGACCCCGACGTCGTAGCCGATGCCCTGGATGTACGCGAGCCAGTCGTCCAGGTCGTTCAGGTAGAGCAGGCCCGGTTCGAAGTACTTCGTCGGGTCGACATGACCTGCGCCCTGCACGAACGGATCGGTCACCGCGTCGCCCGCGCTGTCGAGCGTGTTGTACGCGCTCGTCATCATGGCCGACTTGATCTCGGACGGCGACGCGTTCGGCGACTTGCCGAGGTACAGGGCGGCGAGGCCGGTGATGTGCGGCGCGGCCATCGACGTCCCGGAGAGGAACTGGAAGGTCGGATCGCCACCCTCGGCGTTCGCACCGTCGGCGATGATCGCCACACCCGGCGCCGTGATGTCCGGCTTCAGGATGTCGCTGCCATCGGCCAGCACCGGCCCCCGCGAGGAGAACCCGGCCACCTGCGGCGTCGCGGGCTCGATGCCCGTCGAGTTGCCGGCGGCCATGCTCACCGTCGCCCCCGCCGTCGCCGCGTAGGCCATGAGCGCGTCATGGAACTGCACGTCGAGGTGGATGGTCGGAACCGAGTGGTTGTCGAGGTCTGTCGACCCCGCGACGACGTTGATCAGGATCATGCCGATTCCGCCGGCCCTGGCGACCTCCGCCGACTTGTCGACACGGGCGATCACACCGCGCTCGCACACAACGATCTTGCCCGCGGTGAGCGCGGGGTCGAGCGTGTTCGCGAAGCACAGGTTGGCATCCGTCGCACCCGAGAGCGCGACGGCCGAAGCCAGCACGAGGTCACCCTCGAGCGGAGGCGCGCCCGGCGTCATGTCGAGGGTCACGGATGCCCCGGCCATCGCCGCACCGTTGCCGAGCGTGGCCGTCGCCTCGTAGCTCGGGATCGTGCTGGCGGCGACCGTGGTGATCCAGGGTGACGCGTTGTCGAGCGTCGAAGCGCCCGGCCCGTCGTTTCCGGCGGAGGCCGAGACGAACACCCCCGCCGCCGCCGCACCGAGGAAGGCCTGGTCGGTCGCGGAGACGGTGGTCTGGGCCGCGCCACCGCCGATGGAGAAGTTGATGACGTCGACGCCGTCGTCCACCGCGGCATCGATCGCGGCGATGAGGTCGGATGTCGCGCATCCGTCGTCCGCGGTCGTGGTCGGGTCCTGGCCGGTCCAGCACACCTTGTACGCCGCGATCTTCGCGGCCGGTGCGACACCGGTGATGGTGCCGAAGCTCACGCCGTCGATCGAGGCCGCGACATCCGGGTTGCCGGCCGCCGTGCTCGAGGTGTGCGAGCCGTGACCGTCGCCGTCGCGCGGTGAGAGGTACTCGCCGAGGTCGGTTCCACCGATGTTGCCGGCGCCGAAACCGTCGACGAAGTAGCGCGCACCGACGAGCTTCGTGGTGCAGTCGGCCGCCGTGAACTGCACACCCGTGACGCACTCGCCGGTGAAGGTGTTGCCGTCGCCCTTGGCGAACGTGATGGCGGACCCGGAGAGATACGGGTCGGCGCCCGGCGTCGTGCCGAGCGGGTCGCCGGCGAAGGACGGGTTCTCCGGCGCGATGCCGGTGTCGAGCATGCCGACGACGACTCCGGCGCCCGCGTTGCCCACGCCGCCGAGGGATGCCCAGACGCCATCCGGACCGTCGAGCCCGAGGAACGAGGTCGAGGGAACGGCGGCCACGTGACGCAGCTCATCCGGGGCCAGGGCCGCGACGTTCTTGTTCTGGGAGAGTTCGATCGCCTGCTTCGTGCTCAGGTGCGCGGCGAAGCCGTTGAGCGCGAGGGTGTACGAGTAGTCGATGGTTGCGCCGACCGAGGCGGCGACCGCCTTCTGCTGCTTCTTGAGATAGGCGGTGTAGCTCTGCACTGAGCGACGATCCGCCTTGAGCTGTTCACCTTCATCCGGCTTGGTCGGGGCGAAGCCGTCGACCCCGCCTTCGTAGGTTGCGGCCGAGGCGTCGACCAGGGTGACGATGTAACGTCCCGGTGCGAACGATGTCTGGCCGTGGCCGCCGATGGAGGTCGGGGCGGCGATGGCTCCGAGCGCAGGCCCTGTGATGAGACCCTGCGCGACGAGGCCGGACGCGATGAGTGCGCTGGTGGCGACTCCCGCGATGATTCTTCGAATGCTCACGGATGTGTCCCTTTCTGAGCAACATGGATGGATGCTGCAGTCGGGTCTGCGCTGGACTCACGTTAGACCCGGTCTACCCCCGTAGGGGTCACATCGTTACCATTCTGTGACCAAACTGTGCCCAGGCGGGATCGGCCTGCACCCTTCGCGCAGGGCGAACGCGAGGAGCTGGCACTCTCATGGGTAGAGTGCTAATTTCTTAATAGTTGAGTCAGACCGACTCAAGTATTGAAGGAGTGATGAACTTGGCCATGTACTTCGACCCGTTCCGTGAACTGGACCGCGTCGCCGCGAACCTGCTGGACGCTCGGCAAGGCCCCCGCCTCATGCCCATCGACCTGCACAAGGACGGCGATCTCTATATCCTGAACGCCGACCTTCCGGGCATCGACCCTGGTTCGGTGGACGTGGATGTCGACGGGCAGCTGCTCACGATCCGTGCTGAGCGCACCTCCCGCAGCGACGACGTCAAGTGGCTCGCCCACGAGCGCCCGAGCGGCTCGTTCCTGCGTCAGCTGAACCTCGGCGACGGAATCGACACCGAGCACATCAGCGCGAACTACGACAACGGCGTGCTGAGCGTCATGATCCCGGTGAGCGAGAAGGCGAAGCCGCGCAAGGTCGCGGTGCAGTCCGGCGCCGCGTCGGCCCCCGTCGAGGTCAACGCCGCCTGACGCTCACGATGCGGCGTTTCGCCGGTGGCGCCCTCGTTCAGACGAGCGCATCGCTGGCGGGACGCCGCACCGTCGTCTTCCGGGGACCAGGCGTGCTGCCGGGCAGGAGCGCACGGAGGGCGTTCAGGATCGTGATGAGGTCGACGACCTCCTGCAGCGCGGCGCCGATAACGGCGGGCAACCATCCGAAGGCAGCGGCGAGCATGAGCCCGACACTGATCGCGATGCCCAGCCAGATGCTCTGAAGGGCGATGTGCACTGTGCGCCGCCCGATCTCCACGGCATCCGCGACCCTCGACACGTCGTCGACCAGGATGACGACATCGGCGGATTCGCTGGCCGCCGTCGAGCCGCGCGCACCGAGCGCGATCCCGACACCCGCCACGGCCAGCACCGGTGCGTCGTTCACTCCATCGCCGACCATGATGACGGGCCGCGGAGTCGCCGAGCGGACGAGATCCACTTTGTCCTGCGGCAGGCACTCCGCGTGGACGTCGTCGATGCCGAGCTGCTCCGCGATCGGCCTCGCCGTCTGCTCCACATCCCCGGTGAGGAGGACGAAGCGCCGGATGCCGCTGCGACGCAGTCGCTCCAGCGTCTCCGGCGCCTCCTCCCGCAGTTCGTCCCTCAGCACCACGGTGCCGGCGAAGCGGCCATCCACCGCGACGTAGACGGCGGCTTCCCCACTCGCGAGCGAGCGACGCTGCACGCCGGTCGCGCGGTCGGCCACGAAGCCCGGCTTGCCGACGATCACCTCGCGGCCGTCGATCGTCGCCTCGACCCCGTGCGTCGCCACCTCGCCGGCCCGGCTCGCCTCGCGCAGGGGGATCCCGCGATCCGCCGCCGCCTGACGCAGCGCCGCCGCGAGCACGTGCGAGGAGTACTGCTCGGCCGACGCGACGATGCCGAGTAGCTCATCACGGCCAAAATCGGGGCCGAAACCCGGTTCCGGATGCAGCGCGACGACCTCCGGCACGCCTTTCGTGAGCGTGCCCGTCTTGTCGAACGCGACCGTGCGTGCCACGGCGAGTTGCTCGAGGGCCCAGGCCCCCTTGACGACGACGCCCGTCTTCGAAGACCGGCTCATGCCGGCCATGAACGAGATGGGCGCTGCCAGCAGCAACGGGCACGGCGTGGCCACGACGAGCACCTCCGCGAACCGCACCGGGTCGCCCGAGATCGCCCACGCGATCCCTCCGATGACCAGCGCGATGACCGTGAACGGGATCGAGT
Organism: Leifsonella bigeumensis; assembly: GCF_039537265.1. NCBI lineage: Bacteria > Bacillati > Actinomycetota > Actinomycetes > Micrococcales > Microbacteriaceae > Leifsonella > Leifsonella bigeumensis. The sequence goes on along the minus strand of NZ_BAABAE010000002.1, from coordinate 102,902 downwards.
AGCGGTCGGCGAGCCGCACCATGGGTGCCCGGCTCGCGGAGGCCTCTGCCACGAGTTTGACGATGAGCTGGTACTGGCTCGCGCTCGCGACCGCCGTCGCGCGGATGTCGACCGCTCCGGGCCCGTTGATCGCGCCGCTCCACAACTGGTCGCCGCGCACCTTGTCCACGGGCAGGCTCTCGCCGGTCAGGGTCGACTCATCGAGAGAGGTCTCCGGGCTCTCGAGCACGGCATCCACCGGCACGATCTCCGACGGGCGCAGCAGAAGCCGGTCCCCGACGGCGACCAGATCAACAGGGACATCCTCGATCCCCCCGGAAGCCGTGTACCGGTGCGCCTGCAGGGGGACCCGGTCGAGCAACGACCGGAGGTCGCGTTCGGCGCGCCCGGCAGCGTAGTCTTCGAGCGCCTCGCCACCCGAGATCATCAGGACGATGATGATGCTCGCCCAGAACTCTCCGACGACGACCGTCGAGACGATCGCGATGACCGCGAGCACGTCGAGGCCGAACTGCCCACGTAGGAGCCGGCGCATCATCGACCAGGCCTGCATCGCTGCGACGATGAGCGCGAAGCCGCTGATGACCCACTGCGCGATCAGGACGTTGCCGGTGAGCGCGAGGCCGAGCCCGGCGACGCCGACCACCACGGTGATCGCGACGATCGGGTAGCGCCGGATGGCGGACTTCAGCCAGCTCATGTCTTCATTACTATCCGCAACCGGTCACGGATTCCAGCTAGGTGAGCCTGACCTTTGTTCCGGACGAACTGTGCCTGAGGTGTCGAAGGTGACCGTCAGCCCAGCCGCGACTTGAGGTTGTCGGCGAGCGCTCCGAGGAACTCCTCGGTCGTCAGGTGGCCCTGGTCCGGGCCGACGAGCAGGGCGAGGTCCTTCGTCATCTTGCCGGACTCGACCGTCTTCACCACGACATCCTCGAGGGTGTGGGAGAAGTCGATGAGCTCCTGGTTGCCGTCGAGCTTGCCCCGGTGGGCGAGCGCGCGCGTCCAGGCGTAGATCGACGCGATCGGGTTCGTCGAGGTGGGCTTGCCGGCCTGGTGCTGGCGGTAGTGGCGTGTGACGGTGCCGTGCGCGGCCTCCGCCTCCACGATCCTGCCGTCCGGAGTCGTGAGCACGCTCGTCATGAGCCCGAGCGAGCCGAAACCCTGGGCGACGGTGTCGGACTGCACATCGCCGTCGTAGTTCTTGCAGGCCCAGACGTAGCCGCCCTCCCACTTGAGGCTCGACGCGACCATGTCGTCGATGAGGCGGTGCTCGTAGGTGAGACCCGCCGCGTCGAACCTGGCCTTGAACTCGTTTTCGAAGACCTCGGCGAAGAGGTCCTTGAACCGGCCGTCGTAGGCCTTGAGGATCGTGTTCTTGGTCGAGAGGTACACCGGGTAGCCGCGGTCGAGGCCGTAGCTGAGCGAGGCGCGGGCGAAGTCGCGGATCGAGTCGTCGAGGTTGTACATCCCCATGGCGACGCCGGAACCCGGAGCCTGGAAGACCTCGAAGCTCTGCGGCTCGCCGCCATCCTTCGGTGTGAAGGTCATCGTGAGGGTTCCCTCGCCCTCGAAGCGGAAGTCGGTCGCGCGGTACTGGTCGCCGAACGCGTGACGGCCGATGATGATCGGCTTGTTCCAGCCGGGGACGAGGCGCGGGATGTTGGAGATGATGATCGGCTCGCGGAAGATCGTGCCGCCCAGGATGTTGCGGATCGTTCCGTTCGGGCTCTTCCACATCTTCTTGAGGCCGAACTCCTCGACGCGTGCCTCATCCGGCGTGATCGTCGCGCACTTGACGCCGACGCCGTGCTTCTGGATGGCGTGGGCCGCGTCGATCGTGATCTGGTCATCCGTCTCGTCGCGCTTCTCGATCCCGAGGTCGTAATACTCGAGGTCGATGTCGAGGTACGGGTGAATCAGGGTGTCCTTGATGGCCTGCCAGATGATCCGGGTCATCTCATCGCCGTCGAGTTCGACGACGGTCCCTTCAACCTTGATCTTCGACACGGGGTCTCTCCTTGGGTGCTTCGCGCTGGGCCCATTTCGGCCGAGAACCAGCTTACAGGCACCGCGTAAGTATCTCGACATCGAGATATCTCTAGGTTTGCGTCGCTTCGTGTGGTTAGCCTGTCATCATGGCCAACCTGAGACTGGAAGAGTTGTCCGGGAGCAACGCGCTCGCCGCGAACAAGCTCACACTACGGCGCGGGCAGGAACAATTCGTGATCCCGCCGACCTACGCGATCGCCGATGCCTACCTCGATGCGACGACGAGTTGGCCGCGCGTCGTGCTCAAGGATGACGTCGTAGTCGGGTTCATCCGGGGCAATTTCGACGAGGATGCCGCGGAGGAGGAGTTCCGCAGTTGCGTCTGGCGCGTCCACGTCGCCGCGAACCAGCAGGGGCAGGGTGTCGGCACGTTCGCCGTGCTCGCTCTCGCCGAGGAGGCCCGCCTCCGCGGGTTCACGAGACTCTCCGCGCTGTGGGAGCCCGGCGACGACGGGCCGGAGGCCTTCTTCACGAACATGGGCTTCGCGGTCGAGCGGGAGACGCAGTACGGCGAGAAGTTCGGGGTACTGGCGCTCTAAATGCCGCAGGGAGAGGATTTCGTGAGCCGCGTGCTCGCGGTCGTCGAGTCGATCCCGCCGGGCAAGGTCATGGCCTACGGCGATATCGCCGCGGCCATCGGCTCGCGCGCGCCGCGCGGCGTCGGCCAGGTCATGGCCCACTACGGCAGCGACGTTCCCTGGTGGCGCGTGATCCGCGCGAGCGGGCAGCCGCCGCTCTGCCACGACGATGAAGCCCTGCTCCACTACGAAGCCGAGGGAACGCCGCTCGTGCCCACGGCATCCGGCTACCGGATCAACCTGCGCCTAGCCCGCCATCGGCCGTAGTCCTGATGAGGTAGCTGTTCACGCTGACGATCTTCGTGGTCCTGGCTGCGCCGGCGAAGCGCAGCCCGTGACAGAACGCCAATCTGGCTCCGTCGACCAGATCGAGTACACCATCGACGCCTGCTCCGCGTCCGTGAGTGAGGAATGTCCCGAATGCCACCTCCTCAACGGGTGGAAGATCGTCGACCCATTTCAGTACCGTGTCACGACCAGTCAAGTGCTGCTCTCCGACGAACGTCCAGGCAACGTCGTCGGCGAGAAGCGGGGCGATGGATTCTCCGTCCCGCTCGGCGATGGCCACCACAAGGTCTCGCAAGATTTCCTTCCGCGGGGCGTTTCCGCAATCCGGCTCTTCATGAATCGTCACCACGCGCAGAATCGTATTCGTCCTGGAGGGCGGATGCGAAAGAAGGTGACCTACTCCGATTCAGCCTGCGATACGCCCATCACGGGCCGCGAAGGGTCGCATAATTTCCTTCCCGGGCGCTGCGAAGGGCCATCTGGGACCCCTCGCGGGAATCAGACGAGGGAGTCGCGCCAGGCGGCGTGCATCTGCGAGAACTTGCCGGTGCCCGCGATGAGGTCGGCCGGCGTGCCGTCCTCGACGATGCGGCCGTGCTCCATGACGAGCACCCGGTCGGCGATCGCGACCGTCGAGAGACGGTGCGCGATGATGACGGCCGTGCGGTCGGCGAGCAGGGTCTGCAGGCCCTCCTGCACGAGCCGCTCGCTCGGGATGTCGAGGGATGCGGTGGCCTCGTCCAGGATGAGCACGACGGGGTCCGCGATGAACGCGCGCGCGAACGAGATGAGCTGCCGCTGGCCGGCGGAGACCCGCCCGCCGCGCTTGTTCACATCCGTGTCGTAGCCGTTCGGCAGGCCCTCGATGAACTCGTGTGCGCCGACAGCCTTCGCCGCCGCGACGATCTCGTCGCGGGTGGCCTCCGGCTTGCCGAGCGCAACGTTGTCGGCGACGGTTCCGGAGAACAGGTAGGCCTCCTGCGTGACCATCACGATCGCCCGGCGCAGGTCCTTCGGATGCAGCCGTCGCAGGTCCACCCCGTCGAGGGTCACCGCACCCGAACTCGGGTCGTAGAAGCGCGAGATGAGCTTTGCGAGCGTCGACTTGCCCGCCCCGGTCGAGCCGACGAGCGCGATCGTCTGCCCGGCGGGGATGTCGAGATCGAAGCTCGGCAGCACCACCCGATCCTCCTTGTAGGCGAACTCGACATCGTCGAACCGCACGGCACCCTTCGCCTTCCACAGGTCGATCGGGCCGGTCGGGTCGGGGACGCTCGGCCGCTCCTCCAGGACGCCCGAGATCTTCTCGAGCGCAGCCGCCGCCGACTGGTACGAGTTGTAGAACATGGCGATCTCCTGCGCCGGAGCGAAGAAGGATCGGGTGTAGAGCAGCGTCGCGAGCAGCACGCCGATGGCGAGCCCGCCCCCCGCGACCCGCAGGCCGCCGACGAAGAGCACGACCGCGAGCGTCACGTTGCCGATGAGCACGAGCGCAGGATCGTAGATCCCGAACAGGTTGATGGCGCGCTCGTTCGCATACCGGTAGTCCTCGACGAGCGATCCGAACTCCTTCTCGTTGCGCTTCTCCTTGCGGAACGCCTTCACAGCGCGGATACCCGTCATGGTCTCGACGAAATGCACGATGACGCGGGCGGATGTCGTGCGCGTCTCCCGGAACACCTTCTGCGAGTTCCGCTGGAACCAACGAGTGAGGAACCACAGCGGCACGAGCGCACCGAACAGGACGAGCCCGCTCACCCAGTCGAGCGAGAACAGCGCGATCGCGATGAATGCCATGTACAGGCCGCCCTGCACCAGCTGGCTGATGCCGGAGTCGAGCAGCTCCCGGATCGCGTCGAGGTCGCTCGTCTGGCGCGCGATGATGCGCCCCGACGTGTAGTTCTCGTGGAACTCGAGGCTCAGCCGCTGCGTGTGCAGGAAGACCCGCTTGCGCAGCTCGATGAGGATGGCCTGGCTGATCCGTGCGGTCAGCACGGTGTACCAGGCGATGAGCACCGCGCCGATGATGCCCGTGAACAGGTAGGCGCCGACGGCGAGCCCGAGCGGCATCCAGTCCTGCTCGAGCATGGCCGGCAGGCCGTTGTCGATGCCGAACGCGATGAACGCGGGGCCGGCGACCTGCGCGGCCGTGCTCACCACGACCACGATGATGGTCAGCGTGATGCGCGCCCGCAGCGGCCTCACGAGCGAGCCGAGCAGCCGCAGCGAGCGGACGCGGATCTGCCGACTCTCCGCCTTCGTGTAGTCCTGGCGCTCTTCGCCCTCTACCCCGGTGACACTCATGATCCGACCTCGGTGCTCATGCGGCCCACGCCGCTCCTGACGATGGGAACGGGGGTCGTCGGCGGTGAGGATGCGCGCCGGGGCGGCTCCCCATCGTCCTCGAGGCTCGAGATGACGAACCGGTAGTGCTCGCTCGAGGCGAGCAGGTCGGAGTGCCGGCCGACGGCGGTGATCCGCCCGTCCTGGAGCAGCGCGACCCGGTCGGCGAGCATGACCGTCGACGGCCGGTGCGCCACGATCAAGGCGGTCGTGGATGCGAGCACCCGTCGGAGAGCGGCCTCCACGAGCGCCTCGGTGTCCACGTCGAGCGCGGAGAGCGGGTCGTCGAGCACGAGAACGTCCGGCTTCGCCGCGACCGCGCGCGCGAGCGCGAGGCGCTGTCGCTGCCCGCCGGAGAGGCTCATGCCCTCCTCGCCGACCTTCGTCTCCAGCCCATCCGGAAGCTCGTAGACGAAGTCGGCCTGGGCGATGTCGAGAGCCTCGGCGAGTTCCTCCTCCGAGGCGTCCGGCCGGCCGAGCAGCACGTTCTCCCGCACGGATGCCGAGAACAGCGTCGCATCCTCGAACGCCATGGCGATGTGGCTGCGCAGGTCCTCACGCGAGAGGTCACGGATGTCGACCCCGTCGAGCGTGATGGATCCGCCGGTCACGTCGTACATCCGCGTGGTGAGCGCGGTGACCGTGGACTTGCCACTGCCGGTGAGCCCGACGAGCGCCATGGTCTCGCCCGGCTCGAGCTCGAGGTCGACGCCGTTCAGCAGGTCGGGGAAGCGCTCCGGGGAGTCCACGTAGCGGAAGTGGGCGTCATGGAAGACGAGGCGTCCCTCGGGGTTCGCGATCGTCTTCGGGTTCGCCGGGTCGACGATCGTGTTCTCCTCGTCGAGCACCTCGAAGAACCGGTCGGCCGCGGTGCGCGTGTCGAAGGTCATCGAGAGCAGGAAACCGATCGATTCGACCGGGAAGCGCAGAACGGTCGCCGTGGCGAAGAACGCGACGAGCGCGCCGACGGTGAGCTGGCCGAGCCCCGCCAGCCAGACGCCGCCCGCGAGGCACAGCGCGAAGGTGACATCCGGCACGAGCAGGAGCCACAACCAGATCCCGGCGATCGCCTTCGCCTTCTGGATCTCGGTGCCCCGCAGGAGCTCGGCCTGCGCCTCGAAGTTGCGCAGGGCGTACTTGCCGCGCCCGAACGCCTTGAGCACCCGGATGCCGTGCACCGACTCCTCGACGGTCGTCGCGAGGTCCCCGGCCTGGTCCTGGCTCCGGCGGGCGACGACCGAGTACTTGTTCTCGAACAGGTAGCCGTAGATCCACAGCGGAATCGAACAGACCATGAAGAGCACGCCGAGCATCCAGTTGATGCTCACGAGCACGACGAAGCCGACGAGGATCGTGATCGTGTTGACGACGAACAGGACGAGTCCGAACGAGAACCAGCGGCGGATGAGGTTGAGGTCGCTGATGGCGCGCGAGAGCAGCTGGCCGCTCGGCCAGCGGTCGTGGAAGTTCACCGGCAGGTCCTGCAGCTGGTGGTAGAGGCTGTTGCGCATCCGCGCTTCGATGTGGGTGCCCGGCTGCAGCACGAACCAGCGGCGGAACCAGATCATGATGGCCTCGACGATGCCCAGGAAGAGCACGATGCCGACCGGCCACCAGATCTCGTTCGCGTCGCCGTCCTTGAGCGGGCCGTCGATGAGCGACCGCAGCACCTGGGGGATGGCGAGCGCGACGAGGGCGGCGAGCATGGCGGCGCCCATCCCGAGGTAGATGCGGCGCATCGCGGGTTTCGCATACGGGTACACGCGCATGATGGATGCGAACGTGCCGAGCCGCTTGGTTTCGACGTCAGAAGACAACAGTGTTCCTTGGAGTGGTTCAGGCTCGACAAAGTCGAGAAAAGATGGAGGCCGACGCGGGCCTGCAGTGCCGACGGCGGGACGCGCCCTCGTCCCGTCCGTCAGCGCAGCCTTACAGGCTATGCCTCTGGTTCCCCGGATGCAACTCCCGCGCCGCCCACGCAGCGATCTCGGATCTGCGGGCCGCCCCGAGCTTGGCGAGGATGTGCTCAATGTGCGCCGCCGCTGTCTTCGGCGCAATGTCCAGGGCCGTCGCGATCTCGCGGTTGGTCGATCCCGAGGCCACGAGCACGGCGACGTCGAGCTCCCGGGCGGTCAGGGGCCCCGCGGGAGGCCCCGACGGAGCGGTTCCGACATCATCCACGATTCGATCGAGCGCCCGCGCCCCCGCTGCATCGGTGGCCGCACGCAGCCGTGCCACGAGGGAGACCGCATCCGCCGGACGACGCGATCGCTTCGCGCACCGTGCGAGGTCGGCAAGAACCCAGGTGCCTTCCCAGAACCGCCGATGGCGACGCCAGCCGGCGTCGGCGCTCTCCAGCAGTACCCGTGCCGATCCTGTACTGCCGGTGGCGAGTTCGAGCAGTCCATCCGCATGATCGAGGGCGGGCAGGGTGCCCGGGATGCCGCGCAGCCGCAACAGTTCGCCGCACCGCAGCACCCACTCCCCCGCCCCCTTTCGATCCCGAAGTTCGAGTAGAGCCCGCACGCCCGTCAGAAGGAAGGGGAACAGGTAGGCGGCGTCGGACACCTCGGCGGAGCCGTCATAACCGAGTTCGCACAACTCGACGGCGGACCCCGGGTTCCCCTCGAGCATGGCGAGCTCCGCCAGACCCCAGAGGGCGGGCGAGAGGCGCTGCAGCTCACGCATCCGCTCGCCGATCTCCCTGGCCTCCTCGAGGTACGTTCTCGCGCGCTCGGCCTGGTCGCGGCCGAGCGCGAGATAGCCCAGGACGTGGAGCGCCGTGACCCGGGTCGTGATACCGCCCCGCCCGTCGGCCAGTGCCTGCTGCGCACCGAGCTCTGCGGCTGTCCAGTCACCGGTCGCCCAGTGCAGGTGCGCGAGGTGCGCCGCGAGATAGTGGTGGTCGTTCCAACGCTCGGTACGAGCGGTATAGGAGAGGCCCTTCGGCAGCCACGCCTCGCCGCGGTCGTACTCGACGAGCACCGAGGTGCTCGATCCGATCATCCGGTAGGCCCGCGCCGTCTCCGCCTCCGCCCTGGCCTCCTCGCCGACGACGATGGATCGCTCCAGCGTCTTCCAGCCATCGGCCGGCTGGCCGGCGAACACCAGGACGGAGCCGAGGGTCGCGTCGATGTTCACCCGTTCCTCGATCGCCGATTCCGGGACGACACGTGCGGCCTGCCTGGCGAGATCGATCGACTCGTCCAGGCGGCGGTCGAGCATGTAGGCGGCCGCCAGTGCGGCGAGCAGCCGGGCGCGGATGAGATCCGGGCCTCCGCCGGCGAGGCGGCTGAGCCTCGACAGGGCGTCCCGGGCGAGAGCGACCCGCGCATCGAGGTCCGCCCCGAACAGATGCCGTACCGCCATGAGTCCCGGAACCAGGCCGGCCGCCTCCACCTCATCGCCCAGCCGACGATACAGGTCGACCGCAAGCGCGTACTCCCCCTCCGCGCCCTCGTTGTCGTCGGTCGCCGCGAGTTCGGCCGCGACCGCTGCATGCAGCTCCGCACGCTCCCGGAGCGGGATGCCGGTGGGCATCACGCGCTGCGCCCGTCGATACAGCTCGGTCGCCTCGCGATGCGCCGACAGGTGCACGGCGGCGACCGCTGCCGCACAAGCGGATCTATACGCGTCGCCCTTCTGTCCCGCGCGCTCGAACTGATCGGAGAGGAACGAGTCCCGGAACCCGGCGGCCAAAGCCGCTGCGGCGACCGCAGCGTGCAGGGCGCGACGCCGGTTCGGCGGGATCGACTCGTAGATGGCATCCCGGATAAGCGCGTGACGGAAGTCGAAGCTCACGCCGTCCGCCCTCGGGAGGACGAGTTGGCGCTCCGCCAGCTCGAGCAGCGCGGCATCCACTGCATCGGGCGACTCGGAGGTGACCGCCGCCAGGAGATCGATGTCGAAGGACCGACCGATCACAGCCGCCGCGGTGACCGTCGACCGGGTTTGGGGGGTCAGCGCCTCGAGCCTCGCGAGCATGGCCTCGGCGACGGTGTCGGGAACGCCGGCCGCGGTCCCCCCGGTGATGAGCTCTTCGATATGCAACGGGATGCCATCGCTACGATCGAATAACGCGTCGATGAACGTCGACGACGGCAGGCGGCCGGTGATCGCTGCCGCCATCTCGGCCGTGTCGGCCGCATCCAGGCGCTGCAGGCGCACCTCCTCCGCGAGTCGTTGGCCGACGAGTCGCGATCGCCACAGCCGGAGGGGGGATCGGGGATACAACTCATCGCTGCGGTAGCTCCCCACGAGCAGCAGGGATGTCGAGCGCGCAGCGACCGCGAGTCGTCCGAGCACCTCCAGGCTCAACTCGTCCACCCAGTGAAGGTCCTCGATTATCAGGAGTACCGGTGCACCGCCCTCGACCAGGTCGACGAGAACCTCGCAGAGTTCGGCGACGAGCGTCCGGCGTGACGCAGGCTTGGAGTCCCCGATCTCGTGGAGCGCCTTCCGCAGTCGCGCAGCGAACCCAGTGGCACCGGCCCGGCGCAGCGCAGCGACCAGGTCGAGGAACACCCCGCCCGCCGACTCCGCGTCGCGGGGGAAGGCCGTGGTGGAGAACACGCGGGCACGGCCGCCGACTCGCTCCTCGAACTCGGCGAGCAGTCGGGACTTGCCGGCGCCCGCCTCCCCGGCAAGCAGCAACAGCTGGCCGGAGCCCTCCTCGGCACTGCTCCACCGCCGCATCGCGAGCGAGAGCAGGTCATCCCTCCCGATCAGGATCGGGCAGAGCCTCGTGAGCCGCCTCGACGGAGGGTCCTGCGGGAGCATGCCGTCATTCTAGGGGCGGGGTATTCCTGCGACGGCGGATCATCCGGTTCGGCTTGGTCGGGTTCGGCTTGGTCGGGTTCGGCTTGGTCGGGTTCGGCTTGGTCGGGTTCGGCTTGGTCGGGTTCGGCTTCATCGGTCGGATGACCGATGCGCACCGTGCCGCGGTGCCGCACGCTGGAGTCACCAAACGAAAGGAGCTGGCAATGGCCCGGTTCATGGATGTACACGATGGATTCTTGGGCGTCACCGCGGAGCAGCTCTCCGAGGCGCACGCAGCCGACCTGGCGATCGAGGCGGAGGAGGGAGTGCACTTCGAGAAGGCCTGGCTCGATCCGGAGTCGGGCAAGGTGTTCTGCCTGTCGACGGGACCGTCCAAGGAGGCGGTCAGGCGCATCCACGAGAGGGCCGGGCATCCGGCGGACGAGGTGCACGAGCTCGCCGTCGAAGTCTGACCCGCCGGGAAAGTCCGCCGACCGGGTAGCCGGGGTCGGTGCTGGGCGGTGGCGGGATCGAACGATTGAAGTTAGGATCGCCTTACCAACCGTCAGGATGGATTCCCGTGCACTCTGCCCCTGCCCTGCTCGAGCGGGCACGTTGACCATGCTGCGCACAGCGACGCTCGGCGACGAGATGAACGACCTCCTCGTCCACCTCGGTCCCATCCTCTTCTACGTCATCGTCTGGGCGCTCGTCTTCGCCGGCACCGCCGTGTTCCTCGGGCTGTTCATCCCCTTCATCACCGGCGACTCCCTGCTGTTCGCAGCGGGACTCATCACCGCCTCCTCCGCAAGCCTGAACATCGTCGTCCTGGCCATCGGCGTCGGCATCGCCGCCTTCCTCGGGGATCAGGTCGGATTCCTCCTCGGTCGCCACTACGGACGCGGCTACCTGGACCGTCACGGCGGGCGACGCACCCGCAAAGCCATCCGGGTCGCGGAGACCTTCTACGAGCGTTACGGATGGTGGTCGATCGTGGTCGCCCGCTTCGTGCCCTGGGGGCGCGTGTTCATTCCGGTCATCGCCGGCGTCGGACGGATGAACTACTACAAGTTCCTGAGCAGCAACATCGTCGGCGCCCTGGCCTGGGGAGTCGGCCTCTCGCTCATCGGCTTCTATACGGCATCCATTCCCGGCGTGAAGAGCGTCGCCTATGTGGTCGCCGGTATCGTCATCGCCGCATCGATCGTCGCCGGGCTCCGCACCTGGCGCGCCAACCGGCCGGAGCAGGCGGCACCCACCGGCAGCTGACCGGCCGACCGGGCTCGGGTCTCTCCGACACCGGCCGGCGGATGCGTCCTAACGGATGCGAACGGACAGGCAGGTCACGCAGCCTTCGAGCTTCTCGAACTCGCTGATATCCACCGTCACGACCGTGTAGCCCAGGTCGCTGATGAGCGCGGCGCTCTTCGGCGCGGACTCCGCCATGAGCACCGTGTCGTCGTCGAGCACGACGACAGCCACCCCGGTCTCCTCCGGAACGCCGAGGAACCTGTCGAACAGCTCAGGGTTGTCGACGAGCGGCGGGTAGCCGATGACGGTTCCGTCGGGCAGCGCGGTCACGCCGCTCTTCAGGTGCAGCACCTTCGTGACCGGCACAGCGATCACCGTGTAGCCGAGCGGTGCGACTATCGCCCGCAGCTGCCGGATGCCGTCGGCATTCGTACGCCCTCCCCGCCCCACGTAGACGGTCCTGCCGACCTTGAGCACGTCGCCCCCGTCGAGGGTGCCGGGCAGGTCGATGCGGGCGATGCGCAGGCCCAACTCGCGCACGGTGTCCTCGACGCCGGCCGTCTCGCCGCGCCGGGTCTCATGGCCCGGACTCGTGATGACCGCCGTGTCGCCGAAGATGACCACGGTGTCCTCGACGAACACCGAGTCGGGTGCCTCGGCTGCGACCGGGACCTCGATGGTGTCCCAGCCGTGCTCGATGAGGGCCGCCACATAGTTGTCCCACTGCTCGTCCGCCTTCTCGGCGTCGACGACCGAACGCGCGATGTGCGTGACCTGGCCCTCCGCAAGGTTCGCGGCGGGCAGCCGCACGAGGGCGATGCGGCGGTCGCGCGCAGGGGGGACGTCGAGCTTCGAGCCGGTCACGAGACTCCACAGCCGGCGACCGACGGTGGCCGTGGCGACGACCGCCGCGATCACGAAGACGAGTTTGGGGCCGACGAGCGTGCCGAACACGAAGGCGATCGCCGCTCCATCCAGCGTCGAACCGCCGTTGATGACCGTGATGAGACTGCCGAAGAGCCCGGCCAGCACCGCTGCGAGGATGCTGAGAGGGATCGCGGCGTACCAGCGGCGGAGCCCGTCGAACCCGGCGACGACCGCGATCAGCAGGAACAGCAGGAGGGCGGAGGGGAGGAAGTAGTCGCCCAGTTGGCTGAACGAGGTCGCATCCGCCCCACTCGCCGTGAAGAACACGAGAACGGTCGCGAGGTGGGCCACGAGGGCAGAGACGAATGCGGCACCGATCGCCCCGGCAATCCGGCGGATCATGGCGGGAGAACCGGTGGAAGATGTCATGCTGCGAGACTATTGGATAGCGGCACCGCCTGGTGAACCGGTCTTGCCGGCTCGGCCCTACCGGCTCAGTGGAAGAAGTGCCGTTCGCCGCTGAAATACATGGTGACTCCGGCGTCTTTCGCGGCGTCGACGACCTCCGTGTCCCGCACCGAGCCGCCCGGCTGCACGACGGCGGTGACCCCGGCATCCAGCAGCAGTTGCAGTCCGTCGGCGAACGGGAAGAAGGCGTCGGATGCCGCGACGCTGCCCCGAGCCCTCGCCCCGGCGCGGTCGACCGCGAGCCGGCAGGAGTCGACCCGGTTGACCTGGCCCATGCCGACGCCGACGGATGCCCCGGCATGCGCGAGCAGGATCGCGTTCGACTTCACGGCGCGCACGGCCCGCCAGGCGAACTCGAGGTCGGCGCGTGTGGCGGCGTCCGCCTGGGCGCCCGAGACGAGAGTCCAGTCATCGAAGGCGGCGAAGTGGGTGTCGGGCACCTGGGCGAGCATGCCGCCGGAGAGCTGCCGGAGCTCGAGGCCTTCCCGCGCATAGTCGGTCGGCAGTTTCAGCAGGCGCAGGTTCTTCTTCGCCTCGAGCACCGCGAGCGCCTCCGGCGTGAAGCCGGGGGCGACGATGACTTCGGTGAAAATGTCCTTGATCGACTCGGCCGCGGCGAGATCGATCGTGCGGTTGGCGGCGATGACCCCTCCGTAGGCGGAGACCGGGTCGCACTCGTGGGCACGGCGATGCGCGGTGGCGATGTCAGGGCCGACCGCGATACCGCAGGGGTTCGCGTGTTTGATGATCGCCACGGCGGGCTCGGCGAAGTCGTAGGCGGCGCGCAGGGCGGCATCCGCGTCCACATAGTTGTTGTACGACATCTCCTTGCCGTGCAGTTGCTCGGCCTGCGCGATGCCGCGGCCGTCTGCTGCACGGTAGAGCGTCGCGGCCTGGTGCGAGTTCTCGCCATACCGCAGTGGCGTCGGATCGCGGTACTCGAGCGCCAGCACCCCGCCAACCTCTGCTGTCTCTGGCCCTGTCCCAAATGAAGGCATTTCCGCATTGGCGGCACTCAGTACCCCCGACTTACCGGCAGAGGGTTGCGGAGTTGCCTTCATTTGGGACGAGGACGAAGGCACGGCGGCGCGATCCGCACGCAGGCCGACGTTGGCGGCGAAGTACTCGGCGACGGCGGTGTCGTAGGCGGCGGTGTGCGCGAACGCTTCACCGGCCAGGCGCTGCCGCTGGGCGAGCGTCGTCCCGCCGAGGGTGAGCGCCTTCTTCAGCTGCGGGTAGCTCTCCGGCGACACGGCGATCGCCACGTTCGCGTGGTTCTTGGCGGCCGAGCGCACCATCGCCGGGCCGCCGATGTCGATCTGCTCGATCACGGCATCCGGGGCCGCGCCGCTCGCGACCGTCTCGACGAAGGGGTAGAGGTTCACGACGACGAGCTCGAAGGGCGCGATCTCCAGCGCCGCGAGCTCTGCCTCATGCGTCGCGAGGCGCAGGTCGGCGAGGATGCCGGCATGCACGGCAGGGTGCAAGGTCTTGACCCGGCCGTCGAGCGACTCCGGGAACCCGGTGACCGTGCTCACCTCGGTGACCGGATGCCCGGCCGCCGCGATCTGCTTCGCCGTCGACCCCGTCGAGACGATCTCCACCCCGGCGGCGGCGAGCGCTGCTGCGAGGTCGAGCAGCCCGGTCTTGTCGCTCACCGACACGAGCGCGCGGCGGATCGGGATGACGTCGCGCGCGGCCGGGCTCGCGGAGTCGGCCTGGTGGCCGGGCGGGGTGGTGGCGCTCATGCGAACTCCTCGAGGTCGATGTCTCCGTTGGCGATGTCGAGCACGGCCTGCACGAGCAGGCGCCGTTCGACGATCTTGATGCGGTCGTGCAGGGTGTCCTCGGTGTCGTGGGGCAGGATCGCCACCCGCTCCTGGGCGATGACCGGCCCGCTGTCGACCCCGTTGTCGACGACGATGATGCTGGCACCCGTCTCTCCCGCACCCGCGGCGAGCGCGTCCCGCACCGCGTGCGCACCGGGGAACTCGGGGAGATAGGCCGGATGAGTGTTGAGCAGGCGCGGACTCAGCGCCGAGACGACGCGCTCCGGCAGGAGGCGCATGAAGCCGCTCAGGATGACGAGATCCGGTTGCCACTCCTCGATCTGCTCGAGCAGGGCATCACCCCAACTGTCGCGGTCGGGATAGCTGGACCAGGCGACCGAGAAGGTCGGGATGCCGAATGCTTCGGCGTGGGCGAACCCGTCCGCGTCGCGGTCGGCGCCGATCGCGACGACACGTGCGGGGAACTCGGCGTCATCCGAGGCGTCGAGCAACGACCTCAGGTTGGACCCGCCCCCGGAGATCAGGACGACGAGGGAGAGCATGCCCCCAGCCTATTTGCTGACGGGCGGGCGGCCTACCTGCTGCGCGGTGGGCGACCGGCCAGGAGCCCGATGATCGCGGGTACGCCGAATTCGAGTGCGGCGAACAGGCCGACGAGCAGGGCATCCGGACCGACGTCGGCGAGACGCCCGGGGCCTGCCGCGCCACCGGAGACCCAGGCGAGGAGGCCCAGCAGGACTCCGCCGACGACTCCGATCGCGATGCCGGTCACGACGAGCGACCCGAGGGGCGACGCGCCAGGCGGGTTGTTGCGGATGCCGCGCAACACCGCCGGCCGTACGGCGACTCCGGCGAGGAAACCCGCGACGACCGGGACGAGCAGCCCCAGGAAACCGAACGCGAGATCGCCCGCGGGGAGCGCCCCGAACACCGGCACCGCCGGCAGCGGGCCGAGGCTCGTGCCGAGCGGACCCACCGACGACCCCGTGCCGATAGCGAAGCCGGGGCCGACGAGCCAGGAGGCGGTCCAGATGACGAGATTCGGCAGGAACGCGAGCTGACCCAGTGTGATCGCGATGCCGCCGAGCACCCCAGCGTGGATGCCCTCGTAGAGCGCGACGACCTGCCCGTAATTGACCACGATCATGAGCGTGAGCAGGATGCCGGACGCCGCGACGAGGGCGGTCACCGCAGCGGCCCCTCCCCGCAGCCCCTGCGCGAGCACCGTGCGCTGCACCACCGGCTGGTCGAGCCACAGGCTTCGGATGCGGCCGGGCCGCGTCGCAGCTCCCCCCTGCCTCCCCGTCGCCCCTCCCATCGCGGGCATCCGTTCGAGCCGGTGCCGGGTCACGGCGACGCCGACGAAAAGTCCGATCGCGAACACGAGCGTGGGGAAGAGCGCCCCCTGCCAGAGGGACGGGCGGGCGAAGCGGTGCAGGGAGCTCAGCACGATGCCGAGGGCGAGAAGCCCGAACGTGACGAGGGCGACGGCCGTCCCGAACCTGACGAACGGTGTCTCGGCGATGCGACGGCCGGCGCGCATCGCCAGCAGCACCGTGAGCAGGGCGAAGCCGAGGGCGGCGATCGAGACCACGAAGGGCTTGCCTGCGCCCTCGAACCCGACGAGGAGCACGGTCACCGGGTCGAGGGTCAGAAGAACGTCGCCGCCGTGGCCGAGGATCCAGATGTCTGCGGAGGCGCGCCAGAACACCGTCCAGTCGAGTTGCAGCCCGTACTGGAAGGCCCACAGGAACGTGAGCGGAACGAGCGGGATGCCGATACCGATACCGACGACGAGGAGAGCCTCGAGGGCGGCGAACAGGGCGGTGAGCGGACGGTTCATACGCGTCGGAGCCTACCGCCGCATCCGCTGCTCACTCTCGCGCCACTCCCTGCTGCGAGGGCTCAGCAACTGACAGCAGCACCACTAAAGGGCCCCGAACTGCCCTTCACCGGTGACCGGAAGGGCATTGTGGGACCCTTCTTGCCGAAGGGCGGCAGGCTAAAGGGCAGCGAGGATGCCGCGCATGAGCTCGGCGGCCTCGGACGGCGTCTTGCCGACCTTGACACCCGCAGCCTCGAGCGCTTCCTTCTTCGCCTGCGCGGTGCCGGCGGAACCCGAGACGATCGCGCCGGCGTGGCCCATGGTCTTGCCCTCCGGCGCCGTGAATCCCGCGACGTAGCCGACGACCGGCTTCGTGACGTTGGCCTTGATGAAGTCAGCTGCGCGCTCCTCCGCGTCGCCGCCGATCTCCCCGATCATGACGATCGCCTTCGTCTCCGGGTCGGCCTCGAACGCGGCGAGCGCGTCGATGTGGGTCGTCCCGATGATGGGGTCGCCGCCGATGCCGATCGCGGTCGAGAAGCCGAGGTCCCGCAGTTCGTACATCATCTGGTAGGTGAGCGTCCCCGACTTGGAGACCAGCCCGATCGGCCCCTTGTGCGTGATGTTCGCCGGGGTGATGCCGACGAGCGCCTCGTCGGGCGTGATGATGCCGGGGCAGTTCGGTCCGATGATGCGCGTCGCGCCGCCCTTCGCCTTGGCGTGCGCCCAGGCCTCCGCCGAGTCCTGCACCGGGATGCCCTCGGTGATGACGACGAGCAGCGGGATGCCCGCATCGATCGCCTCGATCATGGCGTCCTTGGCGTGCGCCGGCGGAACGAAGATGATCGAGACATCCGCCCCGGTCTTCTCCATGGCTTCCACGACGGTGCCGAAGACGGGCAGCTCGGCCGCACCGTGTGTGACCGTCGTCCCGGCCTTGCGGGCGTTCACGCCGCCGACGACCTGCGTTCCGGCCCCCAGCATGAGCGCGGTGTGCTTGGTGCCCTCGCCGCCAGTGATGCCCTGGACGATGACCTTCGAGTCCTTGTTGAGGAAGATTGACATGTCCCGATCCTTATTTCGAAGCCAGTTCGGCAGCCGTATCGGCGCCGATGTCCATGGTGTCGGCGAGCGTGACGAGGGGATGCGCTGCGTCGTTCAGGATGCGCCGCCCCTCCTCTACCTTGTTGCCGTCGAGCCGTACGACGAGCGGCTTGTTCGCGCTGTCCCCGAGTTTCGCGAGCGCACCGACGATGCCGTTGGCGACAGCATCGCACGCGGTGATGCCGCCGAAGACGTTCACGAACACGCTCTTGACCTGCGCGTCGCCGAGGATGACGTCGAGGCCGGCGGCCATGACCTCGGCGCTCGCTCCGCCGCCGATGTCGAGGAAGTTGGCCGGCTTCACGCCGCCGTACTTCTCACCGGCGTAGGCGACGACATCCAGCGTGCTCATGACGAGCCCGGCGCCGTTCCCGATCACTCCGACCTCGCCATCGAGCTTCACGTAGTTGAGGTCAGCGGCCTTCGCCTTGGCCTCGAGCGGATCGGTGGATGCCGCATCCTCGAGCTCGGCGTGGTTCGGGTGGCGGAAGGCGGCGTTCTCGTCGAGCGTGACCTTGCCGTCGAGGGCGAGGATGTCGCCGTCGGCCGTGAGCACGAGCGGGTTGACCTCGACGAGGGTCGCATCCTCGCCGGTGTAGACCTCGTAGAGCTTGACGATGACGGGGGCGACCTTGGCGATGAGCTCTTCGGGGAAGTGCCCCGCGCGGGCGATCTCGGCCGCCTTGGCCTCGTCGATCCCGATCGCCGGGTCGACCTCGACGCGGGCGAGGGCATCCGGGCGCTCGACGGCGAGCACCTCGATCTCCATACCGCCCTCGACGCTGCAGAGAGAGAGGTAGGAGCGGTTGGCCCGGTCGAGCAGCACGGAGAAGTAGAACTCGCGCTCGATGCGCGCACCGGCCGCGACCATGACCCGGCGAACGATGTGGCCCTTGATGTCGAGGCCGAGGATCTGTTCAGCGGCGGCTGCGGCGTCATCCGGGTTGTGGACGACCTTCACGCCGCCCGCCTTGCCGCGCCCACCGACCTTCACCTGGGCTTTGACGACGACGGTTCCACCGAGTTTCTCGGCCGCCGCCTTCGCCTCCTCGGGGGTGTCCGCGATGATGCCGGCCAGCACAGGCACTCCGTAGGATTCGAAGAGATCCCTGGCCTGATACTCGAAAAGATCCACGCTGTCTGTCCAATCCGCGGGGTGCCGTGACGTGTGAGGGGCTGATATCTCGATGCCGAGATAGCTCGATGGCAAGATACTTTTGCCACAGAGAACTCTACCGCTCCTCGCGGGCGGGCTCGGCCAGAGGCATTCGGACCGGGTCCGAGAGGCGTCGATCCTTACCGGATGCCTGTCCTGGAACAGGTGCGGTCGGGGTGTTCAGGCGACGCGTCTGCTCACTCTCCGACGCGGAACAGCACCGTGCCGGTCGCGATGTCGGCGGTGACAAGCGTCGCCGCGACCCGCTCGCCGGCGACGAGTCTGCCCTCCCCCGGAGCGGTCACGGCCGGGTCCTCGAGTTGGAGCTCTCCGCCGCCGTTCCTGGTGCTGATGACGGTCGCAGCGAACCTCTCGCCGACCCGGGGATGCAGCACGGCGGCCTCGACGGCGCTGGTCGCCGCGTAGTCGAGACGACCGGCCAGCCCATCGGAGGAGGCCATGATCGCCGGCAGGTCCGGCAGGGCGGCACGGGCCCACTCCGGCACCTCACGCCCGTTGGCGAGTGCCTCGCAGACGACGAGGACGAAGCGGTCCACGAGGCGACGCAGCGGAGCGGTCGCGTGGGCGTAGGGGGCGGCGACCGCCGACTGCACCGGATGCTCGGGCGGTGCCCCGTCGAACGCCGTATACCCTGCGCCCCGGAACAGCGAGGCGGCCGCATGCAGGATGGCGAGCTGTCGCGGATCCGCAGGGTCGAGCATCCGCAGGTAGGCGCCGTAGCCGACGCCCTCCTCCCATGCGGTCCCGAGCGCTGTTGCGCGGCGGCGGAACCAGACGATCGAATCGTCGCTCGGCGGTGGCATGGTGCGCAGGATGCCGACACCACCGTCGAGCATGAGTTGCGCGGCGGCCATCCCGGTGAGGAGGGAGATCTGCGCGTTCCAGCCCTCCGCCTCGAGCGGGCGACGGCGGACGAGCTCGTACCGCCCGTCATGCTCCCGGATCTCCTGGTCCGGCCGGCCGAGGCTCGCGCCGCCGCGCTCCTGTTCGATCAGGATGCGCGCAAGGCCGACCTCCCTGAGCAGGGCGAGGTTCTCTGGGGCCGAGCCGTCGTCGACGAGCTCCTGCACCTCGTCGTAGGAGAACCGCCGTTCGCTGCGCACCCGTGCCCGGGTGAGGCGCGTCGAGACGAGCCGGGCATCCGCGTCGAGCTCGAAGGTCCATACGTAGGCGCCCCGCTCCACCCCGGGCAGCAGCGAGGCCGCCTCCTCACTGATGACGAGCGGATGCAGCGGGATGCGCCCGTCGGGCGGGTAGAGCGTCTGGCCACGCCGGCGGGCTTCCGCGTCGACGGCGCCACCGGGCTTCACGAATGCGGGGACATCGGCGATCGCGTAGCGGACACGGTAGCCGGTGCCGTCCCGCTCGAGGTGCATCGCCTGGTCGAGGTCCATCGACTCGGCGGGGTCGATCGTGAAGAACGGCACATCGAGAAGGTCTTCGTAGGCCGCCGACTCGGCGCTGTGGTCTTCCGGATGGGCGGCGGATGCCACGGCCTCCCGCGCCTCCGCCTCGACCTCGGGAGGGAACCCCTCGCTCACCCCGAGTTCGGCTCGGATGGCGGCGAGCGCCTTCGCGAGTTCGCCATCCGCCGTGCCGAGCCGCACCGTCGAGAGGGTCATGCGAGCTTCTCTATTGGGCTGATTTTAATGAGGAGGCGCTTGCGCCCGGCCGTGTCGAACTGCACCTCCGCCACCGATTTGGGCCCGACACCGGTGACCGCCGTCACCTTGCCCTCCCCGAAGTCGACGTGCCGGATGCGGTCGCCGACCGCGAGGGTCAGGTCGCCGTTGTCGCGCACCGTGCTCGTCACGCGGCTCGTCCATTCGGTCTTGGGCCGCTCTGCCGCCCGGGCGGCCGCGCGCGCCCTCGCCGTCGCGCCAGGACCACCCGACTCGATCGCGTATCCGCCTGGTCCGCCGAGGGAGTGGCCGGCGATCGACCGCTCGGCCCCGAATCCTCCCCGCCGGGCGTTGAGCGCCCGCGGCTCCGTGCCTCCGCGCGAGTTCGCCATGCCGGGCGACTGCCGCCAGTCGATGAGCTCGGTCGGGATCTCCTGCAGGTATCGGCTGGGCATCGCCACCGTGACGTCGCCGAACTGGGCGCGCGTCATCGCGAGCGAGAGGTAGAGCCGCCGACGTGCCCTGGTGATGCCGACGTAGAAGAGCCTGCGCTCCTCGGCCGGACCGCCCGGCTCCCCGGCCGACATCTGGTGGGGCAGAAGCCCTTCCTCCACGCCGGTGAGGAAGACGGCCTCGAACTCGAGCCCCTTCGCCGTGTGGAGGGTCATGAGCGAGACGGTTCCGCTCGAGTCGTCGAGCTCATCCGCGGCCGCTACGAGCGAGACCTCGGTCAGGAAGTCGAGCAGGGTGCCGGTCGGGTTGTTCCTACGGAACTCACGCGTGACCGCGAGGAGCTCTTCGACGTTCTCGGCGCGCGCCTCGTCCTGCGGGTCGCGGCTCGCCCGCAGCACCTCGAGGAAACCGGTGCGCTCGAGCAGGGCGGCGAGGATGTCGGCGGGCGCGGCCGTATCCACCGTCGTCCCCACCTCGTCCAGGATCGTCGCGAGCCCCTCGATCGCCGCCGTGACCTTGGGGCCGAGCCCGAGCCGCCCGGCTTCACGTAGCGCTTCGCGGAGGGAGCGGCCGTCCTTGTCCGCGTGGTTCTGCAGTGCCGCCTCCGTGGCCGGCCCGATCCCGCGCTTCGGCACGTTCATGATGCGACGCAGCGCGAGCGGGTCGGCGGGGTTCGCGACGGCGATGAGGTAGGCCATCGCATCCTTGATCTCGGCGCGCTCGTAGAACTTGGTTCCGCCGATCACCCGGTACGGCAGTGCGGAGCGGATGAAGACGTCCTCGAGCGCACGCGTCTGGGCGTTCGTGCGGTAGAAGACGGCCATCTCGCGGTAGTCGATGCCGGACTCGCGCAGCTCGGCGACCTCGTCGGCGATGAACTGCGCCTCGTCATGTTGGCTGTAGCCGGTGAAGCCGACGATCTTCTCACCGTCGCCGATCGTCGTGAAGAGCTTCTTGTCCTTGCGATCGAAGTTGTTGGCGATGACCGAGTTCGCCGCGCTCAGGATGTTCTGCGTCGACCGATAGTTCTGCTCGAGCAGGATGACTTTCGAGTTCGGGAAGTCCCGCTCGAACTCGACGATGTTCCGGATGTCCGCCCCGCGGAACGCGTAGATCGACTGGTCCGAGTCGCCCACGACGGTGAGCGATGCGGGACCGAGCGGCGTATCGTATTCCTTCAGCGGCATGCCGTCGAAGCCGACGGCGCCCTTGAGGTGCTCGGGCTTCGGCAGGCGAGTGAGCTCCCGGATGAGCGAGTACTGCGCGTGGTTGGTGTCCTGGTACTCGTCGACGAGGACGTGCCGGAACCGCCGCTGATAGAGGGCCGCCACCTTCGGGAACGCTCGGAAGAGGTACACGGTCTGCGCGATGAGGTCATCGAAGTCGAAGGCGTTCGCTCGCGTAAGCTCACTCGAGTACCGGCGGAACATCTCCACGAAGACGGCCTCGGCGGGGTCGGCGAAGTTCGCGTCGCGGGAGTAGCTCTCGACATCCTGCAACTCGTTCTTGGCCTTGGAGATGCGCCCGGCCACCTTGCTCACGGTGAAGCCGAAGGTGTCGGCGTCGAGGTCCTTGATGATGCGCTTGATGAGGGCGCGGGAGTCGGCGGAGTCGTAGATCGTGAAGCTCTTCGTGTAGCCGAAGGTCTCCGCCTCACGGCGCAGGATGCGCACGCAGGCCGAGTGGAACGTCGAGATCCACATGCCCTCCGCCGCCTGCCCGATGAGCGTCTCGACGCGCTCGCGCATCTCGGCGGCCGCCTTGTTGGTGAAGGTGATCGCGAGGATCTGGCTCGGCCAGGCGTCGCGCGTCTCGATGAGGTGCGCGATGCGGCGGGTGAGCACGCTCGTCTTGCCTGAGCCGGCGCCGGCGACGATGAGGAGCGCCTCTCCGCGATAGACGACGGCTTCGCGCTGCTGCGGGTTGAGCCCCTCGAGCAGCCGCGACTCGAGGGCGGGATCCGGCAGCTCGGGGATGAACGTCATGACCCGTCAATTCTAGGCGCGGGCGCCGACGAGCCGGCCGCGCCCGCTCGCGCCCTGCTCCCTGCGCCTCGCCCCGTGCACCCCCTCCCCCTGCGCCCCCGCCCCCTGCGCCGCGCCCGTGCACCCCGCCCGTCGCTCGTGCGCCGCCGGTACTGTCCCAAATGAAGGCAATCCGGCGATCAGTTCGCAATGTGCCCCGTGATTGCGGGAGTAGAACTCGTCTACTCCTTCACTTGGGACGATGACTCTGGCTATCCGGCGCTGTGCGGGTTGACAAACCCTAGCCTGGGGCTTGACGGTCCCCTTGGATACTGGGAGAGTCAGCTACGACTACCTGTAGCTCAGTTGGTTAGAGCGCCCGCTTTAGGAGCGGGAGGTCACGGGTTCGAGTCCCGTCAGGTTCTTAGGAAGCCCCAGCGTCCGCGTTGGGGCTTCCGCCTTTCTCGCGCTGTGCGTCTGGTTTGGCCTTGACGTCCGCGACCTCACGGACCTCGGCAGCATCCTCCCGACTCACATTCAAGAGCGCACGTAAGAAGTCCTTGGGGTTGACTCCGGGCTTGTCCCTTTTATCACTCATCTTGCGCGTTTGACGTGAAGTATGAGGCTGTGGCAAAGCGCCCGTCCTTGAGTCGTCTCACTTCACCGCGCTCCATCAGTCGGCCAAGTGCTGTCCGAACGGTGTTACTGGGCGATGCAGAAGAAGTTTTCCAACCGCGCCCCAACAGCTCGTTTGTAAGCACGGTGTTCTGCAACGGCCCGAGTTCGTCAAGGGTTGTCAGAATCAATTCCATTGATCCGCCCCCGCGAGTGCCTGGCCTTGCTGGTACTAACGATTTCCTCGTCGGTGAAGAAATAGGAGATCGGCCACGCAGAACCTCGGCTGCTGCTCGCAATCGCTGCGCTTCCGACTCAAGCTCATTCGCGCGGCCCTCGAGTTCACGGATGATCATGTCACTTTCCATGTCACGAGTCTACAGGGCTGTCCCGATTTCTGGGACAGGTTAATGCAATAACTCGGTGTGTCGCCTGACTTGTCCCGGTTGTGCAGTACGATAGAACCACGAGAGCCGACCCCCGTGACGGATGAGTCGGCTCTCGAAGAGAACAACTGGAAGGAGGTGACAAGTATGCCGCCGCCATAGTGGTGGTGGGTCGTTTCGGGTTGACGTTGGAGCGTCAACCCGAGCGGCCCACCGCTCTCTAATCTTCAATTTTGGGCCGGGGCATGGTTGCCAGGAGCGCATTTGGAACTCTCCCTAGCGGGTCCAATTCCCGTCCGGTCCACAGTTTAACAGGTTCTCACCCGGACTAATAGCTCTTCTACGCGTTTCCAACAAGTGGCATATAGGTGAGTCGTCGTCCAGCAACGGTTCCGATCAGTTTCCGCATCCGCTGGGAGTCAGTCAGTTTGCAGGTCGTGAACATGAAGTCGAACTGGGCCAGATACCGGTCAAGGTGCTCGATCGAAACGTGACGGTGGGTGCCGTCGAGGGAACGCTTCAACTCGGAGAAGAATCCTTCGACCAGGTTCGTACCCGCTCCACCGAGCAATTTGTACTGGCCCATCGAGTGATCAACGACCTCATGCGATGGTGCCTCAGCGCCGATCTTGATGTACCCAGTGTGCTTGTCTGTCTGAAGATACGTGTTCTCAATGTCCGCCCATTCGCGGATCTTGTCTCCCAAGGTGTTCGCGGTCACATCATTCACAACTGTGGAGCGTGCTTCGCGAGTCTCGTAGTGCACGAGAGCGAACACGGGCTGCTTGTCCGTGGTGCCCGCTTTACGTGGCAGCTCGCGGGGGTCGTTGCGGTGACGATTAGCAGGGTTCCCGCCAATCCACGTTTCGTCCGCCTGAATAGCGCCCCGCAGGAGTCCGGCGACTGGCTCCCGCTTCATCGCTTCACGGATGCGGTGCACCATGTGCCACGCACTCTCGGGGGTCAATCCGTATTGGCGGGAAATCTCCCACGCGGACACTGAGTTCTTTGACGAACACACTTGGAGGATCACCATCAACCAAGTACGAATCGAGATCTTCGTTCCGTGGAAGATGGTATCCGTGAGGACTGAGAACTGCTTACGGCATCCACCGCACTTCCACACACGACGCTCCGAAACCGAACCGGTACGGGTTTTGCGTGTTGAACCGTTCGCGGGGTTGAGGAAGTAGCAGCGGCCAACCGTGCCGCATTTGGGGCATGCATCCGGGGTGCCGCCCCAGCGGAGTTGTTCAAGCAAAAGGTAAGCGTCGGCTTCCGACTTGAGGTCGGTTACCAGCTTCGGGATTGAGAACTCCTGCTTGCTCATAAACCCATTTATGGTTTGGGTGTGGGTTTGTCAACCCGCACAGCGCCGGCTATCCACAGAGCGAGGCTTCCGCACCACCACAGGCCTCCGCGACGCGGCACGCTTGCCGGATGTTCTCCCTGACTGAAACGATCGACAGCCACGGCGGCCTCGCAGCCACCTACGAGTTACTCGCAGCCGGCTTCAACAAGAGAGCGCTGTCCGCGGCCGCACATCATGGCATCGTCATCCGGGTTCGACAGGGGTGGTATTGCACACCGGATGTCCACCCGCTTCTGCGGCAGGGCATCCGGGTCGGTGGGCGGCTCGGTTGCATCTCCGGCGCGGCCCTGCACGGAATGTGGCGCCCGCCCGACGAGCACTTGCACGTGTCGCTCGACCATAACGATTGTCGGCTGCGCACACCCGACAACATGAGGCGTCGACTCCCGCGGGGTTCACTGGCGGTGACGACGCACTGGAACGCCCAACACCGCGCGGGATCGAGACTCCTGCTCGACCCGCTTTCTTGTCTCGCCGAGGTAGCCCGTTGCCAGCCCATCGACTATGCGGTCGCCATCGCCAATTCCGCGTTACGACCGTCCGAAACGAGGAGCATCCCTCTCATCACCCGCAATGAGTGGCAGCTGATCGCCGACGGTATCCCCACCCGTGCTCGTCTACTTCAGTTGGCGGACGGAATCTGTGAGAGCGGTACGGAATCCATCACCTGGGTGCGCCTCGCACCACACCGCTTGCCCCTTCAGCGACAGGTGTGGATCGACGGGAAGCGGGTCGACTTCCTGGCGGGCCGCCGGCTCGTCATCGAGGTCGACGGTGTTGCCTACCACATCGACCCGGTCCGTTTCGAGGCGGACCGCAGTCGTGATGCCGAGTTGTGCGCGCTCGACTACATCGTTCTTCGATTCAGTTACAACCAGGTGATCTACCGCTGGCCGGAAGTTGAGCGCGCCATCCTCACCTCGGTCGCACGTGGCGACCACCTCTGAGTTCGACTCGCCAGCAACTGGCCCACAACGCGGCCCCCGTCTGGTACCTGTCCCAAATGAAGGCACTCCCACGCCAAAAGCCACTTCTCGCCCGTTCGCGTGGCGCGACCCCTTGGCAATGCCTTCATTTGGGACAGAGGCACGCCCGCATCACGCACCGCCGCAACCGGCCGCGAGGTGGGCCGGAAGGGGGGAGGGGCTAGAGCCCGGCCCGCGCCTCGATCGCGAGATCCGGCTGATCCGCGAAGACGCCGTCGAGGCCGCTGCGCATGATGAGCTGGAACTCGTCGCGCCACTCCCCGAACTCGCGCGGCCCGCCCCCGCGCCGCAGGTTCTTCGGCAGGAAGATGTTCTCAGCGCGCAGCGTCCAGCAGAAGACGAGCAGCCCGGCGGCGTGCGCCCGCTCGACGAGGTCGGTGGTCCCGGTGACCTGCCCAGAGGCATCCGCCGCGAGCAGCAGCCGCTTGTCGACGCTGATCCCGTCGATCCCGGATGCCGCGATCCCGGCGAGTCCGGCATCCGTCAGATAGGCGGAGTAAGGCTTCGCCGCTCGCCCGTGCGCCGCGACCTCGTCGGCCGGCGCACCGGCGGCCTCGAGGAGGAAGACGTACTGCGCCGCGATCCCGCGATCCCGCAGCTGCCCGAGCACCCGGGTCTCGAAGCATTCGACGGTGACCCGCGGGTCGTTCTCCCAGCCCGCGCTGCTCAGCTCTGCGGCGACGAGTTCATCGAGGGGCAGTCCGATCGACTCGAAGTACGCGGCGTGCTTGATCTCGGCGACCATGCCGACGCCACCGCGCTCGTCGAGCAGGTCGATGAGGTCGCCGAGACGCAGGATGCCTTCCTCACCGTCGAAGGAGCGGCTCCTGAGCTTCGGCAGGCGCTCGCGCACCCGCAGGCTTTTCAGTTCGAGCCAGGTGAAGTCCTCGGTGAACCAGCCGGTGAGCTTCTGGCCGTCGATGACCTTCGTGGTCCGCCGCCCGGCGAACTCGGGGCGATGTGCGACATCCGTCGTGCCGGAGATCTCGTTCTCGTGCCGCAGTACGAGCACACCGTCGGCGGTGGCGACGATGTCCGGCTCGACGGCATCCACCCCGAGGTCGATCGCCAGGTCGTAGGCGGCACGACTGTGCTCGGGTCGGTACCCGCTCGCGCCGCGGTGTGCGATCACGATAGGCCGGGTCGCCGCAGGCAGTTTCACAGTGCAACGCTACGCGATACCCGCTGTTGGTAATCTGCTCCCTATGGAACGCTGCGACAGTTGCGGCCGCGAGCTCGCGTCGACGTGGAAGTTCTGCATCTATTGCGGGCGCCCGATGCACAGGGCCGTACCCGCGCTGGCGGCCATTCCCGCGGCGATCCGCCCCGACCTGAGTACTGAGGAGGAGGCGAAGAAGTACGACGCCCCGTTCTGGGTCGGCATCGGCATGGGAGCGCTCGGGCTCGTCCTCATCGTCTACGCCGCCATCCAGATCTACACCTCGTATGCCTGATCCTGCGCCGGCCGGGCCCGATTGGACACAGTCCGGATGGCGCGAGCCGGCCTCGCTCCTCCCGTCGCGCTGGGGCTCCTACCGCGGTCGGTATCTCGGGGGGCTCACCCTCGCGTTCACCGGCGGACTGCTCATCCAGCTCACTTCGACGTACTCCCTCGGGGTTCTGCCGATCGGGATCTTCCTGCACGTGGCGGGGTGGTGCATCCTGCCGGGGGTCGGCTGGCGACGCGTCCTGGCATCCGGGGCGAGCGTGCTCGTCATGATCATCCTGCTGAACGGTGCCCAGGCGACGCCCTTCCTCGCCGTGACCCTCGCAGCGTGGCTGCTCGTGCGGCAGAGGCCGCTCGTGAGCTACCTGACCCTCGCGCTCCCGCCGGTCGGCGGGCTGCTTCTCGCGCAGATGTTCCCCGACTACGGATGGGGGGCCGTGGTGCTGCCGGTCGCCGGCGCCCTGCTCGCGGGCGCCGCCTGGCTGGGACGTTCGCTGGCCGCGATGCGCGGGAGAAACACAGCCACGACCCGGTAGATTTGGTGAAAGCGATTCCCCCGAAAGCAGAGGAACCCATGGCGTCATCGAATCCGGCCTTCAGCAACTCGCCCGCCTTCTCCGCGAGCGCGACCAAGGCGGCGCAGCTCGCCCGTCCCGCCGTCCCCGAGCTCACCGCCGAGCAGTTGACCGAGCTCTACTCGCGTCCGTCGGCAACGCCGGCCGAGACCGACCGGATGAGCTACGAGGACACGATCGTCAAGATCGTCGTGAGCTTCGGCATCCTGCTGGTCGGTGCGGCCGTCGGCTGGTTCATTCCATCGCTCTTCCTGCCGGCGATGATCGTCGGCTTCGTGCTGGCGCTGGTCAACATCTTCAAGAAGAAGCCTTCGCCCGCACTCGTGCTCGCCTATGCGGCGGTGGAGGGTGTCTTCGTCGGCGGGGTGACGAACTTCTTCGAGTTCCTGTACCCGGGGATCGCGGTGCAAGCGGTGCTGGGCACGTTCGTCGTGATCGGCGTCACGCTGGCTCTCTTCGCGAGCGGGAAGGTGCGCGCATCGAAGAAGGCGACGAAGGTCTTCATGGTCGCGATGATCGGCTACCTCGTGTTCTCGGTCCTGAACCTCGTGCTCATGTTGACCGGGGTCAACGACCAGCCGTTTGGCTTGCGCAGTGCCGAGATCTTCGGCATCCCGCTCGGCTTGATTCTCGGCATCCTCGTGATCCTTCTCGCCGCATACTCCCTCGTTCTGGACTTCGACAGCATCAAGACCGGAGTCGAGCGTGGGGCACCGCGCATCTACGGCTGGACGGCCGCCTTCGGCATCATGGTCACCGTCGTCTGGCTGTATCTGGAGATCCTGCGCCTCCTGGCGATCCTCCGCGAGTGACCTGGTCGGGCATCCTTCGCACCGGTCCCAACCACCTCACACGGTGACGCGCGGGTAGAAGTATCGCACCAGCAGGTACCCGATGCCGCCGCCGAGCAGTTGCGCCGCGATGAAGCCGAGCGACGAACTCGGTGCGATACCGGCGAAGCTCTCACTGAACATCCGCCCGATCGTGATGGCCGGATTCGCGAAACTGGTCGAGGCCGTGAAGAAGTAGGCAGCGCCGATGTAGGCGCCGACCGCGGCCGGGATGACGGATGCGCGACCGGTGCGGGCCAGGGCGAAGATGACCAGGACGAGCCCCGCCGTGGCCACGATCTCGGCGAGGAAGGTGCCGGCGCCGAGGCGCTCCTTGGTGCTCCAGGAGACGGCGGAGGCGCCGAACATCAGGTTGGCCAGCACGGCTCCGGCGATGCAGCCGGCGACCTGGGCAGGGATGTAGACGGCGGTGTCCCGCCACGCGCGCAGGCCGATCGCGGAGTCGACCAGAGACACGACCGGGTTGAAGTGAGCGCCGCTGATGTGGATGAACAGCAGGATGAGCACCGGCAAGGCGAGGGCTGTCGCCAGGGCGTTCTCCAGTAATTGCAGCCCGACATCACTCGGCGAGAGTCGCTCCGCCGCAATGCCCGATCCGACGACGACAGCGGCCAGGAGAGCACTGCCGAGGAACTCGGCCACGACCCGGCGAAGTCTTGCAGACATGGGCGTCAGCCTATCGTTACATCGACAGATGTCGATGGAGCAGATGGCGATCGGCGGATCGGCTCCAGGTGAATATCTGGTGAACGATTCCCGCGCAGATTGTCTCGTCACGGTGACACCCCGATACTTATTACATCGACATCTGTCGATGCCCTGCACGCCGTGACGGAGGAGCCATGTCCGACAAGCCCACAGTCCTCTTCGTCTGCGTGCACAACGCGGGCCGCTCGCAGATGGCTGCGGGCTATCTGGCCGCCCTCGCCGGCGATCGGGTGACCGTGCTCTCGGCCGGCTCCGAGCCGAAGGACGAGATCAACCCGGTCGCCATTCAGGCGATGGCCGAAGAGGGCATCGACATCGCGAACAACGTGCCGAAGATCCTGACCACGGATGCCGTCAAGGACTCCGACGTCGTCATCACCATGGGCTGCGGCGACGCCTGCCCGATCTTCCCCGGCAAGCGGTACGAGGACTGGGAGCTCGACGACCCGGCCGGTCGGGGCATCGACGCTGTCCGGCCGATTCGCGACGACATCAAGCGGCGCATCGAGGGGCTCTTGAGCGAGATCCTCCCGGCTCAGGCCTGACGCCCGTGGACCTCAGCGACCGGCGCGGCCAACCCGGGCTCGCCTACCCCGAGGACTATCTTCGGCGTCTCGCCGCCGAGCTGGCGTCCAGGTTCTCCGGGGTCTTCAACACGGAGACGGTCGAGCGCTACGTGCTCGAGTCGTACACGGCGCTGCTGCGCACCTCGACGGTGACCGCGCACCTGGCCGTGCGAACCACCCGCTTCGCGAGCGATCGCCTCACCGCCCTGGCCCAGGCGAAAGGCTCGATCGAAAGACCCGTTCCCGAGATCCTCTTCGTCTGCGAGCAGAACGCCGGACGATCACAGATGGCTGCGGTCTTCGCCAACCACCTCGGTGGCGGCCGCGTGCACGTGCGCTCCGCCGGCTCGGCGCCGAGCCGGGAGCTGAACCCGACCGTGACCGCGGTCATGGCGGAGCTCGGCCTGGACCTGGCCGAAGAGTTCCCGAAGCCCCTCACCGACGACGTGGTGCAGGCGGCGGATGTCGTGATCACTATGGGATGCGGCGACGCCTGCCCGGTGTACCCGGGCAAGCGGTACGAGGACTGGGAGCTCGACGACCCGGCCGGCCTTCCGAGGGAAGAGGTGCGCCGCATCCGCGACCGGATCCGGGCTCAGGTCGAGCAGTTGCTCGCGCGCCTGGATGTCGTCACGGACGCCTGAATTCATGAACCTTCACCACAACGTGGTCGTCATTCCCACTCGATAGTGCCCGGCGGCTTGGATGTCACATCCAGCACCACCCGGTTCACCCCCGGCACCTCATTGGTGATCCGGTTCGAGATGCGAGCCAGCACGTCGTACGGCAGCCGCGACCAGTCCGCCGTCATCGCGTCCTCCGACGACACCGGTCGCAGCACGATGGGGTGCCCGTAGGTGCGCCCGTCGCCCTGCACGCCGACCGACCGCACGTCCGCCAGCAGTACGACCGGGCACTGCCAGATGTCGGCGTCGAGGCCGGCGTCGGTCAGTTCGGCGCGGACGATCGCATCCGCGAGTCGCAGCAGGTCGAGACGTTCGCGGGTGACCTCGCCGATGATCCGGATGCCGAGGCCAGGACCCGGGAACGGCTGGCGGGCGACGATCGGCTCTGGCAGGCCGAGCTCTCGGCCGATCGCACGCACTTCGTCCTTGAACAGGGCGCGCAGTGGCTCGACGAGTTCGAACTGGAGGTCTTCGGGCAGACCTCCGACGTTGTGGTGGCTCTTGATGTTGGCGGTGCCGCTGCCGCCGCCGGATTCGACGACATCCGGGTAGAGGGTGCCCTGCACGAGGAACTTGATGGGCGCCCCGTCGGCGGCCGCCTCCAGCACGAGCGCTTCGGCGGCGTTCTCGAAGCAGCGGATGAACTCGCGCCCGATGATCTTGCGTTTCGTCTCCGGATCGGTGACCCCGGCAAGCGCGTCGAGGAACTGTTCAACAGCGTCGACGGTGACCAGCCGGACGCCGGTGGAGGCGACGAAGTCCTCCTCGACCTGGCGGCGCTCATCCTGCCGCAGCAGCCCGTGATCGACGAAGATGCACACGAGCTGGTCGCCGACCGCCCGGTGCACGAGTGCGGCGGCGACGGCGGAGTCGACCCCGCCGGAGAGCCCGCAGATGACGCGCGAGTCGCCGACCCGCTCCCGGATGCGCGCAACCTGGTCGGCGATGACGTTGCCGCTGTTCCAGTCGGCGGGCAGCCCCGCGGCCTCGTGCAGGAAGTTCTCGAGCACGCGCTGACCGAACTCGGAGTGCTTCACCTCCGGATGCCACTGCACGCCGTAGAGGCGCTGCGCGTCGCTGCCGAACGCCGCGACCGGGGTGGAGGCGCTCGAGGCGAGCACGGTGAAGCCATCGGGAGCGGTCGCGACGGAGTCGCCGTGGCTCATCCAGGCGACCTGGCTGGCGGGTTGCCCGGCGAGCAGCACGCCGCCGTCGCCGGCGAGCACGACATCCGTCGCCCCGTATTCGCGCAGACCGGTGTTGGCGACCTCGCCGCCGAGCTGCTGCGCCATGACCTGGAAGCCGTAGCAGATGCCGAGCACGGGCAGGCCGAGCTGCAGGATGCCGGGATCGAGCGAGGGCGATCCCGGTTCGTAGACGCTCGACGGGCCCCCGCTCAGGATGACGGCGGAAGGCGTCCGCTCGGCGAGCTCTGCCGCGGTGATGGTGTGCGGCACGATCTCGGAGTAGACGCCCGCCTCACGCACCCGTCGCGCGATGAGCTGAGCGTACTGGGCACCGAAGTCGACGACGAGGACCGGACCGCGACCGCTCATGCAGGAACCTCCGTGCCGGCCACCGCAGCGCCGGATTCCACGGCCGCGACCTCCGCGGCGACCCGCTTCGGCACGCTGCGCTCGAAGAAGAAGGACAGGAGCGGCACGATTCCGCCGAGGGCGATGAGGAGGAACCGCCCGAACGTCCAGCCCATGAAACGCCAGAGCAGGAAGTCGCAGGCGAGGTAGAGCACGTAGAGCCAGCCGTGCACGATGAGGATGATGGTGGAGAGGTCGATCCCGACGATCGCCTCTTTCGGAGTGAGGGCGAGGAACCCGTCGGGGCCGCCGAGCTCGATGTCGACGTTCATGACGTAGCGGAACACCATCATGAGGCACAGGAGCAGCAGGAAAGTCCCGGTGACGATGGCCGACACCTTGTAGACGGCGACGGTCTTGCGGATGCGGGGAATATCGGTCACACGAGGCAGCTGGGGCATGACCTAAGTCTACGGATTCGGGTCTGGGGCCGCCGCGCGTTGTTCCTTCTCCCACACGTCCCGCACGAGCCTCCACCACAGGAAGACGGCGAAACCGGCGAAGATCACCCACTCGGCGGCGTAGAAGACGTTGAGCCAGTTGAGTTCGACGGTGGTCACCGGGCGCGGCGAGTCGATCTTCGCGAGGCCGCCGGAGGGCTCCCCCGCGACGACGTACCCGTTGTAGATTCCGGCCGGGTCGGCATCCGGCCACAGATTGACGAGGGCGGCCGCCGCGAGGGTACTGAGCTCTCCGTGCTCGAAATCGGATGTCTGCGGCGCCTCGTCGACGACGAAGCGCCCGGTCACGGTCGCCTCTCCCCCCTCGAGCGACGAGGCGACGGATGCCGCCCCGTTCCGGTCGGCGCTCCAGCCGAGTGCGACGGCGAGGCCGGCGCCGTCGGCGGTCCTGAGGTGCGCGACGACCCAGTAACCGGCCTGCCCACCGTTGATGCGGTCGCTCAGGACGATGGTGTCGCCGGCGAGGTACTCACCGCTCGCGGTGACGAGTTGGCCGTCGGCGTCGGTCCTGATCGGCTCCTGCGGCTGCGCGACCTCGGCGAGGGGCAGCACCGTCTCGGTCGGCCGTTCGACGACCGTTCCGGTGCTCACGCTGCGGGAGAGCTGCCACTGGCTGAGGAGGGCGAACCCCGCGGCGACCGCGAGCGCGAGCACGAGGGCTGCGATCCAGCGCGGCCTCAGGGCGATCCTCAGCATGCGATGTTCTCGTTCCTCGGCATCGCTACCCTGCGACGACGATGTCGGGCGCTTCCAGCCGAACCCGGTCGGCGGAGGCGTCATCCGGCTGCTCCTGGCTCGCCCGCTCCGCGGCGACCCGCTTGAGGTAGTGGCTGACCTCCTGCTCGACTCGGGGGGCATCCCAACCCAGGACCCCGCCCATGAGCCGCGCGGCCACGGGGGCGGCGGAGACACCACGATCCCACGCCTCGATCGAGATACGGGTACGGCGGGCGAGCACGTCGTCCAGGTGCAGCGCGCCCTCGTGGGTGGCGGCGTAGACGACCTCCGCCTCGAGGTAGTCGTCCGCCCCCGGAAGGGGATGATTCAATTCCGGGCGCTCCCGGATGAGGTCGAGCAGCTCATCCGTCAACGTTCCATACCTGTTCAGCAGATGCTCGATCCGCACCTTGTGCACCCCGAAGGCTCGCGCGATCTTGGAGCGCTTGTTCCAGGCCGCCTGATAGCCCTCGGCACCGAGCAGCGCGATCTCGTCGGTCGTGCTCTCCGGCACCCTGCCATCGAGTGCGGCGGCCGCTTCATCGATCGCATCCTTCGCCATCACCCGGTACGTCGTCCACTTGCCTCCGGCGATCACGACGAGGCCGGGGACGCTGTGCGCGACGATGTGCTCGCGCGAGAGCTTCGAGGTCTCGTCGCTCTCGCCGGCCAGCAGGGGCCGCAACCCCGCATAGACGCCCTCGACGTCCTCACGGGTGAGCGGCAGGTTGATGACCTTGTTGACATGCTCGAGCAGGTAGTCGATGTCGGCGGCCGTCGCGGCCGGATGCGCCTTGTCGAGATTCCAGTCGGTGTCGGTCGTGCCGATGAGCCAGTGCCGGCCCCACGGGATGACGAAGAGCACGCTCTTCTCGGTGCGCAGCAGCAGGCCGACCTTCGACTGGAAGCGGTCCCGCGGCACGACGAGATGGATGCCTTTCGACGCGCGCACCTTGAACTGGCCGCGCTCGCCCACCATCGACTGGGTGTCATCCGTCCACACCCCGGTCGCGTTGACGACCTGGCGGGCCCGGATGTCGAAACGCTCGCCGGTGAGCAGGTCGTGCGCCTTCACCCCCACGACGCGCTCCCCCACCTTGAGGAATCCCTCGACCCGCACCCGGCTAGCCACGTGGGCGCCGTAGAAGGATGCCGTGCGGGCCAGGCTCGAGACGTAGCGCGCATCGTCGACCTGGGCGTCGTAGTAGGTGATGCCGCCGATGAGGGCGTCGTCGCGCAGGCTCGGCATGAGCCGGTGCACCTGCCTCTTGCTCAGGTGCCGGTGGTGCGGAACCCCTGGTGGGCGACCGCCGCTGTAGCTGAACAGGTCGTAGAGGAGCATCCCGGCGCCGATGTACAGGCGCTCGACGATGCGGGTCTTCAGCGGGTAGAGGAAGCGCACGGGCTTCACGAGGTGCGGGGCGAGACGCTGCAACAGCAGGCCGCGCTCCATGAGGGCCTCCCGCACGAGGCGGAAGTTCAATTGCTCGAGATACCGGATGCCGCCATGCACGAGCTTGGACGACCGGCTCGACGTGCCGCTGCCCCAATCGCGCGCCTCCACCATGCCGACCCGAAGCCCCCGGGTCACGGCATCCATCGCACTGCCGGTGCCGACGATGCCGCCACCCACCACCAGGATGTCGAGCTCCTTCTCCTTGAGCGCGGCGATCGCCGCGGCGCGCTCGGCGGGGCCGAGCTTCGAGGAGCGGGTGACGGTCTTCTTCGCCATGGTCTTCCTTAGGCGTGGTAGGGAGCGAGCACGACCTCGACCCGCTGGAATTCCTTGAGGTCGGAGTAGCCGGTCGTCGCCATCGAGCGCTTGAGCGCGCCCACGAGGTTGACGGTCCCGTCGGCCGTCGTCGACGGGCCGAACAGGATCTGTTCGAGCGGCGCGACCGACCCGACCTCGACACGGCGACCGCGCGGGAGCTCCGGATGGTGCGCCTCTCCTCCCCAGTGCATGCCGCCGCCAGGGGCATCCGTCGCGCGGGCGAGCGTGCTGCCGAGCATGACGGCATCCGCCCCGACCGAGATCGCCTTGACGATGTCTCCGGAGCTGCCGAGCCCGCCGTCGGCGATGACGTGCACGTAGCGGCCGCCCGACTCGTCGAGGTAATCGCGGCGGGCGCCCGCGACATCCGCCACGGCCGTGGCCATGGGGGCGTGGATGCCGAGGCTCGCCCGTGTCGTGGACGCCGCCCCGCCGCCGAACCCGACGAGCACGCCCGCCGCACCGGAACGCATGAGATGGAGCGCAGGCGTGTAACCGGCGGCGCCGCCGACGATGACCGGCACGTCGAGCTCGTAGATGAACTTCTTGAGGTTGAGCGGCTCCTGGTTCCTGGAGACATGCTCTGCGCTCACGGTCGTCCCGCGGATGACGAACAGGTCGACCCCCGCCTCGACGACGGTCTTGTAGAGCTGCTGGGTGCGCTGCGGCGAGAGGGCGCCGGCGACCGTGACGCCGGCAGCACGGATCTCGGCGAGGCGGCTCGTCACGAGCTCGGGTTTGATCGGCTCGGCGTAGATCTCCTGCATGCGCTTCGTCGCCTTGTCAGCCGGCAGCGCGCGGATCTCCTCGAGCAGCGGCTCTGGATCGTCGTAGCGGGTCCACAGACCCTCGAGGTTGAGCACACCGAGCCCGCCGAATCGGCCCATGAGGATGGCGGTCGCCGGCGAGACGACCGAGTCCATGGGGGCCGCGAGCACCGGGATGTCGAACTGGTAGGCGTCGATCGTCCAGCTCACCGACACGTCTTCCGGGTCGCGCGTGCGCCGGTTGGGCACGATCGCGATGTCGTCGAATGCGTAGACGCGTCGCCCGCGCTTCGCCCGGCCGATCTCGATGTCACTCACGCATCAAGCCTACCGAGCCCTGCCGCTGTGCTCCCGCTCCGTGTCCCAAATGAAGGCAATCCGGCATCCGTCATCCGCGCATGCCCGTGGTGCCGTGCCGCAGCATCCGCAATGCCTTCATTTGGGACAGTCACGGAGGTGGCAAGCTGGGCTCATGGATGTGAAGGCAGATTCGATCGAGAAGCTCCGGCAGCGCACGAGCATGAAGTGGCGCGCGTTCCCGGATGACGTGCTCCCGCTCTTCGTCGCCGAGACCGACTACCCGCTCGCCCCGCCCATCGCTGAGACGCTGGCTGCCGCCATCCGCGACTCGGACACCGGCTACGCCCCGCCCACGTCCGACCTGCCCGAGGCGTTCGCCTCCTTCGCCGCCGCCCGCTGGGGGTGGACCGTCGACCCGGCCCAGGTCTGGACGACGACGGATGTCGGGGTCGCCATCGTCGAGACCCTGCGCCGTGTGACGAAACCCGGCGAGGGCGTGATCGTCAACCCGCCCGTGTACTTCCCGTTCTTCGACCTTGTCGCCGAGTCCGGCGCGCGCATCGTCGAGGTGCCGCTCGCCGGCGGACTCGATGAGGGCTGGTCGCTCGACCTCGACGGGATCGAGCGCGCATTCCAGGATGGAGCCCGCGCCTACCTCCTCTGCAACCCGCACAACCCGGTGGGCCGCGCGCACTCGGCCGACGAGTTGCGCGCCGTCGCCGACCTCGCCGCGAAGTACGGGGCGACCATCGTGAGCGACGAGATCCACGGGCCGCTCACCTACCCGGATGCCGCGTTCACCCCGTTCCTCTCGGTCTCGGATGCGGCGCGCGAGGTCGGCGTCTGCGTCACCGCCGCGAGCAAGGCATGGAATCTCGCCGGCCTCAAGTGCGCGGTCATGGTCACCGCGGGCGGGCCGAACCAGCAGGTCGTCGGCTCGATGCCGCTCGAGGTGTACTGGCGGACGAGCATCCTGGGGCTGAAGGCGAGCATCGCCGGGTACCGCGAGGGCACGGAGTGGCTCGACGGCATCATCTCCTCGCTCGACGCGAACCGACGGCTGCTGACGACCCTGCTCGCCGAGCAGCTGCCCACCGTGAAGTACCGGATGCCGGAGGCCACCTACCTGGCCTGGCTCGACTTCCGCGCGCTCGACTGGGGCGACGACCCGGCGGAGTACGCGCTCGAGCACGCGAAGGTCGCGCTGAGCAACGGCCCGCCCTTCGGCGCTCCCGGCCGCGGCTTCGCCCGCCTCAACCTGGCCTGCTCGCCGGAAACCCTCACCGAGGCCGTAGCTCGCCTGGCCGGCCTCCGCTAGCCGACCCGCGCACGCCGGTCAGCGAGGACGGACGACGCGCTTCTCATCCCAGACCGGCGCATCCGACTCGTAGACCCGGCCGTCGGCACCGAACACCAGGAAGCGGTCGAACGACCGCGCGAACCACCGGTCGTGGGTGACGGCGATGACGGTCCCCTCGAACCGCTCCAGGGCATCCTGCAGCGCCTCTGCCGAGACGAGGTCGAGGTTGTCGGTCGGCTCGTCGAGCAGCAGCAGTGTCGCCCCGGAGAGCTCGAGCAGCAGGATCTGCAGCCGCGCCTGCTGGCCGCCGGAGAGCGACTCGAAGTTCTGCTCGGCCGCCTCGGCGAGCCCGTACCGGTCGAGGGCGCGGCTCGCCGCCTCCCGCGCCATCCCGTTCCGGTTGTCGTCGCCTCGGTGAAGGATGTCGAGCAGCGTGCGCCCGAGGAGTGACGGATGCTCGTGCACCTGCGCGAACCATCCGGGCACGACGCGCGCCCCGAGCTTCGCGGCGCCGGTGTGGGCGACCGGTGTGAGGGTCGCGCCGACCGACGTCAGGTGCCCGGCGCGCGGGTCGGGGTCGGTCCCGCCGAGCGCGAGCAGCCGAAGGAAGTGCGACTTCCCGGAGCCGTTCGACCCGAGCGCAGCCACCCGGTCGCCGAACCAGACCTCGAGGTCGAACGGAGCCATGAGCCCCGTGAGCTCGAGCTGCTCGCACACGACAGCGCGCTTGCCGGTGCGGTCACCGCGCAGCCGCATGGCGAGATCCTGCTCGACGGGGCGCTCGAGCGGCGGCCCGGCCTCCTCAAACTTCCGTAGTCTCGTCATCGCCGCGTGGTAACGGGAGGCGAACTCGTCGCTCGCCGCCGCCTTGACCTTCATCGCCTGGACGAGCTGGCGCAGCTTCGCATGCTGCTCGTCCCAGCGGCGTCGCAACTCATCGAGCCGGTCCATGCGCGCCTTCCGCGCGTCGTGGTACGTGCCGAAGCCACCACCGTGCGTCCACGTCGTCGCCCCTGCGCCACCCAGTTCGAGCGTGATGATGCGGTCAGCGGCACGCGCGAGGAGTTCGCGGTCGTGGCTCACGAGCAGCACGGTCTTCTTCGACGCACGCAGCGTCCCCTCCAGCCAGCGCTTCGCCGGCACATCCAGGTAGTTGTCCGGTTCGTCGAGCAGGAGCAGGTCATCCGGTCCACGGAAGAGTGCCTCCAGCACGAGCCGCTTCTGTTCACCGCCGGAAAGGGTCGTGACCTCGCGGTATTTGGCGCGCTCGAACGGGATGCCGAGCGCCGCCGTCGTGCACTCGTCCCACACCGTCTCCTGCTCGTAGCCGCCCGCCTCCGCATACTCGGCGAGCGCACTCGCGTAGGCCATCTGCGTCTCGAGTGCGTCGTTCTCGATGATCGCGGTCTCGCTGCGGTCGAGTCCGATGGATGCCGCGCGAATCCGGGTCGGCGCGACCGACACGAGGAGGTCCCGCACCGTGGATGCGTCCCGCAGGTGACCGACGAACTGGTCCATGATGCCGAGCGCGCCGTCGATCGAGACGGCCCCCGCATCCGCCTTCTGCTCGCCCCGGATGATGCGCAGCAGCGTCGACTTGCCCGCGCCGTTCGCCCCGATGAGCGCACTCGTCGTGCCCTCACCGACGCGGAAGCTCACGTCGTCGAGCAGCGGCCGCCCGTCGGGCAGCGACAGCGATACGCCGTTGACGTCGATGTATCCCATGGGTGTGATCCTCGGTACGCGACTCCGGATGCCGGAGGCCCACCACAGGCGAGCCGACCAGACTACAGGAATTGCGGACGCGCCCCCGCAAAAGCTAGTGCCGGTAGTTGGGCGCCTCCACCACCATCTGGATATCGTGCGGGTGCGACTCCTTGAGCCCCGCCGCCGTGATCCGCACAAACTTTCCGTTGGCCCGCAGCTCGTCGATCGTGTGCGCGCCGGTGTAGAACATGGACTGCCGAAGGCCGCCGAGCAGCTGGTACACGACGGAGGACACCGGCCCCCGGTAGGCCACCTTGCCCTCGATGCCCTCGGCGATGAGCTCGTCGTCGCTCGGAACGTCGGCCTGGAAGTAGCGGTCGCGCGAGTACGAGGTGCGCTTGCCCCTGGTCTGCATGGCGCCGAGCGACCCCATGCCGCGGTACGACTTGAACTGCTTGCCGTTGATGAAGAGCATGTCGCCGGGGCTCTCGTCTGTTCCGGCGAGCAGCGATCCGAGCATGACCGACTCCGCCCCGGCCACGAGCGCTTTCGCGATGTCGCCCGAATACTGCAGGCCACCGTCCGCGATGACCGGGATGTCCGCCTCGCGCGCCGCGAGCGACGCCTCGTACACCGCGGTCACCTGGGGCACCCCGACGCCGGCGACGACGCGCGTCGTGCAGATCGAGCCCGGCCCGACGCCGACCTTGATCGCATCCGCCCCCGCCTCGACGAGCGCCTGGGCTCCGGAACGCGTCGCGACATTCCCTCCGATGATGTCGATCCCGTCGAAGGCCGAGTCGCCCTTCAGCCGGCGGATGATGTTGATCTCGCCCGCGGAGTCGCCGTTCGCCGTGTCGACGACGATGACGTCCACGCCCGCGTCGGCGAGCGCGCCGGCGCGCTGCCAGGCGTCGCCGAAGAAGCCGATCGCGGCGCCGACCCGCAGCCTCCCCTCATCGTCCTTCGTCGCGTTCGGGTACTGCTCCGTCTTGTCGAAGTCCTTGACCGTGATGAGTCCGGTGAGCCTGCCGTTCGCGTCGACGAGCGGCAGCTTCTCGATCTTGTGCTGCGCGAAGATCGCGACCGCGGCATCCGGGTCGACCCCGGTGGGCGCCGTGATGAGCGGCAGCTTCGTCATGACGTCGCGCACGAGTGTCGTCTGCTTCTCGAACTGGGACACGAAGCGCATGTCCCGGTTGGTGATGATGCCCACGAGCTTGCCGTCGCCCTCGACGACCGGCAGGCCGGAGACCCGGAACTGCCCGCACAGCGCGTCGACCTCGGCGACCGTCGCATCCGGGGTCGTCGTCACCGGGTTCGTGATCATGCCGGACTCGCTGCGCTTGACCTTGTCGACGAAGGTCGCCTGGTCCTCGATGGAGAGGTTGCGATGCAGGATGCCGAGCCCGCCCTGGCGTGCCATCGAGATCGCCATGCGACCCTCGGTCACCGTGTCCATGGCCGCCGAGATGAGCGGTGTGGCGACCCGGATGTTGCGCGTCAGACGGGATGAGGTGTCCGCTTCGCTCGGGATGACATCCGTATGCCCCGGCAGGAGCATGACGTCGTCGTAGGTGAGTCCGATGAATCCGAACGGGTCTGGCTGCTCCATGAGTCTCCGAATTGTTACTCGTCGCGATAAGAGGCCGGTTGCCACGCTGAATCCGGTAATTAATCGTAGCGTTTGTTGCGCTCAGCCGCCCAGGACGCGGCAGCTCTGCGCCCTCGTGTGGAATTGAGAGTGCTCCATGCGACATAATCGGCAGGTACTGTCAACGATGACGGCAACCAGAACCCGAGGTCCCAAAGATTCTTCGCTGGTCCGTCTTGGAGGTCTCGTGGTCACAACTCAACGGTCCCGGTCGCTCGCAAAGCGCCCTCTCGTTCTCCTCCTCGCAGTGATATTCGCCGCACTCGCGTTCGCGATGACCGCCGTATCCCCGGCGACGGCGGATGAGACCAACACCGATAAGTACGACTACATCTTCAGCGGCAACGTCAAATACAACGGCGAGCCGCTCGATGACGTCACGCTCATCGTCGAGGGCAGCGGCTACGAGGCCGAGGTCAAGACGGATGCCGACGGCAAGTGGCGGGTCGGCGTCCCCGAGAAGGCCACCTACAAGATCACGCTCGTCGAGTCGACCCTCCCCGAGGGCGTCATCGTGAGCGAGGAGGGCAACGATCGGGTCACGATCACCGATCGTGGTGCCACGATCGAAGCCGAGTTCGGGCTGACCAAGAAGAAGTCGGTGAACTTCTTCCTCGGCGCCGGCGAGCGCACGGTCACACCGTTCATCGACCAGTTGATCTCAAGCCTCATCAGCGGCCTCAACTTCGGCCTCATGCTCGCCCTCGCCTCGATCGGGCTCTCACTCATCTTCGGAACCACCGGCATCGCGATCTTCTCCCACGCCGAGATGGTGACGCTCGGGGCGGTCTTAGCGCTCACCTTCGGCGTGTTCCTGTCCTGGCCGATGTGGCTCGCGATCCCGATCACACTCGTGCTTCTGGCGGTCGCCGGGTTCACCCAAGACGTCGTGATCTGGAAACCCCTGCGAAAACGGGGGTTGAGTGTCGTCCAGTTGATGATCGTCAGCATCGGGCTCTCCCTCACCCTGCGGTACGTCTTCCAGTTCTTCATCGGCGGTGGGACGACTCTTCTTCCCACGGATCCGGCGACGACCGCGAAGCTCCCCCTCCTCGGTCCGATCTCGCTGTCCATCGTCGACATGGCCAGCATGGGCATCTCGGCGGTCGTGCTCGTCGCTGTCGCGTACTGGCTGTTGTACACGCGCACCGGCAAGGCCACCCGGGCGATCAACGACAACGCGTCGCTCTCCGCCGCATCCGGTATCGACGTCGACCGCGTCGTGCGACTGGTCTGGATCCTGGGCACCGTCCTCGCGGGCCTCTCAGGTATCCTGTGGGCCTACTTCCGGCCCGGTATCAAGTGGGACATGGGCTGGCAGATCCTGCTGCTGATCTTCGCCGCGGTGGTTCTCGGCGGGCTGGGCACCGCCTTCGGCGCGCTGGTCGGCTCGATCATCGTCGGCTTCCTCGTCGAGCTCACGCCACTGTGGCTCTCGGCGGACATCAAGTACGTCGGTCCGCTCCTGATCCTCATCATCGTGCTGCTCTTCAGACCACAGGGCCTGCTCGGCCAGAAAGAGAGGGTCGGATAAATGGACTTCTTCGGCATCCTGTTACAGACCGCCTCGTGGATCCTCGCTCCGGAGACGATCGCCTACGCTCTCGCCACCGTCGGGCTCGCTGTGCACTTCGGCTACGGC
Organism: Leifsonella bigeumensis; assembly: GCF_039537265.1. Classification (NCBI taxonomy): domain Bacteria; kingdom Bacillati; phylum Actinomycetota; class Actinomycetes; order Micrococcales; family Microbacteriaceae; genus Leifsonella; species Leifsonella bigeumensis. The sequence goes on along the minus strand of NZ_BAABAE010000002.1, from coordinate 60,253 downwards.
GGCCTCCTGAACTTCGGCCAGGCCGGGTTCATGCTCATCGGCGGCTACGGCTATGCGATCACGATCCTGTCGCTCCACTGGCCCTGGTGGGCCGGCATCCTCGTCGGCATCGGCGCCTCGATCGTGTTCGCTCTGATCCTCGGCATCCCGACCCTGCGGCTTCGCGCGGACTACCTCGCCATCGCGACCATCGCCGCCGCCGAGGCCCTGCGCCTCATCGTCCAGTCGACGCTGCTGGATAACGTCACCAACTCCGCGGACGGGCTCGGCGGCTACCACGAGGGCTTCCGCCAGGCCAACCCCTTCCCCGAGGGGACCTACGGTTTCGGTCCATGGACCTACAACGAGACGGAGCTGTGGATCAGGGTCTTCGGACTCTCCATCCTGGCCCTCGCGATCTGGGGTGTGTGGGCACTCATGCGCAGCCCCTGGGGACGGGTGGTCCGCGGCATCCGCGAAGACGAGGATGCGGTGCGCGCCCTCGGCAAGAACGTGTTCGCCTACAAGATGCAGGTGCTCATCATCGGCGGCATTCTGGGAACCTTCGGCGGCGTCGTCCTGGTTCTCCCCTCCGCGGTCGTGCCGCAGGTCTATCTGCCGTCGCTCACCTTCTTCCTCTGGACGATCCTGCTCCTGGGCGGCGCGGCGACGATCTGGGGACCGGTGCTCGGCACGGGCATCTTCTGGATGATCTACGCCTTCCTCGGCCTCTTCCTCCCCGCCCTGTCCGCCGCGGGCTGGCTGCCGGGGATCACGCCGTCGCAGGCCGGCATCCTGCGCTTCGTCCTCATCGGGCTCGCGCTCATGCTCATCGTGATCTACCGCCCGCAAGGCATACTCGGCGACAAGAGGGAGCTGTCATTCAATGCCCGCAAATAACGCACGCGAGAAGTCGACCGGGATCACAACGGGGGACTTCGTCCCCGGGGTCTCGAAGACCGACCCGATCATGGTCGCCGACAATGTGACCCGTCACTTCGGCGGGCTCACGGCCGTCGACGTCGATCATCTGGAGATCCAGCGCGGGGTCATCACCGCGCTCATCGGGCCGAACGGCGCAGGCAAGACGACACTGTTCAACCTCCTCTCCGGTTTCGACAAACCGAACACCGGGACCTGGTCGTTCGACGGGATCGCGCTCGCCGGGATCCCCTCCTTCAAGGTCTCCCAGCTGGGCCAGATCCGTACCTTCCAGCTCACCAAGGCGCTGAGCATGCTCTCCGTCATGGAGAACATGAAGCTCGGGGCCAAGGACCAGTTCGGGGAGCATCTTTGGTCGGCGATGTTCCCCTGGCTGTGGCGTGCTCAGGACGATGAGATCGAGTCCAAGGCGATGGAACTGCTCGCGCGCTTCAAGCTGGATGCGAAAGCGGACGACTTCGCCGCCAGCCTCTCCGGCGGGCAGCGGAAACTCCTGGAGATGGCCAGGGCCCTCATGAGCGATCCGACCCTGGTGATGCTCGACGAGCCCATGGCCGGTGTCAACCCGGCGCTGACCCAGTCGCTGCTCGACCACATCTTCGGACTCAAGGAGCAGGGCATGAGCGTGCTCTTCGTCGAGCACGACATGCAGATGGTGAGCCACATCGCCGACTGGGTGGTGGTCATGGCCGAGGGCAGGATCGTCGCCGAAGGCCCGCCCGCGATCGTCATGAAGGACCCGGCGGTCATCGACGCCTACCTGGGCAGCCACCAGGATGTCGATCTCGGTGTCGTCACCGGTCGAATCGAGCTGCCGACTCCCGCCGAGAAGGCTTCGAAGAAGGGCACGAAATGACCACCGGTACCGCACCGCGCTCCGTCCTGGAGGTCACCGATCTGACGGCGGGCTACCTGCCGGGGATCGACATCCTCAACAGTTGCAGCATCGCCGTCGGCGAGGGCGAGCTCATCGGCATCATCGGCCCCAACGGCGCCGGCAAGTCGACCCTCCTCAAGGCGATCTTCGGTCAGGTGAACATCCGGAGCGGCTCCATCTCCCTGTTCGGCGAAGACATCACGGGGCTCGCGGCCTACCGACTCGTCGCCAAGGGTGTGGGCATGGTTCCACAGAACAACAACGTGTTCCCTTCGCTCACGATCGAGGAGAACCTGCAGATGGGGTTGTTCCAGAACCCGCGCATCTATGCCGAGCGGCTCGAGTTCATCACCTCGATCTTCGGCGAGCTGTCGTCGCGGCTCAAACAGCGCGCGGGCTCGCTCTCCGGTGGTGAGCGGCAGATGGTCGCGATGTCACGCGCCCTCATGATGGACCCGCACGTGCTGCTGCTCGACGAACCCTCTGCCGGGCTTTCGCCGGTTCGACAGGATGAGGCGTTCATCCGGGTCTCGGAGATCAACAAGGCCGGCGTGACGACCATCATGGTCGAGCAGAACGCCCGGCGCTGCCTGCAGATCTGCGACCGCGGCTACGTGCTCGATCAGGGCACGGATGCCTACACGGGCTCCGGGCGCGAGCTGCTGAACGACCCCAAGGTCATCAACCTCTACCTCGGAACCCTCGGCGAGGACGCCGCCTAACACCGTCCCTCTCTCCCCCCGACTTCGGTCGGAACGGTGACTAGGGTGTGGGAGAGGAGTTCTTCCGGGGTGTCGAGTTTTGAGGGTGTTCGGCGGCCCTCGCGGCCGTCGAACACCCTCAATGTCTGAGCTGAGGAGGAAGAACTCCTCTCCCACGCCCCCACGACATGGGAAGGGCCCCGACCGAAGTCGGGGCCCTTCCTGTACCTACCGCGTCTTAGTTGATGCGGGTGTGCATGTTGTCGTCACCGTACTGGAAGATACCGATGGTAGCTTCGGTCGGGTCACCGGCGTCGTCGAACGTGATCGGTCCGGAAGCACCGTCGTAGTCGACCGTGCCGCCATCGATGATCACCTGGGCGGCCGACGCGAAGTCGGTCACCTTCTCGCCGTTGCCGGAGCCACCGGAGACCTCCTGCAGCTTCGTCGCGATGTCGACGGCATCCGTCGAGTTCGCGGCGAGAGCAGCAAGCGCGATCAGGATGACCGCGTCGTAGGACTCTGCAGCGTAGCTGTAGTCGTCCAGCGTGCCACCGAACTCCGACGAGTAGATGTCGTTCAGGCGCTGCTGGAAGTCATCCGCGAGCACCGGGCCCGGGGTGGTTCCCTTCGCACCGGTCAGAGTCGCCGGAGGCAGGTCCTTGCCGAACTGCTTCAGGTTGCCGTCGACCAGGTACACCTTGGAGGTGTCGAAGCCGGCATCCTTGAGCGCGGGCAGGATGGTGTAGATCTCGTCGAACGTGATCAGGGCGATCGCGTCCGGGCTCTGGGCGAGCACTGCGGAGATCTGCGCCGAGAAGTTGGTGTCACCGGCGTTGAAGAACTCGGATGCGACGACCGTGCCGCCCGCGTCTTCGAACGTCGACTTGGTGACCTTCTCGAGGCCCGTGCCGTAGGCGTCGTTGAGGACGATCATGCCGAGCGTGCTGGCACCGTCATCCGCGATGAGGTTTCCGAGCACTTCGCCCTGGAGCAGGTCGGAGGGCGCGGTACGCCAGTACAGGTTGTGGTCGTCCCAGGTGGTGAAGTCCGGCGAGGTGTTCGCCGGGGAGAACATCAGAGTGTCGGCACCGATGATCTGGTCGATCACCAGCTTGGACACACCCGACGAGGCGGCGCCGACAACAGCGTCGACACCCTCCGAGAGGAGGTTCGGGACCGTGGTCGCGTACGCCTTGTTGTCCGGGTCGCCGGAGTCGCCGTAGGTGACCTCCACGGTGATGCCGAGATCGGCGTCGTTGATCTCCTGGGCAGCGAGCGCAACGCCGGCCTCCTCGGGCGGGCCGAGGAACGCCAGGGCACCGGTCTGCGGAAGCAGGGTGCCGATCTTCAGTGTGAGATCCTCGCGCGGACCGGCCGGGGTCCCGCTGTCGGTCGGGGTGCAGCCGCTGAGGACCAGCGCTCCCACTCCGACGATGGCGAGCCCGGTGAGGGTCGACTTGAGGTTCTTTGAGCGGGAGGCCTTGGCCTTCGCGAATACGCTCATGTTGCTCCTTGCGTTTCGAGTGTGCTGACACGACAGAATTGCACTGCCGTTGCTGTAAGGGTATTGAGTATCCGGGCGGAGCACCACAGTGGGGGGTCACAGGCCGGTAACACGGCGGAATCGTTACCTTTCGTGATGTTGATTGCCCCCGAAAAGGGGGCGCAATCGCGAAAATTCGACGGATTCCGAAGAAATCAGCCCGCCGCGGTGTTCCCCACGAGGGTGTACTTGTTCTCGGCGCCGTAGCGGTACAACCCGAACACCGCCGAGCGCAGGTCACCGTTCTTGTCGAAGGCCAGCGGCCCGCTCACCCCGTCGTAGTCGATGTCCGGCATCGTACGGAGGACGTCCAGGCACTCCCCGAAGCTCGTGCACTTGATCCCGCCGGAGGACGCATCGGCCAGGGCATCCGCGACGGACACCCCGCTGTCGTCCTTCGCCAGGATTGCTGCGAGGGCGGCGAGGATCGTGGCATCGTAGGCTTCGGCCGCGTAGTGGAAGTCTTTCACCGCCGGGTCGGCGCTCTTCACCCGCTTCTCGAAGGCCTTGTCCGGAGCGATCCCCTCGAGGATGCCGTTGGCGTCCTTGAGCGTTCCCGCGGGAAGCGCCTGAGAGTAGTCGGCGAGGTTCTGACTGGTGAGCCAGAGGCGCGACCCCGCCAGCTTCGCAGCGGCGAGCTTCGTGAGCAGTTCCTTGTTCCTCTTCATCTCGCTGAACGGGCTGAAGAGGATCACCATGTCCGGCTCTGTCCGCTTGACGGCGGTGATCATCCGGTCGACGGAGTTCGTGGTCTCGGTGAAACCCTCGTCCACAACCAGTTCGCCGCCGGTGTCGTCGAGCGCCGATTCGAGGGCGTCATGCATGTCGTGGCCGGCGGCATCCGAGTAGTAGAGGAGTGCGACCTTCTTGCCGTCGCCGGCGAGCTCGGCGAGCGCCACCCCCTGGAGTGAGGAGGACGGGATGGTGCGGAACAGCCGGCCGTCGTCGGGGAGGGTGGAGAGCACTGGGCTCGTCGCCGAGGGGGAGATCATCGTCATGCCGGCCTGGAGCACCTTCGGCAGGATGCGTTCGGCCAGCACGGACGACGACGGGCCGATGATGACATCCACCTTCTTCTCGACGAGGCCGGCGAGGGACTCCTCCGCCTTCTCGGTCGTGGCGTCGCCGGAGTTGCGGTGGTAGACAACCACCTTCGCTCCGTTGACCCCACCCGCCTCGTTGATCTCCCGGATGGCGAGCTCGACCCCGGCATCCTGCGCCCGAGCGAGGAAGGCTGTGGCGCCCGTGGTCGGGAAGAGGGTTCCGATCGTGAGCACCCCGTCACCGCGGGGGGCGGCCGTCTCGCTGGGCGTCGATGTCGGCACCGGCATCGGCTCCGGCGTGCAGGCGGCCAGGCCGAGGCAGAGCACTCCGGCTGTGGTGGCGGCGAGGGCGCGCGCGCTCACGGATGGACTCTTCGGATGGTGCGGCACCCCCGAAGAATACCTAAGGCTCAGCCCGGCAGCGGTGAGGCGCGTCGCACAGACCTCGCGTGAAGCACCATATCGGTGCTGAGGACGACGAGGGCGAGCCACACGAGCGAGAATCCGATCCACCGCTCGAGCGGCATCGCCTCGTGCATGATGAACGTGCCGATGAGGAACTGGAGAACCGGGGTGAGGTACTGGACGAACCCGATGATGACGAGCGGCAACCGGCGAGCAGCGGCCGCGAAGAGCAGCAGCGGGACGGAGGTGACGATGCCCGCCGCCGCGAGGAGCACCGTGTTGGCAACCCCCGCGGTCCCGAACACGACCCCGGTCGTCGCACCCACGAAGACCAGTTGCACGATGGCGATCGGGGTGAGCCAGGCGGTTTCGACGGCGAGGCCGGTCAGGGCGTCCACCCGGGGGCCCACCCGCTTCTTGACCAGGCCGTACAGACCGAAGGAGAAGGCCAGCGCGAGCGAGATCCAGGGGAAGGCGCCGTAGTTGACGGCGAGCACGATGACCGCGATGGCACTGACGGCGACCGCCATCCATTGCACTGGCCGCAGCTTTTCGCGCAGCACGATGACGCCGATGAGGATCGTGACGATCGGGTTGATGAAGTATCCGAGTGCTGCCTCATTCACGCGCCCGGACACGACAGCGATGACGTACACCTGCCAGTTGAGGAAGACGAGCACACCGGCCAGGCCGAGGGTCAGCATGGTCCGGCGGTCGCGAAGGAGCCTGCGGACGGTTCCCCACCGCCGCAGCATCAGGATGATGAGCGCGCAGAAGATGACGGAGAACAACACTCGCCACGCGACGATCTCGAACGGGCCCGCGGGCGCCAGGACGAGGAAGTAGATGGGCATGAAGCCCCAGAGCCCGTACGCGGCGAACGCGAAGAGCGTACCGGAACGCGTCGAGCCCGCTGGATCCCTCGTGGACTGGTTCACCTGCATCCGCTGATCATCTCGCATGTGAGGGTTCAACGCGAAAAGCCCGCCGGTTCACACCGGGCGGGCTTTTCGACTGGGAGCTGTTGAGGCTCGAGCGTTGGTGAGGCGTTCGTCAGCGAACGACGACCGCGAGCACGTCGCGGGCCGAGAGGACGAGCAGGTCGTCTCCGCCGAACTTGACCTCTGTGCCGCCGTACTTGGAGTAGATGACCTTGTCACCGACCGCGATGTCGAGCGGGACGCGGTTGCCGTTGTCGTCGATGCGACCTGGACCGACTGCGACGACTTCGCCCTCCTGGGGCTTCTCCTTCGCGGTGTCCGGGATGACGAGGCCGGACGCAGTGACCTGCTCGGCGTCGACCTGCTTGATGACAATGCGATCCTCGAGCGGCTTGATGGACACCGACACGGTTGACCTCTTCTTTCTTACACTTCGAAATTCGTGGGGTTAGCACTCTCACTGCGAGTGTGCCAGATCAACTGTACTCGTCTGGTTGGCACTCTCGCAACGTGAGTGCCAATCCAGCTGCCTCCTGTCCCAAATGAAGGCATTCCCGACCGGATGGGCGAAAGTTGCCCATGGACTCGTGCTCGTCGGCCCCGAGTGCCTTCATTTGGGACAAGAATGGGGCGATGGAGAAGAGCGAGCTCGTCGAGTTGCTCTCGGCCGAGGGGCTGCGCCTGCTCGATGAGCTACCGCCCTACGACTCGGCGGCGGATGTCGTGCGCACGGTGGGTGCGCTGCGCGCGGCGGGTCATCCGCCCACCCTCGTCGCTGCGGTGCTCAGCCAGTCGAAGCTGCGCCGTCGCGCCAGGGACAAGTTCTCCGACTTCGCCGACCGGATGCTCTTCACCGAGGCTGGGCTCGAGCAGGCGACGAGACTCCCGGTGGCCGCCCTGCACGCCCAGCGGTTCCGCGGCGCGGGGCTCGGCCGGATCGCCGACCTCGGCTGCGGCATCGGGGGCGACGCCCTCGCCATGGCCGCCCTCGACCTCGGGGTCACCGCCGTGGAACGCGATGAGGTGACCGCCGCGATCGCCGCCTACAATCTCGCGCCGTGGTCGAACGCCGAGGTCGTCAACGCCTCCGTGGAGGACCACCCGCTCGACGGCATCGACGGCGTGTGGCTCGACCCGGCACGGCGGCATGGGACCACGAGGCTGAAGAACCCCGCCGACTGGTCGCCGTCGCTCGACTTCGCATTCGATCTCGCCCGGCGGCTGCCCACGGGCATCAAGCTCGGCCCCGGCATCGACCGCGATCTCATCCCCGAGGAGGCGGAGGCGCAGTGGGTCTCGGTGGGCGGCGAGGTCGTCGAGCTGGCGCTCTGGTTCGGCGCGGTCGCCCGGCCCGGCATCCGCAGGGCTGCGACCGTCATCGCCGCCGGCGGCAGCGCGGAGCTCACCGCCGCGGAGGACAGCCCCGATGTGGAGGTGGGCCCGCCGGGCGCGTACGTCTACGAACCGGATGGCGCGGTCATCCGTGCCCGCCTCATCGGCGACCTGGCGCGCAGTATCGGGGCGACGATGCTCAGCGAGGGCATCGCCTGGTTCAGCGCGGATGCCGCGGTCGACACCCCGTTCGCCTCGCGATTCCGCGTACTCGAGTCGCTCCCCTACGACGTGCGCGCGCTCAAGAGGCTCGTTGCGGCGAGGCGCATCGGAACCCTCGAGATCAAGAAGCGCGGGGTGGATGTCGACCCGGCCGAGTTGCGGAAGAAGCTCTCCCCGAAGGGGGACGCCGCCGCGACGCTCATCCTCACCCGCGTCGCCGGACGCCACACCGCACTCCTGGCCGAACGCGACTGATCCCGCAGCGACGACGTCGTCAGCCCCGGAACGGAAAAGCGGGCCGCGCTCGCGCGCGACCCGCTCCGCCTTACGAGATCAGTAGCCGGGGACGTTGCTCACGACACTGCCGTAGGTGCCCAGGATGAGCAGCGGCACGAGGATCGAGAACAGGAAGATCAGGATCCACAGCACGGTGAACACGTAGCCGAGGATCGTGCCCCACAGCGCGAGGCCGTGGCCGCCCTCACCGGACTTCTTGATCTGGCCGAGAGCGATGTGCCCGCAGATGATGCCGGCGGGGGCGATCACGAAGGCGGCGATGAGTGCGATGATCGCGAGAACGTTGGTCGGCTTGCCGGCGGGCGCAGCCGCGGTGTACGGGTTCGCGGGAGCCGGTGCGGGCGGCGGTGTCGCGGGAACGTTGGGGTCAGTCATGTGATCTCCATGGTTGTTGTGTGCGGACGTGCGTCCGGCGGAGCCATAGTCTCACCGCGGACGGACCCTGTCAACGGTACGGGCCGCAGGTCGGGATGCCGGTCGGGGCCGTCGCGCGTAGTCTGAGACACCGGAGGGAGGGGCGATGCGCGTTCGAGACGTGGGAGGCCGGGTGCGACGCCATCCGCTGGGCGTCTCGCTGGGCGCCGGTGCCGTCGTTCTGCATGCCGGAGCCGTCGCATTCTTCTCCGCGCGGAACCCCTACGCCGAGACGATCTTCCCGCCGTGCCCCCTCCTGCACCTCACCGGATGGCAATGCCCCGGCTGCGGGGGCACCCGCTCCCTGTACTCCCTGCTGCACGGCGACCTCCTGGGCTCGCTCGCCATGAACCCGCTCGTGGTGGCCGGCTACCTGGCCGTCGCCGTCTCGCTCGTGGGGGTCGTCGCAGGGCGACGCGGGAAGGCGGGAGTGGCCACTACCCTCTACTGGATCGCAGCGGCCATCGCCATCGGCGCCACCGTCTACAGCGGAGTCCTTCGCAATCTCATCGTCTGAGCTGCGCGCGGGTGCGCCTAGTAGCCCGTGCTGACGGCGAACACGACGAAGCCGATGCCGATCACGACCCAGACGAGCGCGATCCCGAGCCCGACGTATCCGGTGATGAGTCCGGCGAGAGCCATCCCCCGCGCGGGCTCTCGCTTGAGGCCGAGGTGGCCGAGAATGACCCCGGCGAGCGAGAAAAGGAACCCTGCACCGTAACAGCAGGAAAGGAGGACCCCGATGATGCCGAAGATCATCGCCAGCAGGCTCAGCACGGTCGACGGCTTCTGCGGCCCGGCGGCATAGTACGGCGACGGAGGCTGAGGTGGGACGGATGCCTGGTACGGCGACGCGGGCGGAGGCACCGGCGGCACCGGTGGCTGCACCGGAGGAACCGGCGGCGGAACCGGACCCTGGTCGGGCGTTTCTGGATCGGTCATGTCTCTCCCTGGTTCGGACGCGGACCCGAACCCGCCTATCGTGGCATCCGGTTGAGGGACTGTCAAAGTGCAGGGCGCGGGTTCAGCCGACCCCGGCCTGGATGTCGGTGACCGGCAGGGTGGAGTCGGCCCCGAAATCCAGCGTGGACGGTGCGCTCCCGGCCATGATGAGCTGCGCACCGAGCGCCGCGATCATCGCCCCGTTGTCGGTGCACAACGAGAGTGGTGGGATCCGCAGTGCCACTCCGGCCTCTGCGCAGCGCAGCGTCGCCACCTCGCGCAGGCGCGCGTTGGCGATGACCCCACCGCCGAGCAGGAGCCGCGGCACTCCGAGGTCGGCGCAGGCCGCGAGCGCCTTCGTCACGAGCACGTCGACGACGGCCTCGCGGAACGATGCCGCGACATCCGCGACCGGCACATCGCTGCCCTCATCGCGGTGCTTCTCGACGTGGCGGGCGACCGCCGTCTTGAGCCCGGAGAAGGAGAAGTCGTAGCGGTGCTTCTCGAGGTCCTTCGGCAGGCTGAGGCCCCGCGGGAAGCGGATCGCGGCCGGATCGCCGCCGAGTGCCGCGCGGTCGATCTCCGGCCCGCCGGGGTAGGGCAGGCCGAGGATGCGGGCGACCTTGTCGAAGGCCTCCCCCGCTGCGTCGTCGATCGTCTCGCCGAGGAGCTCGACATCCGAGACCAGGTCGCGCACGAGCAGCAGCGAGGTGTGCCCGCCGGAGACGAGCAGGGCGACGGTCGGATAGTGCAGCTCGTCGCCGGTCAGGATGTCCGCCCCGACGTGCCCGACCAGATGATTGACGGCGTAGAGCGGCTTGCCGAGCGCGACCGCGAGGGCCTTGGCCGCCCCGACCCCGACCATGAGGGCGCCGGCGAGGCCCGGGCCGCTCGTGACGGCGATCGCGTCGAGGTCATCGAGCGCAACCCCGGCCTCGGCGAGCGCGGCCGTGAGCGTTGGGCCCATCGCTTCGAGGTGGGCGCGAGCGGCGATCTCCGGGACGACGCCACCGTATCGGGCGTGCTCCTCCATCGAGGACGCGATCGTGTTGGCGAGCAGAGCGTCGCCGCGCACGATCCCGACGCCGGTCTCGTCGCAGCTCGTCTCGATGCCGAGTACAAGGGGGCCTGTCACGCGCCGTCCTCTGGCGCGGTGAAGGTCGAACGGCGGGGCGGCACTGCGAGCCGCATGACGATCGCGTCCACACCATCCGGCTGGTAATAATTCTCCCGCACAGCGAGATCCTCGAATCCGAGCGACCGGTACAACGCCTGCGCTCCCGCATTGTCGGCGCGCACCTCGAGGAACACCTCTTCCGCGCCGCGTTTGCGAGCCTCGTTCACGAGGCTCAGGATGAGCGTGCGACCGAGTCCTCCGCGCCGGGAACCCTCCGCGACCGCGATGGTCTGGATATCGGCCTCCTTCGCGCCGCGCGGTGCGAGCAGCCCCGCGTAGGCTTCGATGCTCTCCGGGGTCTCCGGGCGGAACGCGACGAGGTACCAGGCGTTCACGTTCGCGAGCTCGTTGCGCATGGTCCCGCCCGACCAGGCATCGTTCGCGAAGATCGAGGTCTCGAGCCGCATGATCGCCTCGAGGTCGCCGGCCTCCGCACGGCGCAGCTGCCAGGTCATGCCGTCACCCGCTTCGGGCCGGCGGAAAGGGTGACGTCTGGCGAGCGCAGGTAGAGCGGCTCCGCTCCGGCGAAGTCGCGACCGTGCGCGTAGAGGGTCTCAGCGAGCAGGCCGACGGATGCCGCGGAGACCCAGTCGGCATCCACCCGCCGGTGACCCGGATGGCCGGTCACCCCCTGAGGCAGGTGATCGGGACGGTCGAGCCCCGGCCCCTCGACCCGGATCGGCAGGGAGAACTCGTCGGCGCCGCTGTAGGCGCTCCAGTAGCGTTCGTGACGGCGCGCATCCGTCGTCACGAGGAGCGGGCCGGTCTCCCCGGCCGCATAGCGGGCGAAGGCGACCGCGTCGTGGCTCACGACGCGCACGACCGGTTTGCCTGCGCCGAAGGCGAAGGCATTGGCCGCTGCGATGCCCACCCTCAGGCCGGTGAAGGGCCCGGGGCCCATGCCGACCGCGACACCGGAGAGGCGCGCGATCGCGATACCCGCTGCGTCGAGGCACTCGCGGATGAGCGTGCCGATGACCTCGGCGTGACGGCGGGTGTCTTCGACAGAACGCTCGGAGAGGACGCCGCCCTCGCGGTCGACGACGGCGACGCTCGTCCCCGCCGAGGTGTCGATCGCGAGAAGCATGTCTACAGCCTAAAGTCCGCGAATCGGGGGCCGTGCCCGCTGATCGTGACTTCGCGCGGCTCCACCCCATCCAGGAGATCATCGCTTCCGGCGCCGGCACCGATGCGGGCGGCGCCCACGGGTCGCACGATCGCTACCTCGAGCCATGAGTCGGCGAGCCCCTCGATCATCCCGGCAGCCCACTCGACGACGACGATCGAGCCCTCGAAGTCGATGTCGAGATCGTCGAGTTCCGCCGCGTGCGAGAGCCGGTAGGCGTCGACGTGGACGAGTGGGGCGCCGCCCTCCCGCGGATGCGTCCGTGCCAGCACGAAGGTCGGGCTCGTCACGGCACCGCGCACGCCGAGCGCCGCGCCGAGGCCGCGCGTGAGAGTCGTCTTGCCTGCTCCCAGCTCGCCGTTGAGGGCGACGAGGTCGCCGGCGCGCAGTCGCCCGGCGAGGCGCGCACCGAGGGACTCCATGTCCTCCGGTGTCGCGACCGTGAGCCGCAGAGTCTCCATCACCCGCCGCCGAGGTAGCGCCGCGCGACCCGGTGGCCGAGACGGGCGACGATCTCGTAGTTGATCGTGCCTGCCGCATCCGCCCAGTCCGTTGCGGAGGGTGCGCCGCCGGTCGGGTCTCCGAAGACGACCGCGCGGTCCCCCACCGAGACCGCCGCATCGCCGATGTCGACGACGAACTGGTCCATCGCGACCGTGCCGCACACCCGGTACGTCTCACCGCCGATGAGCACCGGCCCCCGATTGGAGGCCTGCCGCGGTATGCCGTCGCTGTAGCCGAGGGGGACGAGCGCGAGTGTCGTCTCCCGTTCCGTGTGGTACCGGTGGCCGTAGGAGACGCCGCTTCCGGCGGGGACGCGCTTCAGCGAGACGATCGCCGCACTCAGTTCGAGAGCGGGCACGAGGCCGAGCTCGGCGGCCGCGACACCGGCGAAGGGCGAGAGCCCGTAGCTGCCGAGTCCCACGCGCACGAGGTTGTAGCGGGCCTCCGGCCGCCCGAGCGCACCCTCCGTCGCGGCGAGGTGCAGGAGCTCCGGGTCGATCCCTGACGAGCCGGCCACCGCCCGCGCCCGCTCGAAGGCCGCCCGCTGGGCGGCATCCGCCTCTGGCCCGGCATTGGCAAGGTGGCTAAACAGGCCCCGGATGCGCGGCCCCCCTGCCCCCTCGAGCTGCTGGGCGCGTTCGAACAGCGCACCCCAGGTCGACTCCTCCGCACCGTTGCGACCGAGCCCGGTGTCGACCTTGACCTGAACGTTGCGCACTCCTGCTGCCGCCGCACGCTCGAGCTCGTCGCGCGAGTTCACCCCGACATCGAGATCGGCCGCCGCATGTGCGGCGAACGTCTCCTCGGGTGCGTGCAGCCAGGTCAGGATGGGCGCCGTCACCCCCGCCTCGCGCAGCGGAAGAGCCTCGGCCGCATCGACCACACCCAGCCAGTCGGCGCCCCCGGCGAGCGCGGCGCGCGCGACCCGGACGGCCCCGTGCCCGTAGCCGTCCGCCTTCACGACGGTCATCAAGTGGGGCGTCCCGACCGTCGCGCGGATCGTCGCGACGTTGTGCGTGATCGCGTCGAGGTCGATCACGGCCTCGCGCAGTGCGCGTTCGCTCACGATGCCTCCGCGATGACATACGCGATCGCGATGCCGGCGTCATGGCTCATCGACAGGTGCAGCGAGGTGATGCCCCGTGCCTCGGCGATCGCGGCGACGCCGCCCTGCAGGGCGAAGGACGGATTGCGCTGACCGTCGGAGACGACCGGCATGTCGTGCCAGCTGACACCCTCGGAGTCGCCGAGGGCCTTGATGAGCGCCTCCTTCGCGGCGAAGCGGGCGGCAAGGGAGTGGAGGGCGAGTCGTCGCCCGGCCTGCACCTGTTCGCTCTCGGCGAACAAGCGCGTGAGCAGCGCCGGGGTTCTCGTGGCCGCCCGCTCGAATCGGGCCAGCTCGACGACATCGACGCCGATACCGACGATCATGCGCTGCGCCCGATCACCGCGTCACTCGACCGTCACGGACTTCGCAAGGTTGCGCGGCTGGTCGACGTCGAGGCCCTTCGCCGCCGCAAGCTCCATCGCGAAGATCTGCAGCGGGGCGAAGGCCAGGAGCGGCTCGAAGAACGCCGACGCGGGCGGAATCGTGAACACCTTGTCCGCGTAGGGCAGCACTGAAGCATCCCCGGCCTCGGCGATCGCGAGCACGCGGGCACCGCGCGCCCGGATCTCCTGGATGTTCGACACCACCTTCGGGTGCAGCGAGTCGGCGCCACGCGGGCTCGGCACGACAACGAACACCGGCTGGCCGGGCTCGATGAGCGCAATCGGTCCGTGCTTGAGCTCGCCGGCGGCGAACCCCTCCGCGTGGATGTAGGCGAGCTCCTTGAGCTTGAGCGCGCCCTCGAGGGCGACCGGGTAGCCGACGTGACGGCCGAGGAACAGCACGGAGCGGGTGTCCGACATCCAGTGTGCCAGTTCCCGGATCTCGGCGTGCTGCTCGAGCACAGTCGCGAGCTTGGCCGGAACGGCCTGCAATTCGGCAAGGAGGACGGATGCCTCCGCCGTGCCGAGTGTGCCCCGCAGGCGAGCCAGGTGCAGCCCGAACAGGTAGACGGCGGTGACCTGGGCGACGAGCGCCTTGGTCGAGGCGACCGCGACCTCCGGGCCGGCGTGCGTGTAAATCACGGCATCCGACTCCCGGGCGATCGTGGCGCCCTGGGTGTTGCAGATCGAGATCGTCTTCGCGCCCGCCTCGATCGCGTACTTGACGGCCATGAGGGTGTCCATGGTCTCGCCGGACTGGCTGATCGAGAGGACGAGCGTGCGCTCGTCGATGACCGGCTCCCGGTAGCGGAACTCGTGCGACAGGTCGACCTCGACCGGGATCCTCGCCCACTTCTCGATCGCATACTTGCCGATCATGCCGGCGTAGGCCGCGGTGCCACAGCCGAGGATCACGATGCGCTCGATGCCGCGCAGCGTGTCGTCGAGGCCATCGAGCTCGGGGATGTGGACGGCACCGTCGGCGGAGCGTCCGAGGAGCGTGTTGGCGACCGCCTCCGGCTGCTCGCTGATCTCCTTGGCCATGAAGCTCGACCAGCCGCCCTTCTCGGCGGCAGAGGCATCCCAGGTGACCTCGAACTCCTCAGTGTCGACCGGGTTGCCATCGAAGTCGGTCACCGACACCGAGTCCGCCGTGATCGTCACGATCTGGTCCTGGCCGATCGCGAGCGCCCGCCGGGTGTGCTCGACGAAGGCCGCGACATCCGATCCGAGGAAGTTCTCGTTCTCGCCGAGGCCGATGACGAGCGGCGAGTTGCGGCGCGCCCCGACGACGACGCCGGGCTGGTCGCGGTGCAGCACGAGCAGGGTGAAAGCCCCCTGCAGTTTCGCGACGACGCGGCGCAGCGCCTCGGTGACATCCCCCGTGTCGCGGAACGCGTAGCCGACGAGGTGCGCGGCGACCTCGCTGTCGGTCTCGCTCGTGAACACCGTCTCCGGGTGCGCGACGAGCAGCTCTGTCTTGAGTTCGGCGAAGTTCTCGATGATGCCGTTGTGGATGAGCGCGAGCCTGCCGTCGTCGCCGAGATGCGGATGCGCGTTCGCGTCGGTGGGTCCGCCATGCGTCGCCCAGCGGGTGTGCCCGATCCCGGTGGGGCCGTCCTGCACCGGATTCGTTTCGACGTCGTCGACGAGCACCCGCAGCTTGCCCGCGTGCTTGCGTACCTCGAGGCCGCCGTCGGTGCCGATGACAGCGATACCGGCGGAATCGTATCCGCGATACTCGAGACGGCGAAGGCCGCCCAGCAGCACCTCCACGCTGCGGTTACCTCCGACGTAGCCCACGATTCCACACATGGTCTGAATTTTAGGGTACCGAGCCGTGAACGGCCGCCACGGGTAGTCTGTTCTGGATGCCTGAGCCCACCGCTGCCAACGGCCACCTGACTCCGTTCCTCGAGATCGAGCGCTCGGCCTGGGCGGACCTCGCCCCCACGACGCAGCAGCCGCTCACCCCGCATGAGCTGGCCGGTCTGCAGGGTCTCGGAGACGTACTGGACCTCAGCGAGGTCGCTGAGGTCTACCTTCCGCTCAGCAAACTCGTGAGCCTCTATGCCGTGGGGGCGAAGAGACTGCATGCTGCAACGAGCAGCTTCCTGCGCCAGCGCAGCCAGAGCACGCCGTTCGTGATCGGCATCGCCGGCTCGGTGGCGGTCGGCAAGTCGACGATCGCCAGGGTGCTGCGCGAGCTGCTCGCCCGCTGGGAGGACACCCCGCGCGTCGAGCTCGTGACGACCGACGGCTTCCTCTGGCCGAACGCCGAGCTCGAGCGCCGCGGCCTCATGGAGCGCAAGGGCTTCCCGGAGTCCTATGACCGCCGCGCGCTCCTGCGCTTCGTCACCATGGTCAAGAGCGGCGCCCACGAGGTGCGCGCTCCCCTTTACTCCCATCTCACCTACGACATCGTGGCGGACGACGAGGTCGTCGTGCGCCGCCCCGACATCCTCATCGTCGAGGGCCTCAACGTGCTGCAGCCGCCCGCCCCCGGCCGCAAGCTCGCGGTGAGCGACCTCTTCGACTTCACGATCTACGTGGACGCCCGCACCGCCGACATCGCCCGCTGGTACGAGGAGCGCTTCCTCAAACTGCAGCGCGGCGCCTTCGCCGACCCGCAGTCGTTCTTCCACCGCTACGCGAGCCTCAGTGAGGCGGAGGCGCGTGCGAAGGCCAGGGACATCTGGAGCCGCATCAACGAGCCGAATCTCGTGCAGAACATCCTGCCGACGCGATCGAGGGCGACGCTCGTGCTCCGCAAGGAGACGCAGCACGCCGTGAGCAGCGTGCTCCTCCGCAAGATCTGAGCGCTGGAGCGCGAGGTCAGCGGGAGAGACGCTTGCGCACGACCGAAGCGAGGGAGTGCGCGATCTCATCGGCGAGCGCCTGGTCGGATGCCTCCACCATGACGCGCACGAGCGGCTCCGTGCCCGAAGGGCGCAGCAGCACGCGTCCGCGATCGCCGAGCTTCTGCTGCGCGACGACGACGGCCGCCGCGATCGTGTCGTCGTCCGCGAGCGACTCGTGGTCGACATCCTTCACGTTGACCATGATCTGCGGGTACACGGTCATGACCGAGACGAGTTCGGCGAGAGTCTTTCCGGTGCGCGCGAGCTCGGCCGCGAGATGCAGGCCGGTGAGGATGCCGTCACCGGTCGTGGCATGAGCGGTCATGATGACATGACCGGACTGCTCACCGCCGAGACTCAGGTCGTCGCGGGAGAGCGCCTCGAGCACGTAACGGTCGCCGACACGCGTCTCGACCATCGTGACACCGTTCTCCGCCATGGCCAGGCGCAGGCCCAGGTTGCTCATGACCGTCGCGACGAGGGTGTCCTGCGCGAGCAGGCCGCGCTCCTTGAGAGAGAGCGCGAGGATCGCCATGATCTGGTCGCCGTCGACGACGTTGCCGGCAGCGTCCACCGCGAGGCACCGGTCGGCGTCGCCGTCGTGGGCGATGCCGAGGTCTGCGCCGTGCTCGACGACCGCCTTCGCGAGCTGCTCGAGGTGGGTCGAGCCGACGCCGTCGTTGATGTTGATCCCATCCGGGTCGGCCCCAATGAGGGTGAGGGTCGCGCCGGCGCCGCGGAAGGCATCCGGCGACACCCCGGATGCGGCGCCGTTCGCACAGTCCAGCACGACGTGCAGACCGTCGAGCCGCGTCGGGAGCGTGCCGAGCAGGTGGACAAGGTAGCGATCTTCTGCGTCCGAGAACCGGCGGATGCGCCCGACCTCCGGGCCGGTCGGGGCTATCGGCAGCTCGGCGAGGGCAGCCTCGATGCGGTCCTCAACCTCGTCGGGAAGCTTGGTCCCCCCCGCAGCGAAGAACTTGATCCCGTTGTCGGGTGCTGGGTTGTGCGAGGCGGACACCATGACGCCGAAGTCGGCGTTGACGTCGGCAACCAGGAAGGCGAGCGCCGGCGTCGGGATGACCCCCGCGTCGTACACGTCCACCCCCGAGCTCGCGAGCCCGGCTGCAACGGCGGATGCGATGAATTCGCCGGAGATCCGAGGGTCGCGCGCGAGCACCGCGACGGGCCTGCGCCCGGAAGCGCGACGACCGTCGGCGTAGCGCCCCTTGCCGAGCACGACGGCGGCAGCCTGGGCCAGCCGCAGGGACAGCTCTACCGTGAGGGTCTCGTTGGCGAGACCCCGAACTCCGTCAGTACCGAAAAGCCGGGGCATGACCGCGTCAGGCCTGCAACGACTAGCGCTTCGAGAACTGCGGAGCCTTGCGGGCCTTCTTGAGTCCCGCCTTCTTGCGTTCGATCACCCGGGCGTCGCGGCTGAGGAAGCCGGCCTTCTTGAGCTCCGGGCGGTTGTTCTCCCGGTCGATCTCGTTGAGGGCACGGGCGATCCCGAGGCGCAGGGCCCCGGCCTGGCCGGAGGGGCCGCCACCGGTGATGCGAGCGATGACGTCGTAGCTGCCGAGCAGGTCGAGCACCTTGAACGGATCGTTGATGAGCTGCTGGTGCAGCTTGTTCGGGAAATAGTTCGCGAGGTCGCGACCGTTGACCGTGATGGTCCCGGTGCCGGGGACGAGCCTCACGCGGGCGATGGCCTGCTTGCGGCGGCCGACAGCGGCGCCCGGAACATTGAGCACGGCACGGGGAGCCTTGGGGGCGGCCTCGGCCGGGGTCTCGGTGGTGTAGTTGCCGCCGAGTGTCTCCGCCGCGGGGTCGACGGCGCTGCTGTCGACCGCGCTGACGGTCGTGTCTTCAGCAGGGGTGTCGATGGAGTCTGAGATCTTCGCCATGGAAATGGTCCTTAGTTCGTCAGCCGGCGCTACTGCGCGACCTGGGTCAGGGAGTAGGGCTTGGGCTGCTGCGCAGCGTGGGGGTGCTCGGCACCGGCGTAGACCTTGAGCTTGCTCAGCTGGGCACGGCCGATCGAGTTCTTCGGGAGCATGCCGCGCACAGCCTTCTCGACTGCGCGGGTCGGGTGCTTTGCGAGCATCTGCGAGTAGGAGGTCGCGGACAGTCCGCCCGGGTAGCCGGAGTGGGTGTAGGCCTTCTTCTGCTCGAGCTTCGCACCGGTCAGGGCGACCTTGTCGGCGTTGATGACGATGACGAAGTCACCGGTGTCGACGTGCGGGGCGAAGGTCGCCTTGTGCTTGCCGCGGAGGAGAACGGCGACGTGGCTGGCCAGGCGGCCGAGCACGACATCCGTGGCGTCGATGACGAGCCACTCGCGGGTGACCGCGTCGGGCTTCGGGGTGTACGTACGCATAGTTAGCTGTACTGCTCTCTGATCGAAGGGAGTTGTTCGTGAATCCCGCTCCGTGGACGTTGCCCGACGCAGACACGTCGGGAACAAATCCGGTGGAGGGCTCTTCTTCGGGCGCCGCGCAGGGGCGGACACCAAGGGTCAACTATAGTCGATGCCGCATTCGCGGTCAAAAGGGCTCGAACGATCGTCGCGTGTGCCCTGGATGATCGAACCGGCGAGGTTATGCGCCACCGGTTCGGCTATGACCTGGCCGAGGTCGTGGCGTGGGTGGCCTCGTTGCCTGGCCTGCAGAAGACCGTCTATGAGGCTGGGCCGACGGGGTTCGGCCTGGCCAGGCTGCTGCGTTTGGATGAGATCACGGCGGTGCGGGTCCCCTCGATCGAGGAAGAAACGGCTCGCGATCTGGTTCGCTCCAGGGAGGACACCCGGCAGGATCTGATGGCCGCCCGGCACCGGTTATCGAAACTGATGCTGCGCCATGGATTACGTGTATTCGGACGGGGAAGCGTGGATTCGAAAACATGATCTCTGGTTGCGGCAGCACCGCGACGGGGATCTGGCGTTCACCACCGCGTTCGATGCCTCCTATGAGGAAGCCATCCAGACGGTTGCCCGACGTGACCGGCTGGATAGAACGATCGAGCAGATGGCTGCCGACTCGCCCTTCACTCCGCTGGTGAACCGGCTCGGTTGTCTGCGCGGTGTCGGGACGTTGACCGGATTCGCTTTGGCGGTGGAGATCAGCGACTGGCACCGGTTCACCGGCAACACCATCGGTGCTTTCCTCGGTCTGGTGCCGTCGGAGCACTCTTCGGGCCAGTCCCGGGTGCAGGGATCGATCACCAAGACCGGCAACTCTCATGCCCGCCGACTCCTGGTAGAAGCAGCCTGGAATCACCGCCGCGATTACCGACCGAACGCCGGGTCCGTGCTGCTCACCCGGTGGGAGAAAGCACCCGAGACAGCTCGGCTGCGCGGTCAAGCCGGCAACGAGCGCCTCCATCGGCAATGGGTGCGGTTCATCGCCCGGAAGAAACGACCTGTCGTCGCCAACGTCGCGATCGCCCGTGAGCTGGCCGGATGGTGCTGGTCGCTGGACGTTCTCGACGGCTGACCCGAAGACCGCTGGTAGTCCCGGCCGAGGTGTCGGCGAACACGTTGAGTGACCCGCTTTTCAGCTATGAGCAGCACTGCCACCGGCAGGGTGACCCTCGATTTCTAGACCAGCGGAACCACTCCAGTTCGAACACTTCGCCCTGCGGTAACCAACCCGCGCATATTAGCCTGACCGTGCGTCGATAAGACACGCTCGACACCCACGGCCGGCGACCACCAGCAGAAGCGGCGCCCAGGACAGATCACCCCGGACGCCGCTTCACCCTGCCCACTTGACAAAAACCACTACATATCAGCTGCTAGCCGTACAGCCCGAACCCGTGCGCTATCGCTCCCAGCCCGCTGGCGAGCAGCACCACGAGCACGACTGCTCGCGCTCGCGCTTCGGACATCTTCGCGAACACGAGTGAGCCGATCAGGGTCCCGACGAGGGTGGCGGGGAGCGCTCCCGACGCGAAGAGCAGATCGGGCAGGTTCACTCCGCCAGCCACAGCGATGACGGCGAATGCGAGCACGGACTGAATGCTCAGCACCGCCGCGGAAGTGCGGCGGGCGGAGGCGGCGCCGAACCCGGAACCCTGGATCGCGATCACAATCGGCGGCCCTCCCATGCCGGTGCCAGGCGCGAGAAATCCGCTGAGCAGCCCCGCCGTGACGTAGGAGCGATCGCGCGCGGCGAACCGCAACCCCATTGCGACCGCGATGGTCGAGACGATCACGAGGATGCCGATGGTCACGGACAGGGCGTCAGTACTGAGTTGCCACGCCGCCCACAGCCCGGCCGGCATGCCGACCGCCGCGGTGATGACCATCACAAGAGACTGCCTGCCGGCTATCGGGGCTTTGCTTCGCAGCATGACCCATGCCGCGCCCGGAAGGCCGGCGACGAGGCTGATCACGACGGCTGCTCGTGGGTCGATCACAACGCCCAGAAGAGGTACCGCCACCAACCCGAATCCGAACCCGGTCGCACCGGTGATGACGCCCGCGCCAACACAGATAATGGTGGCTAGCACGAATTCGAGCATCACATTCCTGATGGTTGCGGGAGATGGTACGGTACAGTACCGTACTCATGTGAACGATACGCTATCTACCCTGCCGGTGGCACTCTTTTCCCCGATCGCTTTTCGCGATGTGGTGGTGCGCAACCGTATTGGGATGGCGCCGATGTGCCAGTATTCGTCGCCTGCGGATGGAACTGCTACCGATTGGCACTTGGCGCACCTCGGGTCACGCGCGGTGGCCGGCGTCGGCCTGGTCATGACCGAGGCGACCGCGGTCTCGCGTGATGGTCGGATCTCCCCGCATGACTTGGGAATCTGGTCGGATAACCAGGTGCCCGGCCTGAGACGGGTCACCGACTTCCTTCGTCAGCATGGCGCGGTCTCGGGCGTTCAGCTCGCTCATGCTGGGCGAAAGGCCTCCCGACTTCCCGCCTGGGAAGGCGGAGGCTTTCTTCAACCGGAGGGCGGTGGATGGGAAACGCTCGGACCGAGCGCTCTCGCCTATGACCGGACCGGCCTCGCGGTCCCGAGAGAGATGACGCTCACCGAAATCGACGCCGTCGTCGATGACTTCGGCGCGGCTACCCGCCGTGCCCGGGAAGCGGGATTCGACGTGATCGAGATCCACGCGGCACATGGCTACCTTCTGCACTCATTCATGTCAGCCCTGTCGAACACTCGAGACGATCAGTATGGAGGCGATTATGAGGCGCGCACGCGGCTTCTCCGCGAAGTCATCACCCGGGTGCGCGAGGAGTGGGGGGAGCGCCCGCTCTTCGTGCGGATCTCCGTCGTGGAGGCTTTCGAATCGCCTGATTCCTGGACACTGGCCGACAGTGAGCGGATAGCAGGGTGGCTGATCGATCAGGGCGTCGACCTGATCGACTGCAGCACCGGAGGGCTGGTGCCGGGCGCCGGGATATTCGGGGACACGCCTGCGTACCAGCTCGAATACTCGGAGGCACTCCGTCGGGTTGGTGCAACGACCGCGGTCGTCGGTGGCATCACCGAGCCAGCGCAAGCGGAAGAAATCCTCCGCGATGGGAAGGCCGACCTGGTGCTCCTTGGCCGGGAGCTGCTGCGTAACCCCGGCTGGGTCGGCCGTGCCGCCGCAGAACTGGGGGTTCCACGGCCCGCCCCGCCGCAGTACTTCCGCGCTTACCGACCAGGCGAAAGTACGGCACTGCTGACTGAGAGGACACACTAATGAGAGCAATCAATGACATGGAGCGCCTGCTGGCGCTGGAAGACATCCGCCGGATAAAGGCCGAATACTTCGCCGCGATCGACGAGAAGCGGTGGGATGACCTGGAGGCCGTCTTCCTGCCGGATGCCCAGTTCGGGCCGTTCTGGGCGGCTGCCGAACCCGAGAGTGTGCAACAGTTCGTGGAAAGTGTGCGGACGACTTTCGCCGATGTGCATACCATCCATGTCGCCTTCATGCCGATAATCGACCTTCTCGATGCCGACCACGCGACCGGTCGTTGGTCGATGCAAGACACGCTGAGCTGGGCTCCCGACACCTTTGACTTCCGGGACTCTGCTGTCCCCGGGCAGCGCGGCGCCATCGGAAAAGGCGTATATCGGGATCGCTACCAGCGCGATGCCGATGGCCGATGGCGAATCAGCTTCACTTCGCTCGAGCGGCTGAGTATCGAGGCAGTGGTCGACCCCGCGTTGGCGATTCCGGTCTGACAGCACATTCTCCACCGGTACGAGGTCAGGGGGTGCGGTTCTCCGGGTGAATCGCGCGTTCGAGGCAGAGCACCAGCGTGTCCATGAGTTCACGGTCCGGGGCACGCCGTTCCCACACCAGTCGGTAGACGAGCGGAGCGGCGATCATGGTTGCGAGTGCCTCGACGGAGAATTCGTCGCCGGCTTCTCCCCGCGCCTTGGCCCGTTCGATGATCTGGACGTTCGCCGCCATCTGGCGGGTCACCCACGAATGGAATGTGGTGGCAAGGGCCTCGTCTTCGACCGACTGCCCGACAATGCCGGCGAACATGCGGTTGACGCCTGGCTCGGAGTACTGTTTGAGCCGTCGTTCGAGGAAGTAGCTGACTTCCGCGCGGAAGGAACCGAGATCCGGAACGACGATCGGTTGGATTACTTTGCCCAGCGCGGCTATCAGAAGCTCAGACTTGGTGGTCCATTTGCGATAGATGGTCGCCTTGCTGACGTCTGCGCGGGCGGCGATGGCGTCGGTCGTCACCGCACCATAACCCCCTTCGGAAAGCAGGTCGAGGATGGCCTGGAGGATGGCTTCCTCACGGGCGGCCTGGGCTTCTTTGGTGCGCCCACGTCCCCCGGATCTGGGTAGTGTCTCCGAAACCATGATTTCTACTTTCCCTATGCGCGCAATTGTTGCTATAGTACTATACAGTTTCGTATCGTGAGGTACACCTGCCTCGATCCGACCTTAGTTGACGATACGGGGCCGCCTCGTACGGGAAACGAAAATATAAGGACCAGAACGATGTCGATGAAGACAGAAGTACGAAAGGCAGAATCTGTGCAGCCGACCGATGAGCAAGCCGTCACTGAACCGGCACTGAACACTGGCGCACGCCGTACTCTCGGACGTTCAGGCGCGACTATCACGGTCGACCACGTATCGCATGCCTTCGCCCTGGCCGGGGGCGAGGATGAACTGGTTCTCGATCAGGTGTCGTTCGAGATCCCGTCGGGCGAGTTCGTCGCCCTGGTCGGCCCCAGCGGGTGCGGGAAGACGACGGTGCTCAACTTCATGGCGGGTCTGATCGCCCCCCTCTCTGGGCAGGTCGTCATCAATGGCGATGTCATCACGCGCCCGACCCGGCACACCGGCTACATGTTCGCCAGGGATGCGCTGCTTCCGTGGCGCACCGCCATCGCCAACGTCGAGAGCGGTCTGGAGATTCGCGGGGTTTCGGTCAAGGAGAGACGGGAGCGCGCCCAGAACGCCCTCGACCTGGTCGGGCTCGGGTCGTTTGCGCACCACTACCCCAAGCAGCTGTCGCAGGGCATGCGTCAGCGGGTGGCCGTCGCCCGCACCCTGGCCATGGACCCTGACACCCTCCTGATGGATGAGCCGTTCGCGGCGCTCGACGCCCAGACCAGAATTCGCGTCCAGGGTGAGTTCACCCGAATCTGGGAGAACTCGAACAAGACCGTTGTGCTGGTGACGCACGACCTCAGCGAGGCCGTGCTGATGGCCGACCGGGTCATCGTGCTTGCAGCGCGGCCGGGTCGCATCGTTGCTGATATCGCCATTGACCTGGAGCGACCCCGCAACGTGGAGGAACTGCGGTTCTCCAGCCGCTTCCTCGAACTCAACTCGCAAGTTTATGAAGCACTGAAGAAGGGAGAGGCATCATGAGCGTTCTCACTACCGGTTCGGCCACACGGCTGTCGCCCACCGAGGTCCTCGCGCGGCTGCATCAGCAGAAAGCGGTCCGTGCGGCAAAATCCCGCAGGCGCACTGCAGGCGTGTGGTTCACCAGACTCGCCATCCTGGCCTCCTTCGTCATCGCCTGGGAGTGGGCGTCGGAATCTGGCGCCATTAACGCCGCATTCTTCTCGCAGCCGAGCGCCATCGTCGATTACATGGGCAAGGCAATCATGGACGGTAGTGCTGTCGAAAACGGTATTGTGACCCTTCGCGAAATGGCTCTGGCGTTCGTCATCGGGTCGGTCGCGGGAATCGCATTCGCCCTGCTTCGGGTCAGCTTCCCCTACTTCTCCGACGTCTCCGGGCCGTACATCACGGTGTTGAACGCTCTGCCGCGCGTCGCGCTGGCGCCGATGTTCGTCATCTGGTTCGGACTCGGTGAAGAATCCAAGGTTGCCCTCGCCGTCAGTCTCGTGGTGTTCATCGTGATGATCACGACAGAAGCCGGCACCAGGTCGATCGAGCAGGAGTACATCACCGCCATGCGGGCGATGGGCGCCAATCGCGGCCAGATCTTCCGACGCGTGCTGTTGCCGGGGTCGGTGCCGTCGATCTTCGCCGGTCTCCGCCTCGCGGTCGTGTATTCGCTGCTCGGCGTGGTCTTCGGCGAGATGCTCGCGGCAAACGCCGGCCTTGGCCAGCAGATTCAGTACTTCGGCAGCACCTTCCGCACTGACGGCGTCTTGGGGACGGTGCTGTTCCTCGCCGTCATTGCTCTCGCGCTCAACTGGCTCGTGGCGCTCGCCGAGACCCGCCTTTCGCGGTGGCGATAGCCGCACACAGACCTCCGACGCCCGCTCAGTGCACCCGGGCGGACGTCGGAGACGGGCACCAGCCCGCAATCCCTATGTACAAAGGAGTATGAAGCATGAGGAAGAAATTAGCCATCGCGGCGGTCGCCACTGCGGCGGTTCTGCTGGCGGGCTGTTCCACAGCAAGCCCGAATTCCGGCCAGAGCGAGGGTGAATTCACCGGAGGCTCCCTGAAGATCCAGGTCTTCCCGGGGAACATTCTCAGCCTCGCCGAATTCATCGGTGTGGAGTCCGGAATCTATGCAGACCACGAGCTGGACGTTGAGTTGGTCACGGTGGAAACCGGTCCGGCGGCGACGGCGGCGGTGGTGAGCGGCGCGGTCGACATCATGTCGAACAGCCCCGGAAACATGCTGATCCCGAAGAGTCAGGGTCAGGACCTGGTCTACCTGAGCAACTACATCAGCCGTGACTTCGCCACGTGGCTGGTGCAGGAGGATTGGCCCACTCCGAACGCGGACAAGCCGTATCCGGAGCCCATCAAGGACTGGAAGGGGGCCCGCATCGGAGTGTCCGCTGCAGGCAGCCAGGTGGAGCTCCAGACCAGGATCCTGCTGCAGGACGCCGGACTGGACCCCGATCATGATGTCACCTTCATCGCGATCGGATTCGGTCAGCAGGGCTTCACCGCGTTCGCCCAGAAGCAGGTGGACATCGCTCTCGGCATCGAGCCGATGACGACCATGATCACCCAAGCGGGCGGTCGCTTGATGTACGACAACACCAAGCCGGAGCTGACGCCGGAGCCGTTCCAGAACCTGCCGGGTAACGGGCGCGTCGCCACATCGGCGAATGCCAATGCCAACCCCGGCTTGTTCGCTGCCTACAACGAGGCGCAGGCCGAGATCATCGAGTTCATGGCGGATACGGCGAACCGCGACGAAGTCGTCGACTACTTCGCGGAGTGGTCGGGACTGGAAAGCGAATTGGCCGGGTCGGTCATCGATACCTTCCAGCCCGTGTTCAACATTGAGTTCGACTGCGCTTCGCTGGGCACGATCATGGACTACTTGAACCGAAACGACCTGCTGGAGACAGCCACCACCGAGGTCTCGGATGACTGCCGTGACTTCATGTGGGAAGGCGCCGAGGAGTACGCCATCGGCTACTGATCCCGGCGACGCATGGTGGCGGGACCCGGTCGGGTCTCGCCACCATCGTGTCACTGGGGCGTGCTGGAGCGGTCTTCGACGACAACCTTGCGCTCGACGAAGCGCCAGGTGTCGTCGACTCCTCGTACGCACCGGTCGAGATAGTGGCCCATCGCCCAGATGTAGGACGGCCCGTCGTCGGGTCGCGTGTCGATCCGAAGGAAGTAGCTGTGGGCCGCGGCTTCGCTGTCGCTGAGCAGAGTGATGGACGGGTGCACGGTGATGTGTTTCATACGCCACTGGTCGGTGACCGTGTGCCGTCGGATGAACTCCGCGAATTCGGCCGGCCCCTGGAAGCGTGTCGTCATTCCGTTGGGACGCTCGGATGTCCAGATGCCGTCGGGTGTGAAACAGTCGATGTAGGCGGCGAGATCGTTCTCGTCGATGGCGTGGCTATAGCGGTACATCAACTGCGTGATTGCACGTTCCGCTTCCAGGGCGGCGAGCCTGGCTGCGATCTGATCGACGTCGGCTGCCCGGACGTGTGGGTCGCTCACTGCGGTGCCTCATCGGTCGAGATGCGCAGGAGGGCGCGTCGGGTCGCTTCCGGAATGGGCGTCGGGGTCCCGTCAGTCGTGTCGATGAAGACGTGCACCCACCGGCCGACGGCGTGGAGCGTGGGTGTGGCGCCGGAACTGAACAGGGCCAGCCGGTAGATCGTGCTGGTGCGGCCGACGTGTTCTACCCGCAGCCCCACCATGAAGTCGGTGGGGTAGTGCGCCTCCTTCAGGAACGTGCATCCGGACTCCGCAACGACATTCCGAATCTCTCCGCCCATCGGGTCGGTTCCGGCTTCGGTCGTGAGGAAGCGGTTGATGGCCGAGTCGAAGTACTGGAAGTAGACCGAGTTGTTCAGGTGGCCGTACATATCGTTGTCCGTCCAGCGGGAGGTCATCGGCGCGTGATGAGGGAAATCCTCGGGCTGCAGCGCTGTCATCTCGGCGCGATCCATGATCGGGCTCCTGTTCTCGTGAAGTGGGGGACAAAGAGTGGTCTCACATAGTACGATACTGTATAGTACTATTCGTAATAGTAGTCGACCCCAACGACGAGGTCTAAGGAAAGGGTATGCAGTGAAAACTCGGAAGGTCGGGATCATCGGGGCAGGCGCCGCGGGTATCTGCTCGGCAAAGTATCTTCTCGCCTCCGGTCTCGACGTCACGCTGTTCGAGACCGGCTCGATGATCGGCGGTCTCTGGGTCTACGACAACGACAATGACCGGAGCAGTGCCTACGCATCGCTCCACATCAACTCAGAGAAGCGCAACACCCAATTCCACGACTTCCCGTTCGCGGCCGATGTTCAGGAGTTCCCCAGTCATGAAGACATGGCGGACTACCTCGGTTCCTACGCCAGGAACTTCGGCGTGGCCGAACGGATCCGTTTCAACTCGAAGGTGACGCGGGTCACTCCGTCGGTAGACGAAGGCGGCGCGTTGCGATGGGTCATCGAGGTGAACGACGGTGCGGAGCGGCACGAGTTCGATTCCGTGATCGTGGCGGCCGGCCACCTCACCGAACATGTGATGCCTCCGTTCGCCAACGATTTTCGCGGTGAGATCATGCACTCGCACTATTACCGCGTCCCGACCCCGTTCGCAGGCAAGCGAGTGCTCGTCATCGGCTCCGGAAACAGCGGATGCGACATCACGGCCGACGTCTCTGCCTACGCCTCGCGGACCGTTATGGCAGCTAGGTCGCCGGAACTGATCGTGCCGAAAATCTTCATGGGCCGACCAGTCACGCAGATCACCGGTCAATTCGAGAAGCCCTGGCTGCCGTCAGGCTTGCCCCGCCTGGCGCGCAAGGTCATCACCCACCTGTCGCATGGGCCCATGGAGAACTTCGGGCTGCGCACGCCGAAAGGCCGCACGCATCCCACCTCGCATGCGACCCTCATCAACCTGCTCGCCTACCGTCGCGCGTTCGCCAAGCCCGGGGTGGAGAGTGCCTCAGGTGCGACCATCCGTTTCGCGGACGGGTCGAGCGAAGAATTCGACACGGTGATCTGCGCGACCGGCTACGACATCCGCTTCCCCTACCTCGATGAGGCGATCGCGAAAGTCGAGCGCGGAGGCATTGAGTTGTTCAAACGCATCGTGCCGCCGGGCTGGCCTGGGTTGTACTTCGTCGGATACTTCAATACAGCGGGCAGCTCTAACCTGCGCATGTTCGAAGGTCAGAGTCGGTGGATTGCCAAGGTCGAGACCGGGGAGTGTGCTCTCCCGTCACGATCGGAGATGCTCGCCGACGTCGCTGCGACCGACGCCTACTACGAGAATCACTACCCGGGCGGTCCTCGGTACGCGCTGGAGATCGAGCCTCTTCGGTACACGCGAGAACTGAACGCGGAGGCGCGGCGGGGCGCGAAGCGCAGGCGCCGGGTCGTCACCAAGGGCCAGGAGATGAGCCGGAGTATCGAAGATTTCGTTCCTCGGCTGCGCAACTACCCCAGCGGTCGCCGGGTGACCAATCCGTCGCTGGTCTCTCAGCGATAGTCGGGAGGGATCATGGTCTGGGCAGTGACGCCCATCCGGTACGGGCTGCTGAGTCCCATCCCGGGCGCCGTGCTCGGGTGGAAGCCGCCCGACGCATCCGCATTCTCGTTGGTCTCGCTCGGCTACCTCCTGCACGACCCGCAGACCGACCGTCGCTGCCTCGTCGACCTCGGGCCCAGCTCACCGGACGTCGCACGGAGCCGTGACCGCGCCGTCGTCGTCGACGGCGAGTGGCGTGGCGTGGGAGGAGGCCTGCGTGCTGCCGGCTGTGATCCTGCCCAGGTCGACACCGTGATCGTCACCCACGCTCACTGGGACCACTCCTACGGCGCGGAGGAGTTGCCTGGCGCCGAGATCATCGTGCAACTCGCCGATCTCGAGTTCGGGGTCGACGAAAACGGCGCTCAGTCCCGCTTCTTCGACCGGGAGGGTGGCCTGTTCCGACCGGACGCCAGGATCCGGTCGATCGATGGGGATCTCGACGTCGCCGAGGGCCTCCGCTGCGTTCGGGTCGGAGGGCACACACCGGGCAGTCAGGTCGTACTCGTCGACACCGAGAACGGTGTCGTGGCCTGCGTGGGAGATCTCGCCCACCGGTACGAGAACATCCTGGGCCTGAGCGTGGGCGACATTGCGCACCCCTCCGGGCTTCTGGCCGACCACACGCAGTGGGCGTCGGCGATCGACTGGCTGGCAGCCAGATCGGTGATTCCGCTGTTGGCGCACGATGACCGCAGCCGGTTGGTGCTGCAGCACGGGGCGAGGCTCACCGGCCGTGGTGGCCGGTACACCATCCGGTCAGACGCATGGGAGTTGGTGCCGGACCGAGCGAGTTCGGCGGCCGTGGAAGGAGTCAGCGTCGCATGAGGTACACAGGGAGAGAACAGGTCATGCCACAGCTAGGACTCGATTCGGCTCGCATCCGTCGGATGCTCCAGCCTCAGCGCATCGCTGTGGCGGGGTATTCCCCCCGACCAGAGGCCTGGTCGAACCTGCTGGTCCATGCATTGCGCTCGGGGCAGTTCGCCGGGGACGTGCTCGCCCTGCGGCCGAGAAGCACTCCGGAGGGCATGGCCGTCATCCAGGGCCTGGATGGGGAGGCAGTCGATCTGTTGGTTGTCGCACTTCCCGCGGCAGCGGTGCCGGAGGTGATCGCGGAGGCGGCACAGGCGGGCGTGGCGGGTTGCGTGGTGTTCTCTGCGGGCTTCGCCGAGGGTGGTGCAGAGGGCGCAGAACTGCAGCGACAACTCATCGAGGCTGCGGGCGCCATGCCACTCATCGGTCCGAACTCGATTGGCATGGTGAGCGGGCCCGGGCGGATGGTCGCGACCGCGTCGCCCTTCGCGCACCGCAACTGGGCGTCCAACTCGCCGACGGCGGTCGTCTCCCAGTCCGGCGCCGTCGGGTTCGTGCTGTCTGAGGAGCTCAAGCGACACGGCATCGTGCCTCGCTATTACACCAGCGTCGGAAACGAAGCGGTGATCAGCGCGGTGCAGTTGGCGGCGGCCCACCTCGACGAGCCCGAGATCACCTCCCTCGGGCTGTACCTGGAGAGCATCACCGAGCCGCGCGAACTGCATCGCCTAGGGATCGTCGCCAGGGAGCGCGGCGCCACCGTGACGCTTCTGACCTCCGGGACATCAAGCGCGGGAAAGCGGGCAGCGCAGTCGCATACGGCGGCCGTGGTCGGGGATCGTCTCCTTCTGGGCGCCCTGTGCGACGACGCCGGAATCGTCGTGACCGGCGACGAGGGACAGTTCGCGGCAGCGCTCGCCATGCGCGCGCGAGGCACGGCCTATTCGCACCGGCCCGAGCGGGTTGCTGTGCTAAGTATGTCGGGTGGCGCAGGAGCGATCATCGCCGACCGGCTCTCGGATGCCGGCATCACCGTCCCCGAATTGTCCGAGAGTATGGTGAAGGCCATCTCCACCGACTTCGATTTCGTCACATCCGCCCAGAATCCGGTCGATCTCGGCGGGATGTTCCTGCGCCACCTGTCGGAGATCGGCACCCTCACCGGGACGATCGCACGCAGCGGCGAGGTGGACGCCGTCGTGCTGTTCCTCACCAACGGTCAACTCAACCTGGACGAGTACCGCACCCTGGGCGAGCGCCTTCGCACCCTCGCCGTGCCCGCCTGGCTCGTGTGGGCCGGCGCCAGGGAAGGCGACCTCGAGCAGAGCGGATTGGAAGGCGTGGTGCTGCCGTCGATCGGTGCTCTCCGGCAGGGTCTGGAGGCTCTCGCCTCAGCCGACTGCACTCCGGAGACCGCACCGGAGGCTCAGGAGACCACATCTGCGATCACCGCTGAGACATTGCGCCTGTGGGACGCGAGCACACAGAGCGTTATGACCGAGAGCGTGGCGAGGCCCATTTTGGAGAGTCTCGCGGCTCCTTACGCGGAAACGGTCGATCTGTCGATCGAGGATGCGATGGCCGGGCACTTCACGGCGCCCGCCTACCCGGTGGTCATCAAGGGAGACTCCCCGCAGGCACCCCACCGAGCTAGGCTGGGGCTCATCCGCCTGGGGGTCAGCTCAGGTGACGAACTCCGGGCGGGGATTGCCGACCTGGTGCGCCGGATCGACGAACTTGGCATCCCCAGGGACGAGGCCCGCATCCTGGTGCAACGCCAGCGCACCGCGATCGGCGACTTCAGCCTCGGGCTTCTCCGCGATGAAGACTATGGCGACTTCGTGGTCGCCGGCCCGGGCGGCGCCGATGTCGAGCGGTCGGAACTGCACCGCTATGCGATTCCCTTGCCGCTGACCGCGGCGCGAGTGTCCCGCCTTCACCGGCACGCCCAGCGGATCGCCGGGGTCGACATCCAGCAAGAAACGTTCGGCGACCTCGCCACGGCACTCGGTTCTCTCGTCGAGCTTCCGGGCCGTGTCACGGACGCAGACCTCAATCCGGTTCTGGTGGTGGAGGGCAGCGACCTGGTGCTCGTCGACTCGCTGCTCGTCGTCGACCGGACGCCGTCCCCTCAACCGAAGGAGAGTCATGACCGCAGCACTCAGTGACGCCGAGTTGATCTGGGCGGCAGACTTCGTGAGAGATCGTGTGCGGCCGCTGGAGTCGCTGCCGTTCACCCCAGAACTGCGCTCCACGTTGGTCAACGACCTCGGAGCAGAAGTTCGCGCGCGCGGCCTGTGGGCCCCGCACCTGAGAGTCGAGGATGGTGGTGCTGGCTTCAGCTGGGCTGAGATTGCCAGAATCTTTGAAGTGCTCGGAACCAGCCCGCTCGCGCCGCTCGCCTTCGGTTGCTGGCCGCCAGACAGCGTGAACGCCCAGATGATGGCCGAATGCGTCACCGAGGCGCAGCGCGAGCGGTGGTTGCGGCCGCTGATCGAGGGGGAGATCACCACAGCGTTCGCGATGACGGAACCGGATGCGGGCTCGGATCCCTCACTGCTGGGCTCCCGTGCAGAGTTCGTCGATGGCGAGTGGGTGCTCAATGGCCGCAAGATCTGGATCACCAACGGTTCGCGTGCGGACATGGTGGTGGCCCTGTTCGTCACCGGCGCCGATGAACGGGGACGGCCGCAGGCGTCGCTATTCCTGGTGCCGCGGGACACGCCGGGGTTCACCGTCGTGCGGGACCTCCCGCATATCGGCAACCCGGACGGGAGCGATCAGGTGGTCGACCTGCACAGTGAGCTCGACTTCACCGACGTTCGCCTGCCCGGCGAGGCACTGCTGGGTCAGGCCGGTGACGGCTTCCGACTGGCGCAGCTCCGGCTCGCGGCGGCGCGCCTGCAGCATTGCATGCGCTGGATCTCCCTCGCCGAGGAGGCGCTCACGCTGATGAGCCGGCGCGCTGCGACCCGCCGGGCACACGGCGGGCTTCTGGCCGACAAGGCCACCGTGCAGCACTACATCGCCCGTGCCGCCACCGGCATCCACCTGTCCCGCCTCCTGGTCACCGATACCGCCCGGCTGATCGACGAGAAGGGCACGCGGGCCGCTCGCGTCGAGATTGCCATGTGCAAGGTGTACGTCGCGAACGTGCTCGGCCAGACCATCGACGACGCCATCCAGGTGCACGGTGCCGCCGGCATCTCCGCCGACTTCCCGCTGGAGGCGATGGCACGCTTCGCCCGCGGCGCCCGCCTGCTTGACGGCCCGGACGAGGTGCATGAGATGGTTATTTCACGCAGCACCGTTGCTGCCCGGGCCACCGAGGAGACAGTATGAGCACACCATCCGCTACCGTCATCGTCGCCGCTCGCCGATCCCCGATCGGGCGCGCCTACAAGGGCTCGCTGCGCGAGGTGCGACCCGATGACCTGCTCGTGCAGATGTTGCAGGCCGCCCTCGACGATGTTCCGGCGCTGGACCCGGCCGAGGTGGAGGACCTGATCGTCGGCTGCGGGCTGCCTGGCGGAAGCCAGGGCTACAACATCGCCAGGGTGGCCGCGGTCATGCTCGGCCATGACGACATGCCGGGCACCACCGTGACGCGGTACTGCGCGTCGAGCGTCCAGGCCCTGCGGATGGCGCACCACGCCATCCAGTCAGGCGAGGGCGAGGTCTTCCTCGTCGGCGGCGTCGAGTCCCTGTCGTTTCTGCGCCAGGGGAGCCCCGACGACATGCCCGACTCCCGCAACCCGCTATTCGCGGATGCCCAGGCGCGCACGGTCGAGCGCTCGGGTGCTGATGCGCCGGACTGGGATGACCCGCGCGACAGCGGGCACGTTCCCGACATCTACATCCCGATGGGACAGACGGCCGAGAATGTCGCCCAGGTGTACGGGATCGATCGCGCCGCCCAGGATGCCTACGCCCTGCGTTCGCAAACCCTCGTGCGGGAAGGCGTCGAGTCCGGTTTCTTCGCCCACGAGATCACGCCGGTGCGCCTCGCGGACGGCACCCTCGTCAGTGCCGACGACTCACCGCGGCCTACAACGACCCTCGAAGGCCTCGCCGCGCTCGACCCGGTGTTCCGCCCTGCCGGCACGGTGACGGCGGGCAACGCCTGCCCGCTCAATGATGGCGCTGCCGCGCTGGTGGTGATGTCAGAGGAACGCGCCCGCAGCCTCGGACTCCAGCCGCTGGCGGAAGTCGTGGCGACTGGGGTGAGTGCCCTCAGCGCCGAAATCATGGGAATGGGCCCGGTGGACGCGATCCGCAGCGTCGTGGGGCGCGCCGGGCTGAGCCTCGACGACATCGACCGCATCGACATCAATGAGGCGTTCGCCGCCCAGGTGATCGCCTGCATCCGCGAGCTCGGTGTCGACCCGGATCGGGTGAACTCCCGAGGCGGCTCGCTCGCGATGGGCCACCCGTTCGGCATGACCGGCGCCCGCATGGTCACCAGCCTGCTCAACACGATGAGCCAGGGCGGCGACCGCTACGGGATCGTCTCGATGTGCGTCGCCGGCGGGCAGGGCATGGCGGTGCTGCTGCGTAACCGACAGGAGGAGGAAGACCAGTGACCATTCCACAAGTCAGCGTGAACGAGTTGGCCGACCACCTCGGAACGGAGTGGGGCCCCACCGAGGTATTCCGCATCGACCAGGATGAGGTCGACCAGTTCGCGCGGTTGGTGCATGACCAGCAGTGGATCCATGTGGATCCGGAGCGTTCAGCGTCCGGGCCGTTCGGCGCCACCATCGTCCATGGATTCTTCGCCCTGGCCATGTGCACTCGCATTCTGGACGAGTCAGTCGAGATCACCGGATATGCGCAAGCCATCAACTACGGGCTCGATCGGGTGCGCTTTCCGCGTGCCCTCCCGGTCGGAGCTCCGGCAGCCGGCACCGTCCACCTTGACAGCGTTGCGGAGGTCGCCGGAGGAGTGCAGGCCGCCTTCGACATCACCCTGACCGTCGAGGGTGATGACCGGCCGTGCATGGCCGCACGCTTCCTCGTGCGCTACCTGACCGCCTGATCCGGTCGCACACCCACCAAGCAAGGAGAGCAATATGAACACTCACAAACGCGTAGCAATTGTGACCGGCGCCGCCAGGGGCATTGGCGCCGCCATCGCCCGCCGGCTCAGCGACGACGGGGTTGCCATCGCCGTCGTCGACCGGGATGGCGCCGGAGCGGCAACGACCAGCGAACTGCTCGTCTCCGCGGGCGGTGAAGCCCGCGCCTTCACATTGGACGTCACGGATTCGGCAGGAGTCGCCGAACTGGTCGACGACGTCGCGGCGACCCTCGGGGCGCCCACCATCCTGGTCAACAATGCCGGGGTGATCCGGGATAACTCGCTCTTCAAGATGAGCGACGACGACTGGGATGTGGTGATGAACGTGCACCTCAAGGGAGCCTTCCTCATGAGTCGCGCCATTCAGTCGCACATGGTCGCGGCCGGGTGGGGACGCATCGTGAACCTCTCCAGCAGTTCTGCGCTGGGCAACCGGGGTCAGGCCAACTATTCTGCCGCGAAGGCCGGCATCCAGGGCTTCACCAAGACCCTCGCCCTCGAACTGGGCCGATTCGGGATCACCGCCAATGCGATCGCCCCCGGCTTCATCCAGACCGACATGACGGCGGCAACTGCTGAGCGCCTCGGCATCTCCTTCGAGCAGTTCATCTCGCAGAGTGCCGAGCAGATTCCGGTGCGGCGCGTAGGCCAACCGCAGGACGTCGCGGAGACTGCCGCATTCTTCTGCTCGGATGCCGCCGGCTTCGTCTCCGGCCAGGTGCTCTACGTCGCCGGCGGCCCGTTGGCCTGATCATCATCGATTCGAACCGAGGACAGCCATGAAAATCTCCGTACTCCGTGAAGCGAACCTGCCGCAGCCGTATGCCGAGAGCCGCCCGCTGCAGCTCGAAGAGGTGGCGGATGTCATGCCGCGCCGGGGTGAGATCGCCGTGCGCATCGCCTACTCGAGCCTGTGTCACTCAGATCTCTCGGTAGTCAACGGATCGCGCATCCGACCGCTGCCGATGGCCCTGGGCCACGAGGCGGTCGGCTGGGTGACCGAGGTGGGCGACGGCGTGGACGACCTGGTGATCGGCGACCACGTGGTGCTCGTGTATGTGCCCAGCTGCGGCCGCTGTGCCACCTGCCTCTCCGGCCGGCCGGCACTCTGCCCGCAGGCTGCGGCCGCGAATGGCACTGGAGACTTGCTGCACGGTGAGGCACTGCTGCGCGGCTCTGATGGCGAGCGGATCAACCACCACCTCGGCGTGTCCGCGTTCGCGGACCGTGCCGTGGTTGCACGTGAGTCAGTCGTGCCAATTTCCTCGGACATCCCGGATGAGGTCGCCGCGATGTTCGGCTGCGCTGTGTTGACCGGGGTCGGTGCCATCACCAACACCGCCCAGGTGACGGCAGGACAATCCGTCGCGGTGTTCGGGCTGGGTGCCGTCGGCCTGGCAGCGGTGATGGGCGCCGCCCTGGTGGGAGCCGGACCGATTTTCGCGATCGACCCGATAGAGGCCAAGCGCGAGTTGGCTCTGAAAGCGGGCGCAACCCACGTCATCGCGCCCGATGGCCTTGACGCGCTGCTGC
The DNA here is from genome assembly GCF_039537265.1 of Leifsonella bigeumensis. Lineage (NCBI taxonomy): Bacteria > Bacillati > Actinomycetota > Actinomycetes > Micrococcales > Microbacteriaceae > Leifsonella > Leifsonella bigeumensis. Next base: position 23,591 of record NZ_BAABAE010000002.1, on the reverse strand, counting down.
GCGAACTCAAACTCACCGGTGTGGATATCGCCGTGGAGGCTGTGGGCTCGGCGCGGGTGATCGAGGCGGCACTGGCCGTGATCGACCGTGGTGGTGCCGTCGTCACAGTGGGGCTTCCGCATCCGGAGCAGACCCTTACCGTGCGGGCGCTGCAGTTCGCGGGGGAAGGCAAACGCCTACTGGGCTCCTACATGGGCGATGCCGTGCCGGCTCGGGATATTCCCCGATTCCTGGAGGACTGGCGTGCAGGCCGCCTGCCCATCGAGCTGCTGCACACCGACACCCGCCCCCTCGATGACCTCAACGAGAGCCTCGATGCCTTGCACAGCGGACAGGTCGTGCGTCGACTGTTCAGCGCTAGACGATATGAGTAGCAGCTCTTGAGGCTGGGGCCTCGGTTCAAGTAAACGTGGGTTGCCAGCCGTGGAGGGTTGGCCTATCCGACAGTTGAACGTGGAGGCCCCAGTTTATTACTCATCGTAGTTTTGTTGGTTTGGATGTGCACGCTCGAAGGGTCGCGGTCGGTCCGCCGCCTCAAGGGGCCCCCGCCTCGCGCGGGTCTGCTCGGCCCGCGCCGCGAGCTCCCCATCGTCCGGATACCCGACCTCGAGAAGGGTCAACCCCTTCGAGGGCACGACCTTGAACTCGCTCGTGCGCTCCAGCGCGTCCCGGATGCCGACGAGCCGCTCCAGGGTGAGCCTCCCCTCCCCGACGGCGATCGTCGCGCCGACGAGGGCGCGCACCATGCTGTGGCAGAAGGCATCCGCCCTGACGCGCGCGACGAGGATGCCGTCGTCCTGCCGGGACCAGCCGAACTCCTGGAGCGTGCGGATGCTCGTCGAGCCGTCCCTCGCCTTGCAGAACGAGGTCCAGTCGTGGAGCCCGAGCAGAGAGGCCGCGGCGTCTTCCATGAGCGACGCGTCGAGCGCGCGGGGGTACCACAGGGTGCCGCGCCGGACGAGCGGGTTTCGCGGGGCGCGCGCATCCGCCACCCGGTACTCGTACCGGCGCCACACTGCGGAGAACCGAGCGTCGAATCCGGTTGGGGCGAGGCTGGATGACGTCACCACGACATCCGTGTCGAGGCCGGCGATGCCGTTGAGTCTGTGCGCGAGCCTCGCGACGGACCCGCCGTTGCGGGCACGGGAGAAGCCGGAGAACTGGGCGGGTGTGAGGTCGAGGTGGGCCACCTGTCCGAGGGCGTGCACACCGGCATCCGTTCGACCGGCGACGGTGAGGGCCGGTGCCGCACCGTCCCTCGAGAACACGGTCGCGAGCGCGGTCTCGAGCTCGCCCTGCACCGTGCGCAGGCCCGGCTGCCGTGTCCAGCCGCGGAAATCGGTGCCGTCGTAGGCGATGTCGAGCCGGATGCGCGTGGCCTCCGGCACGATCGACGCAGTGCCGTCCACCACCTCGTCCACCCTTTCGTCTTCTGGCGCTGCCACAGGCCGAGTCTATTCCGCAAGGGTTCCGAGAGATGGGGGCGGCGAGTTGACCGGAGCGATCGGTTGGGGGGACGCTTGTCGGGATGTCCAGGAAGTCAACGCCCCCGACCCCGCCGAAGAGGTTGCCCCCGCCCAACCCGCCCAAGGCCTCGCAACCCAGGAAGTCGACGAGCGGGAAGAGCGCGTCGGCCGCGCGCCCTGAGTCTTCCGCACGCCCTGGGTCTTCCGGGCTCGCTGGGCCCGCCAGGTTCGCCGGCCTCGACGGCCTGCGCGCGATCGCGGTGCTCACGGTCGTCGCCTTCCACCTCACGCCGGGCGCCCTGGCGGGCGGCTACCTCGGGGTCGACCTGTTCTTCGTCATCAGCGGCTTCCTCATCACGGCGCTCCTGCTGCGCGAACGCGAGAAGACCGGACGGATCCGCCTCTTCGATTTCTGGCGGCGCAGGGCACGGCGGCTCCTGCCCGCGCTCGGGATTCTGCTGCTCGCCTGCTGCTCGGCCGCGCTCCTCGTCGGCGGCAACGTACTCGTCGGCCTCGGCCGCCAGGTGCTCGGCGCTGCGACCTTCAGCAGCAACTGGCTGTCGATCGCCGGCGAGCACAGCTACTTCACCGAGTCCAACCCCGAACTGTTCCGCAACCTCTGGTCTCTCGCGGTCGAGGAGCAGTTCTATCTGATCTGGCCGCTCGCGCTCCTGGCCCTCCTCTTCGTGCCGAAGCGCAGCATCCGGGTCGGGATCGTGGCTGTGGTCGCGATCGGCTCCGCGGTCGCCATGGCACTCCTTCATCTGCCGGGCGGCGATGCGACGCGCGTCTACTACGGGACGGACACCCACAGTTTCGGCCTCGCGATCGGTGCAGTGCTCGCTCTCGCGAGCCAACGATGGTCGACGGGGCCATTGTCCACACCACTGGGCTGGTCGCGATGGCTCCGCGCCGCGATCCCGGCCGTCGGCCTCGCCGCGATCGGCGCACTGCTCGTGCTGACCGTGATCATGCCCGCCGACGAGCCTTTCGCCTACCGCGGCGGTCTGGCCCTCGTCTCCCTGCTCACCGCCATCGCGATCGCAGGGGCCGTCTTGCCTGGTTCACTCCTCGGCCGTGGTCTCGATGCGCAGCCGCTGCGCTGGATCGGCGAGCGCTCGTACGGCCTCTACCTCTGGCACTGGCCGGTCTTCGTGATCGTCGCGGCGTCACTGCCGAACCTCGCCCCGGAAGGCACCGGCGTCTGGGACCCCGGCGCCTGGGCGATCGGCGGCATCGCCTTCGCCATCACTGTCGTCGCCGCTGCGCTCTCCTACCGGTTCGTGGAGCAGCCGATCAGGAGGAGCGGATTCCGGGCGACATTCCGGTCCTGGTTCGGCGGATGGTGGGAGTCGTTCCCGCGGCTGGCGGCCGGTCTCGTCGCGGTGTGCCTCGTCGCCGTCGCGGGCACGGCATCCGTGTCGGCGATCGTCTCCGACCCCGGGGAGACGGATGCCCAGGCGATCATCGAGGCCGGCGCCGCCGCGATCGCGCCGCCACCGGCACCGACGACGACCAGCGGCAACGCGCCGAGCGCACCGGCGCCGACCGATTTGCCTGGCGGCGACCAGATCTATGCCATCGGCGACTCCGTCATGCTCGCCTCGGCACCCCAGCTCCAGCTCGCCTTCCCCGGTATCGCGATCGACGCCACCGTCTCGCGCCAACTCTCGGCGGCGCCCCACATCGTGCAGGCGCTCAAGGACAGCGGAGCCCTTCGGCCGACACTCCTCCTCGGGCTCGGCACCAACGGCCCGATCGACGCCGCGGCGCTCGAACAGGTTCGCGACATCATCGGTCCGCGGCACCAGCTCATCCTGGTGAGCGTGCAGGCGCCGCGCGGCTGGACCCCGGGCGTCAACGCGACGCTCGCCGTCTTCGCCCAGCAATACCGCAACGTCGAGCTCGCGAACTGGCGGGATGCGATCGCCGGCAACCTGAGGCTCCTCGCGCGGGACCGCATCCACCCGGGGGACGCCGGAGGCAAGATCTACGCGGGAACCGTGCGCGATGCGCTGCAGCGGCTTGCCGAGCTGCCTCCCGTGCTCTCGGCCAACGAGTACGGGCTCGCGCCGCATCCGCTCTGACGACCGGGCTAGAACACCTTGTTGAGCTGGAGACTGCGGTTCGCCTCGACGAAACCCACCCCGGTGTAGAGGTCGAGCGCACCGGTCGGATTCTCGGCATCGACATCGAGCACGGCCTTCTCAAGATCGGCGGCGGCGATCGCTTCGAGCGTGCGGGTGAGCAGGGCCGGTGCAATCCCCCCTCGGCGGTGGGCGCGTCGCACTCCCACGAGATCGATATAGGCGGAACTGAAACCCTGCGGTACGAAGTCCTCCTCGTTGACCTCGCTGAGCACGAACCCGGCGACGTCGCCATCGGGGGCGATCGCGAGGAAAGAGAGGTCGGAACGGAACACCGAACGACCCACCATCTCGTTCCAGTTCTCCTCCGTCGTCGGCTGGCTGCCCCAATGGTCCCGGAATGCGTCATTGCGCGCCAGCCGAGCTGCCTCGGATCTCGCCGCGTCGAACGGCACGATCCGATACCCCTCGAGCGGCCGCGGAGAGATCGGCTCGGAAAGGTCCCGGCGCAGTTCGAGGAAGTAGCGAGCGATCTGGAATCCCGAGCGCTCGGCGAGACGCACGGTGGCGGTCGCCCTTTCGTCGGTCCACACGATCATCCACCCCGGCAACGCCTTGTCCGATTCGGCGAACTGCTGCAGCGCGCGGGCCTCCTGCCAGGCCAGAAGCTGCCGTCCGATGCCCTTGTCTCGCTCCGAGGGCCGGACGCCGCCCAAGAAGATCGAGCGGACCAGCGTCTCCTGACCGGGGCCGAGCACGACCATCCCGTAGGCGACAACCTGACCGTCGCCGTGCACCGCAAGAAGCGAGTCGCGCTCCAGGGACACGTAGGAGTGGCCGAGGTCCTCCTCGATCTCCTCCCGCGTCGTCACGAAGTGCGGATGATCGACGGCGTCGATGGCTCGAGCGCAATCGAGGATGATGTCAACGTCGCTCGCGGTCGCCGGTCGCCAGGTGAGGTCGTCGATCGATGACGGGACCGGGAGGCTGCGGGGTGCGACGATGCGGTGGCGCAGAGGGGCAATACTGCTCATGGATCACGACACTACGACATGGAGATCACGAACCATGGTGTCGATAGCGCCTGCCACCCGTCGTTAGCCTGACATCCCGGAAGACCCTAGCTACCGACACGGGGGAGGTTGATCAGATGCGATCCGCTGCCGTAGTAGATGCTCCCGTCATCGCCCAAGGCCATGACAGGGATTTGTGCGGTGCCGTCGACGAGCTTGCGGTATCCTCTCTGACGACCTCGCCGGGGACCCTAGTCACCCAGGCGGGGGAACTTGAAGAGGTGGGCTCCGTAGGTCCCGGTGGTTCCGTAGTAGATGGTTCCGGTCTTCCCGAGCGCCAGTACGTGGGTGGTCCCGGTCGAGAGCTTGCGATACCCCAGGGTGGCAGGATCGATCACGGTGACGTAGCGTGCGATGTTGGTGTAGAGCATCCCGTCGGGCCCCCAGTCGAGGTAGAACTCGCGCCACGTATTGCCTCGTGCCGAGCCGTAGTAGATCAGCGTGCTCTTGACGATCTCCTTCGCCGTGGTGTCGGGGTTCATGGCATAGATCGCGAAACCGGTTCCACCCTCCGTCAACTGGCCATATGCTGCGCCCCAAAGCCGTCCGTCGGGGCCGAAGGAGAGACCGCCGAGCAGTTCCGGGGTCGCCATGCCGGGGATCTCGGGGACCCAATCGGGGACGACCCTGTTGCCGGTCGCCGTGTTCAACTCGAACAGCTGGGCGGTGGTGGTCGTGGGGTCTTTGCCCAGACCACCGTAGATCGATGTCCCACCGAAGAGCGTGTCGCCCCGGTTGGCCAGGGAGACGATGGTCTGATCCGGCACGAAATCGGGCTCCGCCGCCCATCCGGACCCTTCCGTATAGGTCAGAAGGCTCCCACCCACCGTGTTGTAGTCCGGCACCGATCCGACGAAGATCTTGTCGGTACCGGTGGCGAAGGCGATGGGCCTGTCCTCGTTTCCCGGGGGGCTCGTGAGGGAGAGCGAGGGGTTGGTGATGGAATAGCCCTGGCTCGGATCGTAACTATAGATCCTGGCGTCGGGGTAGGTCCCGATGTATGCCCTGTCCTTCAGGAAGCCTGTCTGCACGATCTGACCCGGAGAGCCCTCCTGCACCGCATACTGCCCGGCCCCTTCGTCGAAGATGCTCATGCCGCTGATGTAGCCGCCCAGGTAGAGTTCGCACGTCGGCTGGGATGCGGTGGTGTCGCAGCCGGGGGAAGCGGCCATGCTGTTCAGATTCACCGCCACCGTGTCCAGGGCGGGAACGGTGAGCGGCGGGGTCAGTTGCCCGGACTGAGGATCATAGGTCCTGTAGCTGGCGTCCTCGGAGAGAATCCCCAGCACCTGGTGCCCGCCCGCCGTCACCCAGCCCATGGCAACAGTCGTGCTCGAGGTCAGGGTCACCTTCGGCAAGACCTCCTGGATCGAGTGACCGCTGACGTTGTAGGTCCACAGGCTATTGCTGCTCGGATTCCGGAAATAGAGCAGGTTCGCATTGGCCGGCGAGGGAGGCGAGATCATGCCGTCGAAGGAGTCCGGACTGGTGACCTGCGTCTCCAGCTTCACCTGGAATGTCGTCGCGTCCAGGACGATGAGCTTCGTCGCATCCCGGACGTACAACATGTTGTCGTACGACCAAATGTTGTGGATGAAGTGTCCGGTACCATCCCCGGGAAGCGGGATCTCGGTATATTGTGTCGGATCGCTCCGAAGATAGCGGATCAGGTGCCGGTTCCCCCCGGTCCCCGCATAGACGTAGTCATCGTCGACGCCCACGCCACGAACGTAGTGCTCGCCGGCGAAGACCGTACCGAAGTCGGCGACGGCGCCGCCAGCGGTGTTGTAGCTGAAGAGCTTGCCATTCTCGGTCGAGGAGGTGCCCCCGTAGAGCATTCCGTCCGAGCTTGCGTCGAGGTCCCAGATGAAGTCATCGGAGGTCACTTCGCCCAAGGCCGTCACCTTCTTGGCGGCCGGATCGTATTTCCAGAGGCTGCCCGACGACGTGTTGCCGAAGTAGGCGTTCCCGTCCGACCCCACCGTGACCGCGTGCGTCTCGGTGAGCCCCGGGACCGCCTGCTGGAAGTCGACCGCCCCGGTCGCCGCGTCGAGCGCATAGAACTCTCCGATCGCTCCGTCGAGGGCGAAGTACACCTGTCCGTTGCCGAACGCCCCGCCGAGGGTCTTTCTGATCTTCACCGCCTCCCCGAGATCGACCCCTCCGCCGTAGGCCGAGACGACGGGGTCCGCGTCGGCAAAGGTGACGTCATCGATATACGATTCCGTACCGCCGGTCGAGTCCGTACCGGACGTGATCAGGACACGTGCGTAGGTCGCGGTCGCCGGAACCACGCTCTCCACCCTGAGCTGCTCCCATTGGCCGGGATCGCCTACCGCGGCTTGCATCGAGTTGCCGACCTGGGCATCGCCACTGTTGTAGAACTTCAGAGCGAGAACAGGCTTGTCCGTGCCTCTCATCACATAGGCACTGGCGCTGTAACTCGTCCCCACGGAATTCGCGGGGAGCATCAACGCCGCGGTGTACAGGCCGACTTGAGCGCTGTCGTCGCTGTCGGTGAACTTCACACTCTTGCTGCCGGTGTGGTGCTGCGCCGTGGTCGAGGTGATGCCGACCGTCGTGGCCGTCGGGTACTTCAGCCAGTTCAGGATGACCCCGTCCGAGTTCAGCATCTCGAAGCCGGGGTTTTTCTCCTTGAGCTGATTGGGGTGCGCGGTCAGCGTGACATCGTCCGCATACGCGGTGCCCAGATTCGCCGATGACGAATAGAGCAGGACACGTGCCTTGGTCGCATTCGACGGCGGCGTTCCGTCCAGCCGGACCTGCGTCCACAGATTGGCCGGCCCGGTCACCGTCTTGGCGACCTGGCCGAGCTCCACGCCCAACGAGCTATAGAACTTCAGATAGACAATGGTGCTTCCGGTGACCACCCTGATGCTGGCGCCGACGGTGTAGTTCACATCTGCGGTCACGTTCACGAAGTCGCTGAACAGGCCGACGGCGGCGCTACCGTTACCGTCGACGATAAACACGCTGTTCTGGGCGCTGTGCACGTGCGCGGTGCTCACCGAGACGGATGTGTTCGAATCCGGCGGCAATGGATCCGAAGGAAATCTCGTCCAGTGCGAGATGGCCGTGGCAGACTCCTCGAACCCGGGGTTGCTCAAAAGGTTGACGGAGTCCGCCGTCGCCGGTGCTGTCGGCGCCGGCGGCACGAGGCCCAGGCCGAGAAGGACAGCGGCCGTCACCACCGCCCCGATGCCGAATCCTCGGTGCCGGTTTCTTGTCGTTGTCACAATCGAGGCCCCCTCGTCTCTCGAGCGACGGCCACAGTGCCGCCGCTCGTTCCGTCATCGAGTCCCACGCGAGGCTCGAATTACGGTCCAGACCGTAGTGCTTCCCGTAGGTTAGGGGCAGAAAACGGATACTGTCAAGAGCTACTCCGACAGAGCGACGACCACATCGATCTCGACGAGGATGTCGAACAGGTCCGAACCGACTGTCGTACGGACCGGGAACGGCGCCGTGAAGAACTCCAGGTAGGCATCGTTGTACTCGGCGAAGTCCTGTTTGAGATTCTGCAGGTGAGCCGTCACCTTGACGGCGTCATCGAGAGTCGCGCCATGCTCGGCGAGGACTGCGGCGATGTTGCGCAGCACCTGCCGCGTCTGCTCTCCGACCGTCGCCGGGATCTTGCCGGTGGCAGGATCGACCGGACCGAAGCCGGCGGTGAACAGGAAGCCGTTGGCAACGACTCCTTGACTGTATGGTCCGGCGGGCACGGGTGCGTTCGGTGTCGTGATCGCGGTCTTGGTCATGTGTTCCATCCTTTACTCGTGAGCATTTCGCTGATGTGGTGCTCTTTCTCTCCGTCGGAGCCCCCGGCCGGGATGTGCGCCGGTCAGTGCCCCCCCGTCGAGTACTCTTACCCCGCGGACGAAGACGTCATCGATCCCCGTCGCCAGGGCGCGGGGCTCATCGTAGGTCGCATGGTCCGCGACACGGTCCGGATCCAGAACGACGATGTCGGCCACCGCTCCCGGGACGAGCCGCCCACGATCCGCGAATCCGAAAAGCTCCGCAGGCCCCGCGGCAAGATGGACTGCAGCGGTCGGCCAGTCGTAGAACCCTTCTTCGCGGGTGTACCGGCGCAGGAAGCGTGCGAACGTTCCATAGCCGCGCGGATGCGGGTGGGCACCGACGAAGATCCCGTCCGAGCCACCGACATGGCGTGGATGCGACAGGATTCGGCCGAGCTCCTCGACCGGGCGCGGATGCCGAACGGCCATGACGGCGTTCACCTCCAGGCGCGAGGCGACGAGAAGGTCCAGTGAGAACGTCACCGGATCCTGTCCCACCCGTTCGCTCGCCTCGGCGAGGGTCAGGCCGTGTGCCCAGTCGTACTCCGCCGCCGCCGCGATGTGCCCCAGGGTGATCATCGCCGGCCAATCCGGACCGAGGCTGGGCTGCCTCGCGACCCGCGGGAACCAGTCCCTCCGCAGCCGGTCTCGCACCTCGGGCCGGGCCAACTCGGCAACGATCTCCTCGACGGGCCTTATCGCGAGTTCCGGAGGCAGCAGCGGCATTCCGAGCAGGGTGCAGCCTCGCGTATACGGATACGCGTCGAAGGTGATCTCCATGCCCCGCCCGGCGAGTGAGGACATCAGTGCCACGAGAATGTCGGCCGGCGCGTGGAAGTGGGAGACGTGAGCGCGCACCCCCGAGGCCAGGCAGATCTCGACGACCTCCTCGAGTCCTGCTGCCGAATTGGTCTCGTACCCCCCGCGCATATGACTCACGTAGATCGCGCCGGCTCGCGCGACGGGACGACACAGCGCGGCCAGTTCGTCGCTGTCTGCGTAGATCCCCGGCACATAGTCGAGCCCGGTCGAGAGCCCGATCGCTCCGTCGCGGATGCCCTCCTCGACGAGGCGTGTCATCCGGCCCAGCTGCTCGAGGTCGGCTGGAGCGGGGCTGCGTCCCATCACCTCGTGACGCACGGTTCCGGCCGGTACGAGGTAGGCGAAGTTGAGCGCCGTTCTGTCGTCGTAAGTGGCCAGCAGCTCGGCGACGGACGACCCCCGATAGCTCGGGTGCGCTCCGTTGATCGCGGCGAAATACTCGGAAGCGAACCGTCCGTCGCCCGGGGCGTAGGAGACTCCGTCCTGTCCGCCGATGACCGTGGTCACGCCTTGCCGCAACAGGGCCAGCTGGACATCGCTGCGGAACAACTGCCCATCCGCATGCGAGTGCGTGTCGATGAAGCCCGGCAGGATGAAGCGGCCGGTGCACTCGACTTCGACGTCCCCGGACTCCGGCTGGACGGCGCCCACGACGTCGATCCGTCCTCCGACGATGGAGAGATCCGCACGGAAGGGAGCACGACCGCCCCCATCGACGATCGTCGCGTTCCTCAGTACCTGACGTGGTTCCATCGGTCTAGAAGTAGGTCCGGACGAGATCGACCACCAGGTCGTCGGCATCGCTCGCGATCATCGGGATGAGACGCCATTTGTCGAACGTCGTGCACGGGTGCGATATCCCGAGTGTCACGACCGATCCTGGGTCCAGTGGTACGCCCCCGGGCGTCCGCAGGAAGCCGTGCTGGTCGTTCATCGCGCTGATCGACGAGCCGTTCAGCGGGGTGGGCTCTGCTCCGAGATCCCTCGCGATCGAGAGCGGCTCCGGCAGGCCTTCGTCGTAGGGCAGGTCGCGCTTGCCTGCGTCGAGAAGGGCCAGGGAGGGTTCCGGATGAGAGACGATCCGCGAGTATGCGCGCATCGCCGGGCGAAGGCTGTTCTCCGCGGCCAGGGCGGCATCCCGTGACCTGTCGAGTGGTGAGATCCCGCGATAGAAGCCGTCATCGTGAGTCACATAGGCACCGGCACGAAGCACATATCTGGTGCGGGGCACTGCCTGCCGAACCGGGTCGAACACCTCGGCGACGAGGTCGAAGAACGCGCTGCCCCCTGCGGTCAGTATCACCTCTCCGTCGTCATAGAGGTCCTGCAGAGACACGTGGAGTTCGAGCATCGAGGAGAGGTAGTCGCGGACCGCGCGCAGCGACGCCTCCGAACGGTCGTGGGCCAGTGCCCCCTCGTACCCGGAGACGCCGGCGAGCCTGAGCACCGACGACCCGTGAAGTCTTTCGGCGACGGCTCGGGCCTCCCCGATACTGCGAGCACCGGATCGCCCCCCGGGCGCACCGAGCTCCACGCAGATGTCGATCGGTCGTGCCAACGTCGCGCCCGCCAGTGCCTGCTCCATCGCTTCGATGGTCGCGATCGAGTCCGCCCAGCAGCTGAATCGAAACCCCGGGTCGTGGAGTTGCTCGGCAAGATAACGCAGGCCACGAGGGTCGGTCGCCGAATTCGCGAGCAGCAACGACTCGAACCCGAAGTCGCGTGCGGTCCGGATCTGACCGACGGTGGCCAGGGTGATGCCCCAGGCGCCGGCATCCAGTTGCCTCTGCCAGAGGGCGGGAGCCATCGTCGTCTTGCCATGGGGCGCCAGCGAGAACCCCTTCGCGCTGCACCAGTCGGCCATGACGGAGATGTTATGTCTCACAGCGCTGTCCTCGAGCGCGATGACCGGTGTCCAGAACTCCGCAAGCCGGGGGCCGGATGCCAGGAATTCGCGCACCGTCAACCCGGCTGCTCGCGCCGGCAGGCCCTTGTCGACCCCGGAAAGCAGATACTCCGCCTGCTCGACGAGCCAATCCCGTTTCGCCATAGTGGCACCAGTCCTCTTCGAGACGTCCATCGCTCAGCCGAACTCCCCGGTCGCAAACCGGGCACGCCCGCCCAGCTCCTGTTCGATGCGGAGGAGCCGATTCCATTTTGCCGTGCGCTCGGAACGCATCGTCGAGCCCACCTTGATCTGGCCGGTGCGCCAGCCCACGGCCAGGTCGGCCAGCCAGCTGTCCTCCGTCTCCCCCGACCGGGCGGAGAGCACGGTCGCGTATCGCGCCGCTGCGGCGATCCGTACCACCTCACGAGCCTCGGTGAGCGTGCCGATCTGGTTGGGCTTCACCAGCACGGCGTTCGCGGTTCCGGAATCGACGCCCCGCTGCAACCGAGCGGGATTGGTCGTGAACAGATCGTCACCGAGCAGCTGCACATGGCCGAGGACCCCGGTCGCCCGCGCCCAGCCCGACCAATCGTCTTCGCTCAGCACGTCTTCGAGCGACACGATGGGGAAGTCCCGGGACCACCCCGCGAGTTCGTCCACGAGCTCATCGGCGGTGAGCGTCCTCTCATCTGCTGCCAGGTGGTAGTGGACCCCATCGAAGAACTGGCTGGCGGCGACATCGATGGCGATGGATGCGTCGACGCCCGGCTCGACTCCCGCTCGCAGCATCCCGTCGACGAGCAGGGAGAGTGCAGCCCGATTACTGGTGAGGGCGGGGCCGAGACCTCCTTCGTCGGCGACCAGGGCCGACATGAGCCCACGTTCACCGGCGACCTCGGCGGTCCCGGCCCGCACCCGCCAACAGAGCTCCAGCGCCTCGGCGAAGGAGGTCGCCCCGATCGGGACGACGAGGACATCCTGGATATCGATCGCCCGCCCGGCGTGGGCACCGCCTGAGATGACGTTGATCATGGGCATGGGCAGGAGGACATCCTCGCCGGCACCGGCACCGGCGACCGCGCGGTAGAGCGGGAGGCCCTGTGCCTGCGCCGAAGCGATGGCTGCGGCGATCGAGACCGAGAGCACGGCATTCGCCCCGACGCGAGCCAGGTCGGCACTCCCGTCCGTTTCCCGCAGGAGTCGGTCGACCTCCGCCTGATCGGCCGCATCGGTCCCCTGGACCGCCTCGGCCAGGACGGTCACGACGTTGTTCACGGCGTTGCGAACACCCCGCCCGCCGTACCGTCGGCCACCGTCGCGCAACTCGACCGCCTCGTGCGCCCCGGTGGATGCTCCGGAAGGCACCACCGCCTGGCCACGGTGGCCATCGGCGAGCACCACCTCGCAGGCAACGGTGGGAGTACCCCGCGAGTCCAGTGCCTCCCAGGCGATGATCCGGTCAATAGCCGTACTGTTGCGCACTGTTCTCCCACAAGGTCTCGATGGCGGAATCCGAACGAGTCAAGGTGTCGATCGCGAGTGAACGGACACGATCCTGCCCTTCGGGCCCGAGGTATTCCACCGGCGATTTGCCGTCGACCCTGGCGAGCAGGAGACACGCCGTATGCAGCGCGAGCTCCCTGTCGTCGAGATGCAGCGTCGGCGAGAGTGCGTGCCGGTAGCTGCCGAGGAAGGCCTCGGCGCACCGATGGTATGCCGTCGCGCGCTCCGGGCGATGGATCGACTTGAGCAGGAGATGCGAACTGAGGAATGCCACATCGAAGACCGGATGCCCGTAGTGCGCGACCTCCCAATCCAGCACCCAGGCGGCATCCCCGTCGGTCAGCACGTTCTTCGGCGAAAAGTCTCCGTGGACGAGGCAGCGCCCCGGAGCGAGCAGCGAATCGGCGAGCTCGCCGATCGCGGCGCTCACCTCAGGGTTGCAACCAGCGCTCCAGAGGTAATACGGAGAGATTCGCAGCTCGCGGAAATGATCCTGGTCGAATCGACTCGACAATTCCGGTCGTCCCGCGGTCGCGGAGTGCCAGCGGGCCAGCGCCTCACCCAGGCGGACGGCGACGGCCTCACTGGCCCTCCCCGCGAGAAGCTCCGTCTTCCAGTTCTTCCAGTCCCGAGGGGCACGGGCAATCGTCAGGATCAGATTCTCCCGATCGACGTCGATGACGGGGGGAATATCATCCGGGGTGAGTTCGCCCACCAGGACCAGGGCATCCGCCTCCGCGAGAATCCGCGACGGGTCGGCGAGCCACTCCTCCTGCACCCGAAGGCGCTCCAGCGCCTGCTTCACGACGACATCGACACTCTCGCCGCTGACCGTGAGGACCTCGTTCGAGACCCCCCCGGACATTCGCTCCGCTCGAGCGGGTTCGTCGGCACGAAGAACTCCGCGTTCGCGCAGGTAACCCAGCACGTTGTCAGGGTCGAGCACGATCTCACGCGACGGACGCGACACAGCGATGCTCCATGGTCAGATCGGCGACTCGGGTGACGACCGTGTCTCCCGGCTTCAGGAATGCGGGTGGGCGTTGCCCCATCCCCACCCCAGACGGCGTTCCGGTCAGGATGACGTCCCCCGGGAGCAGGGGGAGCACTCCGGAGAGGTAGACGATGAGCTCCGGCACGTCGAAGATGAGATCGGCGGTGCTGCTCGACTGCCTCTCGACCCCGTTCACGGAACACGAGACGCTGATGTCGTCCGGGTCGGACAGCTCGTCCGGTGTGATCAGCAGTGGCCCCATCGGGGTGAAACCGGGGAACGACTTGCCCAGGCTGAACTGCGGGGTGCCTGCCGGGCGCATCTGCACGTCGCGCGCCGAGACATCCTGAGCCGCCGTGATCCCGGCGACATGGCTCCAGGCATCATCGCGCGCAACCCGATGGGCGCGGCGGCCGATGACGACGGCGAGTTCGACCTCCCAGTCGACCTGGTCCGTCGGCAGCGCGAGCTCGCCGCGCGGGCCGGTGAGCGAACTGGGGAACTTCGTGAACACGAGCGGCACGTCCGGGCGGGGGAGCCCTGACTCGATCTGGTGCGCCTGGTAGTTCAACCCGATCCCGAACACCTGCCGCGGACGCGGCGATGGAGCCTGAAGCTCGGCTATCGAGAATGCGCGGCCAGGGACATCGACGGAACGTCCGGCCCACTCGGTGAACGCGTCCCAGTTCTCGTAGAGTTCATCCGCGTCAGTGAACCTGCCGCCAGACGCCTCCGCGATGTCGATCGCGAGTCCGTTCCGCACGAGCTGCGGCCTGTCGTCGATGAATCCGATTCTCAATCTTGTCTCCGGTCGTGGGTGGGCGGTGGTCAGCCGGCGAGGATGCCGCCGTCGATGACGAGTTCGGCGCCGGTCATGAAGGCGGCATCGTCGCTGGCCAGGTAGAGCGCCGCTTTGGCCACTTCCCAGGGCTCGGCGAGACGTCCCATGGGCTGGCGGGCCACCAGTTGCGACCGCATGGCGGCGGGGTCGTCTGCACCATCGAGCAGGCGACCCACCCAGGGCGAGTCGACGGTGCCCGGGCACACGCAATTGCAACGGATGCCGGCTCCCGCCCACTGTACGGCGACCTGTTTGGTGAGGGCGATGACGGCGGCCTTGCTCGCGCAGTAGGCGGCCCGGTCGGGCAGCCCGATCATTCCGGCGACGGATGCGGTGTTGACGATCACGCCAGACCTGCGTTCGAGCATTCCCGGGAGCGCATACTTCGTGCAGAGGAAGGTGCCGCGCACATTGACGGCGAACACCCGATCCCACTCCTCGACGGAGGAGTCGAGAACACTCGTCGTCGAGCCGATGCCGGCGTTGTTGCACAGGATGTCGATGCCGCCGAGTTCCTCCTCCGCGACGGCGAACACCGCGCGAACATCGTTCTCGTTGCTGATGTCGGCCTTCACCGCGACAGCCCCTGACGGGATTCCCCCCGTATCGAGGTCGACGGCGACGACACGTCCGCCTTCGGCCAGGAACATGCTCGCCAGTTCCTTGCCGATGCCCGACCCGGCTCCCGTCACCAGAATGCGACGGCTGGAAAATCTCACGGCTAATCCCCAATCCTTTCAGTTGATGCACACGACCGATATCGGTCGGCGGCTGGTGTGCCACCGGCTTCCGCAGGCGATTTCCGAGGCGTTCCCCGGGTTCGTTCGGCCGTCAAGGGGACCGTGCTATTGACAGCATCCGCTTGCTGATCGTACTCTAACCGGAATACTACGGTCTAGGCCGAAATTCGTTGCACTGAAGCATTCGGACGGCCAGCGGTGAGTTCAGCAACCTCGTGAGAAGCACGAAAGGATCCCGATCATGGCACCATCAGCTGGCCGACGGAACACATTCAGCAGAGGGGCGGCGGCCACGATGGCCCTCCTCCTCGGCGTGACCATCATGCAGGCCGCCCCCGCAATGGCAGGCACAGCCGCCTCGAGCCTGACGCCCATGGCGGTCTCCGAGGCCACGGTCTCAGCACCATCGGTCCAGAATCCCGGGTTCGAGGAAGCACTGGTCGGGGGGAAGATCCCCGGATGGAGGTACTGGTCCAGCGGGGTGCAGACCGGACTCTCACTCTCCGGGACGACCGTCTTCGCGGGCGATAACAGCCTGAAGATCGTGGCGACGGGAAACCTCGGCGCCGAAAGCGCCCTGCTGCCGGTGACCGCGGGGCAGACCTACGAAGCGGGAGTGCGACTGAACCTGGAAGCCGTCACGGGAACCCCGGCCCTCTGGATTCGCTGGTACGGCGCCAACGGCGCCCCGCTCAATAAGCAGGCGACCTACTCCGTGACCTCTTCCCCGCTGAACAGGTGGCTGGACATCCGGGCTTCGGGCGTCGCACCCGAGGGAGCGACCCAGGCGACGATCTTCATCTATGCCAACTCGGTCACGACGATGACCGCCTACGTCGACGACGTCCGCTTCACTCAGGTCACCGACGTCAACCTGCTTCCCGGCAACACCAGCTTCGAGCAGACCAACGGCACATCCACGATCCTCTCCTGGAGGAGGTACCCGTCGGAGTCGCTTCCTGCGACCACCTCGGTGACGGTGAGCAAGGACCAGCAGCACACCGGAACAAACAGCGTGCTGATCACCGACAACGACCCGAACCTCGTCGTCGGCCTGCTCAGCGGCGCCGTGCTCGTCGAGCCGAATCGCAGCTACCTGGCCGGTGCCAGCGTGTATCTGGCAAGCACCGGAACCCCGGCTCACAACGGAAGCCTCGCCGTTTACCAGAAGTTCTACAACGCGGCCAACGTTGAGGTCGGCCAGGCTGCTCAGACCGTGAGCGGGCCGGCAGACGAATGGGTGAACATGAAAGTGGAGGGCACGGCACCCGCCACCGCCAGTTATGTTCGGATCCTGCTCTACTCATCGACCGTGAACATCGGCTCGGCCTATGTGGACGACATCTCCCTCGTGGATGCCGGTCTTCTCGAACTGCCGTATAACTTCGGAGCACCGGTGGACCTGGGAGAGGCGGCGCTCTCGACGAAGACCCTCGGCGGGGCGATCGGCAACGGTGAGGTGTACTTCGCGACAAATGGGTCCCCCGGAACGTTTTATGCACTGGATGCAGCGACCGGTGCGATCAACTTCCAGGAGAAGGTCCCGGGAATCACCGAGACCTGGGCAGTCACGGTCAGCTCGGACGGAAATGCCTATTTCTCCAGCACGAATAGCGGCAATCTCTGGCAATACGACCCCAGCCAGAAGAAGTTGACCATGGTAGGGAACAACCCGGCCGATCACTTCGTCTGGGACCTGGACGCCAGCTCGAACGGGCTGATCTACGGGGGCACCTCCTCGTTCTCCGATGATGGCAAGATGTTCAGCTACAACACCGTTGCCGGTCAACCCTGCGAACTCGGCACCGCCGTTGGTCAGTTCTGCAACCTCGGCTCGATCTTCGCCGGCGAAAACTACGTCCACGGCGTTGCGGTCACTGACCAGTACCTCTATGCGGGAATCGGCGCCTTCAAGCATCTGGTCCGCATCGACCGGGAGACCGGCGACAAGATCGAGGTGCCACTTCCCGTCACCGGCGAAGCAGGCTTCATCCACAACATCTGGGTCTACGACGACCTGCTCTATGTGCGAGACGGGACGGGGCTCATCGTCATGGACGAGGCGACCTTCGCGGTGAAGCTGCATACACGGTTCACCGACACCAACACCTTCGACGGCATCATCTCACCGCCGTCACCGCAGAATTCGAACATTCTCTACTTCCGCAACAAGAACACGAGCACCCTGTGGACGTACAACGTCGACAGCAATTCCCTGCAGGCGGTGACCCCGGAGGTCAAGCTCCCGGCGATCTCGGCCAAGGCTATGAACTGGGTGGACGTGGACGGGCACCAGGTACTGGGAATGCTCTTCGAGAACGGCAAGTACCTGAGCTATGACCCGCAAACTGGAACGGCGGATGACCACTCTGTGGCCTTGGCCCGGTCGGGCGTCACGCTCAACAGCATCGCCGAAGGCCCCGACGGCAAGCTGTATCTGGGCGGTTACATCGACGGCATGAGCGTCTTCGATGAGGAAACCCAGAGCTACGAGACCCGGGTCTCCTCGCCGACCTCGCCCGGCCAGGTTGAAAATACCGGATTCCTCAACGGCAAGACGTATTTCGGAACTTATCCCGAAGCCCGGATCTACCGTTATGACGCGACGGAGCCGTATAACTACAGCGAGACGCCGACGGGTAACCCCGGGTTGGTGTATACGGTCCCCTCTCTGCAAGACAGGCCTTTCGCCTTCGCCTCCGGCGACAACAAGCTGTTCATCGGAACCGTGCCTGCCTACTCCTATGAGGGCGGAAGTCTGACTATCTATGACGACGTGGCGAAAACCTGGACGTCGACTCGAAACGTCGTGCAGAACCAGAGCGTCGTTTCGCTGGCCTACAAGAACGGCACCCTCTTCGGCGGAACCTCGATCACCGGTGGTCTGGGCGTCGACGACTCGACGACGACGGCCCATCTGTTCGAGTGGGACGTGGCCAGTGGCACCAAGACCGACGAGTTCATCCCTGCCATTCCGGGGATGTCGTCTCCGGAACTGCTCGGTGGCCTCTCCTTCGGCCCCGATGGGCTGCTGTGGGGGGCGGCCTACGGGCAGCTGGCCGAAGGCGGTACCGGCTTCGCAATCTACGCGATGGATGCCGACACTCACGAGATCGTGAAGAGCCAACTGATGTACTACGGTTCGGCGCGAGGCAACCAGTGGCGGGAGTTCTACCTCATCTGGGGCGCAGACGGGATGCTGTACACCAGCATTGCGCGATACATCACCGTGGTCGACCCGGACACCCTGGCCCACCGCAAGCTCGCCGACACGACGACCCACCCCATGGCGCTCGGTAAGGACGGAAGCATCTACTACGGCAGCGGATCGCATCTGATGAAGCTTCCCGTGCCGATCACCGAGGCAACCATCTCGATGAGCGACACGTCGGTCGAGGCCGGCGACACGGCATCGATCACGAGCTCCGGGGTGCTGGCGAACGGCCTGCCCGCCATCATGGCGGGGGCCACGTTCTCGTACACGAGCAGCGACCCGGCGGTGCTCACCGTCGACGATGGCGGTGTGGTGCATGCCCTCGCGAGAGGGACTGCGCAGGTATATGCCGACGTCAGCCTCGGCGGTACGACGGTCCGGACCAACACGCTCGAGTTCACCGTGACGAAGGCAGTGGTCCCCACGTCCTCCGCCATCGAGCTGTCCCCCTCGGGGGCGGCGCGCTTCGGCACGGACGTCACCATCACGGCGACCGTGACGCCGGCCACGGCCGTCGGGTCGTTCGAGATCTTCGACGGTACGACATCGCTCGGCCATGGCACGGTCTCGGATGGAACCTTCGTCCTGACCACCGACGCGCTGATGATGGGCAGGCACTCGCTATCCGCCGTGTTCACCCCGACTGAGGCGCTCGACTTCACGGCATCCACCACGGAGACCGTCAAGTACGTCATCAACATGGAAGGGAACCGAGGCGAGCCGGAGGCGCTGCCCCCGCTATGGTTCTGACCGGACGCGGAGGGCTCGCGTTGAGTCGCCGCTGGACAGTGAGCATCGCGCAGTCGACGGGACCGAGTGAACATGGATGAGTCAACGGAGGCCGAGCCGATCGGCGTGGGAATCATCGGTGCAGGCCCAGTGACACAGGCGATTCACCTGCCGACACTCAGCCGGCTCGGGGATACCTTCCGGGTCCGACACATCATGGACACCGATCCCGGCGTGGCGAAGTCGGTGGCGGGACGAGCGGGAGCATCGTGGTCGACAACTGCCCACGATCTCCTGCTCGACCCCGCCGTCGACGTCGTCGCCGTCTGCAGCCCTCAACAGTTTCACGCCGAGCAGGTCATCGCGGCGTGTCAGGCGGGGAAACGCGCGGTCCTCTGCGAGAAACCATTCGCCACGAGCGCAGAGGAGGCGCAACAGATCGCCAACATCGCCGCCGAGATGGGCACCCCCATCATCGTCGGGGCGATGCACACCTTCGACCCGGCCTGGCTGGCGATTCAAGACTCATGGGCAGACTTCCCTGCACGCGTGCACACAGTCCGTTCCTCCATTCTTCTGCCGCCCAATTCGACGTTCGAAGATGTTTCGACCGAAGTCGTCGGCCGACCGGCGCTTAACCGCCCCGGCCCCGGAAACGACGCGGATCGAATCGCCGACGGAATCATGGGACTCGCCATCCACGACCTGCCCCTCGTGCGGCGGTTCCTCCCGACCCACCGCGATGTCGACGTCCACTTCGCGAAGTCGGTTGCCCCATCCGGCTATCAGGTTGTCATGGACGCATCCGGAAGGACCATCGAACTCCATGCGATGATGTCAGCGAATTGGCAGCCGTCGTGGGTGCTCGAGGCGATCGCGGACGATCAAGCCCTGCACATCGAATTCACACCGTCCTACGTCCACGCCGGCTCGGCGCGGGTCGAACTGAGGTCCTCCCAGCGGACCGTCGTGCTCGGGCCGTTCTCCCACAATGGTTACGAGGGAGAGTGGCGGCACCTCGCCGAGGTGGTGCGCGGTTCCTCACCCCGTCAACCGATCGATTCCCTCGTCGACGACCTGGAGTTCGCCCTGTCGATCGCGAATCAGGCGGCGACGTGCGTTCGGCAGTCCGCCGGGGCGCTCGGATGAGCGCGCTGACAGTGCGCGCGGAGCCGGGGTCGATATCCCCGGGTCGAATCCCCGAGACGCTCGCCACGCTGCCGGAGTCGCTACGGCTCACCGATGACCATGCGGATATCATCGCGGTCCTCGGTGATGCCGGCTGGTCTCACCGCGCACTCTCGGGCATCCGATCGGGGGCTCGCGGCGTGATGGTCGTGAACCCGTGCATCGAGGAGGTTCGCGAACTGAGGACGGAAGCCAACGCCGCCTCCGTGCCGGTTGTCCTCGACACCTCGTGGGTGCATAATCCGGCGGTAGCGGCTGTGTCGGAGCAACTGCGGCGGATTGCGAACACCGGAGCGCTGGTCGAGTCGACGGTGACGCTCGACGCCGAAATGACCGACGAGACGGCGATACTCGCGCAGCTGGTGCTTATTCGGGCAACCGTGGGCGCCGTCCGCCGGGTCGACTTCTGGGAGTCGGACGAGCACGGTTACCGCGCCTTCGGACACCTCGAATCGGCAACCGACATCGCCGTCTCGGCCATCAGGACGAACGCATACCCTCCGTCGGCACGATTGCGTGTCGTCGGTCGGGACGAACTGGCTGAGCTGAGCGTTCCCGCGCCGTCCACCGCAACGTCGGCACTCGCCGTCTCAGCGAACACCGAGGAACAGGCCGTTCATCCGACCCCATTCGAATCCGCTCACCGTTCCGCTTGGCGGCGCCTCCACTCGGTCACCACGACGGGCGTCCCCGTTGCCGATCTGTCCTCGTTCGCAGAGGACGCCGTCACCGCGCGGAGGATCCTCTCACGATCAGGATCATCCGAGACGTCGTGACCATCGGTGCGGCGGAAGCCCCAGACATGCTCATCGACGTGACCGACGACCACGCCCTTGAAGGCAGCCCGTTTACGATGTCAGCGGCGGCGCGTCTCACCGATCGAGGCGGGCATCGGCGGCGAGCCGGAACATGACTGGCGATGGGCGAGATCAGCCGCTAGGATTCCAATTAAGGCCTAGACCGTAAAGGTGCAGGTTCGAGCTATCAGAGGTTGCAACCATTAAAAGGAGTACGAGTGCGCACAGTGGACGAACTCGAGGATCGACTCTCCCGCCCGAGGCCCCAGCTCGTCACAGATCTACGCGGGCTGTCCGGCGACATCATCGTTCTCGGTGCTGGCGGAAAGCTCGGCCCGAGCCTGGTTCGTCTCGCCGTACGCGCCATCGATGAGGCGGGTACCGGTGCCGAAGTCATCGCGGTCTCGCGCTTTGCCGAACCGGATGCGCGTCGCGCCATGGAGACGACAGGTGCGCGCGTGGTCGTCGGAGATGTCTCGGACGAGCTCTCCCTGAGCTCCCTGCCCGACGCTGCCAACGTCGTGTATCTGGTGGGCGCCAAGTTCGGAAGCTACGGCCAGGAGGCGAGGACATGGGCGACCAACGCCTACCTGCCCGGTCGCATCGCCGAGCGTTACGCCGGATCGCGCATCGCCGCGCTCTCGACCGGCAACGTGTATCCGCTCGTACCCGTGGACGGAGGAGGAGCGACCGAGGAGGACGAGCTCGGTCCGGTCGGCGAGTATGCGATGTCCTGCCTCGGCCGAGAGCGGGTTCTCACGCACTTCGCCACGGCATCCGGAACGCCGACCTCGATCATCCGCCTCAACTATGCGGTCGAGATGCGCTACGGGGTTCTCGTCGATCTCGCGCGGGACATCCTCGCGGGGAATCCCATCGACGTGACCACCGGATTCGCCAACGTCGTCTGGCAGGGCTATGCCAACGAAGTGATCCTGCGCTCTCTCGCGCACGCCGCCGTTCCCCCTTTCGTGCTGAACCTGGCCGGTCCGGAGACGATTTCCATTCGTGACGTCGCCGAGCGGCTGGCCGCGCGACTCGGTAGAACAGTTCAGTTCACCGGCACCGAGGCCTCGACGGCGCTCCTCTCCAACGCAGCCAAGTGCCACGAGCTGTTCGGGATCCCCGAACTGACCATCGAGGAGCTCATCGAGCTCACCGCGACCTGGGTCGGCGACGGCGGACCTCTCCTCGACAAGCCGACGAAGTTCCAGCAAAGAGATGGAAGGTTCTGAGATGTCGATCGCCGAGAAGACATCGACCGCAGTCGCGGTGACGGAGGGGACGCCGCTCGACCGCTTCGTGCGCGGAGGAGTGATTCCCGCCCATCCGCTGGCTCTCACCGAGGACCGCAAACTCGACGAACGCCGTCAGCGAGCGCTCAGTCGTTACTACATCGAGGCCGGCTCACTCGGCTTGGCCGTGGCCGTGCACACGACGCAATTCTCCATTCACGACGAGCATCATGAGCTCTTCGAACCCGTGCTCTCGCTCGCAGCCGCGACGGCGGGCGAGTATCCCGATCGGCGGCCACTCCTCGTCGCCGGAGTGACGGGGCCGACGCAGCAGGCCGTCGCCGAGGCGGAGATCGCGAGATCGCTGGGCTACGATCTCGTTCTGCTGGCACCCTACGGCACCAACGACCTCGAGGAGCGCGATCTCATCGACCGTGCGCGCGCGGTCGGTGAAGTCCTGCCCGTCATCGGCTTCTATCTGCAGAGAGCCGTGGGAGGCCGGTACCTTTCGCGCTCGTTCTGGCAAGCGCTCGCTGAGACACCGAACGTGGTCGGGATCAAGATCGCCCCCTTCGATCGCTACGCGACGCTCGACGTCATCCACGGTGTCGGGCGGTCGGGTCGCTCATCGAGTCTCGCGCTCTACACCGGGAACGACGACCACATCGTCATGGACCTCCTGACCTCGTACCCCACCCAAAGCCAGGACGGCACCCCCCTCCGTCTCGACGTCGTGGGCGGGCTTCTCGGGCAATGGGCGGTCTGGGTACCGGGGGCGGTCGAGACCCTCCGCCTGGTCGGTCGAGCGAAGTCCGGGGACCGGGACGCTCTCGATGCTCTCATCGATCTCAACCCCGCCCTGACCGATGCCAACGGAGTGATCTTCGACGCGGCGAATCGGTTCGTCGGCTGCATCGCCGGCATCCATGAGGTCCTGCGTCGCCAGGGACTGCTCGAAGGGCTCTGGTTCCTCGACGCGCACGAGCGCCTCTCACCTGGTCAGCTGGAGGAGATCGATCGGATCTGGGCGGCCTATCCGGAGCTACGCGATGACGCCTTCATCGAAGAGCATCGTGATCGATGGCTGAGCTAGTCGACCGGCAGGGTCGCCGGCCGGACTAGATGTACTGACCTCGACCGTTGTTGATTCGGTCGATGGGGGTCTTGCCTCCGATGCCGAGATGGTGTCTGTC
>NZ_BAABAE010000001.1:322313-556008 GCF_039537265.1 Leifsonella bigeumensis | reverse complement strand
AGGGGAACTAGACAGCTCCAACTCGACTACGGAGGTCTCTCCTACGTCAACAACGATCCGGGTCAGTACAACTAGACCCGCAGCCGATAGAGCGTCAGGGGGCGTCCAGCGCTGACCAGAGAAAGGTGTCCGGTTCGCTCTGCGAACCCGGCAAGCTCCAGTCTCTGAAGGATTCGTCGCGCAGTTCGCTGTTGAACGCCGAGTTCCGCAGCGATGTCACGTGTCGTCAGCCCCTGCTCGTCCGCGCTCGCCACGAAATCGCGGAGGCGCTGCACCGTCTGCACCGAGAGCCCGACGCGGGCTGCGATCACCCCGATGCTGGGCTGTTGCCTGGCGCTCTGCACCGAAGTCGGCTCCGGGCCTGCCTCCAGCAGGATGTCGATGTCGTGGCGGAATGAAGCGACGGCGGACACCGGCCCGTGGGTCCGTGCCCGAGCGATGGCCCTGCGGGCGAGCACCTCGGATTCCGCGACGGTTCGGCCGAGACCGAAACCGATCCTCGCCTCCGAACGTCCGGCGGCGAGCCTCCTCAGTAATGGGGCGGAGGTCAACTGGTCCGTCGCAGCCGAGAGCTGGCCGCGGGTCGTCACGATCAGTCGCTGGGCGTCACCATATCTCGCCGCGGTTCCGGCCAACGCGGCCGCCTCAGCGGCAACATCGCCGTCCAGCTCGGGTGACCCGGGGGCGGCTTCCACGATCCCGAGCACGACTTGAGACTCCTCCTGCACCTGATTGGTCGTGACGAGCAGCAACTGACGGATGGAGGTCTGGATCGAATGCCAGGACGGCACCAACCGCAGGATAGTGATGTCCTCGCGCAGCTCGCTGTAGACGGATGAGACGCAGGTGATCGCGACGGAGCCCGCCGCCGCGTTCTTCCGATGGAACCTGACGAGCTTCTCTGAGGTGACGCCCGGGCGAAAGGCCAGCGCACTCAGATTGTCGGTGGGGATATCGGCTTCGGTGAACACGGCGTTCACCTCCGCCGCCGCGAGGGTGTCGATGGAAAGCCGGGTGATGTCATGGCCCTCCCTGAGCAACCGCACGAGCGCGTTGAGCAGCGTGGCCCCGGTGTAGTCCACGTAGCCGGCGGGTCGCTGGAGCTGTTCGGCGGCAAGCGTGTATGGGATCACTCCCGTGAACAACCACGCATCGACCAGCCTGGTGTTGGCCTCGACGATCGCCGGCGCCTCGGACTCGTGCGCGTAGGCGAAGCGCTCGACGCGCACACTCGGCTGCTGTTCGCAGATGGTGGCGACATCCGCGACGAGGTCGTGCGGTCCGACGACCCCGACCACTATGTCCACGTGCGCCGCTCCCTTCTGCCCTGGTCTGAACAGCATGACACATCCGGATGATTCGGTCGGGGCCTATTCTCCCACCCGGTACGACCAGGCAGAGGTCACGGACCGGACGAATCCTTCTCGGGCACCCGGTCGAGTTCACGGACGGCCTCGCGCGCGCGCGCGGCAACCTCGACGACCTCGACGCGCTCCGAGTCCAGGAGGTCAGGCGGACGGAAGAGATCCACTGCGAACCGCGACGGCACCAGGCCCTCCGAAGCCGCGATCCACAGCATCCGCTGGACATAACCGTCCCAGGGCTCGCGGAACGTGACGGCGGCAAGCTCGTCGACGATGGCCGACGCCCGCAGGAAGCTCTCGGCGTCTTCCGAGCGATGTGCGGAGACGACGGCCGTGGTCACAGCAGCGCTCGCCGCGGCGATCCCTACGAGCGCCCCCTGAGCGCCCCACATGAGAGACGGCCCGAGCATCCGGTCCTCCCCGCTGAGCACGCACCGGCCACGCTCAAGGGCAGCGGCGATTCCGTTCTGGCATGCGATCGCGTCGTAGAGCCGGGCCGGCTTGAGGCCTGCGACCGCCGGATGATCCAGCAGCCGCCGCAGGTCGTCCAGCGGGTAGGGCGCGGTGTAGAGGTCGAAGACGATCAACGGCAATCCGCTTGCTTCCCACAGGGAGTCATAGAGCTCGAGCGTCCAGGCCGGCGAGCGGGTGCGGTCGGCAAGAACCACCAGCGAGGTGGCGCCGGCCAGAGCGGCCTGAGAGGACCATTCCGTTGCACTGCCGATACCGGCCGCCGCCGAGACGCCGGTCACGACCGTCGACGTCAGCGCGCAGGCGTCTCTCACGAGCCCCACTCGCTCCGGCAGGCCGAGCATCGGTCCGCGTCCGGTGTGCAGCGCCACGGCGAGACCGTCGACGCCGGAGTCGAGGACTCCCCGGAAATATTCGCGGTTGACCGCGGAGTCGATCTCGCGCTCCATCGTCATCGGAGTCGCCACAGCCGCGATCACGCGGCCGCGGAGCGCGTGGGCGGCTTCACGGACTACCGGGTACATCAGACCATTATTACGCGCGGGAGTCCTTGAGGCGGGGCGGGCATCCCGGCACAGAGCGCCAGCATGCCCACCTTGTCAGTCCTGGTTGCTGAACGCCGCGTCGAAGGCGCCGGTCGGCGGCTCCCAGAGCAGCGAACGGATGTATGCGACCGCCTCCTTCGCCCCGTGCAGCCGGTCCATGCCGGCATCCTCCCACTCGATCGAGATCGGCCCGGAATAGCCGATGGCGTTCAACGCGCGGAAGGCGTCTTCCCACGGCACATCGCCGTGGCCGGTGGAGACGAAGTCCCAGCCCCGGCGCGGATCGCCCCACGGCAGGTGTGAGCCGAGGATGCCGGCCCGGCCTGTCTGCGGCCGCATCCGGGTGTCCTTGCAGTCGACGTGGTAGATGCGATCGGCGAAGTCGACGATGAAGCCGACCGTGTCGATGCCCTGCCACATCATGTGGCTCGGATCCCAGTTGAAGCCGAACGCCTCGCGATGGTCGACCGCCTCGAGGGAGCGGACACTCGACCAGTAGTCGTAGGCGATCTCACTCGGATGCACTTCATGGGCGAACCGCACCCCTTCGCCGTCGAAGACGTCGAGGATCGGGTTCCAGCGGTCCGCGAAATCCTGGTAACCGGCATCGATGGTCTCCGCCGGGACCGGCGGGAACATCGCGACATACTGCCAGATGCTCGACCCGGTGAACCCGACCACCGTGTCGACACCCAGCCTCCTGGCAACTCTGGCAGTGAGCTTCAACTCCTCCGCTGCGCGCCGCCGAACACCCTCCGCCTCACCGTCGCCCCACACCCTCGATCCCACGATGGCCTGGTGACGGAAGTCGATCGGATCATCGCAGACCGCCTGACCCTTGAGGTGGTTGGAGATCGCCCAGACCTTGAGGCCATATTTGTCCAGAATGTCGATCCGGCCCTGGAGATAGGCGTCATCCTCCGCCGCACGCCACACATCGAGGTGCTCGCCGGAACAGGCGATCTCGAGGCCGTCGTATCCCCACTGGCTCGCATACCTCGCGACCTCTTCGAGAGTGAGATCAGCCCACTGCCCGGTGAAGAGCGTAACGGGCCGTCGTGATTCCATCATCGTCGTATCCAATCGTCGTCATCGCATCTCGGCCACGGGAACCCAGGTTTCGGTCGCCGCTGATTCGAGCACGGCATCGGTGATCAGCGCAGCCCTTCGACCGTCCTCGAACCGGGGAAGACCTTCCGGCGCCTCCCCCGCGATCGCCGCATAGCTGTCGCGGACGAAGGCGTTGAAGGCGTCCTGGTATCCGAGCGGATGTCCAGACGGCAGCACGGACATCCGTGCCGCGTCGTCGCTCAACTCGGCCTCGTTCCGCCGCAAAAGCTGGGAAGCCTTCCGACGTCCCAGCCAGAGGGTCTCCGGGTCCTCCTGATCGAAGGCGATGGTCTCGGCCGCCCCGGAGATCTCCAACTGCAGCCGGTTCTTGCGTCCCGGCGCGACCTGTGAGACCAAGAGGGTGCCGACGGCCCCGCCGCTTGTCTCGACCAGCACCGCCATGAGGTCTTCCGTTGTGATGTTCCGGCTTTCCGCGCGATCTCGGAAGACGGTGCGCTTGGTCGCCTGGACCCGGACGATCCGGTCGCCGGTGACAAACTCGGTCAGGTCGCAGAGGTGGGAGCCGATGTCGGCGAAAGCCCGTGAAGGTCCGCCCAAGGATGCGTCGATACGCCAATTATCATCCGCTTCGGCCAGGAGCCAATCCTGCAGATATGAGCCGTGGATGGTGAGCAGTCGGCCGATCTCGCCCGCGGCGACCCGCGCCCGCGCCTCGCGGACCATCGGGTGGAACCGGTAGACGAAGGGAACGGTTGCGGTCACCCCCGCGCCGTTCGCTGCTTCCACGAGTCGTTGCGCCTCGACGCCCGATGTCGCCAGCGGCTTCTCGCAGACGACATGCTTTCCAGCCGCGATCGCGGCCAGTGCGAATCGAAGGTGCGAACTGTTCGGCGTGACGATGTGCACGACGTCGATCCCGTCGTCCGCCAGCAGCGACTCTGCCGAGGGGTATGCCCTCTCGAAGCCGAGGGCGGCCGCGGCACGTTCGGAGCTGGCCGCGCTGGATGCGACGATTCCAGCAAGGGTCGCACGAGCGGCTCTCACGGCACGACTGTGCACCTCCCCCATGAATCCTCCCCCGAGGAAACCGACGCGAAGAGCCACTGGGTCCACCACCGCCGTCCTAGAGGGTCGCCCTGGCCGGGTCCCACTCGGCGGGAACGCCGGGCGTTCTCTCGAAGGAGCTCTCGATGCCCACCGACTCACCCTTCTGCGCGGACTCTGCGATTGCGACCATGATGTCGAGCACGTGGAACGCCTGTTCCCCGGGCGCACGTTCGGGCCGGCCGGCCCGAATCGCCTGGGCAAGCTCCAGGACGCCCGTCCCCCGCGTTGCTCTGGACCCGACGGCGGGGACGACTCGCTCGTCGCCGATCTCACCGAACAGGAGGCAGTCGCCTTCGAAGGTGTTGGGGTCGGGAAAGACGATGGTCCCGTCCTCGCCGGAGATCTCGACGAATCCATTCCGTACCCGGTGCGACTGGAAGCTGAAGACGACTTGAGCGGAGGCGCCACCACCGAACTCGATGAGCGCACCATGATGTGTCGGCACGGCTACGGGGAATTCGACTCCCTGACGCGGGCCGGAGCCGATCACGCGACGTTCCCGGGAGGTGGATGCCGCTGCAGTCACCTTCCTGGCCGGACCGAAGGTCTGCACGAGGGCCGTGAGATAGTACGGACCCATGTCGAAGAGCGGCCCGCCCCCGGCCTGGAACAGATACTCGGGACTGGGGTGCCACGACTCGGGACCGGGCGACTGCATGAGTGCCAGGCCCGTGAGGGCCCGACCGATCGCACCGTCCGAGATGGTGCGAAGCGCCGTCTGTATTCCCGCTCCGAGAAATGTGTCCGGTGCACACGCCACCCGCAGGCCGAGCCGGTCAGCCTCCTCGAGCAGTTCGCGACCGCTCTCTCGATCGAGGGCGAAGGGCTTCTCCGTCCACACGTTCTTCCCGGCATGCAGAGCGCGCCGGGCGATGGCGACGTGCTCGGAGGGCATCGTGAGATTCACGACGATCTCGATCCCGGGCTGCGCGAGAAGCTCGTCTACACCGCCAACAGCCGGAACCCCATATTTCTCCGCCTGCCCCCTGGCGCGATCCAGATCGAGATCGGCGACGAAGAGCACCTCGAGGTCGGGGAAGGCCGTCATGTTCTCGAGATACTGGCTGCTGATGACCCCCGCGCCGATGACCCCGACACCGACGCGCCCGGTCCCGGTCATGCTCGGTCCGTCTCGGTCAGGAAACGGTAGCTGTCGGACACCGCGATGAAGAGGTCGCCACGCGACTCGTCGAGCTCGATGACGCGGAGCGCGTGTGGTGCGGCGGCGATGATCTCGCGGATGGGCAGCGAACCTCGACCCACGGCGACCTGGTCCTTGGTCTCGGCCGTGCCCGGTCCATCCTTCACATGGATGGCCTGCACCCGGCTGCCGAGCCGGCCGAGCAGTTCGATCGGATCCTGTCCACCGACGACTGCCCAGTAGGTGTCGAGCTCGAGGATGACCTCCTCCGACAGTTGCGAGGCCAATAGCTCCAGCGCAGTCGTACCCCCGATGAGGTTCTCGAGCTCATGTGCATGATTGTGGTAGCCGACCTTCACCCCGTGACGAGCCGCTATCTCGGCGGCCGAGTTGAGCTCGTGTGCGATGTCGGCGACATCCTCCGCGGTCCTCCAGCGCTCCGCGGGGACGACGGGGTCGATGACGGTGCCGATGCCCAGGTCGGATGCGGCGGCGAAGATCGGATCGGAATCCTGGCCGAGAAAGCTGGCATGGGCCGTCGGCGCGGTGAGGTCTGCCGCGCGCAGGGCCGCGCCGAGGGCGGGGCCGAAAGCCGTGAATGCATACGGCTCGACCTGGCGGAAGCCGACCTCTGCGAGGCGCTCGAGCGTGCCGGGGAGGTCATCGGCGAGTTGCTCTCTCACGGTATAGAGCTGAACGGACAGTGTGGATGTGCTCACGGTTCTCCTCGATCGAGCCAAGCCGGCGCGCTGGCAGAGATCCCGAGGGGAGTCACTCTGGCCGGGATTCGACGGCAGGACTTAAGGCATTTTCAGCAGCAGGCGAAGGCAGAGCCACCTGCGCGGGAGCGCTATTGACATCGCCCGTTCGTTGATCATATCCTACGAGAGGACTACGGTCTAGGCCGAAATTCATGATTTGTTGAATACCGAGAGACACCCGCACGGCCGATCGGCCCAGAGCCGGCTGGCCCCAGAGTTAAAAGGAGCAACATGCGTCATCACAAACTCGCATTAGCAACCGCAACGGCGCTGACCGCCGCGGTCGCTCTGGTCGGATGCACCGCAGCACCCGAACCAGCCGACGACTCACCGAAGACGGTGACGATGTGGGTCTATCCCGTCATCTTCGACGAGCCGACCCATAAGGCCTACTGGGACGGCGTCATCGACGCCTTCGAGGCCGAACACAAGAACATCACCGTCGAGTACGAGGTGTTCCCCTGGGCCAATCGCGACCAGGCCCTGACGACGGCCATTGCCGGCGGCAAAGGCCCCGATCTCGTCTATCTCGTCCCCGACCAGCTGTCGGTCTACGCCGACTCCATCGAGCCGATCGGTCCGTATCTCTCCGACGAGAAGCGCAGCAGCTTCCTCGACAACGTCGCGGATGCGGTGACCATCAACGGCAACATGATGGGCGTGCCGGTGCTGACCTCGGCGTATCCGCTGCTGTGCAACAAGGCAGCGTTCAAAGCGGCGGGTGTCACGGAATACCCCGAGACGTGGGAAGAACTGATGGATCTTGCCCCCACATTCAAGGAGCACGGGATCTACGCGACCGAGTACTTCGGCGCTCCCGAGGTTTCCCTGAACAACCAGTTCTACCCGTGGCTGTGGCAAGCGGGCGGATCGGTCTTCAACGAAGACGGCACCGGGGTGGCGTTCAACAGCGACGCCGGCGTAGAGGCTCTCCAGTTCCTCGTGGATCTCGCCAAGAACGGTTACATCCCGAAGGACATGATCTCCACGACACCTGCCTTCGAACAGAGCCCCAGCGCGAGCAACAAGGTTGCCTGCACGACCCAGAACAGCCCCAACGACCTGAAGCCGTTCTGGGGTGAGGACAACATCCACGTGGGTCCGCCGCTGACCAACAAGGAGAGCGTCGCGTATGGAACCGTGGGGTCGCTTTCGCTGCTCAAGGGCTCGGACGCCAAGGAGGCAGCCGCAGAGTTCGCATCCTTCGCCTCCGACGCCGAGAACCTCGCGAAGTACGATGTCGCGGCGGGCTACTTCTCTCCCCTGAAGGAGGGCGGCGGTCTCTACCCCGACGACGCCTTGCAGACCGCCGTCGAGGCGACGCTGTCGACGGTGACCGTCGGCGAGCTGAACCCGCACTCGCGCGAGGTCATGGGGGTACTCGCTCCCGAGATCCAGGCGGCGCTGCTCGGCACCAAGACGGCCGAACAGGCCTTGGACGACGCCGCATCGGCGGCCGCCCAGTTCTTCAACTAAGAGGAACATGACCACGATGCCTGGGAGCCGAGCGTGATCGTCTCGAGTTCCTGAGCGTAATGTCTGACAGGGCAGGGTACGCACCCTGCCCTGTCAGACTCTCCAGAGGACAACTATTGAAAGTATTTGAAGAGTTGGTGCAGCGCCCGACGGCGCGGGTGACAGAACCGAACCAACCGGAATCCCGCGGAATCCGCACCCGCCCACTCTCGATGGTCGCGAGGCGGATCGTTCGACGTCGCGAAGCCATGATCGGCTTTCTTTTCGTCCTCCCCGCTTTCCTCCTGTTCCTGGTCTTCCGCTTCGGACCCGCCATCGCCGGTGTCGGGCTCAGCCTCTTCGACTACGACATCTCCGGCACTCTCGCCTGGAAGGGCCTCGCCAACTTCCAGCGGATGTTCGCCGATCCGGTCTTCTGGCAGTCTCTGCGCATCACGGTGATCTTCGCCGTCTGCGTGCCGTTGTCCATCGCGCTGTCGGTCTTCACCGCCCTCACCGTGCGCAGAGGATTCCGCGGCTCACGGTTCTTCCGGTCAGTCTTCTTCCTGCCGGTCATCACGTCGCTGGTTCTGGTGAGCTCGATCTTCATCTGGATCTTCTCGTCGAATGGCCCGCTGTCGACTCTTCTGGCTCCCTTCGGGCTCACCGATTCATGGCTCAGCTCACAGGTGCTCGTCATCCCGGCCCTGGTCATCGTCCTCGTCTGGGCGCGCTTCGGCTTCGGGATGCTGATCGTGCTCGCCGCCCTGCAGGACGTGCCCCGAGAGCTGGAGGAGGCAGCACTCGTCGACGGCGCGAACGCGTGGCAGCGCTTCGGCTACATCGTGCTGCCTCACCTTAAGCCGACCCTGTTCTTTCTCGTCGTGATCGAAACGACCACGGCCTTTCAGATCTTCGACCTGATTTTCGTGATGACTCAGGGTGGGCCTTCGCGAGGAAGCTACTCTCTCGTCTACATGCTCTACGAACAAGGCTTCAAGTATTTCAACTTCGGCTACGCTGCGGCGATCGGAGTGACGATCTTCGTCATGACGATCACGGTCGCACTCATTCAACGAAGATTTTTTCGGGAGAGATAGATGACGCAGGCAACCGTAGAGCTTTCACCTTCGAGGCGACGCTCCTATCGCGCACTGGAGCCGACGCGAAGAGGAAATGTCCTCCGCTGGGCGGGGCTCAGCATCCTGGCCGCGCTGTGCTTCTTCCCGTTCTACGCGTTGGTGATGTTGAGCCTGAAGCCAGAGCGCGCGCTCGACTTTCCGGCGAGCCTGATCCCCTGGGATCTTTCGACTGCGGCGTACGAAAGGATCCTCGCGGGCCAGAACATCCTGGTCTGGCTCGGCAACACGCTTTTGTACAGCCTGGTCAGCGTGGTGGCAGTACTGTTCCTGGCCTCCCTGGCGGGCTACGCATTCGCGAAGAAGCGGTTCCCCGGCAGGGATGTCATCTTCTGGTCCTTCCTCGCCATGATCATGGTGCCGTTCCAGGTCACGCTGATTCCCACTTTTATCGTGCTGGCCAGAATGGGCGGCGTGGATACCTACTGGGGACTCATCCTCCCCACCCTGGCGAATGCCCAGGCGGTATTCCTCATGCGGCAGTTCATCGGCGGGCTCCCCGACGAGTTGTTCGAGGCGGCGAAACTCGACGGAGCAGGTGATCTCCGCGTGTTCTTCACGATCGTGCTTCCGCTGTGCAAGCCGGTTCTCGCGACACTCGGACTCTTCGTCTTCCTGTGGCATTGGAACGACTTCCTCTGGCCACTCATCGTCACGCAAAGCTCCGACCTGTGGACGCTCACGGTGGGCATCTCCTCCCTCCAGCAGAAGAACGTGACGCTGAGCAGCGTTCTCGCCGGATCGGTCATCGCGCTCGTCCCGATCTTCCTCGCCTATCTCATGGCGCAGCGCTACGTCGAGGAGGGCGTCACGAGCACGGGGATCAAAGGATGAGTGCCGAGGTCTTCGTAGAGAAGCCGAGGGACGAATGGCCGAACTGACCGCACCCCGGGTGCTCGCTCTCGTCGCCGAGAAGCTCCAACCTCGCTTCTTCGATCAGCCAACGCTCGATCGACTCGCGAAAGCCTCCGGGGGATCCCGCCCATCCGGCCTCCTTTTCCGTGGCAGCCTCCCCGCCGTCGGCCCCGATATCGACCTCTCTGCCGTGGAGGTTCTGATCACCGACTGGGGGACCCCACCACTGGATGCGGTCACCCTCGATCGCTTCCCCGCGCTGAAACTCGTGGCGCACACGGGCGCCAGCGTCAAGTCCTTTGTCACCGATGAGCTTTTCAGGCGAGGAATCCTGGTCACGCAGGCCGGTGACGCGATGGCCCGACCCGTCGCGGAGGTCTCGCTGGCGTTCACCCTGGCCCTGCTTCACCAGCTACCGCGTTTCGACCACGCCATGCACGACCGCGCCGACTGGGCGCTTGCCGAGCAAGCTCCCCCGCAACACGAGATCGATGGTGCGACCATCGGCATCGTGGGGGCGTCTCGCACCGGACGGGCATACCTGCGGCTCGTCCAGTCGCTGGGTGCGCGCACCCTCATCTACGATCCGACCCTGGACGCTGACGATGCGCACGCCCTGGACACCGAACTCGTCGGCCTGGACGCGCTACTCAGCCATTCGCGCATCGTCGCCCTGCACGCGCCATCCCTCCCCGGGACCTATCGAATGCTCTCGGCCGAGCAGTTCGCGCTGATGCAGGACGGGGCAGGCCTGGTCAACACCGCGCGGTCATGGCTCGTCGACCCCGCCGCACTGCTGGCCGAGCTTCAGAGCGGTCGGATCGACGCGGCTATCGACGTGTTCGACGACGAACCGCTGCCGACCGACAGCCCGCTGCGCCTACTCCCGAATGTGCTGCTCACGCCGCACCGCGCCGCCGGCACGTTCGAAGGACACCTGCGTCAGGGCGGAATCGTCGTCGATGAGATCGAGGCGTTCTTCGGCGGCAAGCCTCTCAAGCACACCGTGGGCCCGAAGGACCTGAACCGAATGGCCTGACTCGGGAGCCGCGGTCATCCTGGAGTCGAGAACGCAAGTGTGCGGCACCCTTGCGGGCACCGCGCACTCGACGATCGTCTAGCGGTCGCAGCCGCCGTCCTTGTCGGGACGGGACATCGGCCTGGAGACGTCGTCGATGCCCTTGTAGGCGTATGGGTCCTCACCGGCGACCATGACGATGTCGCGGAAGTCGAACTCCCCCACGTACTCGCCCGCGGGCATCTCCCTCCACGGGAGCAGCGAGGTCGCGCTCATATAGTGATTGGCGAGCGCGCGACGATATCCGTGCTTGCCGGAGTTCTCCAACGAGCGGTGCAGGAGGTAACCGTTGAAGATCACCGCGGCGCCCGCGGGGATCTCGACGGGGACGGCATCCGCGTCGGTGTACGGGAAGTCGAAGGCCTCCCGCGTGCAGTCGAACCGCGCGTCGTCCTGCTCGCGGTCCGGGTAGAGCACCCCTCGCCGGTGCGAGCCGGGGATGACCCAGAGGCATCCGTTCTCCACCGTGGCATCGTCGAGTGCGATCCAGACCGCGGTGAGCGAACGATCCCGCGTCGGGATGAAGTGCTCGTCCTGATGCCAGGCCTGACCCGGCTTCCCCTCCGACTTGATGAACAGCATCGACTGCATGGCCTTCACATCGGGGCCGATCGCGCCAGTCAGCGCGCTGACGATCCGCGGATTCTTGAGCGCGCGGAGAGCGACGTCGGACACCTTGTGCGGGTAATGGATGCAGAGGAATCGCCGCAGGACGTCCTCGTCGGACTCGACCGTGGCGACCTCGGGCTGGTACGAGATCTCCCCGAGGTCGCCCCGACACAGGCGGAGCGCCTCCTCATTGACCTCGGCGACCTCCTCGGGGCTCAACGCATTGCGGAGGATCCCGTAGCCGTCGACGCGGATCTGCTCGATCAGGGCGTCCGTGACGTCGTCGTGAAGGACGACCGACCGGGAGGCTCGCTCCATGGTCTGGGTGTTCATTGTGACTCCTTTATCCATAACAAGTATTGATTGATCCATGTTCTCCCCCGATCTCGGGCTTCTCAATGCCAGATCAGTGCCATAGAATATCTGATCGTGACATGGTCCCCGCTGCGTATCCGACCGCAGCCCGTTCGGGTGGCGGACTATCTGCCCGCGGAGACCTATGGGCCGCGCGTGCTCCACGACTACGAGTTCGTCTGGCTGCTCAGCGGCTCAGCCCAGTGGCGCGTCGAGGAACGGGCTGCGGCGGGCGGGGGGCCGACTCGGCATGAGCACGACCTGCGGCCCGGCATGCTGGCGCTGGCCAGGGCGGGCACCACAGACTCCTACCGGTGGGACAGCCGGCGGGCATCGTCCCACGCCTTCGTGCACTTCGAGGTCGAGTCGCGAGGCCTCCTCGGCCCGGAGAGCGACTGGCCGCTCATACAGACGATGACCGGCAACGAACCCCTGGCGGGACTGTGCTCCTATCTTCTGAACCTCGCGAACGATGACAGCCGGGAGGCCCGCCTCCGCAGCGAGGAGATCGTCACGCTGCTCCTCGACATCTTCGTACGCGGGCCACTGCCACCGGCGGCGAGATCGCTCATCCCTGCGCGACTGGTGCTCGTCATCGACGTCATCCGCTCCATCTGGGAGACCGACGGCATCCGGATCGTCTCCACCTCGGAGCTCGCCCACGCCACGCGGATGTCTCCCGGCCACCTCTCCCGACTGTTCCACCAGGAGTTCCACTGCGGCCCGGCGGGCGGCCTCGAGATCATCCGCCTCACGCGTGCCGCCATCGCACTACAGCGCAGCAACCTGTCCCTCACCGAGGTC
Source organism: Leifsonella bigeumensis (assembly GCF_039537265.1). Taxonomy (NCBI): domain Bacteria; kingdom Bacillati; phylum Actinomycetota; class Actinomycetes; order Micrococcales; family Microbacteriaceae; genus Leifsonella; species Leifsonella bigeumensis. Next base: position 543,254 of record NZ_BAABAE010000001.1, on the reverse strand, counting down.
GCGGCGTTGTCGGGCTTCAGCAACCCGTACCACTTCTCCCGACGGTTCTCCCTCATCTACGGGACCTCTCCAGGACGGTTCCGCAGGCACGGTCGCAGCGATCCGCTGCAACCCCTCGAGGAGGCGGGCCTCCTGCCGCTGTGGGGCGCGTTGTTCGACCGCGAACGGCTCGCTCCGGAGTCCCCGCGGCACTGAATCCCACGGCACTGAGCACCGTAGCGCTGCGCAGCTGCGCCCAGCAGGCCTCGACTATCTCGCCGGCAGGATCCCGGCTCGGTGATGCGCACGACTCGACGCGGTCACGATCCCCTCGAGGATGGCGTGGGTGTGCTCCCATGCCACGGGCGAGACGATGGGAAGACCACGGCGACCGGCGTCGACCATCCCGAGGAAGTGCTCGATCGTCCTCTCGTAACCGAACGGATCCTGACCACCGGAACGGAGCTCGATCGTCTCGGTCCCGTCCAGGGTCTCGAGTGCGACGCTGTAGCGCTCCTCCTCCGTGGCGCCGATCACCTCGATCGTCCCGAGCACGCCGTTCGACCAGCGCACCCCGATCACCGCCGTATCCTCGCTCTTCAGTCCCTCGAGATGACGGATCCCGGACATCGTCGACTCGATCTCGAAGCGCGCGCCCAGGAGAGTGACGAGCAGTTCCATCCCGTGGATACCGATCGTGACGATGGCGCCCCCACCGACCCGGACATCGTCCTGCCAGTCGGTGGAGCCGGCAAGCCAGCGGGCGACATCATGTCGCACCGTGGCTCTCGCCGTCAGAACCCGGTCCAGGTCGATCCGGGCGGCAAGGCTCTGGACCGGTTCAGCGAAACGAAGGACCGAGGTGCTGAGAACCCGCTCGGCGATCGGGCGCACCTGCGCGTCGACATCCGCGAGTTGTTCGAGGGTCGCGGCGGCCGGTTTGTTGATGAACACGGGAATCTCGTGGTCGGCGAGCGCAGAGACGGCTGCGGCGATCTCCGGCGGCCTGGTGGAGATGATGGCGCCATCCGGACCGGAGTCGATCACGCCGGCAAGCCCGTCGTGCGCGCTCGCAGTGGGGAAGCGATCCAGGAACACGGCCAGCCGGTCCGCCTCGGGTTCCCACACCTGGACGGCGGCATCCGGATGTCGCGAAATGATGGTCGCGGCATCGGCGAAGGGGTGGCTCGTCGCCAACCCGATGAAGCCGATCGTCAGCGGTCGACTCCGTGATTCACGCGTGTTTCCCACGGCGCTAGTTTCTCATAGCCGGTTGCGCCGCAGGGGCAACAGCCAGCAGGCGGCCGCGCAGTCGAAGAGGGTCCGAGGGTCGCCGGGGAGCCCGTCGTCGAGTGCCAGCGCGACGACGCGGGAGTCTCCCCGACCCGCCACAAGGAGCTCAGAGCCGCTGACGAGCAGATGTTGCGGCCACACCACGCCGGAGTCGACCTCGGAGACCAGACGCGGCGCGCCCTGCCCTACGGCGAGGGTACTGATCGTATCGAGACCACGATTGGCGACGTAGACATATCGACCGTCGTCCGAGCGCTGGATGTCACCGGGATAGTTCCGGGGCCGCTCGCTCATTGCACGCGCGGTTCGCTCCGTGCTCGACGAGACGTACCACCCCTCCCGATCGTCCAGCCCTCCGGCCAGCACGGTGGAGGCGAGCTCACCGCTGAGCACGACCTCGCCTCCCGGCAGGGTGACGCCGTGACGCGGACCGGTCCCGGCCGGCACCGTCGTCTCACGCACCGGTGTCACCACTGCACCACCGCCGTTCGCGGAGACCGCGAAGGTCCGTACGAGGTCGGCTCCGAGATCGATGACGCGCAGCAGCCCGCCGTGGAAACTGACGTGATGGGGGTGAGAGCCCTCCTGGCGCTCGGGATCGACGCTCGCCCCCTTCAACTCGACGCCCTCACCTGCCCCGAGAAGCGACCCCTCCTCCCCCAGCGGCCAGATCCGCAGCGAACCCGTCGCGTAATTGGCCACGACGAGCAGCTCCCCTCCGGGGGAGATCGCGACGTGACAGGGCTCCGCGCCACCGCTCGGCGTCTCCCCGAGCGCCACGGCGCCCTCTCCGGATACATCCCAGACGTGGACCAGTCCCTCGCGCCCCAGCCCGGACAGGCCGTAGACGACCGGCAGCACGGGATGCCAGGCGAGGGCCAGGAGATTGTCCACCATGGCGAGCTGCTCGCCCTCCCACTGAGCACCGCGCCTCAGAAACCGATGGAGTCCGTCCCTGGGGCCGACCCCCATGCCGGCCACATAGACACCCTCGGCATGGGAGCGGCCTCGCGGTTCAGGCATCGCCGCTCGGCTCGCTCCGCTCCGGAGCGACGGCCCTGGCCATGGCGAGATTGCCGGACAGCAGGCCGCCATCGACCGGCAGGACCACTCCTGTGATCCATGCTGCGGCATCCGAGGCCAGGAACAGGAGCGCGTCGGCGACGTCGGCCGGCTCGCCGATACGGCCGAGCGGGTACCACTGCGCCGCCTTCTCGAAAACGAGAGGATCGAGCTCCCTCCTGTGGTCCCAGTACTCTGTCGCCACCGTGCCCGGCGCGACAGCATTGCACCGGATGTTGTTCCGGCCGTATTGAATCGCGATCGACCTCGTGAGGCTCAGAAGCCCCGCTTTCGCCGCAGAATAGGCCTCATTGCCGAAGTAGGAGAGCCCGTTCACCGAGCCCACGTTCAGAATCACGCCCCCGCCCCGTTCGATCATGCCGGGCACGATCTCCTGGCTTGCGAAGAACGGGCCCATGAGGCCTACCGCGAGATCGCGCTCGACCTCCTCGGGAGCGATCTGGAGAAAGGATGCGTCGCTGCAGGTCGCAGCGTTGTTGATGAGCACGTCAGTGCCACCGAAACGAGTGTCGACGGCTCGGACCATGGCCCCGAGGGACTTGCGCGAGGTCACGTCGACTTCGAGCGCGAGAGACCCCGGGATCGAGGCGGCCACTCGCTCCGCCGCCGAGAAGTCGATGTCGGCGATCACCGCGTTGGCGCCCTCGGCCGCGAACCTTCGAGCGGTCACGGCTCCGATACCGCTCCCCGAGCCGGTCACGATCACTGTTTTTCCTGAGAATCTCATTGCTCTCCTGTTCCGGCCCCGGGGCGCGTCGGTCGATTAAGCGGCAAGGCCCCGCTTCTCGGAAGCGAGGCCTTGCTGAGTCATGGGTCTACTTGCTGTCGTCGTCCGCCACCTCGGCGTCGGCATCTGCGGCCTCGTCGGCCACCTCCGACTCCTTAGCGCGCTCGAGTTCGACGACGTCGGCCTCAGCGGGAGCATCCTCCGTTGCGTCGGCCTTGCTCTCGGAACCCGCCTCAGGAGCCTCATCGACTATCGCCTCGACGGGCTCCTGCTCGAGCGACGAGGACCCGGTGGCATCCGGAGCGGTCTCGTCGGCCGGCGCGTCCTCCACCGGCGCAGCCTTCGGCTTCTTCGTCTCGGCCTTGGCCTTCGGCTTGGCGTTGACGGGCTCGAGCACGAGCTCGATCTGCACCATGGGGGCGTTGTCGCCCTTGCGGAAGCCGAGCTTCGTGATGCGGGTGTAGCCGCCCTCGCGCTCCGCGACGAGCGGAGCGATCTCGGTGAACAGCTCGTGCACGACGCCCTTGTCGCCGATCACGGCGAGCACGCGACGGCGCGCGTGCAGGTCGCCGCGCTTGGCGAAGGTGATGAGCCGCTCGGCGACGGGACGCAGGCGCTTGGCCTTCGTCTCGGTCGTCTTGATGCTCTTGTGGGTGAACAGCGCAGCGGCGAGGTTCCCGAGCAGCAGTCGCTCGTGAGCCGGTCCGCCGCCGAGACGCGGGCCCTTGGTTGGCTTAGGCATTATCAGTTATCTCCAGGATCGAAAATGGTCGGGGCCGACTCAGTTGGACTCGTCGTCGTCGTAGCCGCTGTAGAAGTGGGCTCCGTCGAATCCGGGGACCGTGTCCTTGAGCGAGAGGCCGAGCTCGACGAGCTTGTCCTTCACCTCATCGACCGACTTCTGCCCGAAGTTCCGGATGTTCATGAGCTGCGTCTCCGAGAGCGCGACGAGCTCGCTCACCGAGTTGATGCCCTCGCGCTTGAGGCAGTTGTAGCTGCGCACCGACAGGTCGAGGTCCTCGATCGGCATGCTCAGCTCGCTCGAGAGCACGGCGTCGACCGGCGCGGGGCCGATCTCGATGCCTTCTGCGGCGCTGTTGAGCTCACGCGCCAGGCCGAACAGCTCGGTGAGCGTGCGGCCCGCCGAGGCGATCGCGTCACGCGGGGTGATCGCGTTCTTGGTCTCGACATCCACCACGAGGCGGTCGAAGTCGGTGCGCTCACCGGCACGCGTCGCCTCGACGCGGTAGGTGACCTTGAGCACGGGCGAGTAGATCGAGTCGATCGGAATCTGCCCGGCCTCGCTGAACTCGCTGCGGTTCTGCGTCGCAGAGACGTAGCCGCGGCCGCGCTCGATCGTGAGCTCGAGCTCGAAACGCGCCTTGTCGTTGAGTGTCGCGATGACGAGCTCGGGGTTGTGGATCTCGACGCCGGCGGGTGCGGAGATGTCCGCCGCGGTCACCTGGCCACCACCCTGCTTGCGCAGGTACGCGGTGATCGGCTCATCGTGCTCGCTCGAGACGACGAGGCCCTTGATGTTCAGGATGATCTCGGTGACGTCTTCCTTCACACCGGGGATCGTGCTGAACTCGTGCAGCACGCCGTCGATGCGGATGCTCGTGACGGCCGCGCCCGGAATGGACGACAGCAGGGTACGGCGAAGCGAGTTGCCGAGGGTGTAACCGAAGCCGGGTTCGAGCGGCTCGATCACGAACCGCGAACGGAACTCGGAGATGTTCTCCTCGGTCAGGGTTGGACGCTGTGCAATGAGCACTGTTGATTCCTTTCGGCGAAGTGTCCGCTATATGACACTTGTTTCTCGACGAGGTGGCTGGCCTGTCGGTCTGTTGAGTTGTGCGCTGGAGCTTGGAGCGAAGGCCATTTCTGGCCTTCGCGGCGACGCCAGCACCGACCGGCTCTGCCCGTCGGATCTGACGCTTACTTCTGGTTAGACACGGCGCCGTTTGGGCGGACGGCATCCGTTGTGCGCCTGCGGGGTCACGTCGTTGATCGAACCGACCTCGAGGCCGGCTGCCTGGAGCGAGCGGATCGCGGTCTCGCGCCCGGAACCCGGACCCTTGACGAAGACGTCGACCTTCTTGACGCCGTGCTCCTGCGCCTGGCGCGCGGCCGACTCGGCCGACATCTGGGCGGCGTAGGGCGTCGACTTGCGCGAGCCCTTGAATCCGACGACGCCGGACGAGGACCAGCTGAGCACTGCGCCGCTCGGGTCGGTGATGGTGACGATCGTGTTGTTGAACGTCGACTTGATGTGGGCCTGGCCCACGGCGACGTTCTTCTTCTCCTTGCGGCGCGGCTTGCGAGCGGCCGACTTGGGTGCTGCCATGTTCGTATCTCCTGTCGAAATCTTCGGGGGGCCGCGCTAGCGGGCCTTCTTCTTGCCGGCGACGGTGCGCTTCGGGCCCTTGCGGGTGCGCGCGTTCGTCTTGGTGCGCTGACCGTGCACGGGCAGTCCCTTGCGGTGCCGGATGCCCTGGTAGCTTCCGATCTCGACCTTGCGACGGATGTCGGCGGCCACCTCCCGGCGAAGGTCGCCCTCCACCTTGAAGTTGCCTTCGATGTAGTCGCGGAGTGCGATGAGCTGGTCATCGCTGAGATCCTTCACGCGGATCTCCCCGCTGATGCCGGTGTCGGCGAGGGTCTTGAGCGCCCTCGTGCGGCCGACGCCGTAGATGTATGTCAAGGCGACTTCCACCCGCTTGTCGCGGGGAATGTCGACGCCTGCTAGACGAGCCATGGTGGCTTCTCCTGTGAATGAGTGGAGGTCTGCAGCAGTACCTGTTCCCGGGCCTCCAACCCGGGGTGTCCTCGCTCGCGCGATTGGCGGTACTGCCTTTTTTTCCTCTCGGATCGAGCGTGTCGAGATCCCGTCGCGGTTACCCGGATGGTGGTCTCGGCAAGCTCGACCAGAGAAACTTTGTTAGCCCTGCCGCTGCTTATGCCTGGGGTTCTCGCAAATGACCATGACCCGGCCGTTGCGGCGGATCACCTTGCACTTGTCGCAGATCTTCTTGACGCTGGGGTTGACCTTCATGATTGTTGCTTTCTCGCTGTCCTCGTACCCGCGGGGTGCCGCGGGCCGTTACTTTCCAGCAGGCTCTACTTGTAGCGGTAGACGATGCGGCCGCGGGTCAGGTCGTATGGGCTGAGCTCTACGATGACCTTGTCCTCGGGGAGGATTCGGATGTAGTGCTGGCGCATCTTGCCCGAAATGTGGGCGAGAACGCGGTGTCCGTTGGTCAGCTCGACGCGAAACATCGCGTTGGGCAGCGCCTCGACTACTGCGCCCTCGATCTCGATGACACCGTCTTTTTTGGCCATAACTCACTGTCGCTTGCCAGCACCGTCTGCACAGTGCTGTTTGCTGGTCGTGCGGGTTGATTGCGGTGAAACGGGCACGAAAGTACGCACCCCAAGACACCAAAGAGCAATCTTATGCTATTTTTCGCCCCTTCGCCACGTAGCCGCTCATCCCGCCGAGAGGAGCCTGCCCGAACCGACGACAACCCCGTCCTCGTCGCTCACGAGCATCATGCCCGGCTGGATCTCAACCCCTCCGATCCACACCGGTACCTCGCTGTCGCCGGCTCCCGTCTTGGCGCTCGTGCGCGGATTGGAGCCGACCGCCTTGATCCCGAGGTCCAGCAGCCGCAACGCCGCGACATCCCGTACGGCGCCATGGACGACGACGCCGGCCCAGCCGTTCTCGAGCGCGGTCGCCGCGAGAACATCGCCCATGAGCGCGGTGTGAAGCGAGCCACCACCGTCCACGACGAGCACCCGCTCCAGTCCGGGGCGCCGAACAACCGACCGCAGGAGGGCGTTGTCCTGCCAGCAGCGCACGGTGGAGACGAGGCCATGGAACTGCCGCCGGCCCCCGTAGTCGGCGAATTGCACGTCGCAGGACGCGACACCGTCGCCGTGCCGGTCGACGAGATCCGCGGTCGACGGGACGCTGCTCATCCGACCACCTCCGGGGCCAGGTGCCGTCGACCGGGCAGGGAGGTCCGGTCGACGGCAGACTGCTCCACGTTCAGGAGGAGACGCGGGCCGGCAAGACCGTCAGCTGCTCGACGACCTCGTGCGTCGGGCGCACATCCGCGTACTTCATCGCCATGTCGAAGAGGTTCGCATTGTGCGGGGTGATGGCACGGTCGAACACGGCGTCGCTGGGAACGACCACGCGATAGTTGTAGGAGAAGGCATCGATGGTCGTGGAGCGCACGCAACCGCTTGTGGTCGCTCCGGTGATGATCAGGGTGTCGACCTCGAGGTCGACGAGGTAGCTCGCGAGCGACGTTCCGAAGAACCCGCTCGGGTGCCTCTTGGGTACCAGGATGTCCTTCTCCCGCGGCGCGACCCCGGGCGGGAAGTGATATCCCCGCTCCGGAACCTCCATGATGGAGGGCATCTTCGAGCCGAGCCGGCCGGCATCGTAAGCCAACTTGGGCGCCACGTGAGGGTAGAGCACCGGCCAATCCTTCTCCCGGAACAGGGCGAGGATGTCCTCGATCCTCTCCATCGCATCCCAGGCGGCCTCACCGCAGCTCGTCTTGTAGTCCTTGATGGACTCGAAGAAGGGCTTACGGGTGTCGCCCGTCGTGCGGTACTGCACGTCGATGATGAGCATCGCCGGGCGTTTGCCGATGCCGCCGGGGCCACCGAATTCGGCAGCTGCGTATCGGCGCACGTCCTCGTCCGTGACGAGCCCGTCCCAGGGCTTGCTCGATTGCGCGTCTACCATGTTGTCCTCCTGATGTTGATAGGTGATGGTCGCTGAAGCCTGACGGTCATTCGATTCCCGCCTCCGCGAGCGCCGCGGCACCGGAGTGCGCGCGGGAGAGATAGGCCCCGAAGGCGGGCTGGAGCTCGCCGTCGCGCACCGCGAACCGGCCGCGGACGATGGTGTCGGTGATCCGGCAGTCGAGCGTCGTGCCCTCCCACACCGAGTACGCCGCTGCGCTGTGCTGGGTGGATGCGCTCACAAGCGTCTGGGCATTCAGGTCGACGACCGCGAAGTCGGCATCGGACCCGACGGAGATGACGCCCTTGCGCGGGTAGAGTCCGAACAGCTGCGCCGGCCGCGTCGACGTGAGGTCGACGATGCGTTCGAGCGGAATCCCCCGATGCTGATGCCCTTCGCTGATGAGCGTCGGCAGCAGGGTCCCGACCCCGGGGAAGCCGGCCGACGCGCTCCAGATGTCCTTGTCCTTCGCGGTGAAGTGGCGTGAATTGTGGTCGGATCCGATGGTGTCGACGAGCCCGTCGCGGATGGCGTCCCAGAGGGCATCCTGATCGTCCTGCGTCCGAATCGGCGGGTTGACCTTCGCCCGTGACCCCATGGGGGTGTCGTAGGTGAGGGTCAGGTAGTGCGGACAGGTCTCCACGAAGACGTTCGGATAGTCGCGCCGGATCCGCTCCAGCGCCTCGAGGGCCTCCCGCGAGCTCACGTGAACCGCGTAGAAGGATGCGCCGAGCACCTTCGCGAGGTAGGCGACGCTCTGCGCTGCCTCGGCCTCCACGAAAGGCGGCCGGGTCTCGTTCCACGCCTCGAGGCCCGCCTCCGGAGTGCGGGGCACGTCGCCCCGGAGGCGCCAGATGAGCTCGACGTTCTCCGGATGGGCGTTGATGAGCGCGCCAGACTCCGCGCCGACCTTGAGCAGGTCGAACATGAAGGAGTCGTCGATGCCGGGAACCCCGAGGTAAGCGCCCTCATCTCCGCGGAAGTTCATGAAGAACTTGAAACTGGAGACCCCCAGGTCGGAGACGTAGGAGGGCACCGCCTCGAGCTGCTCCTTCGTGACGATACAGAAGTGGAATCCGAAGTCGGTGTGCGAATGCTCCCCCATGACCTGGGTGGAGGTGGCGAAGGATTTGTCGTAGGCATCCGGACCGATGAGGTAGACGAGCATCGTCGTGATACCCCCAGCGGCGGCGCTCGCCGACTCGGCGGAGGCATCGATCGGCTCCTCGGGGGCGGCGATGTTCTTGCCGAGGTGGACGTGCGGGTCGATGCCGCCGGGGAGCACGACCTTGCCCGAGACGTCCACCACCTCGGCGGCCGGCGCCGGATCGTCGTGCGCCACGATGGCCGCGATGATCCCGTCCCGCACGCAGATGTCCACCGCGGTGAGGCCCTGCCCGGGCAGTACGGCCTGCCCTCCGGTGAGCCGCAGATCGTAGTCCGTCGAATTGTCCGTCATCGCCTGTTCCTTACTGTTCGCACTCGCCGCCGATGGTCGCGAGCATCATTAGACGTAAAGCGCTCCGAGCGCGGCCACCGGGTCCTTGCCGAAGTCGTCGCGCACACCCTCGAAGACGGTCTCCCCGTTTCGTACGACCATGAACCGATCGCACAGTTCCAGGGCGACGTCGATGTTCTGCTCGACGAGCAGGATGCTGAGCCCATCGCCGCGCATGAGCGCGAGGAACTCGGCCACCTCCTTCACGAGCACGGGGGCGAGGCCCGAGGTCGGCTCATCGAGAACGAGGAGCACCGGATCGCCGATGAGGGCGCGACCGATCGCCAGCATCTGCTGTTCGCCGCCGCTCAGCGAGTTCGCTCGCTGGTTGCGGCGGTCCTTGAGCCTCGGGAACAGGGTGAACACCCTCTCGAGACCGTCAGGCCGGCCGGGGCGCCGCTTGGTGAGCGCCTGCTCGCCCAGCATGAGGTTGTCCTCGACACTCAGCGCGCCGAAGAGTTCCCGGTCCTGAGAGACCTGCAGCAGCCCGAGGTGGGCGGTGCGGAACGGAGAGAGCCGTGAGATGTCCTGACCCAGCAGCCGCACGGTGCCGCACTCCTTGCGGGCGAAGCCGCTGATCGCATCCACGATCGTCGTCTTGCCGGCGCCGTTGGCGCCGAGCAGGCCGAGGACCTCCCCGGGGTTCACGGTGAACGAGATGTCCCTCACGACCGTGGAGTTGCCCCGGATGGCGTTCACACTCTCGACCTGAAGCACGGGCTCGACAGTTTTCGCGTTCATAGCTCCTCCTAGCCCAGGTACGCCGCGACGACGTCTTTGTCGCTCTTGATCTGCTCCGGTGTGCCCCGACGCAGTTCGCGACCGAAGTTCATCACGACGATCTCGTCCGAGACCGAGAAGAGGAAGTCGGATGCGTGCTCCGTGACGAGCACGGCGGTTCCGCCCGCGGCGACGTCGCCGAGCACCGCGGCCAGCTCCGCTCGCTCCGCGACGGTGAGGCCGGCCGCGGGCTCGTCGAGCATGAGCACCTTGGCGTCGGCGGCCATGGCTCTGGCGACCTCGACGCGGCGGCGAAGCCCCGCTCCGAGATCCGAACCCATCTGCGAGGCGACGGACAGGAGGTCGAACCGTTCGAGGACCTCTGCCGCCCTCCGCCTCGTGTCACGCCTCCGCAGGAACCGGCCGCTCATCCGGGAGCCGTGGTCCAGCCCGAGGGCGATGTTCTCGATCGCAGTCAGGTCGTCCACGAGGCCGCCGAGCTGGAACGTCCTCGCGATCCCCAGTCGTGCCCGACCGTGCGCGGACAGCCGGGTCACGTCCCGGTCGCCGAGGACGACCCTCCCGCTCGTGAGCTCCTGGTGGCCGCTCACCGCGTTGAAGAAGGTCGTCTTGCCGGCACCGTTCGGCCCCATGAGCCCGGTGACCCTGCCCGCCGACAACTCGATGGAGACGTCGGCGACGGCTGTCAGGCCACCGAACTGGACGACGATGTCCTCTGCCCTCAGCACCACTTGCTGCTCGCTCACAGTACTTCCTCCCTCAGGGGGCGCCAACGCTTCGAGAGCGCGCCATAGATGCCCTTGGAGAAGAACAGCACGGCGATCAGGAGCACGGCGCCATAGATGAGTTCGCTGAGCCCCGGGAACCCTCGCAAGTACTCGCGCAGCAGCACGAGAACGACCGACCCGACGATCATCCCCCTCGTCGAGCCGAGACCTCCCACGATCACGATCAGGAAGAGGAAGATCAACTCCCGGAACATGAAGGTCTCGGGGAGGAACCGCAGCGAGAGGAAGCCGAACCAGGCTCCGGCGACGGCCATCAGGGCGGAGGTCACGGTGAAGGCCGAGAGCTTGCTTCGCCACACATTGATCCCGAGAGACTGGGCGACCCCCGGGCTCCTCCGAACAGCTCGCCATCCTCTGCCGAGCGGGGTTCGCTCGAGGTAGCGCGCGAAGACATAGGTGAGGATGACGAGCACCAGTCCGACGTAGTAGAGACCTCCCTGGGCAAACAGCGGCTTGCCGCCCAGCACCAGGAACTGCGGCGCGGGGATCGCGAACCCGCTGTAGCCGCCCGTGATATCGGAGAAGTTCCGGTAGAAGTAATCCAGGATGAACATGAAGGCGATGCCGGAGATCGCGAAGTAGTAGTGGTTGAGCTTCATGGTCATCGCGCCGAACACGATCCCGACGAGCCCTCCGGCAACACCCGCGACGATGATGACCAATTCCGCAGGGAGGCCGAGAACCGACATCCGGCCCCCCACGAAGGCGCCGAGCCCGAAGAAGGCGGCGCCCGTGAAGATCAGAAGTCCTGCCCAGCCGAGCGAGATGTTGAACCCGATCGTCGCGATCGCATAGCTCAGCGCGAGGCTCAGGATGAACAGCTGGAATCCGTTGAGGAACAGCGGTGCCGAGGCCGCGAGCGCGACGATCGCCACGGCGACCACCGGACCGAGCCAGCGGGGAGCGGTGAAACGGGAGGCGGCTCCGCCTTGCGGGTTCGCCACGCGACCCGTCACCTTCGCCATCACCTTGTCCAGCGCGCGGCTCATGTCATCACCTGCATTCTCGTGTCCTTCATCCCCAGAAGCCCGCTCGGACGGGCGATCAGCAGGGCCAGCACGACGACGAGGCCCGCGACGGCGCCGAGCTGCGTGGAGATATAGAAGCCGGAGAACCCCTCGAGCAGGCCCATCGCGAGGCCACCGATGAGAGCGCCGGGGATGCTGCCGAACCCTCCGAGTGCCATGGCCGCAAGGCCGATGACGAGCGGCCGGTTGCCGATATCCGGTCCGACCAGGAGGGTGGGTGCGGCGAGGATGCCGGCGAGGCCTGCGAGTACGGCGCCGAGGGCCCACATGATCGCGAAGACGCGCTTCACGTTGATCCCGACCAGGTCCGCCCCGCGGAGGTTGCTCGTGCAGGCGCGGATCACGAGGCCGATCCTGGTGCGCTGGAAGAAGTAGCCGAGGACGAGGCTCACGGCGATGAGGCTCGCGATCATGGCCAGATGCTGGGTGTTGATCGCCAGCCCCGCCGACTTGATGTAAGCCGCGTCACCGAGGAGCGGCGGCATGCCGCGCTGGTCGACGGTGAAGTAGCGGGCGATGCCGGTCACGATGAACGACACGGCGACGGTCGCGAAGACCTGCGTCACATGGTCCTTCTTCAGGAGCGGCTCGAAGGCGACCTTGTCGATGACCCAGCCGAGGATCGCCATGAACACGAGCGAGCCGACGATCGCCACGAGGTACGGAACGCCGAAGATCATGAGCTCCAGCGCGACGAAGGCGCCGAGCATGAAGAGCGAGCCGTGAGCGAAGTTCACCGTCGTCGTGGACCGGAAGATCAGGGTCAGGCCCAGTGCGAGAAGTGCGTAGACGCTCCCCTGGCCAAGCGAGGAGATCAGGACCTGGAGCAGGTCGGTGAGTGCGGTACCCAAGTGGTTGCTTCCCTTTCCCTGGATGGAGCTTCGTGATCGAGGTGGTGCCGGAGGACGGGATCCCGTCCTCCGGCACCGCTCGGGCGGTTACCCGCTCGAGACCTGGGCCTACTTGCGGGACAGCCAGTCCTTCCAGTCCGTGACGACGATGGTGCGCGAGTCCGTCGCTTTCGGGTCGAGCACGGTGAACCGGATGGTGATACCGGGGCGACGCGTCCGCGGGTCGTCCGCGTCGAACGCCTGGAAGCTCATCTCGCCACTGGGGATGGTGGTGTACGTTCCCGTTTCGGCGGTCTTGATCCAGTTGTCCCAGGTCAGGTCGTCGCCCATGCGCTTGAGCACCTCGATGTTGAACTCGGTGCTCACCGCGCCTTCGAGCGCGACGCTGTCGAACTGCAGCTCCGGGAAGCCGTCCTTGAGGAGCTCGCGGTGGTGGTCGTACGCGGGGTCGTCGATCGGCGCCGTGTAGGAGTAGGCGCTGAAGAAGTTCTCCACGAGTGCACGATCACCGAGACGCTCGACCTGCTCATCCGGCCTGGTTCCGTCACCGGTCACGATCGGGATGTCCAGCCCCTGTGGGCCGGCGGCACCGAGGAACACGGTCATGGGCTGCGGGTAGGCGAAGACCGCTGCCATGTCGGAGTTCGCGTTGAGCAGCTTCCGGATGGCCGGCGTCATGTCGCCACCCTCCGGGTCGAGCTCCTCGACCGTGCCGATGCTGGCACCGGCCTTCTCGAGCTCGGTCTGGGCCGCCGTGCCGAAGCCCTGGCCCCATTCGTCGCTCGTTGCGGCGACGGAGACGGTCTTCGCGTCCTCGTTCGAGGCGATGAATCCTGCGATCGCCTCAACCTGCTCGGCCGCGGTCGGCTTCGGGTGGAAGAGGTTGCGGACCGGCGGGTCCGAGATGGCCGCGCTCGCCGCGTTGACGACGAGGAACGGGATGCCGAGGTCTTCGATGAGCGGCTTCGAGGCGATGATGGCGTTGCTGCACGAGCCGCCGTGGATCATGAAGACCTGGTCCTGCTCGACGAACTTGCGGATGAGGCCCTGCATGCTGGCGGCATCGCAGTTGTCATCGCCGAGCACGAGTTCGATCTGGCGGCCGTTGATGCCGCCGTTCTCGTTGATCTCCTGGTACATCATCTCGGCCAGGCGCTGGGCCTTGCTGTAGACGGATGCGTTTCCAGAGTATGGGGCGAGCATGCCGATCTTGATGGTGTCATCGGTCACGCCCTGGGAGTAGCCGCCCTCCGAGTCGCCGGCCGGGCCGGTGGCACAGCCGGTGACGACGAGCGCCAGAGCGGCGATCATCGGGATCGTGATCTTTCCTGCACGGCTCTTGGCGAAGCCGCGAGGACGAAATGCGGTGCGAGGCACTTGGTGGTCCACGGTTACCCTCTCTTCAGTCTTCATTGACAACAAACCAACTCCCGGTATGTTATGTAGACAACCGGCCGCTTGTCAACCGATCTCGCACGAATAGTGCAGGCGGTCCGCACCACTCCCGCCATCCGAGAGAAGAGAGGCCGCCGTGCCCAAGACCGTCATCAACATCCCCGATGCCCCGCAGCCCGGCGGACCCTATAACCAGGCCGTCGTGGCTAACGGGCTCGTGTTCGTGGCCGGCTTCGGGCCGCGCGACCCGAAGACGCGAGAGATCCTGGGAGACGACATCGCCGCTCAGACCAGGATCACCCTCCGGCACATCGAATCCGTGCTGGCCAGCCATGGCCTCGGACTGTCCGATCTCGTCCAGGTGACCGCCTATCTTCAGGATCCGGCGCGCGACAAGGCCGCTTTCAATGCGGCGTATGCGGAAGTCGTTCCGCAGCCCTGGCCGGCCCGCGCGACGATCGGCGCCCAGCTGGCCGGCTTCCTCGTAGAACTCGATGCCATTGCGGTAGACCATAGCAGCGAAGAACCCGCCGCATAGGGATCCGGATGCCGACGTGACAGTAGACCGTCGGCATCCGGGCTCACGACGATGGGCGCTCCCCCTCAGACGCGACCGTGCACGAGCTCCCCGCGTACGATCACGCCCTGGATGTCCGCCGCTGACGCCCGTTCGACAAGGCTGGCGACGAGATCCACTGAGTCGACCAGGTTCGGCGACTGCGCATCCAGTACGACGATGGATGCCTCCTTGCCTGCGACAAGAGAACCGAGTTCGTCATCGAGACCGAGGATCCTGGCACCCTCGATCGTGGCCGAGGCGACGAGCGCGCGAGGATCGACCACCGCCGTATCGTGCGTGACGGCCCTCGTCACCCGGCTGAGGAAGTCGAGCTCCGCCAGCACGTCCGGGCTGTTCACCATGAGGTTGTCCGTGCCGATGCCCACTCGTCCGCCCAGGCCGAGGATCCTGGCATAGGGCGAGAACCCGTTTCCCAGAGCGGCCTGGCCGCGAGCGCACAGCACGATGGGGGCACCGCTCTCGACGATCGTCGAAAGCTCTGCATCCGAGGCATCGGTCATGTGGACGACATAGTCCGGGGCGATGAAGCGCACGACCCTCTCGACGTCCGCGAGACCGGCCCTGGTCAGCGACAGTTGCCGGTAGAGGTCGGTCTCGCAGGCGTGAGTCGCAAGGCGCTTGCCATGACGGCGCACGATATCGGCCGTCTCCTTCAGGCCGGCATCCGTCGTCTCGTTCGCCCAGACCGGGGAGAATCCGTCAGCGACGCTGAGGGCGTCTTCGATCTCCTGACGGTATTCCTCGGCGAGACCCTCCTCGTTTCCCAGGAAGCCGTCGTCCGTGTGCATCGGGGCATGGGCGTGGCGCGCATAGATGATGTCGCGGATCGGCAGGCCGTCGCACGCCTCCCGCAATTCCTTGACGCCCTCGATTCCACCCTCCCGGAAGTCGGCGAAGGCCACGACACCGAGCCGGAGCATGTGCTCCGCGGCGCGGCGCATGGCACCGATCCGCTCCTGGCGGGAGTGCTCGGCCATCCAGCCGTGCCGGAGGCCCTCCGGCTGCCAGAGAAGGTTGGTCCCGGCCGGGTATCCATATCCCCTCTCCTTGAGGATGGCGTCTCCGATGTGGGTGTGGCAGTTGATGAGTCCCGGGATGAGGAGCTTGCCGCTGGTATCCACGATGGGCACCCCCGCAGTCGGCTTCCCGCGCCCGATGCTCGCGATGCGTCCCTCACGTATCGTCAGGTGTGCGTCGCTCACGAGCTCGAGGTCATCGCCGACGAGGGCGTCTCCCCCCGCGAGAATGTATTCCGAACCCAGGTCCCCGTGTCCCATATGCTTCAATCCTTCGCTCGACTCTCATAACAAACCTACTGTTGGTATGTTATGAGTAGGGTTCCGGAAGTGTCAATATGTTCAATGGCTCTTCGGCCGTCGGGCACCGCCTACACAGAGAGGGGGGCAGGATGCTCAAGCAGGAGAGGGCGCGCATCACCCGGGGCAACATCGTCTCCAGCGCCTCACGCTCGTTCCACGATCACGGCTTCGCCCGAGCCTCCCTCTCCGACATCATCGAAGAGGCCGGTGTCACCAAGGGCGCGCTCTACTTCCACTTCGAGTCGAAGGAGGATGTCGCCGCAGCCGTGCTGGACGCCCAGCTCGAGCACGTGACTGCCGTCTTCACGGAGTTGGAGAACTCGGGACGCCCTCCACTGGAACTGCTCGTGGACCTCTGCTCCCTTCCAGCCAGGCCCCGGGAAGACGAGCAGGAGCTGCCCGTCGACTTCCGTCTCGCCACGGAACTGGCGAGCCTTCAGCCGGCCCTCGCCTTCTCGTTCTATGAGCGGTGGCTGCAGATGATCACCGCCCTCACACGCCGCGCCGAGGCTGCCGGCGCCCTCAAGAGCGGCATAGATCCGGACGTGCTCTCCAGGTTCCTTCTCGACACCATCACGGGCACAGAGCTCCTCTTCGCGGTCTTTTCCGCGGGAGAGGAGCGCGAAGACCACGGTCGCGGTCTATGGCGACTCCTCCTCCCACAGATCGCCGCGGAAGAATACGCGCAGGGGATCGACCGTATCCTCGACCGGGTCTTCAGTCCCGTCTAGCCCAGGTCCACACGGCCCGGCTCGGTACGGCCGAGGAACCACTCGGGTACCGAGACGAATCGGTCGCCCTCCATGCCGAGAGCGTCGCCCTGGCGGTAGTCGAAGTCCTCGACCCTCCCCACGTAGAGCGTTCTGTCGCCGAGGTCGTAGTCGGCCCACTCGGTGCACTCGAAGTGGGCCAGCATGCCGCGAAGGCGCGGCGCATACTCGCCCGCCACCCAACTCGGCTCGCTGCCGCACTGCCCGCGGAAGTGGGCAGCCAGACTGCGGTGCTCTGCACCGAGCACGTTGATGACGAAGGGCCGTCCGCGCATCGCGTCATGGACGATCGTCGACTTTCCGACCGGGACGAGCACGAGGGGCGGCTCCTTCGACACCGAGGTGAAGGAACCGACCAGCGTTCCAACGGGACCCTGGTCGCCCTCGGCCGTGATGACGGCCGCTCCCGTGACGAACCGGCCGAGGCTGCTCTGCAGATGTCGATGCCACGCAGGTCTCTCCAGGCCCGGGTTGGCGATCACTTCCGGCGACGTGAGGTTCATCATCGATTCCCTGCGGTCGAGACACTTCTTACCGTGGTAGCGCTGGCAAGAGATAGTGTTCTATAATCGAACGACTCTTCTCTTATATAGAACACTACTAGGTAGGTCTCGTGGCTGCAACGTCCGATCTCGCCCCCCACTCTCAGACCTTGTCTCGAGGCATCAACATCCTCGAGGTTCTCGCCACCGCGGGGCGCCCGCTCTCCATCGCCCAACTGGCTGCGGCGCTGGGCGTGCATCGTTCCGTCGCGTACCGGATCCTTCGCACGCTCGAAGACCACAACCTGGTCGCCCGCGACCCCTCGGGGGGAGTGCGACTCGGCGCCCGCCTGGCCGAGCTCTCGCAAGCGGTGTCCCGAGAGCTCCAGGTTGCGGCGCTGCCCGAATTGACCGCCGTCGCGAACGACCTCACCATGACAGCGTTCCTCGCCGTGATGGAGGGCAAGGAATCCGTCATCCTCACCAGTATCGAGCCGCGACATCAGGCCGCGACCATCGTGTACCGGCCGGGATCCCGTCACCCGGTCACCCATGGCGCCCCGGGCATCGCCATCCAGTCATTGCTCGATGAAACGCAGTGGAAGGCCGCCTTCCACGACGAACCCCGGCGCCCTGATGTGGAGAAGATCACCACGATCGGATACGTCACCACCCGGGGTGAGGTGATTCGAGGGATGGCCGCCACCGCCGTCCCCCTGAGCATTCCCGGCGAGATGCCGACAGCGCTCGCCGTGGTCTACGTCGAGTCCGAGCTCTCCGAGGACCAGATCGGGCAACGGCTGCTCATAGCGGCGCAGCGAATCGAGAGCGCGTTCAGCCAGTAGGAGGCAGCGCGACCGGCACGATCCCATACGACGCCAGTCCCGCCGCCCCGCCGTCCTCCGCCGTGAGCACCCAGACCCCGTCGGCGTGCACCGCGACCGAGTGCTCCCAGTGGGCGGATGCCGAGCCATCCGTCGTCGCCACGGTCCAGTCATCCTCGCGCACGAGGGTCTCGATCCCGCCCGCCGTGACCATGGGTTCGATCGCGACGACGAGTCCCGGCCTGATGCGCGGCCCCCGGTCACGCACACGGTAGTTGTATACGGTCGGCTCCTCGTGCATGGACCTCCCGATGCCGTGACCGACGTAGTCCTCGAGGATGCCGTACGCCTGACCATCGACCGCGTGCGACTCCACATGGTCCTCGATCGCTGCGCCGACCTCACCGAGGCGGCTCGCGCCGGCGAGCGCCGCGATGCCCGCCCAGAGCGCCCCCTCGGTCACGGCCGAGAGTCGCTCGCGGGCCGCGACAAGAGCCGGTCGCGTCGCATCCGGGACGACCATGGTGAAGGCGGCGTCCCCGTTGAACCCGTCCACCCGCGCGCCGCTGTCGATCGAGACGATGTCACCCGCCTGCAGGACGCGATCGCCGGGGACGCCGTGCACCACTTCCTCGTTGACCGAGGTGCATACCGTGTGGTGATAGCCCGGAACGAGCATGAAGTTCGGTTCGCCGCCCGCCGACCGGATCGTGTCCTCCGCGATCGCGTCGAGTTCACCGGTCGTGACTCCCGGCCGGATCGCGGCGCGCACCGCGGCGAGGGAGGCGGCCGTCACGAGGCCCGGGCGGACCATCATGCGGAGTTCGTCCGGCGACTTGTAGATCCCGTTGCGCGACACCACGGGAAGAGGTCAGCCGTGGGTGGCGTCGGACGCCGCAGCGGATGCGGCGTCGGGAATGGCGACTCCCCGCTCGGCCAGCCCCGACAGGATGCGTTCGCCGACGACCTCGACATCGCCGAGCCCGTCGACGGTCACGAGCAGCCCGCGGTCGCCGTAGACCTCGATGAGCGGCGCCGTCTCGCGGCGGAAGACATCCTGGCGGTGCCTGATGGCCTCCTCCGAGTCGTCGACCCTCCCCTGCTCGATCGCGCGCTTGCGGAGGCGGGTGACCACGACCTCCACGTCCGCGACGAGTCGGATGACCGCGTCGAGTTCCTGGTGCTTCTCCGCGAGGATCTCGTCGAGGAACCGCACCTGCGAGGTCGTGCGCGGGTAGCCGTCGAGCAGGAAGCCTGCTGCGGCATCCGGCTCCTCGAGCCGCGAGCGGACGAGCTCGTTGGTGAGCGAGTCCGGGACGTAGTCACCGGCATCCACGATGCTCTTCACTTCGAGGCCGAGCGGCGTCTCGTTCTTGATGTTGTAACGGAAGATGTCGCCGGTCGCGATCGCCGGAATCCCGAAGAGCGTCGAGAGTCGTGCGGCCTGCGTTCCCTTGCCCGCGCCCGGCGGGCCGATGATGAGAAAGCGACTCATCGCAGCAGTCCCTCGTAGTGGCGCTGCTGCAGCTGTGCATCGATCTGCTTCACCGTTTCCAAGCCGACGCCGACGATGATGAGGATGCTCGCGCCGCCGAACGGGAAGTTCTGGTTGGCCCCGAACAGGCTGAGCGCGAAGAGCGGGATGAGCGCGACGATGCCGAGGTACAGAGAGCCGGGCAGCGTGATCCGGGTGAGCACGTAGTCGAGGTACTCCGCCGTCGGGCGGCCGGCCCGAATACCCGGGATGAAGCCGCCGTACTTCTTCATGTTGTCAGCGACTTCCTCCGGGTTGAAGGTGATCGCGACGTAGAAGTAGGTGAAGCCGATGTTGAGCAGGAAGTAGACGAGCATGTAGAGCGGGCTGTCGCCCGACCGCAGGTTGTCGGTGATCCACTGCACCCATCCCGCCGGCGCTTCGCCCGGAGCGGGCTGGTTGAACTGCGCGATGAGAGCAGGCAGGTACAACAGGCTCGAGGCGAAGATGACCGGGATGACGCCGGCCATGTTGACCTTGATCGGAATGTAGGTGTTGTTGCCGCCGTAGGTACGACGGCCGACCATGCGTTTCGCATACTGCACGGGGATTCGTCGTTGCGACTGTTCGACGAACACGACGAGCGTCATGATCACGAGGCCCAGCACGAGCACGAGAAGGAACGCCTCGAAACCCTTGGCGACGGCGATGCCCCACAGCGCGGTCGGGAAGGTCGCCGCGATCGAGATGAAGATCAACAGGGACATGCCGTTGCCGATGCCGCGCTCGGTGATGAGCTCGCCCATCCACATGATGAGGCCGGTCCCGGCCGTCATGGTGATGACCATGAGCAGGATCGCGTACCAGGCGTCGTTGCTCAGCAGCTGGCTGCACTCGGCCGTGGTCGAACTCGGGAACAGGGCGCCGCTGCGGGCGACCGTGACGAGGGTCGTCGACTGCAGGATCGCGAGGCCGATCGTGAGGTACCGGGTGTACTGCGTGAGCTTGCCCTGGCCGGCCTGGCCCTCCTTGTAGAGGGTGTCGAAGTGGGGGATGACGACACGCAGCAGTTGCACGATGATCGACGCGGTGATGTACGGCATGATGCCGAGCGCGAAGATCGACAGCTGAAGGAGCGCCCCGCCGCTGAACAGGTTGACGAGGTCGTAGAGCCCGGTCGTTCCCGCACTGCTGGCCAGGCAGAGCTGGACGTTGCCGTAGTCGATGAACGGCGTGGGGATGAACGACCCGAGCCGGAACAAGGCGACGATGCCCAGCGTGAAGCCGATCTTCCTGCGAAGATCTGGCGTGCGGAAGATCCGCATGATTGCGCCGAACACGAGGCCTCCTGAGTTTACGGGTAGAACGGTCCGGGCGGCCCTTTCGGGCCCCCGCGACGGCTACGGTTCACTGGCAGGGATCTCCGGATGGCGAGCCATCCGGCCTGCTCACTTGACCGAGCCGCCAGCG
Source organism: Leifsonella bigeumensis (assembly GCF_039537265.1). Classification (NCBI taxonomy): domain Bacteria; kingdom Bacillati; phylum Actinomycetota; class Actinomycetes; order Micrococcales; family Microbacteriaceae; genus Leifsonella; species Leifsonella bigeumensis. The sequence continues at coordinate 522,187 of NZ_BAABAE010000001.1, read as the reverse complement.
GCGACGATCTTCTGCTCAGCTGAACCGGAGACCTTGTCGACCGCAACATTCAGCTTAACGTCAATCTCACCGCCCCCGAGAACCTTGACTTTCTCGTTCTTGCGAACGGCGCCCTTCGCGACGAGGTCGCTCACAGTGACCTCGCCGCCCTTCGGGTACAGTTCGGCGAGGCGCTCGAGGTTCACGACCTGGTACTCCACGCGGAACGGGTTCTTGAACCCGCGCAGCTTCGGCGTGCGCATGACGCTGTTGAGGTTTCCGCCTTCCAGCCCGACGCGCACCTGGTAGCGTGCCTTCGTTCCCTTGGTTCCACGACCGGCCGTCTTGCCCTTCGAGCCCTCACCGCGTCCCACGCGGGTCCTGGCCGTCTTGGCACCGGGCGCAGGACGCAGGTGGTGGACCTTGAGCACCTGCGGCCGGGCGACATCCTCGGATTTCGCCTTCTTCGGTGCAGCGGTCTTCGCAGCCGGCTTCGTCGTGGAGGGGGACTTGGCAGCTGCCGGCTTCGCGGCAGCGGTCTCCGCCTTGGGAGCAGCAGCCTTGGCTGCAGCGGCCTTCGCCGGAGCAGCTTTGGTGGTGGCAGCCTTGGGTGCGGCAGCCTTGGCGGCCGGCTTCTCGGCGGCAGTCTTCGCGGTCGCCGTCTTGGGCGCGGCAGCCTTCGCGGCAGCCTTGGGCGCAGTGGCCTTCGGGGCCGCGGCCTTCGCCGGAGCCTTCTTCTTCTCGGCTTCGTCAGCCATTAGTCAATCTCCTCGACTTTCACCAGGTGAGCGACCGTCCGGACGTAACCGCGGTTCTGCGAGTTGTCCTCGCGCACCACGACATCGCCGATGCGCCTGAGCCCGAGGCTCCGCAACGTGTCGCGCTGGTTCTGCTTCTCACTGATCTTCGACTTGATCTGGGTCACCTTGAGGCGCGCCATCAGACACCTGCCTTCTCTGCAGCTGCGGCCTTCGAGGTCTCCGCCTGGATCCGGAGGATCTGCTCAGGCACGACGTGCTCGATGCTCAGCCCGCGACGTCCAGCGACCGCGCTCGGCTCTTCGAGCTGCTGCAGCGCCGCGACCGTCGCGTGGACGATGTTGATCGTGTTCGACGACCCGAGCGACTTGCTCAGGACATCGTGGATGCCTGCGCACTCGAGCACCGCGCGAACCGGACCGCCGGCGATGACACCGGTACCGGCGGCGGCGGGGCGCAGCAGCACGACACCGGCGGCCGCCTCACCCTGGACGGGGTGCGGGATGCTCTTGCCGACGCGCGGGACGCGGAAGAAGTTCTTCTTCGCCTCCTCGACGCCCTTCGAGATCGCGGTCGGAACCTCACGCGCCTTGCCGTAGCCCACACCCACGAGTCCGTTGCCGTCACCGACGACGACGAGCGCCGTGAAGCTGAAGCGCCGACCGCCCTTGACGACCTTGGAGACGCGGTTGATGGTCACAACGCGCTCGAGGAACTGGCTCTTGTCGGAGTCCCGGCTTCCCCGCTGCTGGTTGGGGTTGCGCTCGCGTCCGCCGCGACGGGCCTCACGAGGCTCGTTGGCGGCATCCGCCTCCTCGACCACCGGGGCCGCGGTCTCGGCGGCCTTCGCGGTCTCGGCACCCGTTGTGGGCTCTGCGGCCGCAGTGGTCTGCTCGACCTCGGTCGCTTCTGCAGTCACTTGCTGCTCCTTGTCATTCGTGCTCTCGTCGCTCACAGGTTCAATCCACCCTCTCGAGCTCCTTCAGCGATCGCTGCGACGCGACCGGCGTAACGGCTGCCTCCGCGGTCGAAGACGACCGCATCGATACCGGCCTTCTTCGCACGCTCCGCGACGAGCTCGCCGACCTTGCGGGCCTTGGCGGTCTTGTCCGCGGAGAGTCCGCGCAACTCGGTCTCCATGGTCGAGGCCGAGGCGAGGGTACGACCCTTGCTGTCGTCGACGACCTGAACGAAGACGTGGCGGGCGGAACGCGTCACCACGAGGCGCGGACGCGCCTCGGTACCGACGACCTTCTTGCGAAGACGGGCGTGCCTGCGATCCCTGGCCGCCGACTTGCTCTTCCCTCTGGTTCCTGTAGCCATGCTTACTTACCAGCCTTTCCGGCCTTGCGGCGGACGACCTCGCCGGCGTAGCGCACGCCCTTGCCCTTGTAGGGCTCTGGCTTGCGCAGCTTGCGGATGTTCGCGGCGACCTCGCCGACCTGCTGCTTGTCGATGCCGTGCACCGCAAGCTTGGTGTTGCCCTCGACCGAGAACGTGATGCCGGCGGGCGGGTCGACAGTGATGGAGTGCGAGTAGCCGAGGGCGAACTCGAGCGAGTTGCCCTTCTGCGCCACCCGGTAACCGGTACCGACGATCTCGAGGCCCTTGGTGTAGCCCTCGGTGACGCCGATGATCTGGTTGTGGATGAGCGTACGCGTGAGGCCGTGAAGCGACCGCGACTCCCGCTCGTCGTCCGGACGGGTGACGAGCACCTGGCCGTCCTCGAGCTTGACCTCGATGGGATTCGCGACGGTGAGGCTCAACTCACCCTTCGGACCCTTGACAGTGACAGCCGAGCCGTCGACCTTGACATCGACGCCCGAGGGAACGTCGATGGGAAGCCTTCCAATACGTGACATGACCGGCTACCACACGTAGGCGAGGACTTCCCCACCCACGCCCTTCCCTGACGCCTCGCGGTCCGTGAGGAGCCCCGAGGAGGTGGACAGGATGGCGACGCCGAGCCCGCCGAGAACGCGCGGGATCTCGGTCGACTTGGCGTAGACCCGCAGACCGGGCTTCGACACGCGCTTGATGCCGGCGATGGAGCGCTCACGGTTCGGTCCGTACTTGAGGTCGATCGTGAGCGTCGAGCCGACGCGCGCGGGCTCGACCTTCCATCCCACGATGTAGCCCTCCGTCTTGAGGATCTCGGAGATGTGGGTCTTGAGCTTGCTGCTCGGCATCGACACGGTCTCGTGGTACGCCGAGTTCGCATTGCGCAGTCTGGTCAGCAGGTCTGCGACCGGATCTGTCATTGTCATGGTGTTATTCCTGTTTCTCGTCTGGTTTCGACATCCGTTACGCGAATGCCGACCTGGTCGATCGGTTACCGCTGGTGGATATTACTGTTCGGTGGTCTCGTTGCTGCGAAACGGGAAGCCGAGCGCCTTGAGGAGCGCACGACCCTCGTCGTCGTTCTTCGCCGTCGTCACGACGGTGATGTCGAACCCGCGGACGCGGTCGATCTTGTCCTGGTCGATCTCGTGGAACATCGCCTGCTCGTTGAGACCGAAGGTGTAGTTGCCGTGACCGTCGAACTGGCGGTCGGACAGCCCGCGGAAGTCGCGGATGCGGGGAAGCGCGAGCGTCAGCAGACGGTCGAGGAACTCCCACGCGCGGTCGCCGCGCAGCGTGACGTGCGCGCCGATCGGCTGGCCCTCGCGCAGCTTGAACTGCGCGATCGACTTGCGGGCGGCGGTCACCTGCGGCTTCTGGCCGGTGATGGCGGTGAGGTCCTTCACGGCGCCGTCGATGATCTTGCCGTCGCGGGCGGCCTCGCCGACACCGGTGTTCACGACGATCTTCGTCAGGTTCGGAACCTGGTGGACGTTCGTGAAACCGAAGTCGCTCTTCAGCTGCGCCGAGATCTCGGTCTTGTACTTCTGCTTGAGGCGCGGCTGCACCTTGACAGCCTGCGCGGCAGTAGTTGTGTCAGTCATTACAGGTCCTCACCTGAGCTCTTGGAGTAGCGGACGCGGACGGTCCTTCCCTCCTCGTTCTTCTCGACGCGGAAACCCACCCGGGTCGGCTTCTTCGTCTTGGGGTCGACCAGCGCCACGTTGGAGATGTGGATGGGGGACTCGAACGTCTCGAGGCCACCCGTCTTCGTTCCGCGCTGGGTCTGGCCGACACGCGTGTGCTTCGTGACGAAGTTGATGCCCTCGACGATCACGCGGTTCCTCTCGACGAGGACCTCCTTGACGCGACCCTGCTTGCCGCGGTCACCGCCACGAGCCTGCGACGGCCCGCTGATGACCTGCACGAGGTCGCCCTTCTTGATCTTCGCCATGACTAAATGACCTCCGGTGCCAGCGAGATGATCTTCATGAACTTCTTGTCGCGAAGCTCACGGCCGACCGGCCCGAAGATGCGGGTGCCGCGGGGGTCACCATCCGCCTTCAGGATCACAGCGGCGTTCTCGTCGAACTTGATGTAGGAGCCGTCGGGACGACGGGTCTCCTTCCTGGTGCGGACGATGACGGCCTTGACGACCTCGCCCTTCTTCACGTTCCCACCCGGGATCGCATCCTTGACCGTCGCGACGATCACGTCGCCGAGGCCGGCGTAACGCCGCCCCGACCCGCCGAGGACGCGAATCGTGAGGAGTTCCTTGGCGCCGGTGTTGTCGGCGACCTTGACTCTGGATTCCTGCTGAAGCATGGTTTCTTCCTGTTCACGAGCAAGCCGCGAGGCTTACTTGGCCTTCTCGAGGATCTCGACGAGCCTCCAGCGCTTCGAAGCGCTCAGGGGTCGGGTCTCGCTGATGACGACGAGGTCGCCGACACCGGCCGAGTTGGCCTCGTCGTGCGCCTTGACCTTGGAGGTGCGGCGGATGACCTTGCCGTACAGCGGGTGCTTCACGCGGTCCTCGACCTCGACGACGATGGTCTTGTCCATCTTGTCGCTCGATACGTAGCCGCGCCGGGTCTTGCGGTAGCCGCGCTCGAGAGCGGGCGCCTCGGCCACCTTGTCAGTGGTCTTCGCCATCAGCTGGCCTCCTCAGTGGTCTCTGCGGTCTCGGATGCCGCGGGAGCGTCATCCTTCTTCGCCGTCTTCTTCTTGGGTTTCGCCTCGGCCTTGGCCGGGACCTCGATCGCCGCCGGCGTCGCCCGGATGCCGAGCTCGCGCTCGCGGATGACCGTGTAGATCCGCGCGATGTCGCGCTTCACGGCGCGCAGGCGACCGTGGCTCTCCAGCTGTCCGGTCGCCGACTGGAAGCGCAGGTTGAACAGCTCTTCCTTGGCCTTCTTGAGTTCGTCGACAAGACGCTCGTCCTCGAAATTGTCGAGCTCGTCGGGGCGAAGCTCCTTGGAACCGATCGCCATTATGCGTCGCCTTCCTCGCGCTTGATGATGCGTGCCTTGAGGGGCAGCTTGTGGATGGCACGCGTGAGCGCTTCGCGGGCGACGGTCTCGTTGACCCCGCTCAGCTCGAACAGCACGCGTCCCGGCTTGACGTTCGCAACCCACCACTCGGGGGAGCCCTTCCCGGAACCCATGCGGGTCTCGGCGGGCTTCTTCGTGATCGGGCGGTCCGGGAAGATGTTGATCCAGACCTTTCCGCCACGCTTGATGTGACGGGTCATCGCGATACGAGCGGCCTCGATCTGGCGGTTCGTGACATAGGCGGGGGTGATCGCCTGGATGCCGAACTCGCCGAACGACACTGTCGTGCCACCGGTCGCCTGGCCGCTGCGCCCCGGGTGGTGCTGCTTGCGGTGCTTGACTTTACGTGGAATCAGCATGTCTAGGCCTCTGCTCCTACGGCCGCGGGAGCGGCATCCGTGCGTGCTCCACGACGCGGGCGGTCGCCGTCACGGCGCTCGGGGCGCTGGGACTTGGCGGCGGCCTGCTCGCGAGCGAGTTCGCGGTTGGTGATGTCACCCTTGTAGATCCACACCTTCACGCCGATACGGCCGAACGTCGTGCGGGCCTCGTAGAAGCCGTAGTCGATGTTGGCGCGCAGCGTGTGCAGCGGGACCCGGCCCTCGCGGTAGAACTCGGAGCGGCTCATCTCCGCGCCGCCGAGGCGGCCGGAGACCTGGATGCGAACGCCCTTGGCGCCGGCGCGCTGGGCGCCCTGCAGTCCCTTGCGCATCGCGCGGCGGAACGCGACACGCGCGCTCAGCTGCTCGGCGATGCCCTGGGCGACGAGCTGCGCCTCGGCCTCGGGGTTCTTGACCTCGAGGATGTTGAGCTGGATCTGCTTGGCCGTGAGCTTCTCGAGGTCTGCACGGATGCGCTCCGCCTCCGCACCACGGCGCCCGATGACGATGCCGGGGCGCGCGGTGTGGATGTCCACGCGAACGCGGTCACGGGTGCGCTCGATCTCGATGCGGGCGACGCCTGCACGGTCGAGGCTCGTCTTGAGCAGGTTGCGGATCTTCACGTCCTCGGCGACGAAGTCGCTGTAGCGCTGGCCGGCCTTGGTCGAGTCGGAGAACCACCGCGACACATGGTCGGTCGTGATCCCGAGTCGGAACCCGTACGGATTGACTTTCTGTCCCATTACTTCTTCCCTGCCTTCTTCGAGGCCTGCTCGACGTGGGCATCGGTCGGGGTCGAGAGTACGACCGTGATGTGGCTCGTGCGCTTGAGGATCTGGAACGCGCGCCCCTGGGCACGCGGCTGGAACCGCTTGAGAGTCGCCCCGTCGTCGACGAACGCCTTCGTGACGAAGAGATCCTGCTCATCGAGGTAGCTGTTCTCGTTGTCCGCCTTGACGCGGGCGTTGGCCATCGCCGAGGCGACGAGCTTGTAGACCGGCTCGCTCGCACCCTGCGGCGCGAACTTCAGGATGGCCAGGGCCTCGGCAGCCTGCTTGCCGCGGATCATGTTGACGACACGACGAGCCTTCTGAGGCGTAACGCGGATGTGTCGCACGCGTGCGATCGACTCCACCATTTCTCTTCCTCCTTCACGCCCCCGCGTCAGCGGCGGCGGCCCTTCTTGTCGTCCTTCACGTGGCCGCGGAAGGTGCGGGTCGGGGCGAACTCCCCCAGCTTGTGGCCGACCATCGTCTCGGTGACGAAGACCGGGATGTGCTTGCGACCGTCGTGAACGGCGATCGTGTGACCGAGCATGGCCGGCACGATCATCGAGCGGCGCGACCAGGTCTTGATGACGTTCTTGCTCTTGGCCGTGTTCTGCGTGACGACCTTGCGAAGCAGGTGGTCGTCGACGAAGGGGCCCTTCTTGAGGCTGCGTGGCATCTTTCCTGACTCCTACTTGCGCTTCTTGCCGACGGTGCGGCGGCGAACGATGAGCTTGTCGCTCTCGAGGTTGGGCTTGCGGGTGCGGCCTTCCTTCTGGCCCCAGGGGCTGACCGGGTGACGTCCACCGGAGGTCTTGCCCTCACCACCACCGTGGGGGTGGTCGACCGGGTTCATCGCGACACCGCGGACGGTCGGGCGAACGCCCTTCCACCGCATCCGGCCGGCCTTGCCCCAGTTGATGTTCGACTGCTCGGCGTTGCCGACCTCGCCGATCGTGGCGCGGCAGCGCGCATCCACGTTGCGGATCTCGCCCGAGGGGAGGCGCAGCTGGGCGTAGGGGCCGTCCTTGGCGACGAGACGCACGCTCGAGCCTGCGGAGCGCGCGAGCTTGGCGCCGCCGCCCGGCTTGAGCTCGATCGCATGGATCACGGTACCGACCGGGATGTTGCGCAGCGGCAGGTTGTTGCCCGGCTTGATGTCGGCCGAAGCGCCCGACTCGACGATGTCGCCCTGATTGAGCTTGTCCGGAGCGATGATGTAGCGCTTCGTTCCGTCCACGAAGTGCAGCAGCGCGATGCGCGCCGTGCGGTTCGGGTCGTACTCGATGTGCGCGACCTTGGCGTTGACGCCATCCTTGTCGTTGCGCTTGAAGTCGATGACGCGGTACTGGCGCTTGTGGCCACCACCGATGTGGCGCGTCGTGATGCGGCCGGCGTTGTTGCGGCCACCCGTCTTCGGCAGCGGGCGCAGCAGCGACTTCTCCGGGGTCGAGCGGGTGATCTCAGTGAAATCGGCGACCGATGAGCCGCGACGACCCGGGGTCGTGGGCTTGTACTTGCGAATTGACATGATGTATCCCTTGCGCCCTAGCCGACAGCCGTGAAGATGTCGATCGAGCCGGACTTGAGCGTGACGATGGCGCGCTTGGTGTCCTTGCGCTTGCCGATGCCGAAACGGGTCCGGCGCGTCTTGCCCTTCTTGTTGAGGGTGTTGATGGAGGCGACCTTCACGTTGAAGATCTTCTCGATCGCGAGCTTGATCTCCGTCTTGTTCGAACGGGGGTCGACCTCGAAGGTGTACTTGCCCTGGTCGATGAGCCCGTAGCTCTTCTCGGACACGACCGGCGACAGGATCACGTCGCGGGGGTCCTTGACTGTGACGCTCATGCGCCGGCCTCCTCGGTGTTCTTGCGATTCACAAAGGACTCGAAGGCGCCCTTCGTGAAGACGATGTCGTCACTGACCAGCACGTCGTAGGCGTTCAACTGGTCGAACGGCAGCACGTGCACGGTCGGGATGTTGCGAACGCTCTTGTAGCTCAGCTCGTCGCTGCGCTCGAGCACCACGAGAACGTGCTTGCTCGTGGCGATGTCGCCGAGCAGCGCGACGACGGCCTTCGTCGACGGGGCATCCCCGACCGACAGCGAGTCGACGACGTGGATGCGCCCGCCGCGAGCGCGATCGGAGAGGGCTCCGAGGAGCGCCGCCGCGATCATCTTCTTGGGGGTGCGCTGCGCGTAGTCGCGGGGGTGCGGCCCGTGCACGATGCCACCACCGGTCATCTGGGGGGCCCGGATCGAGCCCTGGCGAGCGCGACCGGTTCCCTTCTGCTTGAACGGCTTGCGGCCGGCGCCGGAGACCTCGCCCCGGCGGAGCGTGTTGTGCGTTCCCTGCCGGGCGGCGGCGCGCTGCGCGACGACGACCTGGTGGATCAGCGGGATGTTGGCCTGGACGTCGAAGACCTCGGCGGGCAACTCGACGGAGCTGACCTTCTTGCCCTTCGCGTCGAGAACATCGAGCGTTGTGGAGTCGGCCATGGCCTTACGCCTCCTTCACTGAGGTGCGGACGAAAACGATGCGGCCGCGAGCGCCGGGCACAGCGCCCTTGACGAGCAGCAGGCCCTTCTCGGCGTCGACGGCGTGGACGGTGAGGCCGAGCACGGAGACGCGGTCCCCGCCCATCCGGCCGGCCATCCGCATGCCCTTGAAGACGCGGCTGGGGGTCGAGGATGCACCGATCGAGCCGGGCTTGCGGTGGTTGCGGTGTGCACCGTGGCTCGAGCTGACGCCGGCGAAGTTGTGGCGCTTCATGACACCGGCGAAGCCCTTGCCCTTGGAGGTGCCGACGACATCAACGCGCTTGCCTGCCTCGAAGAGGTCGACGGCGAGCTCCTGGCCTAGCGTGTACTCTGCGGCATCCGCTGTACGGATCTCGGTGAGGTGGCGGCGCGGCGTGACACCGGCCTTGGCGAAGTGGCCGGTGGCCGGCTTGTTCGCCTTACGCGGGTCGATCTGGCCGTAGGCGATCTGCACGGCGCTGTAGCCGTCGATCTCCGGCGTGCGCAGCTGCGTCACGACGTTGGGCGAGATCTCGATCACAGTGACCGGGATGAGCCTGTTGTTCGCGTCCCACACCTGGGTCATGCCGAGCTTCGTGCCCAGCAGCCCCTTCGTGGTTCTCGTTGTCTCAGTAGCCATGATTCTCAATAGTCCTTGCAGCCCGGAGCCCCGCGGCTCAGAGCTTGATCTCGATGTTGACGTCGGCGGGCAGGTCGAGGCGCATGAGCGAATCGACGGCCTTCGGAGTCGGGTCGATGATGTCGATCAGGCGCTTGTGGGTGCGCTTCTCGAAGTGCTCGCGGCTGTCCTTGTACTTGTGAGGGGAACGGATCACGGCGACCACGTTCTTCTCCGTCGGGAGCGGCACGGGGCCGACCACTGTTGCACCGGCCCTGGTGACCGTGTCGACGATCTTGCGTGCCGAGCTGTCGATGACCTCGTGGTCATACGACTTAAGTCGGATGCGGATCTTCTGTCCCGCCATAGCCTGACTCTCTCTCTTGTACCTGGCGCATCCGTACGGATGCCCCGTTGCCGAAAGCGCTTCTGCTTTCGCACCACTGTTTTCGTTTCACATGCCCTGGAGACCGGCCCCTGGGCACAACGTCATTGTCTGCTGCTTCACCGACCCCCGCGCTCGGGCGTGTCGCCCCTGTGAGACACACGTGTCACCACGGATGTCTCGGGTGTCGGTTGTCGGTTGCGCCGTTTCACGGGATTCCTCCCGGTCGGCACGCGTTCTGCTACCCGCGGCCTAGGTGCCGATCCTGGAGGATTCCGCCCTATGCACTGCCTGGCAGTGATTCACCCGCTGTCACAGCAGGGAGAAGTATTGAACTAGAAGAGTCTGCCACACCCGGGCATTTGCTGCAACCCGGGCGTGTCGCCCCATCACCCCCGTGAATGCGCCCTCACACGCCGTTTGCTCCCGGACGCCAGGGGGCAGAAGTGTGGCGCGGGCGCAATCGCATCCCCACGTCTCCGCTATCGAATCGGAAGCCCCGCATTCCGCAGGTGCGCCCGGAGTGCTGCCGGCCGGATGGCGATGTTCCAGTCCCACCGCGACACCTCGAGTTTCAGGGCGCGAAGCCGATTTTCGCGAATTCGCTCGTCGCGCATGACCTGCTCGGCGCTGCGCCCCCCACGATAGAGCTCATCCAGGTACTTGATGTCGCCATCCGCTTCACCAACCAGGTTGAACGATGGCCAGTCGAAGTCAGTCTCACCGATGAATCCGCGGTAGTCCGAAAACGGGGACTGCAGCAGCGGGCGCGGACATCCGATCACGCGCATATTCACGCGACTCACCGATTCCAGCGGGGAGTCTGCAAGCTCCGTGGAGAACTCGATGACCCCCTTCGTGCGAGCATGTGCGCGGATCGGCAGCGAACGCTCCCAGACGTCGAGAAGAGCGGCCTTCGTCGTCATGGGCAGGATTTGCCCACGGCGGTCGACATGCAGGGCACGATCGGCCATGGTCACGGCAACCAGCGGAGATGCCGAAGCCGCGACATCCAGAACGGTGCGAGCTATTGAGGTGACAAACAATCCATCGATCTCCACGACGTCGGCATCGTCGAGTAGAAGGGAGTGCTTCACTACACGGTTTCGTGACCGGCCACCTGCCGTCTGCCCGACGATCGTGTGGACCGTCGATGGCCATGCTCCGACCATGGGGAGTCCGTGGATTGCGGCGGCAGAAAGGTGGGAGAGCACCGGTCGAAACTGCCGCGTCGTGGCCACAGCACGGATGAGCGTCAGATACTTCTTTCGATCGTCCAGCGCGGTCCACACATCTGCGGGGAGGTACGCGCCCCTGGCGACGCGGTGCAGTCGGCCGGATGTCGCGGACCGTGCGAGATCCTCTCGACGTGGAAAGGAATCGCCAAGGTCACGCGCGTAACGAAGTTGGGCGTCGATGTCTGACATCCAATGAGAATGCTCTCGGGACAGCACATGTCCCGCGTCAACGTGGGCATTCTGTGGAACTCGGCAAGGTGAGACGCCTGTGGAAAAGTGGAGGGTCGTACGCGAATGCGCCCGCGCGACACGTTTGAACCCGCGCGTACGTGGGCAATTGCGTCGAGCGGGCGCATACGGCCAGGCATGCCCGGCCGCTGTGAGAAGCTACTCGTTGCCGATCTTGCCGTCGACGGCGTCGCGGACGCCATCGACCTGCTCGGAGAACTTGCCACCGGTCACCTTGTTGGCGAGGTCTTCAGCGCCGTCCAGCACCTTGTCACTGATGTCCTCGGCCTGCTCGCTCTTCAGCGCATCCTTGGCACTGTCCGCGAAATCACCCAATCCAGCCATGACCTTCTCCTTCAGTTCATTGAGGCAGTCATCCTACCCACCCGAACTGCACGAATGCAGACATGACGGAGGGCCGCATCCGAAGATACGGCCCTCCGCACGAGATCTCGCTACGCGCTGTGCGCTACTCGATCTGAGTCTCGCCGGGTCAACGCGCTGCGCGCATCGACCCGTCGTGACTCACTTGAGAACCTTGACGACCTTGCCGGCGCCGACGGTGCGGCCACCCTCGCGGATCGCGAATCCGAGACCCTCTTCCATGGCGATCGGCTGGATCAGCTCGACCGTCATCTCCGTGGTGTCGCCCGGCATGACCATCTCGGTGCCCTCGGGCAGCGTGATGACGCCGGTGACGTCGGTGGTGCGGAAGTAGAACTGCGGACGGTAGTTCGCGTAGAACGGGTTGTGGCGGCCACCCTCATCCTTGGACAGGATGTAGGCGGTGCCCTCGAACACCGTGTGCGGGGTCACCGAACCGGGCTTGACGACGACCTGGCCGCGCTCGACATCCTCGCGCTTGGTGCCACGGAGCAGCAGGCCACAGTTCTCGCCGGCCCACGCCTCGTCGAGCTGCTTGTGGAACATCTCGATACCCGTGACGATCGTCTTCTGCGTCGGGCGGATGCCGACGATCTCGACCTCGGAGTTGATCGCGAGGGTTCCGCGCTCGGCACGACCGGTGACGACGGTTCCACGACCGGTGATCGTGAAGACGTCCTCGATCGGCATGAGGAAGGGCTTGTCCTTGTCGCGCACCGGGTCGGGGATGTTGTCATCCACGGCCTGCATGAGCTCGACGATCGACTCGACCCACTTCTCGTCACCCTCAAGAGCCTTGAGGCCGGAGACGCGGACGACCGGAGCGTTGTCGCCGTCGAAGTCCTGGCTGGAGAGCAGCTCGCGGACCTCGAGCTCCACGAGCTCCAGGATCTCCTCGTCGTCGACCATGTCGGCCTTGTTGAGTGCGACGAGCAGGTACGGGACGCCGACCTGCTTGGCGAGCAGCACGTGCTCGCGGGTCTGGGCCATCGGGCCGTCGGTGGCGGCGACCACGAGGATCGCGCCATCCATCTGCGCCGCACCGGTGATCATGTTCTTGATGTAGTCGGCGTGCCCTGGGGCGTCAACGTGCGCATAGTGGCGCTTCGGAGTCTCGTACTCGACGTGTGAGATGTTGATCGTGATACCACGCTGGCGCTCTTCGGGCGCCGAGTCGATCGACGCGAAGTCGCGCTGGACGTTGACGGCTGACGGATACTTGTCCGCGAGCACCTTGGAGATCGCTGCGGTGAGCGTCGTCTTGCCGTGGTCAACGTGACCGATGGTTCCGATGTTGACGTGCGGCTTAGTCCGCTCGAACTTGGCCTTAGCCACTGTGGTCCTCCTCAGGACTTCTCGAGTAGAGACTCCGGACGCGGGTTTGCGCCCTGGGCTTCTACGGGATTGTTTTATGTTACGGGATACTGCTGATTGGTGTTACTCGCCCTTGGCCTTCTGGACGATCTCGTCGGCGACCGCGCGCGGCACCTCAGAATAGCTGTCGAAGCTCATCGAGTACACGGCACGGCCGGAGGTCTTCGACCTCAGGTCGCCCACATAGCCGAACATCTCCGACAGCGGTACGAGTGCCCGGACGACCTTCACACCGGTGGCATCCTCCATGGACTGGATCTGGCCACGGCGCGAGTTCAGGTCGCCGATGACATCACCCATGTATTCCTCAGGGGTGCGCACCTCGACGGCCATGAGCGGCTCGAGCAGCACGGGGTTCGCCTTGCGAGCGGCCTCCTTGAAGGCCATCGACCCGGCGATCTTGAACGCCATCTCCGAGGAGTCGACGTCATGGGCTGCGCCATCCAGCAGGATGGCCTTGACCCCGACCATGGGATAGCCGGCCAGGACGCCGACCTGCATGGCATCCTTCATTCCGGCATCCACCGACGGGATGTACTCACGGGGCACGCGGCCACCGGTGACCTTGTTCTCGAACTCGTACGGGTGCTCCCCGGCGAGGTCGAGCGGCTCGAGCGAGATCTGCACCTTCGCGAACTGGCCGGAACCACCGGTCTGCTTCTTGTGGGTGTAGTCGTGCTTGTCGACGATGCGCTTGATGGTCTCGCGGTAGGCGACCTGCGGCTTGCCGACGTTGGCCTCGACGTTGAACTCGCGCTTCATCCGGTCGACGAGGATGTCGAGGTGAAGCTCGCCCATCCCCTTGATGACCGTCTGGCCGGTCTCCTGGTTCTGCTCGGTGCGGAACGTCGGGTCCTCTTCGGCGAGCTTCTGGATGGCGACACCCAGCTTCTCCTGGTCGGCCTTCGTCTTCGGCTCGATCGCCACCTCGATGACCGGCTCCGGGAACGTCATCGACTCGAGCACGACCTGCGCGTTCGGGTCGCACAGGGTGTCACCGGTCGTGGTGTCCTTGAGGCCGATGACCGCGTAGATGTGGCCGGCGGTGACCGAGGGGACCGGGTTCTCCTTGTTGGCATACATCTGGAAGATCTTCCCGATGCGCTCCTTCTTGCCCTTCGTGGAGTTGGCGACCTGGCCACCGCTGTCGAGGTGACCGGAGTACACGCGGATATAGGTGAGACGCCCGAAGAACGGGTGGACGGCCACCTTGAACGCGAGGGCCGCGAACGGGTCCTTCGGGTCCGGGTGACGCTCGATGACCTTCTCCTCGTCGCGCGGGTCGCGCGCTTCGATGGCGCCGACGTCGAGCGGGTTCGGCAGGTAGTCGATCACGGCGTCGAGCATCGGCTGCACGCCACGGTTCTTGAACGCCGACCCGCAGAGCACCGGGTACATGGCGCTCGAGACGGTGAGCTTGCGGATGCCGCCCTTGATCTCGGCTACGGTGAGCTCCTCGCCCGCGAAGAACTTCTCGAGCAGTGCGTCGTCGGTCTCGGCGACGGCCTCGAGCAGCTCCTGGCGGTACTTCGCCGCCTTGTCCTTGAGGTTCTCCGGGATCTCCTCGACCTCGTACTTGGCGCCCATCGTGACATCGCCCTTGGAGTCCGCGGGCCACACGAGCGCGCGCATCTCGACGAGGTCGACGACGCCCACGAAGTCGCTCTCCGCGCCGATCGGCAACTGGATGACGAGCGGCTTGGCACCGAGACGGTTCACGATCGTGTCGACGGTGAAGTAGAAGTCGGCGCCCAGCTTGTCCATCTTGTTGACGAAGCAGATGCGCGGGACGTTGTACTTGTCCGCCTGGCGCCAGACCGTCTCCGACTGGGGCTCCACGCCCTCCTTGCCGTCGAATACCGCGACCGCGCCGTCGAGCACGCGCAGCGAACGCTCCACCTCGACGGTGAAGTCGACGTGACCGGGGGTGTCGATGATGTTGATCTGGTTCTTGTTCCAGAAACAGGTCACGGCGGCGGACGTGATGGTGATGCCGCGCTCCTGCTCCTGCTCCATCCAGTCGGTCGTCGACGCGCCGTCGTGGGTCTCACCGATCTTGTGGTTGACACCCGTGTAGAACAGGATGCGCTCGGTCGTCGTCGTCTTGCCGGCATCGATGTGCGCCATGATGCCGATGTTCCGGACCTTGCTCAGGTCGGTGAGCACTTCCTGTGCCACTTGGTTTCCTATCTATTTGAAGTCATGAGTTTGACCGAGGCCCGAGACGGGCCTCGGCGCTGGCGTCGCGGCGAAGGCCAGAAATGGCCTTCGCTCCAAGCTCCAGCGCGCCACCGAACGGCGGCAGGCCTTCGGCCTACCACCGATAGTGCGCGAAGGCCTGGTTCGACTGAGCCATCTTGTGAGTGTCCTCACGACGCTTGACTGCCGCGCCGAGCCCGTTGGAGGCGTCGAGGATCTCGTTGGTGAGCCGCTCGGTCATGGTCTTCTCCCGACGCGCCTTGGCGTAGGTCGTGAGCCAGCGCAGCGCGAGGGTGTTCGCGCGGTGCGGCTTGACCTCGACCGGGACCTGGTAGGTCGAGCCACCGACACGGCGACTCTTGACCTCAAGGGTGGGTCGCACGTTGTCGAGCGCCTTCTTGAGCGTGACGACGGCATCCGCACCGTTCTTGGCGGAGACCCCGGCGAGCGCTTCGTAGACGATGCGCTCGGCGAGGGCCTTCTTGCCGTCGAGCAGGATCTTGTTGACGAGCTGGCTGACGATGGGAGCGCCGTAGACCGGGTCGCTGACCACGGGGCGCTTGGGTGCTGGTCCCTTGCGAGGCATTACTTCTTCTCCATCTTCGCGCCGTAGCGGCTGCGAGCCTGCTTGCGGTTCTTCACGGCCTGGGTGTCGAGTGCGCCACGGACGATCTTGTAGCGGACACCGGGGAGGTCCTTCACACGACCGCCGCGGACGAGCACCATCGAGTGCTCCTGCAGGTTGTGGCCTTCGCCGGGGATGTAGGCGGTGACCTCTGTGCCGTTGCTCAGCTTCACACGGGCGACCTTGCGAAGGGCCGAGTTCGGCTTCTTCGGTGTCGTGGTGTAGACGCGGGTGCACACACCACGCTGCTGGGGGTTGGCCTTCAGGGCCGGCGTCTTGGTCTTGGCGACCTTCGGCGAGCGCCCCTTACGGACCAACTGTTGGATGGTTGGCACTGATGTGACTCCTTGAATTGACTGCACGGTGACAGTTGGTGCTGATTGCGGCCCGCATGTTGAAATCCGCGATGCTGGCCGACGTGATCCATCGCACGACGCAGTGTCTGATTCGTTGATGGATATGCCGTGGGGGCGCTGGCCGAGTCGTTCAACTCGTTCAGTCGAGCCCAATTCCGGTTGGTGCCTCAGTGCTCGCCCACCTGTGATTTTGGGCACAGGAAGACGTGCGGCAAAGCGCACACCCAAAGAACACTAGTCGCTCACCGGCACACGGTCAAATGAGTTCGCCCAGCGCGCACAGGAGTCCGGTCCCGGATCGCTCAGCGGGCACGCGACCGGCCGATCGCAATGAGAGGCAGCAGCAGAACAGGAAGAAGCGCGAGAACCGCGGAGGCGATGACGAAGGGACTCCCGAGATAGCGGGCGAGGAACAGCACTCCGGTGAGCAGCTGCTCCTGCCCCGCGACGTAGACGATCGCCCCGGCGAACGGCCCCAGCAGGTAGACGAGCAGGGCCGTGACCACCGCCCGCGCCACCGGTATCGCCGGGCGGGCGGAAGTCGGCCTCAGGCCTCCGAGCACGGAGACGAAGACGATGGCAAGCGCGACGACGGCCATGATCGGCCCGACCAGCGGACCGGCATCCTGCTCCTGGATGACGTCGCGGTCGGCGAGCAGGCTCACGAAACCGTCGAAGGCGAGCAGGATCGCCCCGTACAGCACGGTCACCATGACCGCGACGAGCAGCGCTCGCGAGAACGAGCCGGATGCCGGGGCCGGGTCAGACGGCCGATTGGCCGGCAAACTCCGCTCTCTTCTCTGCTTCGTCGCGCTCGAACTCCTGCCAGGCCTCGTAGTTGCGTTCGCGCACCTTGCGACCGCGGGCCGCGATCGCCGCGCCGAACCATACCGAGACCTCGCGCGCGAGGAGCGCGGCGACGACGACCGCGGGGTTGAGGGCGAAGCCCCGGAACAGGTCTGCCGCCTGGGAGCCGGTCAACCCGAACCCGCCGGCCAGGAGGAGAAGGACGCCGATGGTCGCGAAGTAGACGACAGCCGCGATCACGAGCGAGCCGAGCACCCACGCCCACCAGCTCGCCCGGTTGGCGAGGAGCACCCAGAGCACCATGGCAACGAGGAACACGAGTACCGGAACGTAGAACAGCGGGCCGCTCACGAACTCGCCGACGGCACCCCCGAGGCCATCCGGATTCACGAACAGGATGAGCAGAGCCGTCACGCCCGCGTATGCGGCCGCGAAGACGACGGCTGCGAGGATGGCGAGCACCGTGCCGAGCCCGCGGTTGCCCTTGCGCCTCGGTGGTTGGGGAGCGGTGACGTAGACGGTCTGCACGGGGACGGGTGCGGCCTCGCCCGTGCTGCTGCTCGCTGCGGCACCCGTAACGCCTTCCGTCACGTCGGCGGTTGCGGTGCCTGACTGCTCGGCCGCGTGCTCCGCGGCCTGGTCGGCGCTGGCCTGCACACTCGCAGCGGCGTCCTCCGCGGCAGCCTCGGTCGGCTCGGTCTCGTCCGCTGGATCTATCCTGGCGTTCATCCGTCCCACTCCTCACGCGTCGGGGCATCCGCGCCCGATCAGGGTCACTCTAGCAACGGATGCCCGGCGCGCGACAGGTGGGAGGCTATTGCCCCGGAGTCGGCGAGGGCGACGGCGTGCTGTCGAGCGAGCCGACCGGAGTCGGTGTCGGCGGCGGCGCCGCAGGGTCGACGAGCACGTAGACGAAGCCGGAGATGTTGCCCACATACCCTTTCGCAGTGGGGGCCTCCTCGGAGTCAGGCTCCGTGGCCGCGGCATCCGCCGATTTGGCGACCGTGAGCTTGATAACCAGGAAGAGCCGCTCACCGTATTGCAGATCGTTGATGAACTCGATGACTTGAGGGCGCGTGCCGTCCACGGTCAGGTCGATCGGGATCGCGACGAAGTTGTCCGCCGTGACGAGCGGGTCGGTCGTCTCACCCGGAGCCGCGACATAGCTCTGGCCGTCCCCGGCGCTGAAACTCGTGAGCACCACCCCGCTCGACGCCTCCAGGTCGTGGAGTTCTCCGAGGAAGGTCGAGAGGTCGTCTCCCGGTGGCAATGAGGCCTGCGCCGCAGCGAGCTGCTCCTTGAGCAAGTCGAGCTGGGTGAACTCCTTCTTGAGTGCATCCAACTTCTTCTGGTGCAGGACGTTCTGAGCGTCGACCGAGGCACGTTGCTCGTTCGCAGCGCTCATCTCGTCGAACTTCGGCGCGACACCGAGGAACCAGCCGAGGGCGAGAACGGCGACGCCGGCAATACCGGCAATGACCAGCCAGAGCTTGTTGTTCATCGTCACTCCCCTCCGTCCGTGCTCGAATCGGTGTCGGCCGCATCCTCATCGGCGGCGTCCTGCGCGGCCTGCTCCTTCTCCGCCAGCGCCTTGTCGCGCTCGGCCGCTGCGGCCTCGTCGAAGCGCAGCAGGAGGGCGTCCTTGTTCACGTGCATCGTGATCGTGACCTCATAGGTCTTGGCCGCCCCGTCGAGGGTCACCGAGCCGGGCGACGCGTCGACGAAGCCGTCGAGGGTCGCGAGCGCGTCCAGCCACTTCTGCACATTGGGGAGCGAGGTGCTCGTCGCCGTGAACCTGAGCTCGCCGATCCGGTCTCCCTGGAGGGGGACGGAGGGCGGGGCGAACGCCGTGAACGGCGTCGCCGTCTCCGCGACGACGTTCGTCACGAGCGTTCCGGCCGGAAGGCTTTTCTGGATGTCGGTGAGATAGTCTTTCCAATCGATTTCCGTCGAGGTTCCGACCCTCTGGGCGACGACGGCCTTCTCGAGCATCGAGGTGACCTGCCTGACCTCGGCGTACTTGGCCTGCTCGGCGAGCAGCTCCACCGTCCGCGCGTTCGCGGCGTCGAGCTGGGCCTGCGCGCCGATCGCGAAGAACGACGCACCTCCGTAGGCCGCGATCACGATGAGCACGGCGAGCACAATGAGTGCAATCGCATTGCGCCGCATGACGCGGCCCCTCGCGGCGAGCCCCACCTCGGGCGGGAGGAGGTTCGCCTGCGGAGGCCCCCCGAGGATGAGGCTCCCGCCGTCGTTGCTGTTCTTTTTCATGCTGCGGCACCCCCCAACGCCAGTCCGAGCGCCACGTTCATGCCGAGCTGACTCTGGGTGCCTCTCGATGCTTCTTTGGCGACGTCGATGCTCCCGAAGGTGTCGCCGATGACGACGGGGATCCGGGTCATCTCGGAAAGCGCGTCGGCGAGGCCGAGCAATTGTGCGCCGCCGCCGGTGAGCACGATGCCCGAATACGGTTCGTTCTGGCGGGTATTCGCGAAGTAACCGAGGGTGTTCCGCAGGCTGGTCAAGAGCGTACCGGTGACCTCGCGGATGATGGCGACCACCGGCGCCTCTTCCGCCGTCACATTCACCCCGCCCAGTCCGATCGATCGCTTGGTGTTCTCCGCCTCGATGGGGGAGATGTCCAGCCGATCGGCGAGGGCAGCCGTGAGATCCTGGCCACCGTTGGCGAGGATGCGCACGAAGTGCGGAACCCCTGCGATGGTGACGATGACGTTGGTGGTTCGCGCACCGATGTCGATGTGGGCGACGTTGCCCATCATCCGGGCGGGTGAAGTGAGTCTGGTGAGTGCGAAGGGGATGAGGTCGACGCCCACCGGGCTGAGCCCGGCCAGCTGAACGGCGCGTACGTTCGCGAGCACCGGGTCCTTGATCGCCGCGACGAGGAGGCCGTTGACGACCGGCCCGGTCTCGGACGCAGCCTCGGAGATCGGATAGAAGTCGAGGAGCGCGTCGGAGACGGGCACCGGCAGCATCTCCTGCACGTGAGTGGGCAGCGACTCGCGGATCTCCCGCCGGCTCAACTTCGGTACGGCGAGGTCGCGCACGAGGACCTTCGCGTTCCCGACACCCAGTACGACCTCCTTGGAGCTGAACTTCGCCGCGGCCCACAACTGCCGCAACGCAGCGGCGACAGTGTTGACTTCGAGGACTTCGCCGTTCTTCACGGCGCCCTCCGGCAGCGGCATGCTGAAGAACCGGACGACCGACGGTCGCTTGGTCCCGACCCCTGCGACCTCGACCGCTCGAACGGTGTTGGAGCCGATATCGACCCCGACGAGTTGAGTGCTGGCCATCACATCCCCTAACTGATTCCGAACAGGCCGAGATACGTGCTCATGATGTCACGTCCGAACAGGATTCCGAGCCAGGCGCCCAGGAGCATCCATGGGCCGAATGGTACCGCTGTCTTGCCGGATGCCTTACGCAGGGCCAGGAGGATGAGTGAGAAGATCCCCCCGAGCAGGAACGCGGCGAAGGCGCCGACGACGATCGCCTGCCAGCCGATGAACCCCAGGAACAGGCCGAGCAGGCCCGCGAGCTTGACGTCCCCCATGCCCATTCCCCTCGGGTAGGCGAGGACGAGCAGGAAGTAGAACGTGAACAGGGCCGCCGCGCCGATCGCGGCGCCCAACAGAGCCGTGAGGTCGCCCGCCAGCAGGCCGGAGACCCCGAGGAGCACGGCGCCCACGAGGTAGCCGGGGAGCACGATCCGATTGGGAAGGGTGCGGGTGTCGAGATCGATCAATGCCAGTGCGACGGTGATGGCGGCCAGGTAGAGATAGGCGACCAGGGCCAGACCGGATGCGAAGGTGGCGGCGACACCGGACCACGGTTCGTCGGGAAGCTGCGTGAGCAGGAACCATGCGGTCACGATCGCGAAGAACACACCCGTGCCGAACTCGACGAGGGGATAGCGCACCGAGATCGGGGCGTGGCAGTCGCGGCAGCGCCCCCTCAGCACGAGCCAGGACACCACCGGAAAGTTGTCGTACCAGCGGATGGCCGCTCCACAGCGCGGGCAAGAACTCGGCGGCGACACGATCGAACGTTTCGCCGGCACTCGGTAGACGACGACGTTGAGGAACGAGCCGATGAGCAGTCCGAAGACCCCGACACCGATGATGGCCAGGCTATCCAACGCTGCGATCTCTCATCGTGATGAGGGCACCGGGTTGCGGCTTCGTGATGATCGGGGTGACCGTCGCTTCGTTGAAGTCGACACCGGCGGCGCCGATCGGCACGTAGGTGAAGCTCGGGTTGTTCTCGGCATAGCTGTCGCCTCCGGCGATGATCTGGCCCTGCCAGGTGAAGCCGTTCTTCCCGTCGAAGGCGCACGGTGTGTACAGCAAGGCCGCGATGGGCGGGGAGATCGTCAAGGTGTTCTTGATCGAGAAGTCGCCCTGGTAGCTGTAGTCGCACGTGGGCGCCTTGTCGCCGACGGGGCCGTTGTCCGGGGTGATGAACCACAGACGGTGCCCCGCCGAGCTCGATGAACTGAACGCGAGCGAGTTCGTGCTGGGAAAGTCGAACTTGTTGGCGAAGATCACCAGGTCGCTCGTCAGTTTGATGTTGGTGTTCTGGTTCAGGCTGATTCCCCCGACGCAGCCGAGGGCGTTCAGGATCAGCGGGTAACCGGGAGAGGTGCCGCCCATGTTCCCCGAGCTGAGCTTGCAGGTTCCTGGGCTGGTCACCGTCTGCACCTCGAAGGGAAGCCCGTCGCTCGTGAGCCAGTCGCCCGGCTTGTAGGTGAGGTTGACCCAGTCCGGGCTGGGAGGTACGACCGAACTCTGGGTGTACGTTCCACCCACTTGCGTCCCGGGCGGATTCGGATCTACCGATCCGGCGGTGAGGTCGCCGTCGATGCGACCGGTGTTGAGTTTCGCGGAACCAGTCACTACTGCGCTGCCGGTGACGTTGCACTTCCCGCCGAAGACGAGGTCGCCGAGCACGAGGATGCTGCCGTTGATGACGGAGTTGTTCTTGTCGCAGGTGAAGTTGCCGTCTTTGACGAGAAGCCCGTTCGATCCTGCCTCGGAGATGTCGAAGGTCGAGTTGGCATCCACCTGGAAGTCACCATGGATGTAGACAGCGGATCCGCTCGGGTTCACCCCCGGATGCAGGTACTGGTACACCGCCTCGACAGTGCTGGTATCGCCCGCGGAAACCCCTGCGACGGCGGGCGCTTCGGCCGTACCAATCGAGGTGATACGCACCTGGGAGGTCTTGACGGTCGGGCACCCGACGACCCAGCCGGCCCCGTCGTTGCGTTCGACTTTCGCAGAATAGGCCGGGGAACCGGTGGAAGCATAGACGCCGGCAGTGGGCTGGCTGTTGCAATTGCCCGCCGAGTACAGGCCGGTACGCGCGGCGACGATGCCCGCGTCGGCGGCGGCGTGCGATTGGATCGATGCACGCGAGAAAGTGCTCCACCCCAACCCCTGGACGACAGAGGACATGATGAGCGTCGTCAGGAGCAGACCGATGGCGAAGGCGCCGAGGACGGCGGCCAGCGCTGCCCCGTCCTCGCCGCGAACGGGAACCAACCGTTTCAGAAACATGCCAAACTCCCTGATGCTCCAGCTCTGCTTGTCGCCGAGCTCCTGATGTCAATGGGAAGTGTGAGGCCGTCAAGGCCAAGAATCGAAAGTGAGAGCCGTTCATTGAGCGCGCTGAAGATACCGGTCCCCGATGCAGGCTGGACTCCCTTGGTGAGGAGGGTCCAGGAGGAGAGGTCTGCCGTCGTGGGTGGCGCAATCGCGGTTGAGGACGAAGTGAACCAGACGGCACCTTCACCCGTCGGGGAGTAATACCAGGCAAGGCAACGCCAGTCGACGGTGTCGTCGAAACTGGCGGTCCTTGCCACAAGGAGTTGATCATCGTCGACCGGGGACGTCAGGCGGAAGTCAGAAGAGTTGCGAATTCCCGTGACGACGGATCTAGCGACGAGTTGGCCGGCCGTCGAGGTTCTGGTCATGCTCACGACCGTGTCGGATACGGTCAAGGCACTGATGATCATGCCGCCCACCATTGCTATGACAAGCGACAACAGAAGGGAATACACGAGCAGTTCGATGAGCGAGAATCCCTTGTCGGAATCGATCGCCTGCACGGAGTTCACACCCTCACGTGATTCGTTCATTTCAGGGCTCCGAGATGAAAAGGTACGTTGTCGTCGACGTCACGACGACACCGGTGTCATTGCGCGTGACCGTCACGGTCACGGAGACCGAGGCCGGGTTCTCCGCCGATACTGTGCAGGAGCCCACCGCCGTATCGATGGTCAAGTCGACGCCGCGAGAATCGGTGGTCGCCACAGTCGCCGGTGCCACCTCGCTGCACGAGGTCCAGGTCCGCACATGCTCGAGCTCGTCGTTGGCGAGCAGGGTGGCAGTTCCCAGAGTGGCATTCGATGCCGCCAGCCGAAGTCCCTGGACCAAGATGGGCAGAAGCGAGACGGCGAGAATGCCGAGAAGCATGATGGAAATCAGGATCTCGATGAGTCCGAATCCGCCGTCCGCCCGGACCGAATCAGGTTCAGTGACACGGGAACTGGCCCCTTGACGATAAAGCTTGTTCACGTTCCCTCCCCTCAAGGTTCGCGATGGGCGATGCACTACGACGCCGTCAGTTTGTCGACATCGAGTTAAGTGTCAAAGGTGGGGGACCGCAGTTGCGGCACCCCACCTCGACGTCAGATGTGACTACGGCGTCGCCGCACAGGTGGCGTTCTCGACGACTCCTCCTTCGGCGCTGATCGACCTGAAGGCCGCGCCTCCGTCAATCGCGGCGTGTGCTCCCGAGATGCAGAAGTTCGTTCCCGGGCCGGTCGGTGCCGTCACGAATGCCAGAGTGACATCGGCCGACGGCGTGTAACCCCACGAACCAAGCGACGCGGCGTCGAGCGCCGGCGCGGTCGCGGTCGGGTCATCCGTGTAGTACGCGATGATCGCCGTCTTGGCGTTCGTCAGGTCCGAGGTGACCGCGGCCTTCTTGGCGTTGTCCTGGACACCCAGGAACACCGGGATCGCGATCGCGGCGAGGATGCCGATGATGAGCACGACGACCAGGAGCTCGATGAGGGTAAAGCCCTCTTCGCGCTTGAGGCCGGCGCGCCGGTCGTTGAGCGACTTATTCATGCGAAGAAACATTGCTGTCTTTCCTGTCTGTCAATGAACTTGGACAGGGCCCCCAAAAAATACTTGACCCCCGGCTATCATGTTGGCCCACCTGGGTACCCCCTTGTAATCCCGCAAAGGGGGGGCATCCAGCATTTCGGTGCCCCCAAATGGAGGGACGACGACTATTTGATCAAGCTGAAGATGTTGAAGATCGGCAGGTACAGTGAGACGATCATGCCGCCGACCACGATCCCAAGGAAGGCGATCATCAGCGGCTCGATCATCGCAGTGAGTTGCTCCGTCGCCGCCTGCACCTCGTCGTCATAGAAGTCCGCAATCTTCCCGAGCATCTGCTCCAGCGCACCGGAGTCCTCACCAACGGCGACCATCTGGGTCACCATGGCCGGGAACACCTTTTCATGGCTGAGTGGTTCAGCGATCGACTTGCCCTGACGAACGGATTCGGCAACTTTCTGCAGTGCTCGTTCCACGACCATGTTCCCTGAGGTCTCACCGACGATCTGCAGAACGTGAAGAATCGGCACACCTGCGCCCATCATGCTCGCGAAGTTACGACTGAACCGCGCAACCGCGATCTTCTTGAATAGCTGTCCGAAAACCGGGATCTTGAGCTTGAGGGGATCAACGACATTCCTCACCCGCTCGGTGTGCTTGTTTCTCTGCCACCACACCGAGAAGACGATTACGACGACCAGCAGCGCCGGACCGAGCCAGACCATGATCTCGGAGAGCCACACGAGTATTTGAGTCGGCAAAGGCAGTTGGCCACCGAACTGCTCGAACATCTGCTTGAAGATGGGCACGATGAAGAGCAGCATCCCCACGACGGCGAGAACCGCCATGATGAGCACGATCACCGGGTAGGTCATGGCGGACTTAATGGTCGCCTTGAGTTTCACCTCTGACTCGAAGTTCTTTGCCACCGCATTCAGCGACTCGTCAAGGAACCCGCCGGTCTCGCCAGCACGGACCAGGCTGATCATGATCGGTGGGAATGACGTACCGTGTTTCCCGAATGAGTCGGACAGCGACGAACCGCTCTCCACATCCCTCGAAACCGAGGAGAGGATCTTGGCGAGAGTCTTGTTCTCGGTCTGCTCCGCCAGAATCGTCAAGGTTCGCAGCAGCGAGAGGCCGGAACTGATCATCGTTGCCATCTGCCGGCTCATGACGGCAAGGTCCTTGAGCTTGACCGCCGAAGTGAACGAACCGAGGTTGATCTCCATCTGGAGACCCGTGCCTCCCGAAGCTTCCTGAATCGACAATGGCGAAATACCCATGGTACGCAGCCGGTTGGCGACCGCCCCCTCCGTCATGGCGTCGATGCGGCCCTTGACGAGCTTGCCGTCGGTGTCTCGGCCTTTGTAGGCGAAGGTCAATGCGCTTGCCATGTCAGAACTTCCTCGCCGAGAAGTCGTCGCCGAAATCGGATGCAGCATCGGCCATTCGACTCGACTCCATCCCACCACCCGAATCCGCACGGTGAATTAGCGTCTTGAGCGCCTGGACGTCGTGCGCCTTCTCCATCGCCGCAGCATGGGTGATCTTGCCCTTGTCGACGAGCTCGGCCAGGTGCTGGTCCATCGTGAACATGCCGAGCTCGCGTCCGGCCTGCAGAGCAGACGGAATCTGGTAGGTCTTGCCCTCGCGGATGAGGTTCGCGATGGCCGGGGTGATCACCATGACCTCGGTCGCCACGACGCGGCCCTTGCCGCTCGCCACCTTCACGAGCGTCTGGCAGACGACACCCTGGAGCGTCGCGGCGAGCTGGGCGCGCACCTGGTCCTGCTGGAATGGAGGGAACACGTCGATGACACGGTCGATCGTCTGGGCGGCATCCTGCGTGTGCAGCGTCGCGAAGACGAGGTGGCCGGTCTCCGCCGCGGTGAGAGCGACCGAGATCGTCTCCAGGTCGCGGAGCTCGCCGATGAGGATGACATCGGGGTCCTGCCGCAGCACGTGCTTGAGCGCCGCGCTGAAGCTGTGCGTGTCGCTGCCGACCTCACGCTGGTTGATGAGCGAGCGCTTGTTGCCATGCATGAACTCGATCGGATCCTCGACGGTGACGACGTGGTCGGTGCGCGTGCGGTTCACGAGGTCGATGAGCGCGGCGAGCGTCGTCGACTTGCCCGAACCGGTCGGACCGGTCACGAGCACGAGACCACGAGCGAGCTCGGCGAAGCGGGCCACAGTGTCGGGCACGCCGAGGGCCTCGAGCGGCTTGATCTCGGTCGGGATGAGCCGGAACGCCCCGCCGACCGCATCGCGCTGCTGGTAGAAGTTCACGCGGAACCGAGCACTCTCCGACACCGCGAAGGCGAAGTCCAGTTCCAACTCCTTCTCGAAGAGCTCCCTCTGGGCCGGCTTCAGGATGCTCTGAAGCGCACTCGTCACCCGGTCCCGACTCCAGACCTCAGAACCCTCGACGGGCGTGAGCGCGCCGTCGATACGCAGCATGGGCGGCGCATTCGAGGTGACATGCAGGTCGGATGCGGTGAGTCGCACGACCTCCTGCAGCGCAGCGATGAGGTCCGGGTCTGCATCCGGATGCGGCTGGAATCCGGTCTCGATGTGCCCTTCCGGATCGATGTCCTCGAGCAGGGTGTCCTTCGTCGGCGGAGCCATGGCGGGGATGCTGGCGGCCACGGGGGACGGCGCCTGCACAGGCGGGAATGCAGCCGAGGGCGGTGGCATCGCGGGCGACCCAGTAGGCGGCCCAGCAGGAGGCGGCCCGGCAGGGACTGCGGCGGCCGGAGCAACAACAGGAGCTGGAGCGGCGGCCGGAGCGACCTGCGGCGGCGGCATGGGCGGCAGCGGAGCAGAGACAGAGGGCGCGGGCGGCATCGGCTGCGCGACCGCCGGAATCACCACCTGCGGGTTCGGCATACCCGGCATCGCCGGTGGCGGAGCCGTCTGGTACGGAGTCGGAGCGACCGGCGGTGCGACGGCCGGCGCGGGATCCGCCTGGACGGCGTGCGTACGTGGACGCAGCCTCTCATCATCGCCGAAAACCGGAATCTCGTGTACTTGCTTACCCATCAGGTACCCCCAAGGACCTTTCCGCCTGAACTCAGGCGACGACTCTCAGAATCTCTTCCACCGAGGTGAGGCCCATCTGGGCCTTCATCCAGCCATCCATCCGCAGCGGGATCATCCCCTGCGAGCGGGCGGTGCGGGCGATGTCGGCGGCGGAAGCGCGATCCACGGCGAGACGCTCGATCTCCTCGGTCACCGTCATGACCTCATGAACGGCGATACGGCCCCGGTAACCGGTGCCGGAGCAGGTCTGGCAGCCGACCGGGCGGAACAGCGTCGGGATCGGCTGGCTCGGCTCGAACCCGACCCGCAGGTTCACGAGCTCGGCCGGGTTCGGCTGGTACGACTCCTTGCAGCGGTCGCAGAGCCGGCGCGCGAGGCGCTGGGCGACCACGCAGTCGAGGGCCGACCCGACGAGGAACGGCTCGATCTCCATCTCGGTGAGACGGGTCACGGCGCTCGGCGCGTCGTTGGTGTGCAGAGTGGAGAGCACGAGGTGGCCGGTGAGGGCGGCCTCGATGGCGATCTGCGCGGTCTCGTGGTCGCGGATCTCACCGAGGAGCACGACATCCGGGTCGGACCGCAGGATGCTGCGCAGCGCGCTCGCGAAGGTGAGACCGGCCTTCGGGTTGACCTGCACCTGGTTGATGCCGGGCATCCGGTACTCGACCGGGTCCTCGACGGTGATGACGTTGATCTCCGGCTTCGCCACGGCGTGCAGCGTCGTGTAGAGAGTCGTCGACTTGCCGGAACCGGTCGGACCGGTGACGAGGATCATGCCGTACGGCTTCGTGAACGACGCCCGGTACGCCGCCATGTTCTCGTCAAGCATCGCGAGGTCGCCCAGCGACATCGTCGACTCCGCGTTGTCGAGAATACGCATGACGACCTTCTCGCCCCACACCGTCGGCAGCGTCGCCACCCGGAGGTCGATCTTGCGGCCGCCATGGCTCACCGACATGCGGCCGTCCTGCGGCTTGCGGCGCTCGGCGATGTCGATGTCGCTCATGATCTTGAGGCGCGAGATGACGCCGTTCTGGATCGCCTTCGGCGCCTGCTGCATCTCGTGCAGCACACCGTCGATGCGGTAGCGCACGTTGAGCTGGCGCTCGGCCGGCTCGATGTGGATGTCCGACGCGCGGTCCTGGATGGCCTGGCTGATGAGCAGGTTGACGAAACGCACGATGGGCGCGTCATCCTGCTGCGCCTCCTGTTGGCCCGCGAGTGCCAGGTCGGTACCGGCGCTCTCCTCCTCGAGTTCGGTGGTGAGGTCGCTGAGTTCGCCGTCGGCGCGGTGGAAACGGTCGATCGCACTGATCAGGTCGCTGCGCTCGGCAACGACGAGATGGATCTGCAGTCGCGTCGCTGCGCGCACATCGTCAATGGCGAAGACGTTTCCAGGGTCGACCATGGCAAGAGTTAGGGAGTCCTCACTCATGGCGATCGGCAACACTTCGTGACGACGGCACAGCGAAGCTGCGACGAGAGATACTGCAGTGCGATCGACCGGGTATTCCAGCAGCTCCACGAACGGCAGACCCGCCTGGGCCGCGCGCGCGGAAGCCACTTGGGCTTCAGTGAGCACCCCCTGCTCGACAAGGGCGCGAACGGAGAGTTCCTCCTCGCCCCAACCGCCAGGAATGCTATCGAGACTCTCGATCGGCATGACGCCGCGTAGAATCAGAATCTCCGTCAAGGAAGCCACGGAACTCCTCCCTAAAGTTGTTCCCCCGAACAGCGCACCTCCCGCGTCGGGTGGAGCGAGAACACTGCGCCGAGTTCCCAATCTAACTCGGCGTGTCGTTACATGCCATACCCGCTATTGGGGGGTACACGCGCGCGGGAGCTGGGAGCGAAGGCCATTTCTGACCTTCGCCGCGACTCCACTCAGGCATTGAGAGCCTGGGCCGGCCCGAAGAACGGGCCGGTCCAGGCTCTCAGAACTCGCTCGCAGATCGACTATCCGAGCTGCGCACCCCCAGCGGTCAGGAGTAAGTACCGGGCGCGAAGTCGTCGCTGCTGAAGGTGTCGAAGTCGACGAAGGAGAGATCCGACTCGCTGAACGTCGCCTCATCCGTGAAGATGCGGTTCGGGTAGCGCTCGGCCTTCGCCTCCTCCGTGGCCTCCACGGAGACGTTCCGGTACACCGGCAGGCCCGTCCCGGCGGGGATGAGCTTACCGATGATGACGTTCTCCTTGAGACCCATGAGCGGATCGGACTTGCCCTCCATGGCGGCCTGCGTGAGAACACGCGTGGTCTCCTGGAACGACGCCGCCGACAGCCACGACTCCGTCGCGAGGCTGGCCTTGGTGATACCCATGACCTCCTGGCGAGCGGATGCCGTCTTACGGCCCTCGGTGAGCGCGGCCCGGTTCAGCTCGTTGTACCTCGAACGGTCGACGAGCTCGCCCGGCAGCAGTCCGGTGTCGCCGTGGTCGACCACGGTGACCTTGCGGAGCATCTGGCGGACGATGACCTCGATGTGCTTGTCGTGGATCGGAACGCCCTGCGACCGGTAGACGCCCTGGACGCCCCCGACGAGGTGCTCCTGCACGGCGCGCACGCCGCGGACCCGGAGGACCTCCTTCGGGTCGACGGCACCGACATGCAGCTGCTGCCCGAGTTCGACGTGCTCGCCGTCCTCCACGAGGAGGGTGGCGCGCTTGAGCACCGGGTAGGCGATCGGCTCGTCACCGTTGTCCGGCGTGAGGATGACCTTGCGGCTGCGATCGGTGTCCTCGATCGTGATCCGACCGGCGGCCTCCGCAATCGGGCTCGCGCCCTTCGGGGTGCGCGCCTCGAACAGCTCCGTCACGCGGGGCAGGCCCTGCGTGATGTCGTCTGCGCTCGCCACACCACCGGTGTGGAAGGTCCGCATCGTGAGCTGGGTTCCCGGCTCACCGATCGACTGGGCGGCGATGATCCCGACCGCCTCGCCGATGTCGACGAGCTTGCCGGTCGCGAGCGACCGCCCGTAGCAGGCTGCGCATACGCCGACGGCCGACTCGCAGGTCAGCACCGAGCGCACCTTGGCGTGCGTGATGCCCGCCTTGATGAGCTTGTCGATCATGACGTCGCCGATGTCCTCGCCGGCCTGGGCGATGATCTTGCCCTTGGCATCCGTCGCATCCTCGGAGAGGCTGCGCGCGTACAGCGAGTTCTCGATGTTCGGGTCCCGGACGAGCACGCCGTCGACGTTCGGCGCCGCGACGATGAGGTCGAGGCCCTTCGTCGTGCCGCAGTCGTCCTCACGGATGATGACATCCTGCGAGACGTCCACGAGACGACGCGTCAGGTAGCCGGAGTCCGCGGTGCGGAGCGCCGTGTCGGCCAGTCCCTTGCGGGCACCGTGCGTCGCGATGAAGTACTCGGCGACCGACAGGCCCTCGCGGTAGCTCGAGATGATCGGGCGCGGGATGATCTCACCCTTCGGGTTCGACACGAGACCGCGCATACCGGCGATCTGGCGGACCTGCATCCAGTTACCACGGGCACCGGAGGTGACCATGCGGTTGATGTTGTTGTCGACGGGAAGGTTGTCCTCCATCGCCTTGGCGACCTCGGCCGTGGCCTTGTTCCAGATCTCGATGAGCTCCTGGCGACGCTCGGCGTCGGTCGTGAGGCCCTTCTCGAACTGCGTCTGGACCTTCGAGGCCTGCTTCTCGTAGCCCTCGATGATCTGCCGCTTCGACGGCGGGGTGAGGATATCCGAAAGCGCGACCGTCACACCGGAGCGGGTCGCCCAGTGGAAGCCGGCATCCTTGACGCGGTCGAGGGTCGCAGCGACCTCCACCTTCGGGTAGCGCTCGGCGAGGTCGTTGACGATTGACGAGATCTGGCCCTTGTCGGCAACGGCCTCCACGTATGGGTAGTCCGCCGGAAGCGTCTCGTTGAAGAGCGCGCGACCGAGGGTCGTCTCCTTGAGCACGGGGCCACCGGTGTAACCCTCAGGCGCCTCGCCCTCGGGGAACACGACGTCGTTCAGCCGGATGCGGACCTTCGCGTTGAGGTCGAGCGTGCCCTGGTCCTTCGCGAGGATCGCCTCAGCGACACTCGAGAACGCACGACCCTCGCCCGCGACACCCTCCTTGAGGGTGGTCAGGTGGTGCAGGCCGATGATCATGTCCTGGGTCGGCAGGGTGACCGGGCGGCCATCCGACGGCTTCAGGATGTTGCTCGAGGCGAGCATGAGGATGCGCGCCTCCGCCTGGGCCTCGACCGACAGCGGCAGGTGCACCGCCATCTGGTCGCCGTCGAAGTCGGCGTTGAACGCCGCGCACACGAGCGGGTGGAGCTGGATGGCCTTGCCCTCGACGAGCTGCGGCTCGAACGCCTGGATGCCCAGGCGGTGCAGGGTGGGGGCACGGTTGAGCAGCACCGGGCGCTCGCGGATGATCTCCTCCAGCACGTCCCACACCTGGGGACGGCTGCGCTCGACCATGCGCTTGGCGCTCTTGATGTTCTGCGCGTGGCTCAGGTCGATGAGGCGCTTGATGACGAACGGCTTGAACAGCTCGAGCGCCATCTGCTTGGGCAGGCCGCACTGGTGCAGCTTGAGCTGCGGACCGACGACGATGACCGACCGGCCGGAGTAGTCGACGCGCTTGCCGAGCAGGTTCTGGCGGAACCGGCCCTGCTTGCCCTTGAGCATGTCGGAGAGCGACTTGAGCGCACGGTTGCCGGTGCCCGTGACGGGGCGGCCACGGCGGCCGTTGTCGAACAGGGCGTCGACGGCCTCCTGCAGCATCCGCTTCTCGTTGTTGACGATGATCTCCGGGGCGCCGAGATCGAGCAGGCGGCGGAGGCGGTTGTTGCGGTTGATCACCCGGCGGTAGAGGTCGTTGAGGTCGGAGGTCGCGAAGCGGCCACCGTCGAGCTGCACCATCGGGCGAAGCTCCGGCGGGATGACCGGGACGACCTCGAGCACCATCGCGGCCGGCGAGTTGCCGGTCTGCAGGAACGAGTTGACGACCCGCAGGCGCTTGATCGCGCGGATCTTCTTCTGGCCCTTGCCGTTGGCGATCTCATCGTGGAGGCTGTCCGACTCGGCCTGCAGGTCGAACGCCTGCAGCCGCTTCTGGATCGCCTCGGCGCCCATGAATGCCTCGAAGTAGATGCTGTAGCGGTCCTGCAGCTCGTGGAAGACCGAGTCCTCCGGTTTCAGGTCGCCGACCTTGAGGTTGCGGAAGTCGTCCCACACGCGCTCGAGCTGGTTGATCTGCTCGTCGAAGCTCTTGCGGGTCTGCGCCATCTCCTTCTCGGCGCCATCCTTCGTGCGACGCTTCTGGTCGGACTTCGCGCCCTCTTCCTCCAGGGCGGCGAGGTCGGTCTCGAGGCGCTGAAGACGCTCGGCGACGCGCGTGTCGCGCTGGTTCTCCAGCTCCTTCATCTCGAGGCGGATCTCGTTCTCGAGACCGGGCAGGTCGGCGTGGCGACCCTCCTCGTCCACCGAGATGACCATGTAGGCGGCGAAGTAGATGACCTTCTCGAGGTCCTTCGGCGCCATGTCGAGCAGGTAGCCGAGGCGGCTCGGAACACCCTTGAAGTACCAGATGTGGGTGACCGGCGCTGCGAGCTCGATGTGGCCCATGCGCTCACGACGCACGGAGGACTTGGTGACCTCCACGCCGCAGCGCTCACACACGATGCCCTTGAAGCGCACGCGCTTGTACTTGCCGCACGAGCACTCCCAGTCGCGGCTCGGCCCGAAGATCTGCTCCCCGAACAGGCCGTCCTTCTCCGGCTTGAGCGTGCGGTAGTTGATGGTCTCCGGCTTCTTCACCTCACCGTGCGACCACTTGCGGATGTCCTCCGCGGTTGCGAGTCCGATACGCAGCTCATCAAACGTTGTGACGTCGAGCAATGTCTCTCCTAGTGCCTGAAATTTTCGAATTCGTTGATGGGCCGGGTTCAGATCTCGTCGATCGACGAGTTCTCGAACCGGGCGGAGATGTTGATGCCGAGCTCCTCTGCGGCGCGGAAGACCTCGTCATCCGTGTCCTTGAGGCTCACCGCCGTGCCGTCCGCCGAAAGCACTTCGACGTTGAGGCACAGCGACTGCATCTCCTTGATGAGCACCTTGAAGCTCTCGGGGATACCGGGCTCCTGGATGTTCTCGCCCTTGACGATCGCCTCGTACACCTTGACGCGGCCGAGGATGTCGTCGGACTTGATCGTGAGCAGCTCCTGGAGTGCGTAGGCGGCACCGTAGGCCTCGAGGGCCCACACCTCCATCTCGCCGAACCGCTGGCCGCCGAACTGAGCCTTACCGCCGAGCGGCTGCTGCGTGATCATCGAGTACGGGCCCGTCGAGCGTGCATGGATCTTGTCGTCGACAAGGTGGTGCAGCTTGAGGATGTACATGTACCCGACCGAGATCGGCTCCGGGAACGGCTCGCCGCTGCGGCCGTCGAACAGGCGCGTCTTGCCGGTCGAGTCGATGAGGCGCTCACCGTCACGGGTGGGAAGCGTCGAGTCGAGGAGTCCCTCGATCTCCGCCTCGAGCGCGCCGTCGAACACCGGGGTGGCGACCTTCGTGCCGGGGGCTGCCTTGTGCGCGGCCTCGGGAAGACGAGCGGCCCACTTGGGCTTGCCCTCGACCTCCCAGCCCTGCTTGGCGACCCAGCCGAGGTGCGTCTCGAGCACCTGGCCGAAGTTCATCCGGCCGGGGATGCCGAGCGGGTTCAGGATCACGTCGACCGGGGTGCCGTCCGCGAGGAACGGCATGTCCTCGACGGGCAGGATCTTCGCGATGACGCCCTTGTTGCCGTGACGGCCCGCGAGCTTGTCGCCCTCGGTGATCTTGCGCTTCTGGGCGATGAACACGACCACGCGCTGGTTGACGCCCGAGCCGAGCTCGTCGTCGCCGTCGGTCGCGTCGAACACCTTGACGCCGATGATCGTTCCCTCTTCACCGTGAGGCACCTTGAGGCTCGTGTCACGGACCTCGCGGCTCTTCTCGTTGAAGATCGCGCGGAGCAGTCGCTCCTCGGCGGAGAGCTCGGTCTCGCCCTTCGGCGTGACCTTGCCGACGAGGATGTCGCCGGGGCGGACCTCGGCGCCGATGCGGATGATGCCGCGCTCGTCGAGGTCGGCCAGCAGCTCCGGGCTCACGTTGGGGAGGTCACGGGTGATCTCCTCCTTGCCGAGCTTGGTGTCGCGGGCGTCGACCTCGTACTCCTCGATGTGGATCGAGCTGAGCACGTCATCCTTCACCAGGTTCTGGCTGAGGATGATGGCGTCCTCGAAGTTGTGCCCCTCCCACGGCATGAACGCGACGAGAAGGTTCTTGCCGAGCGCGAGCTCGCCGTTCTCCGTGGCGGGGCCGTCGGCGAGGACCTCGCCGGCCTCGACGCGGTCACCCGCGTTGACGACGACCCGGTGGTTGTAGCTCGTGCCCTGGTTGGAGCGGTCGAACTTGCGGAGGTAGTAGTCCTGGGTGCCGCCCGCGTCGAGCTGGACCGTGATGACATCCGCCGAGACCTCGGAGACGACGCCCGGCTTGTCGGCGGTGAGGACGTCACCCGCGTCGACCGCGGCGTAGCCCTCCATGCCGGTCCCGACGAGCGGGCTCTCGCTCATCAGGAGCGGGACGGCCTGGCGCTGCATGTTCGCACCCATGAGGGCGCGGTTCGCGTCGTCGTGCTCGAGGAACGGGATGAGGGAGGTAGCGACCGACACCATCTGGCGCGGGGAGACATCCATGTAGCCGATCTCCTCGACCGGGAACAGGTCGACCTCCCCGCCCTTCGAGCGGGCGAGGACGCGGTCCTCGGCGAAGTGCGAGTCGCCCGTGAGCGGCGCGTTGGCCTGGGCGACGACGAACTCGTCCTCCTCGGAGGCGGTCAGGTAGTCCATCGTGTCGGTGACCTTGCCCTTGACGACGCGGCGGTACGGGGTCTCGATGAACCCGAACGAGTTGATGCGCGCGAAGGATGCGAGCGAGCCGATGAGGCCGATGTTCGGGCCTTCAGGGGTCTCGATCGGGCACATGCGGCCGTAGTGGCTCGGGTGCACGTCGCGGACCTCGACGCCGGCGCGCTCGCGGGAGAGGCCGCCGGGGCCGAGCGCCGACAGACGGCGCTTGTGGGTCAGGCCCGCGAGCGGGTTGTTCTGGTCCATGAACTGCGAGAGCTGGGAGGTTCCGAAGAACTCCTTGATCGCCGCGACGACCGGACGCACGTTGATGAGCGTCTGGGGCGTGATCGCCTCGATGTCCTGGGTCGTCATCCGCTCGCGCACGACGCGCTCCATGCGGGAGAGACCGGTGCGCACCTGGTTCTGGATGAGCTCGCCGACCGCGCGGATGCGGCGGTTGCCGAAGTGGTCGATGTCGTCGACGTCGAGGCGGATGTCCACCTTCTTGCCGTCACGGGTGCCCTGGATCGTCTTCTGCTCCTCGTGGAGCGCGACGAGGTACTTGATCGTCGCGATGATGTCGTCCTGGCTGAGCACCGAGTTCGACAGCGGGGCCTCGATCCCGAGCTTGCGGTTGATCTTGTAACGACCGACCTTCGCAAGGTCGTAGCGCTTCGGGTTGAAGTAGAAGTTGTCGAGCAGCGCACGGGCAGCCTCGGCGGCGACCTGCTCGCCCGGACGAAGCTTGCGGTAGATGTCCTTGAGCGCCTCCTCCTTGGTGAGGATGGTGTCCTTCTCGAGAGTGGCCTCGATCGAGGCGTAGCCCTTGAAGGCCTCGAGGATGTCCTCGCTCGTCATGCCGAGCGCCTTGAGGAAGACGGTCACCGACTGCTTGCGCTTGCGGTCGATGCGCACGCCGACCTGGTCGCGCTTGTCGATCTCGAACTCGAGCCATGCGCCACGGCTCGGGATGATGCGGGCGGAGTAGATGTCCTTGTCCGAGGTCTTCTCCTGGGCGCGGTCGAAGTAGACCCCGGGGGAGCGGACCAGCTGGGAGACGACGACGCGCTCCGTGCCGTTGATGACGAAGGTGCCCTTCGGGGTCATGAGCGGGAAGTCGCCCATGAACACGGTCTGGGTCTTGATCTCACCAGTGAGGTGGTTCATGAACTCGGCCTCGACGTAGAGCGGGGCGGAGTAGGTCTTGCCCTTCTCCTTGCACTCGTCGATCGTGTACTTCTTCTCCTCGAGGAACGGGTTCGTGAAGGAGAGCTGCATCGTCTCGCCGAGGTCCTCGATGGGGGAGATCTCCTCGAAGATCTCCTCGAGGCCGGTAAGGGCGGGCAGGTCCTGGCGTCCGGCGGCTTTCGCCTCCGCGGCGCGCTGGACCCACAGCTCATTGCCGACGAGCCAGTCGAAGCTCTCGGTCTGCAGTGCGAGCAGATCGGGAACCGTCAGGGTGTCGGTGATCTTCGCGAACGAGAGACGCTCTGCCGAGCGACCGTTCTTGAGGGGCTTCTTGGATGAATTCGAGGTGGATGCGTTGCGCGCAGCAGCCAAGGAAATAACCTCCGGGGCCTCGCTAAAAGGCCGGTTACAGTCGGTGATATGTGGGCTTCACGACTCGCCAGAACCCCATAGGGTTATGCCCTGGACCGTGGTGTCCGGACATGCGCAGCCGACCGCAATATGAAGGCAGAGATTATCTGGGAGCGCAAAGAACAACTATAGGTCGGAAAGCCGAATCTGTCTACTTAATTCTTGACCGAATCCGGATTCTGCGCTATAACCCGTTCTTTCTGCGGTAAGCCATCGCGGCGAGCGCCTCCCAGATGAGGCCGTGCGCGTTGTTGATCGTGATGTCCGCGTGGTCGTAGGCGGGGGCTACCTCCATGACATCCATCGCCACGACGTTCGTGTCGAGCACGATCTGACGCACGATGCGCAGCAGGTCGATGGGGGCGAAGCCCCCCGGCGCCGGCGTCCCCGTGGCCGGTGCGAAGCCGGGGTCGAGCACGTCGATGTCAATAGAGAGGTAGATCGCGTCGGTGCCGTCGAGTGCCTCGGCCACGACATCCTTCATGACCTCCTTTGCGCCCCGCTCCCAGATCTCCTGCATGGGGTGGTGGCGAAGACCGTTGTCGCGCATCCACTTCTGGTCCTCCTCGCCGGGCCAGTACCCGCGCAGGCCGACCTGGATGAAGTTGTGGCCCGGGATCGCACCGGACTCGATGAGCCGACGCATGGGGGAGCCGTGGCTCGCGAGGTTTCCGTCGATGTGCTCCGCCGTGTCGGCGTGGGCGTCGAAGTGGATCATGCCCACCTTGCCGAAGCC
Organism: Leifsonella bigeumensis; assembly: GCF_039537265.1. NCBI lineage: Bacteria > Bacillati > Actinomycetota > Actinomycetes > Micrococcales > Microbacteriaceae > Leifsonella > Leifsonella bigeumensis. The sequence continues at coordinate 484,789 of NZ_BAABAE010000001.1, read as the reverse complement.
GTGGTGCTCGGCGACGGCGGTCGCGGCGGGCCAGGTGATCGAGTGGTCGCCGCCCAGGATGATCGGGATGATCCCCCGGCTCGCGATCTCGGCCACCCGCTGGTGGATGGCCTCCTTCGACGGCTCCCACATACCGTGGCTCATGATGGCGTCGCCGTAGTCGACGACCTCGAGGTGGTCGAACATCTCGACCTGAAGGTCGAGGTGGTAGGTGCCGGGGTCGTAGGCGTTCGCCCTCATCGCCCTCGGGCCGAAGCGGGCGCCGGGCCGGTTGGTCGTGTTGTCATCCCAGGGGGCGCCGACGATCGCGACATCCGGCTGCCACTCATCGAGCTGCTCGGGCTCGGTCAGGAGAGGCCGCATGCCGAAGGTCGCCGGACCCTGGAAGGAGGATGCGTCGAGCTGGGCGCGCAGGCCGGGCGGGAGGTCGCGCTTCGGTCCGGGTTTCTGCGATCCGGTGCTCATGGCCTCGACACTAGTGCCGATCTCCGTCGGCAATCATTCGCGATCGATGCCGAACTCTCGGCGCATGAGCAACTGGACGTCGCGGTCGAGGCCGTCGATCTTGAGGTTCATCGTCTCGAAGCGGGCATTCATCTCTGCACGCAGGCCACCGATCTCACCGCGAATACCACTGATCTCGCTGCGCACGACCCTGATGAACAGCGTCGAAACGATGGTGAGCATGCCGAACATGAGGGCCGTGAAGACGCCGATCATCGTCCATACCTGCGGCTCGGTCACGTTGATCACCTTCCTATTCTCCCGGTTTCCCCTGAGAATGCCAGCACTTCGGGAGGCGCCCCGCGTGGTCGCAACCGATCGGTGGAGTGTGCGCACATCCGAACCCTGTGAGGGAGTGGTCACGACCTTGGCTAGGGTCGAGGAGTGCACGAGAATCGGTCGGCGGTCCTGAAGTTGAGCGGCTTCCGCGCGGTCATCGAACCCGACCACTGGGTGCCGGGTTCCTACACGCTCGTCGTCGACGGCACCCCGCAGTCGCACGTCAACGTCGAAGACCCGTCGCAGCTCTTCTTCGAGTACGTGCAGCGCATGGGCCATGTCATCGACCGCGTTCGGATGCCGGGCGAGCCGATCACGGCCGTGCACCTGGGTGCGGGGGCGCTCACCCTCCCGCGCTACATCGAGACCACGAGGCCGGGGTCGCGGCAGCAGGTCATCGAACTCGAGAGCGACCTCGTCGACCTCGTGCGCCAGGTGCTGCCCTGGTCGAGGCAGGCCTCGATCCGCATCCGCTACGGGGACGCCAGGGACGTCATGGGCCGGCTGCCGGCGGGACTCCATGGCACCGTCGACCTACTGATAGTCGATGTGTTCGCCGGCGCACGGACCCCGGCGCACGTCACGAGCGCGGAGTTCTACCGCGAGGCCGTTTCGCTGCTCGCCGGCGACGGGGTCATTCTCGTGAACATCGCGGACGGCCCGGGCCTCGCCTTCGCACGCGGGCAGACCGCGACCCTGCGATCGGTCACCCGAGATGTGGCGGCGCTCGCCGAACCACAGGTGCTCAAGGGCCGTCGGTTCGGCAATGTCGTGCTTGCCGGCTCACCCAGTCCGCTCCCGCTCGAGTGGATGCCGCGCCTGCTCGCCGGCGGGCCGCATCCCGCGAAAGTCGTCTCCGGCAGGGAGCTCGTCGACTGGATCGCGGGCGCGCCGATCGTCACCGATGCGACCGCCGTCGCCTCGCCACTGCCCTCCGCGGGCATCTTCCGCGCCCGGTCCTGAGAATTCACACCCTCTCGGCACCGAACTCCTGAATGATGGGAGCATGCGAGGGTCCGGGGTGAGGACGCAGTGGGTGGCGGTTGCGGCCGTTGCCGGCCTGCTCCTGCTCTCCGGATGCTCGGACAGCGAGCCGGGCGTGCCGAGCGCGGCGCCCCTGCCCACGACATCCGGTTCGCCGTCGGGCGAGGCCACGCCCGAGCCGACGCTCGAGCCCGGGCCGGTAACCCCGGCCGGCGACCCGACGGTGCTCGTGACCGGACTGACCTCGCCGTGGTCGATCGTGCGCCTCGCATCCGGTTCAGCCCTCATCAGCGAGCGCGACACCGCTCGCATCGTCGAATATTCGGCTCCCGGCTCGACCCGGATCGCCGGCACCGTCGAGGGCGTCGCGCACGGGGGCGAGGGCGGCCTCCTCGGCCTCGCGGTGCTCGAGACCGGCGACACCCGCTACCTTTACGCGTACTACACGTCCGCCTCCGACAACCGCATCGTGCGGATGCTCCTGCTCGGCGCACCCGGTGCGTACCGTCTGGGCGCCCAGGAGGCGATCCTCACCGGCATCGCGAAGGCCAGCAACCACAACGGCGGCCGCATCGCGTTCGGACCCGACGGCAAGCTGTACGCGACGGCCGGCGACGCGGGCCAGCCGAGCCGCTCGCAGGACGCCAACTCGCTGAACGGCAAGATCCTTCGGCTGAACCCGGACGGCTCCGTCCCCTCCGACAACCCGTTCCCCGGCTCGCCCGTCTACACCCTCGGCCATCGCAACCCGCAGGGGCTCGCCTGGGATGCGAGCGGGCAGCTCTGGGCATCCGAGTTCGGGCAGAACACCTGGGACGAGTTCAACCGCATCGAGGCGGGCAAGAACTACGGCTGGCCGATCGTCGAAGGGATCGGCCAGCGCGAAGGCTACGTCGACCCGGTGCTGCAGTGGAAGACCTCCGAAGCGAGCCCGAGCGGTCTGGCCTTCACGCGCGACACCTTCTTCATGGCTGCCCTGCGCGGCCAGCGACTGTGGGCCGTCTATCCCGGCCCGGCGGCGGATGCTGTGGCCTGGTTCACCGGCGAGTTCGGCAGGCTGCGCGACGCGGTTGCCGGCCCGAACGGAACCCTGTGGGTGCTCACCAACAACACGGATGGCCGGGGGAGTCCGAAGTCGGGCGACGACAAGCTGCTGCAGATCCGCCTCGAGCCGCTGCGCGAAGGCTAGATCGGGCAGGTTAGGGTGGTCCGCAAGGATCAGGAGCCTTAACGTGAGTATAATTCTAGGTTACGATGCGGCGACCCTTCGGGAGAAGGTCGACCTCATCGAAGCGGGACAGCGTCTCGCACTGCTCGAAGACCAGGATGAGCCGGCAACGCTCACCGAGCGCATCGGGCTGCTCAGGCTCGTCGGGCGCCTCGACGAGGCACTCGTGCTCGCCGAGGAGTCGCTCGCGGCCACGCGAGAGAACGGCGACGAGGAGCAGGTGCTGCTGGCCCGCATCCGTCGTGCGCAGGTGCGACAGTTCCGGGGCGAACTCGACATCGCCCTCGACGAACTCGCCGACTGCGCCACGAGCGCCCACGACCACGGCTGGGAGTCGACGGAGGCCGTCGCGCTCCAGCACCATGGCAAGGCGCTGTTCGAGAAGGAGGACTTCGCGGCGGCGCTCACCGATTTCCGGAAGGCGATCGCCCTCCGGGAGAGCATCGACGCCCCGGCCGAACTCGTGGAGAGCTGCCGGTTCGCGGCGGAGACCGCGGAGGCCCGGCTGGCCGAGCCTCCGTTGGGCGACCCTCCGCTGGCTGAGGTCGGCTGAACCCTCCGTCTCCTCTCCTCCACAGGCCTGATCCGGCGAGGAACTCCCCCGCCGACCGTGGCGCGCGGCCCCCGTCGGTGGGTGCGGGTTATCGTCGAGTCATGGCGGAATTGATGCGCGTGCGACGGTGGGCGGATGCCCTCATAGCGCTGCATCTCGACCCGGCCGAGTGGTCGTTCGGCTTCGACACCGCGAAGACCAGGGCCGGACTCTGCGACTACAGCGCGAAGCGCATCACCGTCTCGAGATACCTCGCCGCACGGTTCGACGACGACGAGATCCACCAGGTGCTGCTGCACGAGGTGGCCCACGCCCTCGCCGGCAAGCGAGCCGGTCACGGCCCCGCCTGGCGGGCGGTGGCGCGCGAGCTCGGCTACGTCGGCAAGCGCACGCACGATGGAACCGTCGCGGACGAACTCGCTCCCTGGCTCGGGACCTGCCCTGCGGGGCACGAGCTCTACCGCTACCGGCGGCCGACGAGACCCATGTCGTGCGGAAAATGCTCGCGGCGCTTCGACGAGCGCAACCTCATCTCGTGGTCGCACCGGATCGTGACGGCGGCAGCCAGGCGGCGCGCTGCCGTGGGCTAGCGTGCCGGGCGCGCGGCGAAGAGGACGATAATCGATCGGTGGGCGAACGCGAGAAACCGGTTTCCGAACCGTCGCGCTGGCGCTACGTGAGCCGACTCTGGCGCCGTTCCCGCAACAGGCTTCCGATGAACAGCGACATCGAGGTCGCCCGCACCGTCGTCGGCGTACCGGTCGCCGTGCGCATCCGGCCCAGTTACCTCGGCATGGCCATGCTCGGCGGAGCCGTCGGGACGTTCGCGCGTTTCGGGCTGACCCTCGTCGCGCCGAGTTGGGCGTCGCTGAACGCTGGAACGATGATCGTGAACCTCCTCGGGCCGTTCCTGCTGGGAGCTCTCCTTCAGGCGCTGTCGGAAGGCACCGAGACGAGCCGCCGACGCGGGCTCCGGATCGTGGTCGGAGTGGGGTTCCTCGGAGCGCTCACGAGCTACGCCGAACTGGCCCTGGACATCGTGACCGTTGCGGGGCGCGGCGATCTGCTCCTGGCCGTGACCTACGGGGTCGGCACGATCGCCCTCGGGGCGCTCGCCACCTGGCTGGGCATCTTCACCGCGGCACGCTGGCAACGCCACGCGGCACGGCACGCGGTGGGGTCCCAATGATGGTGCTCTCACTCCTCGTGGCGGTCGCGGGAGGAATCGGCGCCGCACTCCGGCTCGCCCTGAACGGGGCGATTCACCGACGGGTCAAACCCGAGTACCCGATCGCCATGACGATTATCAATGTCGGTGGATCGTTCGCACTCGGACTCATCACCGGCCTTCTCGACGGGCGGATCCTCCCCGAGTCGTGGGCGATCGCCCTCGGGGCCGGACTCGTCGGCGGGTTCACCGCTTTCAGCACGACGAGCTTTCACACCCTCCGACTCGTGCAGGAGAAGCGCTGGTGGTCTGCCGTGGCGAATTCGTTCGGGATGATCACCCTCTCCGTCGTCGTCGCGGGACTCGGGCTCTGGCTCGGCCGCATGCTGTGACCGCGTACCCGCGCACTCGTCAGGCGAGCGTCGCGGCCGGCCTCCCACGCCGACGGCTGTAACTGTCGATACTGGTTACATGGAGATCGCGACCGGTCAGTGGCTCGAGTCCGGCGAGGGAACCCGATGGTGGTTCGACGCGGGGGCGCTCGCGCTGGACTTCGCCTGGACGGGCGCCATCAACGGCGAACATCTCGAGACACTGCACGCGCCGGCTGACCTCGGCGTCTGGCTGGCCGACCGGTTCCCCCGGCTGGACCAGTCCATCGGCGAACGCGAGCTGAGCGACGCACTCATGCTGCGCGCGGCCATCGCGGGGCTCGCAGCAGGTGCGGCGACGGCGAGACCCGCCACGGCATCCGACATCGACATCATCAACCTGTTCGCGGCTACGCCCGACGTGCCGCCGGCGCTGGCCGGCGGTTCACGCCAAGCCGGTGCCGGTGCTGTGCGGGCGACGCAGGCGCTCTCGGCGATCGCGCGCGACGCCGTGCGGATCTTCGATCCGGATGCCGATGGGCGCATCCGGGAGTGCGCGGCCGAAGACTGCGGCTACCTCTATCTAGACACCTCGCGCAGCGGCAACCGGCGCTGGTGCTCGATGCAGCGCTGCGGCAACCGGGCGAAGGTGCGAGCGCACCGAGCCCGAACCAATGGCTTGAAGGTCAGCGGCCTGCAGGTCAGTCGATGACCTGCACCTCTTTCCAGAACGCGACGTAGTTGCTGTAGTCCTGTCCGACCCGCTCGAAGGAGCTCGGCATCGGGTTCGGGTAGCTCCAGGCGCGATCCTGCAGCGCGGTCGACCCGTCCGAGACGGTGAAGTACTGGCAAACGCCCTTCCACGGGCAGGTGTACGGAGTCGGACTCTCGGTGAGGTGCCCCGGCTTCACGCTCGACGGCGGAAAATACCAGTTGCCTTCGATGGAGATGAGGTCGTCCTTCGACGCCTCGGCGATCACGGTTCCGTTCAATACTGCCTTCAATGGATTCTCCTCAGACTCATCTGGGGAAACGTCATTCGGTGAAGGCGTATTCCTTCAGCACCGGAACGACGTTCGACGAATCCAGTTCCGACGCGAGAGCGACATCGGCGCCGAAGCCGCCTTCGATCAGCTCCTTGCCGCTCGCGGAAGCGCTCACGAGGTGGCCGACAGCACCCCGCAGGCCGGTGAACGCGGCGCAGGCCGCTGCCGCCTCCGGGGAGCAGTAGTCGATTCCGACCGTGGCGAGCGCGTCGATGATGGCGCCGGCACCAAGCTGGTCTTCGACCGAGAACCGGATGCTGCCGTCCTCACGCGTCTCACCGGCCGCGATCACGGCAACCGCAAACCGGTCGCCCTTCTCAGCCTGCCGCGCGAGCACCCATTCGGCCACGGCGGTACGGTTGCGCAGATCCCCCGCGACAACGGCGGGGCGCAGCCCGTCGACGTCGGGGAGCGCCGGGGACAGGACGTCGACCACGACGATGACATCGACATCCGCACCGATCGTCTCGGCCCCGGCGAGGCCCCAGTCGAAACGAACCTGGTACTGGCTCTGGTCATGGGGATGTGTCATCCCGTCATGCTATGGTGGAGTTTCTTGCGAACGCGAATCTCGTGTTCCCTGCGTCGTAGAACGCATCACCGCCCATCATCGGGCTGATTCTCTTCATACGGCGAACAAGTGCGGCCACCGCCGCGTTTGCCACCGACCTCCTTGGTTTCGACACGCCGCTTTGCGGCTACTCGGCCGACGAGTCACCACCAAGAAACAACCATGACTGAAACCACCTTCGGCACGCTCGGCGTGCCTGCACCACTCGTCGCCGCCCTCACCCGTGGCGGCATCACGAGCCCCTTCCCGATCCAGGAGGACACCCTCCCCGACACGCTCCGCGGACGCGACGTGCTCGGCCGCGGCAAGACCGGCAGCGGCAAGACGCTCGCCTTCTCCATCCCGATGGTCGCGAGGCTCTCGGATGGCGGTCGCCCGCAGGCGGGTCGACCACGCGGCCTCGTGCTCGCCCCCACGCGCGAGCTCGCCACCCAGATCACCGCGACCATGGAGCCGCTCGCCGCAGCCTATGGCCTGAAGATCACCACGATCTTCGGCGGCGTCTCCCAGCAGCGCCAGGTCGCAGCCCTCAAGGGCGGCGTCGACATCGTCGTGGCCTGCCCCGGCCGCCTCGAAGACCTCATGCAGCAGAAGTTCGTGACCCTCGACGCGATCGAGATCACCGTGCTCGACGAGGCCGACCACATGGCCGACCTCGGGTTCCTGCCCGTCGTCACGCGCATCCTCAACAAGACGCCGGACGGCGGCCAGCGGATGCTGTTCTCCGCCACCCTGGACAACGGTGTCGACAAGCTCGTCAACCGCTACCTGCACGACGAGATCCTGCACTCGGTGGATGACGCCACGAGCCACGTGGAGGCGATGACCCACCACGTCTTCGAGGTCGACGGCGTCGACGCGAAGAAGGACCTCGTGCAGGCGCTCGCCTCGGGCACCGGGCGCCGCATCCTGTTCATGCGCACCAAGCACCACGCGAAGAAGCTCGCGCGGCAGCTCATCGAGGCCGGCATCCCGAGCGTGGATCTGCACGGCAACCTCTCCCAGCCGCAGCGCGACCGCAACCTCGCGGCCTTCGCCGCGGGGGATGCCCGGGTGCTCGTCGCGACGGATGTCGCAGCCCGCGGCATCGACATCGACAACGTCGAACTCGTCGTGCACGTCGACCCGCCCGCCGAGCACAAGGCCTACCTGCACCGCAGCGGCCGCACCGCTCGCGCCGGCAGCTCGGGCGACGTCGTCACCGTGATGCTCCCGGCTCAGAAGGCGGATGTCGCGGTGCTGCTGCGCAAGGCGGCCATCGCTGTCACGCCGCAGCGGGTCACCGCGAACTCACCCGCCGTCACCGAGCTCATCGGCGAGGTCGCGGCGTATGTGAAGCCGGCACCGCGTGCGGCGAAGCCGGCGCGGGGGCAGTCGCAGGGCGGACGCTCGCAGGGCGCGAACGCGCAGCGCAAGCGTGCGAACCGCGAGCTTGCCGGTGGACGCAATGGTGGACGCGGTACCGGCGGATACGCCGGCAATAGTTCAACAGGCGGCGGCCAGGCGGCGAGCGGGCGCGGTGCCGACGGGCGCGCGTCCAGCGGGCGCGCGTCGGATGCGCCGCGCCGGGACCGCTCGGGCCGGCCCGCGGCATCCGGTGCCCCACAGGGCGCCCGCTCGGGCCAGGCTCGCGAGGGCCATGCTCGATCTGGCCAGGCACGCACGGCTCAGGCACGCGCCGGGCGCACTGGCTCCACCTCGCAGCGCAGCTTCACGAGTTACAGCACCTCGACCCCCACCGGCGGCGAGCGCCGCGCGGGGCGTCGCGCCCAAGGCTGATAGCCACAGGGCAGACACCCACAGGGCAGACACCCACACAAGGGTCCCGAATGCCCCTTCCCCTCACCCGGGAAGGGCACTTCGGGGCCCTTTTCTGCGCAACCCTCCTCCGCGAGGGGCCAGTAACTGTCGTTCATGAGGTCGCACAAGAGCAACTACTGACCCCTCGCAACCCTGAGGGCGGTCGACCCGGCTTCGGCGCGATGCCGCCGAACGCTCAGGGCTCGCTCGGGGGCGCCAGGCGCAGGATGACCTCGGTGACGTACGGGGCGTCATCCGGTGCCGCGATCGTCGCCCCGGCCAGCAGGTCGTCGATCGAGACCTCCTGCGTCAGTCGATACACCGGCGCGGTGCTGTCGTAATCCGCGTCGCAGTAGGCCCGCGTCCCTTCGGTGCTGCCCCACGATTCGGCGAGCTGCACCGTGACCTCGACGGTGACGCTCTCGGAGAGGCGCGCGTTCTCGAGCACCGCACTCGGGGGAAGGTACGACTCATTGCCGTAGATGCAGTCATCCGCGGGCAGGTTCGGCTCGATGTACTGTCCGTCGACCTTCACCCGGAACTGGCGGACCTTCGTCTGATCGACGCTCTCCTTGAGCCCGAGGCGCTGGCCCAGCACCACGTTGTAGCGGTAGCCGGGGACGATGATCCTCGAGTCGGGCCACGGGTTGCCGCCCGGCCCGCCGAAGACGTTCGTGTTGCCGCCCTCGTCGGTGAGAGCCACCTGGATCGAGTAGGCCTCGCCGGGGCAGGCGCCCGCGAACACCACACTCGTGCCGGTCGCGGTCTCTCCGGAGACCTCGAAACCCGAGGAGCCGGGCCGCTGGCAGTCGCCGAGGAGCTTCGCGGTGTAGCTGACCGGGCGGTCCACCTCGAGGACGAACTGCACGAAGGTCGAGCGCGGATCCGAGCTCGCGGGGAAGGTCGGCGTGACCAGCCAGTCCATCTGCGGCAGCGGATCGAGTTCATGCTCGACGGCTCCCGCCCGCGGTGGTGAGAACACCCAGGTGTCGGCGCCCCGGATGCCGTCGGTCCAGTCGACCCGGAGCCGGGCCGAGCCGATGGTCGTCGCCGGGCACGGGCCCACGATGCCGGAACCGCACTGCTCGCCCGGCCGCTGCTGAAGCTTCACCGGGACCGAGTACCAGGCCGTCTCGGGGGTCACGCAGTCGTCGTGGCAGTCGATGCTGCCGAGCGGCAGGAGCGCGCTCCAGTCCGTTCTCCAGTCGCCGTTGAGGGTCGCCTCGGTCGTCACCCACACGTCGCCGCGCGTCACGTCGTGCGGGTCCGCACCGCAGGTGCGGGGCGTGTCGGAGGATGCCGACAGCAGCGTGCAGGACAGGTGCGACCCGGTGCCCTCCCACTGCGCCACGATGCTGGTCTTCGCATGCTCGTACCCGGAGCGCAGGTCGAGCTCGTCGAGGGTGATCGTGGGCCGCGGGGTGTCCGGCGTCTGCACGACCATCGAGTAGCGGTACTGGGCCTCGTGCCACAGCCAGCCCGGGCGATCCGGCTCGTAGACTCCCGCGCACACGAGCACGGTGCTGCCGGAGGGCACGTACACGCCGAGACTCGTGCGCTTGGTGTAGCGCGGCAGGTAGCCGTGGTCGGCCAGGTACTCGGCGGAGACATCCACGGTCGTGGCACCACGCGACTGGTCGACGAGTGGCAGCCGGTCGTCGGTCGCCGTACAGTCATCGGCGTCGCCAGGGTCGATGACCTGCACGTTGAACCTCACCTCGGTGCCGTCGCGGTGCGGAGCGGAGGCCAGGATGGCGTTGCGCCCGAGCGGCTCGACGCGGAAGGGCGGCGCGGTGCGGTCATCCGGAAGCGAGAACGGCGTCGTCATCGAACTCGTGAACTCACGTCCGAGGGTGTCGTGGATGGCGAGCTCGTAGTCATAGCGCACGTACTTCTCGAGCCCGTCGAGGATGCCGCAGTGCTGGAGCGTGGCCCAGTCGCCTTCGAAGGCCTCCGCCTCGGCGAGCCCGCTCTCCCAGTCATCGGTCTGTTGCGGGGAGCTCGAGAGGGCGATAGTGGTCGGGTGGTCCTCCTCGCCCCACGCCCAGTAGCGCAGCTCGATGGCCCCGGGCGCGTTCGTGACGACGCTGTAGCGCAGCGCATTCGGCCCGACCTCCGCGGCGGGGCAGTGGGCGATCTCGTAGGGGTTGGTGATCTCGACGGGAGGGTTGGCGCGGAGCATGCCCCACAGGTTGTCGGGCGAGATCAACGCGAAGGTCGCGCCGTGGAGGCCGTTCGGGCAACCCCCGACCTCGCCGCCCTCCTCGGGCGAGCAAGGGTCGTCGCTGCCGTCGACCGGGGAGAAGTCCCAGTCGTCGACGACGGGGTCCGGCGACTCGGAGAGGATGCCGAGGGCGCCCTCGATGTCGCTGCCCGGCAGCGGCAGGCCGTCCGCGTCGACTGGTACGGTGCGCGTGCCCTGCTCCGGACTCGTCGTGACGTCGTCCTCGTCGGCGCCGTCGGCCGGGGCATCGGGCGCAACCGGTCCATAGCCGATCGGCTGCAGGACCGGGAACTCGGCGGTCGTCGGCGCGGCCGCGGGCGCCGGTGCGGCAAACATCGAGCCGACGACGATGGATGCGGCACCAACAGCGACGACGGATGCCGTGGCGATCGCCGGGCGGAGCCAGCGGGGTGTTGTGGGCATGTCCTCGGCTCCTCTCAGATCAGGCACTGGACACTGACGACGAACGACTTCGGCGTGCTCTGGTTGCCGGCCGCGTCGTGGGCGACCATCGTGAAGGTCACGTTGCCGAAGGCGTCGTTGGGTGGGTTGTAGGTGAACTTCCACGTGCTCCCCGACTTCGTCATCGAGCCGTTGCCCGAGTCGGCCCCGTTCCAGCTGATCGACACACCCGTCACACCCTTGTTGTCGGATGCGGAGATCGAGATCGTTGTCGCCTCGGGCGCGAGGGTGGAGCACCAGATGTTCTGCACCCCACTCGGTGTACCGAGCGTCGGAGGCGTCGTGTCCGCGGCAGGCGGTTGCGGCGGGGCGGGCGGCTGCGGCACGGGCGAAGCAGACGGCGTCGGAGGCTCCGTCGGCTGCTCGGGGGCAGGGACGACCGTGACGACCGGTTCGGGGCATCCGTCGACCTCGAGCGAGGCGAGATCCGGCTCGCCCTCGTCGAGCACGAGGTCCGACACCGGCAGCCACACCGTGTCGGCGCGGTCGAACGGGCTACGCACCGCGAGGTAGGCAGAGTCGTCGCTGCGGGCGACGGCGAGCACACGATCGCCGGGCCGGAAGGCGACGACGACGCTGCCACCCGGGCAGTCGAGGCCGCTCGTGAACTGCGCGACCGGGAACCCCGGAACCGGAGCGGAGTCGGCGGGCTGGAGCGACCCGAACACCCCGGATGCGCCGACCACCGCCCCGGCGATCGCGACGACGAGGCCAGCGCCCGCCCAGGGCAGCCAGCTCCAGCCGCTGCTCGCGGCGAACCCGGAGTCGCCGGAAGGAGTGCCGGTGTCGCCGGCCGCCACCCGCGAACGGATGAGCTCGGCGACACCGGTCGGGTCACCTGGTTCAGCGACGCGCTTGAAGCTTCCGCTCAGAACGGTGTCGATGTCAGCCATGGTGATCCTCCTTCCTCAGCCGTGCAGCGAGCGCTGTGCGCGCCCGGTGCAGCTGGGTCTTGATGGTCCCCTCGGTGACGCCGAGCCCCTCAGCGATCGTCGTCACCGATTGGTCCAGCAGGTAGTGGAGGACGCACACCTGCCGCTGGCCGTGGGGCAGCTCGCGCAGCGCGGCGACGACATCGCGGTCGAGACCGGCCATGGTATCCGTCGATTCGGTCTCGGGAACGCCGACCTTCTGAAGGGCCCGGGCCTCCGCATCCTTGCGACGGTACGAATCGCGGATGCGATTGCTCGCCACGACCGTGATCCACGCGGCGATGTTGTCGACCGGATGCCGGGGCGGTTTTGCGAGGAACCCCACGATGGCATCCTGAACCGCGTCGACCGCATCCTGCCGGTTTCCGGTGATGAGGCCGACCGCGCCGACCACGGCCGGATACTCGGTCTCGATGAACGATTCGAGGTCCAGCCTGGTCTTCTCAGCCAGTGCGGGGTTCACGTTTCTTCGACGTACTCCTCCCCGGGCAGGGTTGACGAGTTGTCGAGAGTATTACGGAAGACAGCCCACCGAGGCAAGGGCAGCGCGGATGAGCACACCGCGTCCGCCCTCCATTTCGCGCGCCAGTTCGTCGCTCGCCGCCTCGTCGGGGGCGAGCCAGGTGACTTCGAGCGCATCCTGTCTCGGCTCGCAGGTTCCGGTGACCGGCACGACGTAGGCGAGCGAGACGGCGTGCTGGCGTTCGTCGGTGAACGCGCTGATCCCCGGCATCGGGAAGTACTCGGCGACCGAGAACGGCACGGGGCTCGGCGGCAGCTGCGGGAACGCCATCGGACCGAGATCCTTCTCGAGGTGGCGGAAGAGCGCCTCGCGCAGCGTCTCGCCGTACATGACCCGACCGGAGACGAGCGTGCGGGTCATCTCACCGGTCGGCGACGCGCGCAGCAGAACACCCACCTCGACGACCTGGCCGAGCCCGTCGGTGCGCACCGGAACGGCCTCGACATAGAGCAGCGGCAGGCGCATCCGGATGCTGGTCAGCTCGTCGTCCGACAGCCAACCGGAGTTGGGGTCTGGCGTTCCGACGGAGCTCATGCTCCATTGTGGCTCATGCGGGGTCGCCGGGGGTGCAAGGATTGACGGGACGAAAGGGGGCGACCGTGGGGATCGATCCGGATGCGGTGCTCTGGTCGGCGCCGGAACGCGAGCGGGCGGGGCGACCGCTCCTCGTGCTGCTTCACGGGTACGGCTCGCACGAGGGCGACCTCTTCTCGCTCGCGCAGTCACTGCCGCTCGAGCCCGTCATCGCCTCCGTCCGGGCGCCGCTGGCACAAGGCCCCGGGTACGCCTGGTTCCCGCCCGTGGGGCCCCTCCTGGCCGGCCAGTCTCCGGCGGGACAGGTTCCGGCGGGGCAGCCGTCGGTCGAGGAGCGCTTCGCAGCGATCAATGAGTCGACGTCGGCACTCATCGACTGGCTCGACACGACCGAATCCACGGGCGTCGGTCTCCTCGGATTCTCCCAGGGCGCCGCGATGGCGCTGCAGTTGCTGCGCGAACAACCGACCAGGTTCGACTATGTCGTGGCGCTCAGCGGATTCGTCGTCCCGAACGACCATGGCGGCGACGCGCGTCTCGCCGAGCTGCGTCCGCCGGTGTTCTGGGGCCGCGGCACCGACGACACCGTCATCGCGTCATCCCTCATCGATCACACGATCGAGTGGCTGCCCGCCTACTCAACGCTCACCGAAGGCATCTACGAGGGCGTGGGCCACTGGGTGTCGCCGGACGAGATCAGCGAGCTAGGCGCCTTCATCCGCTCACAGTTGTGACCCGGCCGTGAACGAAACGAAGGAGTCCGAGCGCAAGACGGCTCCGGCGGTTCAGCAGCACCGCGAGGAGGCGCTCCCCTTTCGTTTTCGTTCAGCGCGTCCCCGGGCGCGCTGGCCCAGGGTGCACTGGCTCAGGGACGATGCCAGCGCGCGGCGAGGATGACGATCGTCGAGGTGATGGTCGCGAGGCCGAGCACGATGAGCATGGGGGCGCCCCACAGCGTCGACTGCATGAGGACCGAGCTCGCAAACCCGAATCCGGCCTGCTGCTGCGGGGAATTCACCCACTCGATGACGAGACTCATCACGCCGGCCCCGGTCAGAACGAACGCCAGGCCGAGCGCCCACAGCACGAAGAACCACGGGTTGATGCGACGCCACCGCGATACCGGCCCCACGTCCTCGAATGCCATGACTCCGGGTTCGCCGGCGGCATCCTCGGGGATAGCGAAGAGCGAGAGCCCGTCGGGGGCTGCCCCCGTGGTGGCCTCCGTGGCCTCGCGGCGGGATTCGGGCCAGTCGCGACGCGGTGGGGTGCGATCGAGGGTCGGCTCCGACCAGTCGCGACGCGGTTCCTCGCGCAGTGGGGCCGAGGGCGGCGTTTCGCGATGCACTCTCGGGTCGTAACCCGGTTGGAAGGCCGGGCTGAACCGCGGATCGAACCGCTTGCTCAGGCCTTCATTGCTCAGGCCCTCGTCGCCCCGACCTTCCTTGCCCAGGCCCTCGGGCTCGCTCATGACATCCTCCCGTCGGCACGAGTCTAGCGAGGGCCGATCATCGGGCATGCTTCGAGGGGATGCCCTGCTCGCTACAGTGTGGGAATGAAGAGGCTCGCCGCACTCGCCGTCGTGATCCTGCTGATCGCTCTCGCGGTGTACTACGTCGTGGCGAACCTTCCGGGTGCGGTCGACAGCTCGCTCGGGGACACGGATGGCACGGGCGGCCCAGGCGGCAGCAACCCGGGCGGCGGAGGCGGCACGGTCGTGGCATCCGGGGTCGAGAGGCCGGCCGAGGCGACCCTCTCCCACGTCGCCTACGTGCACGACGGGGACACCCTCTACCTGCAGCCGGATGGCACGACCTCGCGCGCCGAGGAGATCACGGTGCGCCTCATCGGGATCGACACCCCCGAGCTGCGGCCCGCCGTCGAGTGCTACGCACTCGAGGCGCGCGACCGGCTCCGTGAACTGCTCCCGCAGGGCGCTGCCGTGTGGATCGCGGAGGACGAGGGTGCGCTCGACCAGTACGGACGCAGCCTGCTCTATCTGTGGACGGAGCGCGGAGACTTCGTGAACCTCGAACTCGTGGCCGAGGGCTACGCCTGGGCGGTCGACATCGCCCCGAACGACGCGTACTGGCCCGAACTCGAGGCCGCCGAGCGTTCGGCCTCGGATGCCCGGCTCGGCCTGTGGGGAAGCTGCTGATCGCTGTCCCGGGTCCGTCGGTGCGCCCCCGTCTGCAAGGCTCACGGATGCCCGAAATGTTAGGGTAGCCTCAGCCGGGCTGGTCCGAATGCGCCGGTTCTCGCACTTGAAGGGGCCCGATGAGCCACATCACGTCAGCCATCCTCGACGAGAGGGGCTTCGTCGTCCTCGACCGCTATGAGCAGTCGAAGGACCCGAAGGAATGGCTCGACCTAGAGTACGTCGACTGGAAGTCATCCGGCGATACCCGGTTCGCCCCACTCGCCAGCGCGGCGGGCGAGATCGACGCCAACGGATTCTGGAACCACCGGCCGCCCCGCACCGACAAGGATGGCGTGTGGATCGAGTCGCAGGTCGCGAAGGCGCCGAACCTCGTTCGCCGGGCGAAGGAGCCGGGAGCGAACGTCGGCCGTTGCCGGGTGATCGAGTTGCAGCCGAGCTCCTACGCAGATGCGCTGTACAACCTGCACCAGGACGACAACAACCGGCTCAACCCGGACGGCACCGGCTGGATCGTGCGCGGCTACTACAACCTCTCGGACGACCCCGACTCGTTCATGGTGCTGCGCGAAGAGCGCTACGACCCCACCACCGAGGTCCGTATCCCCCTGCCCGCCGGAACGCAGGTGATCATCGACACACAGCGGTTCTGGCACGCCACCTGGCATCCGGGCACTGCACCGCGCTACAGCCTCATCACCTCGTGGGAGTCAGGCCCAGCCCTCGACGCCTACATCGAGAAGTACCACGGTCACACGACCCACGTGAACACCCCGCTCGAACCAGACCTGGCCGAGAAGGCTCAGGCGACCCTGCAGCGTCGCCTCGCCGAGCGCGCCGAGGCCCTCGCGGAGAAGCGCAGCGGTCGTTAGCAGTCGCCGCGCAGGGAGTGCGGTCGGTCTGGTCCCGCCGTCCCGCCGTCCCGCCGCTCCGCCGCTCCGCCGCTCCGCCGCTAGGATCGGATTCTGCCGCCCAGTGACCACCCGGCGACGAGGCTTCGCGACATCCGCGGTGTCGGTCGCGCCGACCCACGAGAGACGAGACCACGTGTCGGAGACAGGACAACGACAGCCGGCCGAGCGACCACGCAGGAAATGGGACGGCTATCGCCGGATCTCCGCCTGGGCCGGACTCGTGGAGGCGCTCGCCGTCGTCGTCATCGTCATGACGCTCGGCCACAACCTCACGGGCGGCCAGGATGAGGGCACCACCTGGGCGATCATCGTGCTGCTTGCGGCCCCGGCCGTGCTCGCCGGACTCGTCTCCGGCAGTCGCTTCTTCGCGCTCTACGCCGGCTACGCGCAGCGCCTGGATCCCACGGCGGAGCTGTCCGCGGCGGATTCGGCCGGCGGTGCAGCTGCCGCGAGCTCGGTCATCGGCGACGGACTGTGGGGCTCGCTCTTCGCCGGGCTCGCCGGCAGCATCCCTGCGACGTTCGCCCTCTCGACGCTCTTCGGGCTCCTCACGGTGATCATGATGCCGGTCTTCGTGCTGGTGATCGGGATCGCATGGTTCGCCGGCTGGACTATCGGCGCCGTCGCATCGCTGTTCTTCAGCACGGCCATCGGCATCGCGGTAGGCGCCGGACGGCGGAAGCGGATCGGCGAGCGCCTGCCCTGGATGCTCGTGGCCGGCATCCTGCCCGCCCTTCTCGTGGCGGTCGTCATCCCGGCGATCGGCACGCGCTTCGCCGATGGGCGGATCGACGTCTGGGGGGCGATTCTTGCCACGGCCGGGGTGCCCGTGGAGGGCGCCGAGTTCGTACTCGGCGGCGTCCTTCAGGTGATCGTCGTTGTGGCGATCTGGCTCACGGCTCTGCTGTTCGCCGCCATTGTGGTGGTGGGCACGCCGGCGCTCGTGCAGCGTCGCGGTCGGGGTCTCTCCGGAGAGCAGGCGGAATCGTGACCATCCGCCCGACGACGCTCGGAACCCGCGCGGTGCTGGCGAGCCTCTGCCCGCCGGTATCCGGGTGATCATCCGCAGCAGGACGGTGGAGGCGCTCGACCCCTCGCTCCTTTGCGGAGTTCAGGCTGCCCGCTCGTCCTCGCGACGACGACGTCTGCGCGCGATCACGTACCACGCGACGAGCAGCAGGAGCACGAGGGCGGCGAGCCACCAGCCCAGCCAGATGCCACCGGCCGGCGAATGAGCGGAGACGGTCTGTGCGTCGAGCACGCGGATCCCCACCTGCATGGTCACCGGCTGGCCGTGCGCGCCCACCCCGATCACGATCAGCGTGTGTACGCCCGCCGCCAGGGCGTGTGGCAAGGGCACGCTCTCCCCTGTCGCGCCCGAGGCATCCGTGTGCGACACGGCCAACTTGAGCGGATCCGACATGGCCCAGATCGTCACGACCGACCGCGGGGAGAATCCGGCCGTGGTGACCCAGAGCTGGCCGGAGCGCTGCACCTCGACCACGCCATCCGCGGCGAGCGGGAGAATCGTGTCGTCCCGCTGGGCGGCGACGGTCAGGCTCAGGCCACCCGCCGCGCCGATCTTCACCGTGGTCTTCGAGGCGCTCACTGTCGACGAGACCGCGCTTCCGTCGCTCGTCACCGCGGCATGTCCCGGCTTCGACTCGTGCAGCAGAGCTAGCACGGAACTGTCGCTTTGGACGCTCGGCGGTGCGGGCGTCGTCACCGGAGCAGTGGGCTCGGTCGGCGCTGCAGCGGGGATGAGCGCGCGTCCCGTTAGGCTCGCGCTCGCCGCGCGGTAGCCGTCCTGCGCGGCGACGAGCCGTACCTGGGCCGTCTCTCCCGCGGCCAGGCCTACGACCGTCACCCGTTTGCCGTCGCGCGTGATGGTTCCGGCCGAGGTGGACAGCGCATAGCTGAATGCTGCCGAGTAGTTCGTGATCATGAACCCGAATCCTGTGGCCGCGGCGACCGGGCTCGAGAAGGTCGGCACGACACCCATGTCGATCGCGGTGCCCGCGACATCGGTGGTCGCGTCGAGCGCGCCCGTGGCGGACGCCGTGACGTGGGCCGTCGTCGTGGCACCGGCGGCCAACCCGGTCACCGTGACGGTCGAGCCGGAGAGCGTCGCCGTGCCCGCGTCGGACGTCACCGCGTAGGCGGTGCCGGGCTCCAGCCTGATCGTGAACGTGAAGCCGTCGATCGTGCGCGTGACCGTCGAGACGGCCGGCGCGACCCCGGTGAACAGGGCGGCTCCGGTCTGGGTCGCGGTGGCCACATCGACGCCCGGGTCGGTCGCCGTGACCGTGACATCGGCCGACGCCCCGTCGCTCAGGCCGGTCACCGTGATGGTCGAACCGCTGAGGGTCGCGACGGCTCCCCCGGTCACGCCGAGCGTGTAGCTCAGCGTCGGTTCGTAGTTGGCGATATCCACTTCGAAGCCGGAACCCGTGGACACGAGGTCAGTGAAGGTCGGTGCGGTCCCGACGGCCATGGCGGCGCCGGAGTTGATGGCGGATGCGGTCGTCGATCCGCTCTTCGCGACCGATACGGTCACCGTCGAGCCGGCGTCGAGAGCCAACCCGCTCACCGTCACAGCGGCTCCGCTGCGAGTCACCGTTGCCCCGCCGTCGGCAGCGAGGGTGTATGTCGCCGCGGCATCGTAGTTGGTGATGGTGAAGCCGAAGCCCGTCGTCGTCGCGATGTTGCCGGAGAAGGTCGGGGCGATTCCCGTCAGCAGGGCGGCACCGACGAGGGACGTTTCCGTCGTGGTCGTCGCCGCCTTCATCGCGGTGATCGTCACCTGCGATGAGCCGCCGTCGCTGAGCCCCGTTACGGTGATGGAGGAGCCGCTGAGTACGACGGTCGCGCCATTCGTCGCGGTCGCAGAGTACGTGGTCGACGCGTCGTAATTGCTGATGACCGACGTGAAGCCGGTGGCCGTCGGCGACGCGGCAGCGAGCACAGGAACCGTGCCGGCGGCGAGTGGCGTGACGGCGTCGGATGCCGCGCTCACCGGCCCCGTGCCGTCGGAATTCGCCGTGAAGACCTCGAAGGTGTAGCTCGAGCCGTTGGTGAGACCGGTGACCTGAACGGAGCTCGTCGTGGACGTGGCGCACTGCGTGTACGCACCGCCCTCCACCGAGCACCACACCGTGTAGCCGGTGATCGCGCTGGCGCCGGTGCTCATCGGAGCGGTCCACGAAACGGTGGCCGTCGCGTCGCCCGCGACTGCGGTGACATCGGTAGCGGCGCCGGGCTGCAGGGACGGTGTTGCGGGCACGCGAGGTGCCGACCGCACGCTGTACATGGCCGAGGTGTTCTGGGTCTGCAGGGAGACGTAGTAGGTCCTCCCATTGATCAGCCCGGTGATCACACAGCTCAGCCCAGCGGTCGTACAGCGGCCTGCCGTCGAGCCACTGCTCAACTCGGTGAATGCGGTGGCGGTGTAGTTGAGCAGTGTTCCACCGTTGAGGTCCGCGGCGGCCCAACTGACCGTGATCTGTCCGTTCCCGCCGTTCGCGATGATCGTGGCGGTGTCGGGGGCCGAGGGGTAGGTGAACGGCGTGCCCTCCCGGGTGTTCGAGGCGGCGCCGACGCCGGCCGAGCTCACGGCCCGCAGCGCAACGGTGTAGGTGGTGCCGTTGGTCAGGCCGGTGATGAGGATCGGGCTGCTCGTGCTGCTCGCGGTCTCCCAGGTGACGCCGCCATCGACCGAGTACTGGTAGCCGGTGATGGGACGGTCACCGGCGCTCCCGGCGCTGAACGCGGCGCTGATGGTGCCATCGCCGACCGTGAGTGAGTTGAGGGTCGGGGCCGATGGGCGCGCCAGCGGAGTCACCGGCACGCGCGGAGTGGAGGCTGCACCGGTGCCCGCGGTGTTGATCGCCGCGACCTCGACATAGTATGTCGTCCCGTTGGTCAGACCGTTGAGCGAGCAGAAGGTCGCGCCGCTCGTCGAGCAGGTGGAGACCGCCGTGGTGCTCGCGCTACTCGCGTACGCCGAGACGGAATAACCGGTCACAGGAGCCCCACCGGTGAATGCCGGCGCCACCCAGGTGACGTCAGCGGATGCGGAGTTCGAGACCGCGGTGACTGAGCTCGGCGCGTCGGGAACGGTGTGCGGCGTCGCCGACGCGGGTGACGACGCGACGCCTGCCCCAATGGCGTTGTCGGCCCGCAATTGGATGGCATACGCGGTGCCGTTGGTCAGTCCTCCGATCGTGAAGGGGCTTGAGAGCGTACCGGTCGGCGTCCAGCTGGATCCGTCGTCGAGGCGGTACTCGAGTTGCGTGACGGGCGAGCCGCCGTCGGCCCCGAGCACGAAGACGACGCTCACGCTCGCGTTGCCCGCGGTCACCGCGATCGACGGGGCCGCGGGGGCCGAGGCCGGCGCGACGATCGTCGTCGCCGAGGCCGGGCCGGTGCCGACCGCTGTCACCGCACGCACCTGCAGCGCGTACCCGGTTCCGTTAGCAAGGCGTGTCATTCCGTCGGAAGAGATCACGGTGAGTGTCAGCGGGCTGACCGTTCCAGCGGCCGTGGTCCAGCTCGCACCACCATCGGTCGAGTACTCCCACGCGGTGACCGGCGAACCACCGTTGTCGGCGAGGGCGACGGATGTCGTGAGTGTCTGGTCGCTGCGGACGACCCCGTTGATCGACGCCTGGCCGGGCAGCCCCACCGGTGTCGCCGTGACAGCAGCGGAGTCGTCGCCCGCCCCGACCGAGTTGATGGCCCGCACCTGCACCGGGTACGCGGTGCCGTTGCTCAGGCCGCTGATCACGAACGAGGTGCCGAGAGTCTCCGTGGACACCCAGTTGTTACCGCCGTCGATGCTGTACTCGTAGGCGGTGATCGTCGCACCGCCATTGGATCCGGCGGTGAAGCTGACGCCGAGCGACCGGTTCGATGGCGTGACCGCGGTGATCGTCGGCTCGCTCGGGTAGGTCGTGGCGATACCGCTCGCCACGGCCGAGGCGGTGCCTGCACCGACCGCGTTCACGGCACGGAGCTCGACGTAGTAGGTGACACCGTTCGTCAGCGGGGTGGTCCCGTCGTTCGACTTGGTAGTGATGACGACCGGACTGGAAACGCTGTCGCCGTCAGTGCGGGTGCGCCAGGTGGCCCCCGCATCCGTCGAGTACTCGTAGGTGGTGATCGCCGAGCCGCCGTCATACGACGGGGCGGTGAAGGCGGCCGACAGGGTCGCGTCGCTGCCGGCGACCGTGTTGCCGACGATCGACGGGGGCCCGGGGACCGTGGCCGGAGTGACGGCGACCGCGACGGATGCGGCACCGGTGCCCACCGAGTTGATGGCGCGAATGCTCACGGCGTACACGGTGCCGTTCGTGAGTCCGCTGATGAGCACGGGACTCGACGAGCCGGGCACGGTCGTCCAGGCGCCACCCGCGGTGGTCTGGTACTCGTAGCCCTCAATCGGGGAGCCACCGGTGGTTCCCGGGCTGAAGCTCACGCGAGCTGTGCTGTCGCCGGCGATGGCCGCGGTGATCGTCGGAGCTCCCGGCAGCGCCGGGGTGGTGGCCGACGCGGGCACCGATGCAGCTCCGGTGCCGACCGAGTTGACGGCGCGTAGCGCCACCGAGTAGGTGGTGCCTGCGGCGAGGCCCGTCACGGAGATCGGGCTGGAGGTACCGCTCGCGGTCGTCCAGCTTCCACCGTTGAGTTGGTACTGGTACGAGGTGATCTCACCACCACCACTGAATCCGGGCGTGAAGGCGACCGAGAGGGTACCGTCCCCGACTCCCAGGGAACTGATGGTCGGTGCGCCGGGCACAGCCAACGGGGTGCCGGATGCCGGGGTGGAGACCGCCCCTGCACCGACAGAGCTCTCGGCGCGGACCTCGACCGTGTAGGAGGTTCCGTTGATCAGGCCCGGGATGACGAGCGTGGTCGAGGTGGAGGCCACGGCGATCCACGAACCGCCATCGACCCGATAGTCGTAACCGGTCACCGGAGCGCCCGAGCTCGGCGCTGTGAGCGTGAGGCGCAGTGCTCCGTCCTGGGCGGTGACGAGCGAGATCGTGGGTGCCGTCGGCGGACCGAGAGGCGTGACCGGCGAGGACGATGCCGAGTAGGCCCCCGCCCCGACCGAGTTCACCGCAGCGACCTGGAAGATATACGTCGTTCCGTTGCTGAGACCGGTGACGGTTCCCGAGGTCTCCGTCGTGTTCTGGGCGATCCCGCTACTCCAGGTGCTGCCGCCGTCGCTGCTGTACCGCACGAGATAGTCGCTCACGACGGACTGGCCGCTGTCGGTCGGTGCGGTCCAGATCAGGTGGACGGAGCCATCTGCGGCCGTGCCGCTGACAGCGCTCGGCGCGGCAGGGGCCCCGGTCGTGTACGAGATCACCACGGACCCGGCCAGGCCGTTGCTGGAGTAGTACTGGTACGACGCGGTCAGGCCGGCGAGCGAAGCGGTCGAGTTCTGCCCGACCGAGCCGCCGAAACCGTACCACTCGTTGGACGTGCCCGCACCGAACTCGATCTGCCCCTGGGCTCCACCTTGAGCGCCGCCGCCGCCACCACCGGAACCGCCACCATCGTTGTTGGAGCAGCTGGTCTGGATGCACGCGTCGTTCGCGTTGATGCCCGCCTGGCCGTTGGTCGTGGTGCTGTCGCTGCGGCCCATGTAGGTGGCCGTCGCGGTACGTCCCTGCGTGGACGCGAACTGACCGCTGCCGCCGTTGCCACCACCACCACCGGCGACCACGGATGCGCCGGAGAGCTGAACCACAGACGCCGCACCACCCGCGCCGCCCACTCCAGACGACCCGTTCGCGCCGGCCCGACCGCCGACGCCTCCGGCATAGCTGCCGAGGGGGTTGCTGCCGCCGATGGGGGGAGCGGTATTCGCGTTGACCCTGCTGCTGCCCGTTGCGCCACCGCTGCCGACACCGATCGTGAGCACCTGGTTCGGGGCCACCGCGATGGTGCCGGAAACCACACCGCGGTAGCCGCCTGGTGCAGGCGCCGGAGTGGCATCCGCGCCGCCGTTGCCACCCGCTCCGCCGGTGACCGTGATCGTCAGGGCCGAGATTCCTGCAGGCACGGTGAAGGTGGCGACGCTGCCTGTGTAGGAGAACGTCTGGGTGACGGTCGACGGGCCGGCGATGGCTGCGTGCGGCGTCGCGACGAGCAGAGCGCCGACAGCGACGGCCGATGTCGCCAAGGCGATGAGACGCGCACGGCGCGAAGACAGGTCGAGCTGCATGGGTTCCCCTCGGGAGCCGACGACCTTGCGGCCGGCGAAGGAATGGCGCCTGGGTACTGGCGCCTTCTGGAGCCTATTACGCGAGAGAACTTCGCCCCGACACCCAATGCGGGGGGTACCCTGCCCGGGCTGGGATGAGCCTGTCCGCCACATGATTGAGGACGAACCACGGCTCCAACCGGGCGGCAACTATACCTGAACCTCTGCCGACGCCCACCGGGTGAGACGACACGGCAGCGATCAACGGGAAAGTCTTCTGATCAGGACTTTTGTTGCGGAGACGGAGGGATTTGAACCCTCGGTTCCCTTACGGGAACTCCACCTTAGCAGGGTGGTGCACTAGGCCGGACTATGCGACGTCTCCAGTTGCTCGCACCATCATAGCCGCCGCGGGCCACGGCTCCGATTCGAGAGCCGACGTCGGCAGGCCGGTGCGGTGCCCCATCGCGCGATCATGCCGGAGCGTACGCCCAGCACTCGACTTCGACCTCGGCGCCGAGGGCAAGAGCATTGGCGCCGAACGCGCTCCGCGCAGGCAGACGCCCCGCGTCGAAGTATTCGAGGTAGATCGTGTTGAACTCACCCCACCTGGCCATATCGGCGATCATGATCGTCGCCTTGACGACATCCGCCATGCTGGAGCCCGCCAACGTGAGCGATGCGGCGATGTTGTCCATCGTTTGCCGGGCCTGGGCTTGAAATCCCTCGGCGAGCACGCCGTCGCTGCGAACCCCGATCTGACCCGATAGATAAAGCATGTCGCCAACGCGGACGGCTGTGGAGAAGGGCAGGTCGTGTGGCGCTGCGATGAACTCGATCTGGGGTCTGCTCATGACACTCCTCGTGATCCGACTCGGCGTTCTCGGGCCAGAAAGTCGGCGACCAGCCTGTTCCAGGAATCCGGATCTTCGAAGTAGGGGGAGTGCCCGAGGCCGGGCATCTCGACGAGCCTCGCGTTGGCCAACCACGAAGAGGCCTGCCGTAGAAGCGCTGTCGTCATGAGCCCGTCGCGTTCGCCCGCGATCATCAGGACAGGAATGTCCAGCCGCCGAAGCTGCTCGTCGTCGAAGGTGGTCTCGGCGAGCATGCGCATGAGTTCGGAATCCGCGGGCCGGTCACCGAACGTGCCGAGCGCCTGGTAGAGGTATGCCCGTGCGGGGTCCCTGAGACGCAGGCTCTCATCGATCGCAGGATGCCCGCCCAGCGGGAGCGCACCACCTGCGACCGGTGCAGGCTGCTCGCGCACGGGTTCACGCTCAACCGGGATTCCCGCGGTCGTGCAGGCGAGCACGAGCGACGCGATCCGCTCAGGTATGGCGAGTGCCGCGCCCAAAGCCACCCAGCCGCCCATGGACTGGCCGACGACATCGGCACTGGACACCTCGAGGTGGTCCAGGAGAGCGCCCAGGTCGGAGACTGCGGTGAGCGGTCCGTGCTTACGGTTGACGTTCGAGGATCTGCCGAACCCCCGCTGATCCCACGTGATCACCCGATTGCCCCGCGCAAAGTACGGTACCTGCTGATACCAGACCGTTGCGTTGCCGCCGAGGCCGTGGCACAACACGAGGTCCGGTCCTGTTCCGGCTGTTTCGAACCAAATTCGTTCCCCATCGTCGACCTCGACGAAGCCCTCGGTTCTCGAGGCGCCCACCAGGGTCATCGGAGCGCGCTCGTCGAATCGCGCACCACCAGTTCGGGTTGGAAAACGATTCGCTCCGGTTCGAATCCCGCGCCGCCCGCTACCTGGCGGAGCAGGAGCTCGACCGCGGTGCGTCCGATCTCGGCGCTCGGCTGGCGGACGGAGGAAAGGGAGACCATCGCCGTCGATGCGAAGTCGATGTCGTCGTAACCGATGAGGGCGATGTCATTGGGCACGGAGACCCGCCCGGACAGGTTGAAGGCCTGCAGAACACCGAGCGCGAGGAGATCGTTCGCTGCGAAGATCGCATCCGGTCGGGCGGAGGCCTTCCGTTGACTGATCCTTTCGCCGGCCTGACGCCCCTGGAGCACCGTGAGCGACTCGGTATCGATCACCTCCAACGTTGCCCCCGGGTGCTGGGCGATGGCATTGCGCGCTCCCGTGAATCGATCGCTGACCTGACGGATGCTGTGCGGGCCACCGACGAACGCGATGCGGCGGTGCCCGTTCTCGATCAGATGGTTCACGGCGAGATATCCGCCCGCGACGTTGTCGACCGTCACCGATGAGAACCGGTCGCCCTCGGTCTGCCAGTCCACGAGCACGGTCGACAGGCCCCGTTTCTTGAGGTCCCGAAGTCGGTTCATGGCCCCCCCGAGCGGTGACACGAGCAACCCGAAGACCCGCTGCTCTGCGAAGAGGTCGATGTAGACCCGCTCCCGCGCCGGGTCTTCTTCCGTGTCGCCGAGCAGGACCGTGAGGCCCTCCTCGGTGGCGCGGCGCTCGGCACCCCTGGCCAGGTCGGAGAAGAACGGGTTGCCGATGTCGAGGACGACCAGGCCGATGCAGCGGCTCTGGCCCGCCCTCAGTTGACGTGCAGCGTCGTTGCGAACGTATCCGAGGGAGTCGATCGCGGACTGGACGCGTTCGGAGACGCTCGCCGACACGCTTCCAGGACGATTGAGGACGTTGGAGACCGAGCCCACCGAGACTCCGGCGAGCGCTGCCACATCACGCAGACTGACAGAGCTCACGAACCCACCTTCCGATCCGAAATCCGGACAGTTCCCAGCGACTCTCCGTCCGTGTCGTGGAGTCGTGAGGACTCATTGACGACGGCTACACGTGTCAATAAGCTTACCTATGAAACGATTCAAATCTACTATCCGCTACCATGTGGTTCGTCCGCTGATTCCGTGAGTACCGATGAAACTCGATGATGCCCGCTGGCAGGGTGAATGGATCTGGTCCGCCGGGGCGGACCATCCGAAACCCACGTCGCGATTCGGCGGATTGCCCGCAACCGACATCGGCGATACCAAGGTTCTGTTCCGACGCGAGTTCTCCCTGAACGACCTTGCGCAGACGGCTCGTGTTCGGGTCGCCTCCAATTCGCGACACATCCTCTACGTCAATGGACACGAAGTGCTTCGGGGGCCTATTCGTTCGTCGGCGCGAGAGCTGTTCCATGACCTCGTCGACATCAGCGAGTACCTCGTGATCGGCGTGAACTGCATCGCCGTGCTCGTGCGTTACTACGGGTTCCCCACGAGCTGGTGGGAACCGACGCCGATGACGGGGCCGGGAGCTGCCGGCGGCCTCGTGCTCGAGGCACAGTTCGATACGGGACATTCCGAAACCGTGACACTGCTCACTGGTCCGTCCTGGCGTGCTCAGATCGCCAAGGCCTGGACACCACACCGGCCGACCGACGAGATCTCTGCCCAGATCCCCGAGGTCATCGACGCAGCCCGGTTCGACCCGGCATGGACAATGCCAGGATTCGACGACTCGAGCTGGGAACCGGCGGTGCCGGATGCGACCGTCCAGTTCGGTCGACCCCCGTCTACGCGGCCGCCGTCCGAGCCCTTCGGCACTCCTCTCGGTAATCCGCTTCCGCGGCCCGAACCCAGACGGCGCGAGCCGTGCGCCGTCTGGCACGTTCCCCTCGCCGGCAGCGCGGCCGACTCCCCAACGGTCCTCCGCGAGATGCTGGTCCAGTTGGCAGGTACCGAGCTGCCTGACGCCGACCAGAAGACGCCGCTCCCCGCAGAGATCCCATCACACACCGGCTGGGTGCTGGATCTCGGCGGCATCGTGTCGGGCATCCTCTCCTTCCGATTGACCGCGGATCCCGGCGTGCGACTGGCCGTCAGCCTGGTCGAGGTTCTCGAGTCGTTCGCCCTGGACTCCGCCAATTACATCGAATACACCGCGCGCGGCGACGCCGACGGCTACGACAGTCTCGAATTCATGGGTGGTCGATATGCCATCGTGACGACGATCGGAGCAGGAACGCTTCGCCTGGACGAGTTCGCCGTCGTGGAACATCTGCGACCTCGGCCCACCGGGCCGAGCTTCTCCTGCGACGACGAAGCCTTGAATCGGTTGCACGCCGTTGCACTGCGAACCGTTGACCTCTGCTCTCGCGACGCCTATCTGGACTGTCCGACGAGGGAACAGCGGGCATGGGTCGCCGATTCGGTCATTCACCAGTCGGTCGATCTCACGAACAACACCAACTGGTCGCTCGCCATCCGAAATGTACAGCTCCTGGGGCGCGCACGGGGTGACGGCCTCCTGCCGATGGTGGCGGCGGCAGACTTCTCGGACCCCGGCTTGGTCACCATCCCGGATGCATCCCTGCACTGGACCCGTACGGTGCATAACCTCTATCGCTACACCGGCGACGAGGCTCTGATAGCCGGCCTTATGCCGACCTTCGAGTCCGTTCTGCGCTGGTTCCTCCCATTCCAGGGCGATGATGGCCTGCTGCGGGATGTCACCGGCTGGGTTCTCATCGAGTGGGCTCCCACCGAGGTGGAGGGTGCGGTCGCCGCACTCAACGGGCTGTGGGGGAGGGCACTGCTGGACTTCGCCGAGATCGCCGAGTGGCTGGGAGATCAGAGCCGGGCTCGGTGGGCGCGTACGGTTCACACTCGACTGCGCGAGGGGTTCGAGCGTTTTTGGGATGCCGAACGCGGGATCTACACCGACTCACTCCAGAACGGCGCGAGGAGTCGCCGCCTCAGCGAACATGCGAACGCAGCGGCGGTTGTCGGGGGGCTCGTTCCCGACTCTCGCAGAGCACGACTTGCCGAGGTCCTGCTCGATCGGGCCCGGGTCGTGGATCCGACCATGCTCATCGCGGATTACACACCATCGATGTTCTTCCGCCAGACTCTTGAGCTGCGTTACAAGCCCAACTGGGATGTCGAGCACGACCTGGTCGCCGCCCAGCCGTTCTTTCGCTACGTGGTGCATGATGCCCTCGCCCTGCTGGGCAGGGCCGATGCGTTGCCTGCGCTGCTTCACGACTGGGACCGCATGTTGGCGATCGGCCCGAGCGCCCTGCGCGAGGTCTGGCGCGGCCAGTCGTATGCCCATGCGTGGTCTGCCACGCCGGCGCGTGACCTCGTCCGGTATGTCGCGGGCATCTCACCCGCGGAACCGGGATTCGCGACGGTGAGAATCGAACCACGGCTTGGCCCCTTGCGAAAACTCGAGGTCACAGCCCCAACCCCGCACGGACCGGTTCACGTCGAGGTAGAGGATGGACTCCTCACCATGGAGTCACCGCGCCCGGTGTATCTGGTCGGCTTGGGTGGGGCTGTCGACGAACATCCGGCCGGCCGAACGAGCGTCGCGTGGCCGAACGGGGATGCGCCCGAAGGAGGAACTCCGCGATGATGGCCCGCCTGCAGGGGCCGCGTGTCACGGACGCGCTCGAGCCAGCCCCTCGCGCAATGGCCAGCTTCATTCGCGCTCGCCCCAATCGATTGTGGCGGCGACGGGTTCGAGCCGTGCCAGAATGATGTCCGTCATGGCGGCCACGATGGCCTCCGGGCCTCGTGGGACCCTGCCTACGAGTTCCTCGAGAGGCAGCCTCCCAGCGCGCATCAGCTCGAGGGTCGCGGTAAGGCGTTCGCGCGTCCATCCGGAGACGAAGTGGGCGGTGAGTTCCTTCTTCTGCATCGCTTCCATGTCCCCCCACGTCGTCACGCCGCCGGGCGTGTGCCCGCTGAACACGATCTGGCCCGTGCGCTCGGGCAGCGCGGGGAAGTAGGTGCCGAAGGAGTCGGACGTCTGGATTGTGTCGATCGCCACCCTGGGCGCGAATTCGACAACGCGGTCGAGCGGTTCGGTGCGGCTGTTGAGGGAGCTAAGTCCGAGACGGGCGAGCTGTGCGAGTCGTGAATCGTGCCGTCCGACTACGAGCACCCGGAATCCGCGAGCGAGCGCGCACAGGGCAGCGGACGAACCGATGATCCCGTCGCCGATGACGACGACTCCCGATCCGGCCGGTGCGTCGATCCGAGACGCAGCGTTGTACCCCACTTGCGCCGACACGAACAGCGACGCGGCTCGGGCGTCGATGCCCTCGGCGGAATACACGGTGCCGACGCTGGATGCGGCGCGCGCGATGTGAGCCCCCCAGAGTGGATGCACGCCCTCGAGCCCCACGCTCATCGTCGCCGCGACGAGTTGGCCGGGCTCGAACTCGGTCACATCCGCGCCGACCTCTTCGATGACCCCGACGCGCTGGTAGCCGGGGCACAGCGGATACTCGGCGTTGACCCACGTGAACCGGCCCCGCAGCATCCACTTGTCAGTGCCCGTGCTGATGCCCGAATACAGGGTGCGGATCATGACCTCGGCTCGGCCGAGCGGGGCGAGAGCAACCTCGCCGATGGTGATGTCATCGGCTCGCGCGGAGATCACAGCGGTTGACCTGCTCGACATTCAATTGCTCCTCTTCGCCAAGGTGGTGTCCGTCACAGTGGCACCGAGCACGAGCTCTGCGAATCGGAGCCCGATATGCCGTTGGGCGGCGGAGTCCGGGTGCAGACCGTCCCGCATCGGCATTGACTCGCTCTCTGCCTCACCGTAGAGCTCGCGCCCGTCCAGGTAGTGCAGGTTCGAGTCGGTCCGGGATCGCCACTCGACGATCTGTTGGAGAAGTTCGCGGGTCAGGGAGAGGCTCAGGCGACCGCGCTGAAGATCGTGTGGCTGACTCTCGGTTTCCGCGCGACGCGCACCAGGCAGCCCGACCATCATCGTGGGTCCCGGCCGATCTTCGACGACAGGACACAGTATGGCCGAGACCACCCAGATCGGCGTAGTCGTGTGGCGCTCGCGAATGGTGTCGAGAAACGCCGTCACCGCCGACAGAAACGTTCGCACCCGAAATCCGTCATGGTTGATGACGTTGATCCCGATCTCGAGAGAGATGAGGTCGGCTTCCCTGTCGCGGATCGTTGTGGCTACCAGCGAGTCGAGCAGGGCGTTGCCGCTGAAGCCCATGCTCAGAAGATTCCTCCCGGCCGCCGTCGCGGCTACGGCCGCCCAGATCCCCGTGGGCGCCGACGCATTGACCCCGTGACTGATGGAGCTTCCGTAGTTCAACCAGATCGGCCGCGCATCACGCACGGCCGCGAGCGGGGCATTCGCGTCAACCGATGCCACCGCGACCTCCACATCGTGAGGAAGCCAGATCTCCACGGTCTTGTCGCGTCCAGGCAACCCCTCGAAGTCGACGGTCACCGGGACGCCCGGGCTCACCGTCGAACTGTTGGTGAGAACCTCCATCGTCCGAATACCACCGGAGGGGACGACGAGGTGAGAGCACGGTCGACCATCGACGAGAAGGTCGAATCGCCCAAAGGACTCGACGGGTTCGTCGGGAAAGAACACGGCTGCCGTCGTCGTGACCACCAGCCTGATGGTGGTGGCGCGCGTCGCCATGACGAGTCTCACTCCACTGGGCTGGGCCTCCACGACCCGGAAGAACTCCATGGGGATCTTGGCGATGGCGGACTCCGGGAGTCGGTGGAACACCAGTCCGGAATCGGTCTGCTCGACATGGTCGGCACCCTCGACGGCGAACTCGCCCTGCGTCGTCTTCAGGATCGGCCAGTGCGCGACATCCATCGGAGGCGCAGGCTCGGTGTCGTGGAGGGATGTCGCCATGTCAGAGCACCGACTCCGACTCCGCCAGAAGTCGACGCGCCTCCCTGCGCTCGCGCTGTTCGTCCGGGTCGGACACCGGCGCCGCGAGCAGAAGCTTCCTGGTGTAGGCCTGTGTCGGATGATCGATCACCGCGCCCGTAGCGCCGTGCTCGACGATCTCACCCTGGTACATGACAGCCACACGGTGGCAGACGGCTCGCACCACGGAGAGATCGTGGGAGATCACGAGCAGGGCGACCCCGGTGCGCTCCTGAATGTCGATCAGGAGATCCAGCACCCGAGCCTGAGTCGAAAGGTCGAGCGCGCTCACCGGTTCGTCGCAGATGATGAGCCTCGGCTCGAGCGCGAGCGCTCGGGCGATCGCGATTCGTTGTCGCTGGCCGCCGGAGAACTCCACCGGGTAACGCTCCGAGGCATCGGATGGCATCCCCACCCGGTCGAGCAGTTCACGCACCCGCCTGCGGGCCTCGGTACCGCCGATACCCGCAGCCCGAAGCGGCTCGGAGAGGATGTCCGATACGAGTAACGATGGATTGAGGGAGGAGTAAGGGTCCTGGAAGACGACCTGGATCTCCTTCGCCAACGCCCGGCGCTCACGGCGCCGAGCGTGGGTGATGTCCCGACCGGCGTAGAGAATGCGCCCCGATGCGACCGGGACCAGGCCGAGGATGCTTCGCCCCAACGTCGTCTTCCCCGAACCGGATTCGCCGACGAGACCGAGGGTTTCGCCTTCCTGAATCGAGAGCGAGACATGGTGCAGCACACGGTTGGCAGGCTTGCGCCATCCGGCCTTTCGGTACTCGACCTCGAGGTCCTCGACCTGGAGCAGCGCGGTCCCCTCCCGGCTCATGCCCTCACTCCATCCCGTGACGTGAGCGGGGCGCGCATGGGTACGTTGTCAAGAACCGAATCCAGCAGCAGGCGGGTGTAGGGATGCTCCGGCCGCTTCATGATCGCCCTCGTCTCCCCGGTCTCCACGATCTCTCCGTCTTTCATCACGGCTACGCGCTCGCAGATGTCGGCGACGACGCCGAAGTTGTGCGTCACGAGGATGAGCGCCATCGATCGCTCCTGCTGAAGATCGCGCAGGAGGTCGAGCACTTCGGCCTGCACCGTGACGTCGAGCGCAGTCGTGGGCTCGTCGGCAATGAGCAGTTTCGGATCGCAGGAGACGGCGATCGCGATGAGCACGCGCTGAGCCATCCCACCGGACAGCTGGTGCGGGTAGTAGTCGTACACCCGCTCCGGTTCCTTGATGTTCACCCGAGCGAGCAGTGACAGTGCCCGTTCCCGCGACTCGACTCTCGAAAGCCCGAGCTTCTTCCTCATGGCGAACCCGAACTGCTGACCGACGGTGAAGGCTGGGTCGAGGTTGGACATGGGCTCCTGAGGAACGTAGGCGATCTCCCTCCCGCGCAGCTGGTTGAGCCTCTTCTCCGTGAGCTCGAGCAGCGGCAGTCCGTCGAACACGATTCGACCGGATGTGACGATCGCCTCCGGAGGGAGGAGCCCGAGGATCGCGAACGCGGTCTGCGTCTTTCCGGAACCGCTTTCGCCGACGAGCCCCAGCACCTCGCCCCGATTCACCTGCAGCCCGACCTTCCTCACGACGGTTCGGGACTTCTCCTTCGAGAGCGGGTAGGCGATGGAGAGTTCACGAACGGAGAGGAATGCATTCGGCTCGCCGAGCTCCGCCGCGCCTGGTGGAGTCACGGCATGGGCGATCGCCTTGCGGGCTGTGCCGCCACTGCTGCGCGGGTCCCCCAGCGTGTCTCGCACGGCATTGCTCAGGAAGACGAACGCGAGCACCGTGAGAATGATCGAGAGCGCGGGCCACAGGATGGCGAAGGGGGAGATATACAGCGCGTTGAACGAATCCTGGAGCATGCCTCCCCAGGTCGGGCTCTCCGGGCTGCCCAGTCCGATGAACTCCAGGGCGGCTTGAATCACAAGGGCGATTCCGGCGATGTACGCCATTTCGATGATGATGGGGGCACGGATCACCACGAAGATGTGCCTGCTCATGATGCGGATGTCCGACAGCCCCGATACCCGAGCAGCGTCGACATAGAGTTCGTTGCGCACGGAGATGACGACATTGCGGACGAGTCGGAAGTACGCGGGCGCGATGAGGATGCCGACGACGATCATGCTCGTGACCGTCGACGGCCCGACCACGACGAACACGGCGATCAGCACGATCATGCCGGGAACCGCCTGAATGAGGTTGGAGAGCCAGGCCCCGATGGCATCGAAGGTGCGTCCGTAGTATCCGGCCATGAGTCCCACGGTCACGCCGATCGCGACAGCCACCGAAACGGCGATCGCGGCACCACCGATGGTGTTCGCCGTGGCGAACATGAGACGGCTGAGGATGTCACGGCCCGCCCTGTCGCCACCGAGCAGGTACTCGGACTGGAATGGCCCGATGTTGACCATGGCGAGTTTGGTCAGGTTCGGGTCGAAGGGCGTGAGAATGGCGCCGAAGAACGAGAAGAACAGCACCGTGGAGAGGATGACGGCGGAGATCCAGACCGTCGGCTTCCTGGCGAGCCGGCGGAGCGTTCCCTGCCGGATGAAGGTGGGGAGCTCCGGCGCCACCACAAGTCCGAGTTCGCCGCTCATCATGCCCTCGACTTCGGGTTGGCCCACGCGATCGCCAGGTCGACCACGATGTTGACGATGACGACCACCACCACCAGGAACAGCACGGTGCCCATGATGACCGGAATATCCGACTTGAGGGCCGAGGCGATGACCAGCGATCCGATGCCCGGAAGCGCGAAGACCTGCTCGATCACCACCGCACCGCCGAGCAGCCCCACGAACTGCATTCCGAGGGTCGTGAGGCCCGGGGCGCTCGCATTCTTGAGGGCATGACGGAGATACACGGCACTAAGGGGTATACCTCGGCTGCGGAGCGTGCGGATGTAGTCCTGCTTCATGACGTCCATGACCGCGCCTCTCACCTGCTGGGACGCGGAGGCGATCGTTCCGACCGCGAGAGCCGTCACCGGAAGGACCAGGGAGAGCATCCATCCACCGAGGGATCGCGTCGGAGGGATGTATCCGGTCGCCGGCAACAGCTTGAGGTTGAGAGCGAAGAGAACCACGAGACCGATGGCGATGAGGAAGTGGGGGGTCGCGAACCCGAAGACGCCGAAGGTTCGCAGTCCGGAGTCGACCCATCCGCCCTTGTAGGCGCTGTAGAGCCCGATGACCACCGCGAAGACGAGCGTGACGAGCAGGGTGAATCCGACGAGAGCGAGCGTGACGGGGACGCGGGACAACAGGGTTTCGATGACGGGTCGGTGGTCGCTGAGGGACCGACCGAGGTCACCGTGGAGGAGGTTGCCGAACCACACGAAGAACTGCACGATGAGAGGCTCATTGAGTCCGAGCTCCTGGGCCCGCTGCACCACGGCGGCCTGATCCGCGTCCGGTCCGAGAATGAGTCGGGCGATGCGCTCGCCATCGCTATAGATGAGAGTGAACGTCACCGCAGAGACGACCACGGTCAGCACGATGCCTGCCACTACTCGCCGAGCGAGAAATACGAGCATGAAGATTCCCTACTGCTTCACCGAAGTGTGCCACGTCGCAGGGTTGGATTCCCTGCGACGTGGCATCGGGGCCTCTACTTCGCGGGCTTGATGTCCCAGATCAGGGGTTCGACCTGTCCGGGGCTCAGTTCCGCCGTGATGGCACTGTCGGTTCCGTACAGCACGTGAGGCGTCGCCCACGGTGCGTACCAGGCGTTGTCGATGAGGTACTGCCCGATGTTCTGGAAGGCGGCCTTCTGCTCGTCGCCAGCACTGGTTCGTGCGGCCTCGATGTAGCCGTCGAGTACCGGGTCCTCCGTCTTGAACACGTTCCACAACGCTGTCGGGGTCACCATGCCCTTCACGTCCCGCCAGTCATCGAAGCTCGGAAGGTTGACGAAGACGAGCGGGTACTTCTTGGCGAAGACCTCATTGAAGTAGTCGCCGAGCTGGAACGAGTCCACCGTCAACCGGATTCCGATCTCGCCGAGCTGCTGCTTGATGATCGGCATGATCACGTCGTGGTTGCCGGTGATCGCCGGTATCTTCATGTCGAAACCGTCCGCGTATCCGGCCTCGGCCATGAGCTTCTTGGCTGCCTCGATGTCGAACGGATAAGTGTCCTTCTCGCTTGCGACGTAGGCAGCACTGCCTTCGCGGAACACCTGGTTGTTAGCCACCCCGTAGCCCTGGAAAAGATTCTTCACGAGCGATTCGCGGTCGAAGACCATGTTGATCGCCTGGCGCACCTTCACGTTCGCGAGCGCCGGAACAAGGGTGCCCCCACGGTCGATGAGATGGAGGCCGGCCCAGTTGGCGATACCCGAGTTGAGGGTGAGACCGCTCGCCTCGATGTCCGCGGCATTGGCCGCCGGCACCATGGCACCATCGACCTCACCGGCCTTGAGGGCGTTCATGCGAGCCGCAGTATCCGCCATCGGACGAAGCACGAGCTTGTCGAACGGGTAGGAGGCCGGATCCCAGTAATCCTTGTTACGCACGTAGGTGTATACGGATCCAGGGGTCGTGTTCGCGTCATCGAGGATGTACGGACCTGAACCA
Source organism: Leifsonella bigeumensis (assembly GCF_039537265.1). Lineage (NCBI taxonomy): Bacteria > Bacillati > Actinomycetota > Actinomycetes > Micrococcales > Microbacteriaceae > Leifsonella > Leifsonella bigeumensis. Next base: position 449,091 of record NZ_BAABAE010000001.1, on the reverse strand, counting down.
ACCGGCACGACCGACTTGTCCTTGTCCGGGTTGGCGATGTCCGCCGGGAGGAAGACCGCACCGAGGGAGGCCGCCATCGCGGGAAGGATGGCCGGGTCGGCCTGCTTCAGGGTGACGACGACCGTCGTCGCATCCTCCGCCACCGCATCGGCGATCGACGACGCCGCCTGGGTGACCTCGCCGCCGCCGCCATCACGGAAGGTGAGGAGGTTCTTGACGACCGCCTCGGCATCGAGCGGAGTGCCATCCGTGAACTTCACATCGTCGCGAAGCGTGAGGGTGAGTACGGTGAGGTCGTCGTTGTACTCCCACTTGGTCGCGAGATTGGGCAGGATCTCCAGATCCGGCGTGATCTTCACGATGGTGTCGTACAGCGGCATCCAGTATGCCGACGACTGGTGAACCTGGGTTCCGATGTCGGTGCGGACAAAGCCCCACAGGCTGTCGGAGGAAACTGCCAGGGTCAGCGTCTGCTCCGCATCGGTGCCTGGCTCGTCCGTGGGGGTACATCCGCTGAGGGCCAGCGCGGCGACCGAGGCCGCGGCAAGCGCCGTCACAATCCTCTTTCTATGTTTCATTCTTCTTGCCCCTTCTATCTACGACGTTGTACGGGCCACCCGCAACATGAATCGTTTCAATGTTGTGGTTTCTACTGAGGGTACAGGTGCGGGGCAGGCTTGTCGAGTGCCGTTATGAATCGTGATAATTTCCGACCTCCCTTCACCCCGGGGTCACCCCTCGACCGGAGTCGTTGTGAGCTCAACAGCCATCATGTCGAAGATGTCGACTGCCATACCGACGGTCACGATGTCGCCACCCACGCGCCAGGGAAACGGCTCACCGGAGCCGACATCGCGCACGGCGGCCACCGCGGAACCCTCAGGAACGCGAATGCGGACCGCCATGGGCACCGGAACGCCCGACGCATCGCCGGCAAGTCGCAATGCGCTGACGACAATGCGGCCGCGATCGGGTTGCTCGAACCCCGTGACCCACACATCCGGGTGACCCGCCGCAGAGAGTCGGGGGTCGAGACCGAGTTCGTCGGCCAGCAGGTGGAGAAACGTCGCCTCATGCGCGGGACTGTCGATCGACTCGATCGGCGCACTCGAGTAGAGGGCACGCCCGGCGCCGACGTCATTCATGACGATCGCGGGGTGCGCGGTGTCGTCCCACGGCGGCGACGAATGGATGCTCGCGAAGTCCCTGGCTGTCATGCTGCCATCGGACGGGTAGCCGAAAGGCAGCGTCAGACGCGCAAGCACCCGCGCGCCTTCGGCCGCCGAGATCCGGGGAAGCCCGAGCGGAGCCCCTGGGCCGGTGGGCAGCGGGCGTCGCTGCCCGACCGGCAGATAGGGCTCCGGCTCCATGGCCGCCACAAGACCCGGCGTCTCCGGACGAAGATACACCATCACGCCCTCCTCCGTGCCGGTCTTGTGGCACCCGAAGAGGTCTGCGAGCGCAAAATCACCGCTCGTCGATCCGTCGGATAGGAGAAGGGAACTGCGACCACTCGCATAGAGTCGCCCGCCCCCTCTCACGTAAGCACGCAGGGCCTGAACGTCCTCGGACGACAGCCGACGGGCATCCGGCAGAACGATCACCGAGAACTCGCCGAGCCTCCCGTTGTCGAGACGCGTCACGACGGAGAACGGTATGTGGCCGCGGCGGAGAGCGCGAACCGCGCCCATCACCGCATCCTGGTGGCGAGATCCACCTCCCGGTACAGCATCCGCCACGAGGTCGACGCCGGGTTCTTCGATGCGGGAGTCATCCGAGTAATAGATCGCGACATCGGCGATCGCGCTGCCGCCCGTCTCCGCCTCGAAGGGGCGGGTCGCGCCGAACACACGCCCGATGCGCTCATACACCTTCTCGTTCAACCGGCCGGACGGCTCAACGGCGTCGATGAACAGGAACGCGGAGTCGGCCGCAACCGCCGCGAAGGCCTGGGTGAGCATCTCGTGCTGGGTCTTCGTGCTGGAGTGGTTGAACAGATCCCTCGTCCGCGTCGTCATGAACTCCGGTAATGCGGGGCGTCGGAACCCCCGCATGAGTTCAAGAACGAAGACCTGTTCGTCGAACCCGCCGTAGAGGTCTCCCGCAGCGAAGTCGTCGAGGCCGGCGTCCTGCGCCCGTTGCGTCTGGAACCAGCCGCGGAGCCCCGGGGCGAGATTGTGGGTGACAGCGATCCCTGGTCGCACCCGGCGCGCAGTCTCCATGAGGTCGGCCGCGAACCCGGAGATCCACCGCTCACGCGCGGACTGGAAGGTGCACCAGGCGGTGTCGCCCCAGTCGATGACCTTCGGAATGTCCATCCCGTGTTCGGCATGGAACCGGGTGGCACAGGCCTCGCATACGCACACCGCGGTCCAGAACGCCATGTCCAACCACAGTGTCTCAAATCCGTACCGCTCCAGAAGTGCGGTGATCTGGGCCTTCTCGTAGTCCACATACTCCGGATGATTCGGGCACATCGTGCCGTAACGATGGCCGAGCACCGTCCACTCCTTGCCCACCGCTCGGCTGGCCGGGATGATCCGCCAGTCGGGGTGGGCCTCGGCGGCCCAATTGTCGAAGATGACACTGTGGTAGGCGGCAACGGCGATTCCGGCTTCCTCGAGCGCCGCCTTCGCCTCTCCGACGAAGTCGCGCTCATGTGCGGCACGATGAATTCCGCCCACCGGTGTCGGCCAGTAGTTCAGCCCCAGGTGCGACTTGCAGTACAGGAGCGCCCCATCCGCTCCCGCCAGCCGGTAGAGACGCACGAGTTCGGTGGGTTCATAGTCCGAGAGAAATCTCTCATCCCAGTCCGGGATGTGCATGTCGAGGAGCAGCCGTCGGCGAGAGCGGAGGTAAGCGTTCATGATCCCTGTGCGAACTCAGACGCGAAGCGCCAGTTCCGCATTCCCCGGACCGAAGTGCTTGAGAATCACCAGGTCATCGGTTGCACTGCGGTTCGTGATCTTCACCCCTTCACGCGCCGCCACCTCCGAGACGAAGAACTCGTCCTGGCTGAGCTGCCCGTATCGGATCAGGGTCGCGGCTGCGATGTCGTGGGACCCGAAGGCGCCGAACCCCTGAACGGCGATGAGGCCGTATGCGTCCGTATCGATGATCGTCACCGTCTGTCCCGGATGCACCGTGAGCTCCTTCGCACTGAAGTGCGGCGACCGGAACACGATCCACTTCTCCACGTAGGCTCCCCCGCCGTCGGCCACGGACTGCTCGGTGGAATAGGGAACCATGAATCGATTCCTGACGAAGTGCGGGTCGGTATTGAGGTCCCACTTGAGCAGACCGATGATGAAGTCGAGGTCGCCATGCCTGCCCGTCGGCACGTCCTTCCAGAGCAGCTCCTCCGGCACCTCCCGGTTATTGCTCCAGGACTCGCACATGCAGAACACATCGCATGCGGCCTGGGGTTCGTAGGTCGCGACGCTCGCCGGTGCATGCAACACTCCGGACGGGATGTCCCAACCGGTTCCCAGCCGGGTGCGATAGCCGAGGGAGAGTTCGGTGATGCGATTGTCGCCGCCCTGCGCGAAGCGTTCGAGCCGCTCCTTCACCTGTTCCGGCCTGACGTCGGGTTGGAGCCCAAGGAAGGAGATCGGCTGGTCGCCGAGATGGTTGTTCATGTGCGGTGAGTAATAGTAGGCCTCCGGCTTGCCGGGCTTGCCGACCAGGGCGGCCTTCTCATCGGTGTGATGGACGTGAAACGGCAGCGCCTGCTGGTTGTCGAAGAACTTGGAGTACATCGGCCACGACGCGTGAGCGCCGTACACACGGCCCCCGATCAGCTCCGCCTTGTGGTGAGCGACGAACTCGTCGAACGGGATCAGCGGGCCACCGTCCGGATCCACAACGAGGCTGAGGCCTTCGTCCGTGCCGGTCAGCGGTCCGTTGTCCGCGCGAACTGCGGAGGCCAACCACCGCTCATCGATCCCACCGCGAGTCTGCCCGAACGGAAAGTAGTCGTCCGGGTGCAGCCGGATGCGCCGCCCGGGAGTGCAGAACGCTCGAGGAACCCAGGCAGGAGCGAGCCGCACGATCCCGTTTCCGGCGTCGAGGGCACGATCCATTCCCGAAGCAGTGGCTCTTACGTCGTCGTACGCTCCGACTGCGATCATCAGCATTCCTTACGTTGACCCGGCCTGGTGGTGCGCCTAGTATAAGGCGTGCGATGAAACGATTCAATCGTGATCGACTGGAAGTACCGGGGAGTCGGGTCGTCCTCACGACGGGCCCGCGCTGCAGAGAGAAGGCGTCATGAGTTCGATGTTCACCAGTCAGGATCTGGACGCACTCGCAGACCAGTCCATCGAGTTGCCATCCTGGGCATTCGGAAACTCAGGAACACGATTCCGCGTCTTCCCCCAGGCCGGCGTACCGCGTGACCCCTTCGAGAAGGTGGCCGACGCGGCCAAGGTCCACGAGCTGACGGGCCTGGCACCCATTGTCGCCCTGCACATCCCCTGGGACCTCGTGGAGGACTTCGCCGCATTGCGTCGCTATGCGGAAGACCTCGGGATGACACTGGGGACCATCAATTCGAACACGTTCCAGGACGACGCGTACAAGCTCGGCAGTCTCACCCACAGTGATCGCAGGATCAGACAGCAGGCCATCGACCATCACTTCCAGTGCATCGACGTCATGGGCCAGACCGGATCCCGAGACCTGAAGATCTGGTTGGCCGATGGGACGAACTACCCGGGCCAGGACGACATCCGCGGGCGTCAGGATCGGCTTGCGGACTCGCTCGCAAAGATCTACCAGCGCCTGGGCGAGGACCAGCGCCTGGTCCTGGAGTACAAGTTCTTCGAGCCGGCGTTCTATCACACCGACGTACCCGACTGGGGAACCGCCTATGCTCACGTCGAAGCCCTCGGCGAGCGCGCCCTCGTCTGCCTCGACACCGGCCACCACGCACCAGGGACGAACATCGAGTTCATCGTCGCGCAACTGTTGCGACTCGGAAAACTCGGCGCCTTCGACTTCAACTCCCGGTTCTACGCCGACGACGATCTCATCGTCGGCGCCGCGGATCCGTTCCAGCTGTTCCGGATACTCGTCGAAGTCATCCGCGGAGGAGGTTTCGGCAGCACGAGCGGCGTGTCCTTCATGCTCGACCAGTGCCACAACATCGAGAAGAAGATTCCTGGCCAGATCCGCTCTGTGCTCAATGTGCAGGAGATGACCGCGCGTGCGCTCCTCCTCGACCGTGCTGCTCTCGGTAGTGCACAGGATGCCGGCGACGTGCTCGCCGCGAACGATGTCCTCATGGACGCCTTCTACACGGATGTCCGTCCTGCACTCGCCGAATGGCGGGCATCCCGCGGCCTTCCAGCGAACCCGATGGCCGCCTATGCCGCAGACGGCTACCAGGAGCGCATCGAACTCGAGAGGGTCGGCGGCGCGCAGGCCGGGTGGGGCGCGTGAGCGACACCACCACAGGCGACCTCATCGCCCGGTCGAACCGACTCGGTGCCGACCCGAAGAACACGAACTATGCCGGCGGGAACACCTCCGCAAAGGGCTTCGGCACGGATCCCGTCACCGGTGAACCCGTCGAGTTGCTCTGGGTGAAAGGCTCGGGCGGCGACCTGGGCACACTCACGGAGGAGGGACTCGCGGTCTTGCAGCTGGATCGTCTGCGCGCGCTCGTCGATGTCTATCCCGGCGTAGGCCGCGAGGACGAGATGGTCGCGGCCTTCGACCACTGCCTGCACGGTAAGGGCGGTGCCGCCCCATCGATCGACACCGCGATGCACGCGCTTGTGGATGCTGCGCATGTCGACCACCTGCATCCGGACTCCGGAATCGCCATCGCGACCGCCAAAGATGGTGAGGACCTCACCACAAGGATCTTCGGCGACAAGGTGGTGTGGGTTCCCTGGCGACGCCCCGGGTTCCAGCTGGGCCTCGACATCGCCGCGATCAAGGACGAGAACCCGGGCGCGGTCGGCTGCATCCTCGGCGGACACGGCATCACGGCATGGGGCGACTCGAGCGCCGCGGCCGAGAAGAACTCGCGCTGGATCATCAGGACTGCGCAGGATTATCTCGACAAGCACGGCAGGAAGAACCCGTTCGGACGCACCGTGGCGAAGAAAGCCGCCCTCGACCCCGCCGAGCGTAGAGCGAAGGCTGCCGCTCTGGCGCCGACTATCCGTGGAATCGCCTCCCACGACAGGCCGATGGTGGGACACTTCACCGACGATGAGCGCGTGCTCGACTTCCTCGCCTCCGCGAATGCACCGCGGCTCGCTGCCCTCGGCACAAGTTGCCCCGACCACTTCCTCCGCACCAAAGTCAGGCCGATGCTGCTCGACCTGCCGGCCGCGGCTTCGCTCGAGAAGATGAGAGGGCGGCTGAGGGAACTGCACGAGAACTACCGCGCCGAGTACACGGCGTATTACGAGAAGTACGCCACCGCCGACTCACCGGCCATGCGCGGTGCCGACCCGCTCATCGTCCTGGTGCCGGGAGTGGGCATGTTCTCCTACGGCGCGAACAAGCAGACCGCTCGGGTGGCGGGGGAGTTCTACCTGAACGCCATCAATGTCATGCGGGGGGCGGAATCGGTCTCCACCTACAGCCCGATCTCGGAGGTCGAGAAGTTCCGCATCGAGTACTGGGCCCTCGAAGACGCCAAACTGCAGCGTATGCCGAAGCCGAAGAGCCACGCGACGCGCATCGCGCTGGTGACGGGAGCAGCATCCGGAATCGGCAAGGCGATCGCCGCCCGGCTGGCCGCCGACGGCGCCTGCGTGGTCGTCGCAGACCTGGACCTGGCACGCGCGCAGGCCGCCGCCGCGGAGATCGGCTCCACCGACGTCGCGGTCGGGCTGGCCGTGGATGTCTCCGACGCCGCCGCGATCGAGGGGCTGGTTCGCGACGCGGTACTCGCATTCGGCGGTCTCGACATCATCGTGAACAACGCCGGCGTCTCCCTCTCGAAATCGCTTCTCGACACGACCGAAGAGGACTGGGATCTCCAGCACGACATCATGGCCAAGGGTTCGTTCCTGATCTCGAAGGCGACCGCGCCCGTGCTCATCGAGCAGGGAATGGGGGGCGACGTCATTTACATCGCGAGCAAGAACTCGGTGGTCGCCGGACCCAACAACATCGCCTACTCGGCGACCAAGGCGGATCAGGCGCACCAGGTGCGACTCCTCGCGGTCGAGCTCGGTGAACACGGCATCAAGGTCAACGGTGTCAACCCGGACGGGGTCGTACGAGGGTCGGGAATCTTTGCGTCAGGCTGGGGAGCGAACCGCGCCAGGACCTACGGGATCGCCGAGGAAGAGCTGGGCAGGTTCTACGCTCAACGCACGATTCTCAAGCGCGAAGTCCTCCCGGAGAACGTCGCCAATGCCGTCTCCGTACTCACCGGGCCCGACCTGTCGCACACCACCGGACTTCATATCCCGGTCGACGCCGGCGTCGCGGCCGCCTTCCTGCGATGAACGCCGGAGTCGTCGCCGCCGTCGACCTCGGCGCGACGAGCGGGCGAGTACAACTGGGGTACGTCGGGCAGGGCACGCTCCGGCTCACCGATGTCGCCCGATTCCCCAACCTGCCGGTTCGTACCGCCGACGGCCTCCATTGGAGCATCCTCGAGCTGTATCGCCGGGTGGTGGATGGGCTTGCTGCGGCGGTGCGCCAGGAGCCTGGATTAGCGAGCATCGGCGTCGATTCGTGGGGAGTCGACTATGCGCTCATGCGGGATGGTCGGATACTGGGCTCACCTTATGCGTATCGGGACGAACGCAGTGCCCCCGCCGTCGAGGTCGTGCACGAGATCATGTCTCCGGCGGAGCTGTACTCTCGCAACGGATTGCAGCACCTTCCGTTCAACACGCTCTTCCAGCTGACGGCCGACCGCACCGCCGGAACCCTCGAGTTGGCCGACTCATTCCTGCTGCTTCCCGATCTGTTCGCCTACTGGCTGACCGGGCACTCCCTCGCCGAGCGCACGAATGCCTCGACGACGGGGTTGCTGGGCGTCGAGACAGCGGAATGGGACAGGGCTCTCATCGAACGCCTGCACCTCCGGCGCGAGCTGTTCCCCCAGCTCGTCGACCCCGGCACACCGCTCGGTGGACTCACCGGGGAAGTCCTCCGCGACCTGGGCGGGACGGAGGCTGTCGTGACAACGGTGTGTTCGCATGACACCGCCTCGGCGGTCGTAGCCATCCCGGCCCTCGATCCCGACTTTGCCTACATCTCGTGCGGGACCTGGTCACTCGTCGGGGTCGAACTGGAGCATCCTGTGCTCAGCGAAGCAAGCCGGCTGGCCCGGTTCACCAACGAGGGCGGCTTCGACGGTCGGGTGCGCTACCTGCACAACGTCATGGGCCTGTGGTTGCTCAATGAATGCGTACGTGAGTGGAAGAAGGACGGTTCGACGGTTTCGGCTTCCGAGCTCGTCGAACAAGCCGCAGTGGTCAGCGAGGCCGTTCCGATCTTCGACGTCGACGATGAGGTGTTCCTGGCCCCGGGGAACATGCCTGCGCGAATCTCGGCCTGGCTGGCCGCCCGTGACCTGCCTGTGCCGTCTTCCCGCCCCGCCATGGTGAGTGCGATCCTGCGGTCACTCGCCGAAGCCTACGCTCGGACGATCCGATCGGCAGCCGAGCTGAGCGGGCGTACGGTGTCGGTCGTGCACCTGGTCGGTGGTGGCGCGCAGAATGGGCTGCTCTGCCAGTTGACGGCGAACGCCGTGGGACTGCCGGTGGTGGCCGGCCCCGTCGAGGCGACGAGCATCGGCAACGTGCTGGTGCAGGCGCGCGCGCTCGGATATGTTTCAGGCGACCTCGACACTTTGAGGGCGCTCATCGCGCCCGCCTTCCCCACAATCCGCTACGAACCTCGATAGGAACTCTCCGATGGTCACTATGGTGAAGCGCCAGTTCCCTCGCCCTTCCGAGATCCTCGAACTGATGCACTTCAAGAAGCCCGAGTTCAACGCGAAACGTCGACGGCTGGCGTCGGCGCTGACGATTCACGACCTGCGTGACATCGCGAAGCGTCGCACCCCGAAAGCGGCATTCGACTACACCGATGGTGCCGCCGAGGGCGAGATCTCGCTCGCGCGTGCACGCCAGGCCTTCGAGGATGTGGAGTTCCATCCCTCGGTGCTGCGCGATGTCTCGCAGGTCGACATGTCGTGCACGATCTTCGGCGGACCATCGGCGCTGCCGTTCGGTATCGCCCCGACCGGCTTCACCCGGCTCATGCACACGGAGGGCGAAATGGCCGGAGCTTCGGCCGCGGGTGCCGCGGGCATCCCGTTCACCCTGTCGACCCTCGGGACCACGTCGATCGAGGCCGTCAAGGAGGCGAACCCCGCCGGTCGCAATTGGTTCCAGCTCTATGTGATGCGAGACCGGGAGATCTCCTACGAGCTCACGCGCCGTGCCGCTGCAGCCGGCTTCGACACCCTGTTCTTCACCGTCGACACCCCTGTCGCCGGCGCCCGCCTTCGAGACAAGCGGAACGGCTTCTCGATCCCGCCGCAGCTCAGCCTGGGCACGATCGCGAATGCGATCCCACGCCCGTGGTGGTGGTGGGATTTCCTGACCACCCCGAAGCTCGAGTTCGCGTCGCTGAAGTCGACCGGCGGCACGGTCGGCGAACTTCTCGACGCCGCCATGGACCCGACGATCAGCTTCGCGGACCTCGACATCATCCGCGTAATCTGGCCGGGCCAGCTCGTCGTCAAGGGTGTGCAAAGCGTGGCAGACGCAGAGGCACTGGCCGCGGCCGGTATCGACGGCATCGTTCTCTCGAACCATGGCGGTCGTCAGCTCGACCGTGCTCCGATCCCGTTTCACCTCCTGCCCGCCGTCGTCAAAGCGGTAGGCAACGACATCGAGGTGACCGTGGACACCGGCATCATGAACGGAGCGGATGTCGTCGCCGCGATCGCGCTCGGCGCCGGATTCACGCTCATCGGCCGGGCCTATCTGTATGGCCTGATGGCTGGAGGTCGCGCCGGAGTCGATCGGGCGATCGAAATTCTCACCGGCGAAGTCGAACGCACGATGAAGTTGCTCGGTGCTCATTCCGTCGCAGAGCTCGAGCCGGGGCATGTGACGCAACTCGCTCGCCTGGTACCGCGCCGGCCATGAGGCGCGGCATCGCCCGGGATTCACCCGACCTGGTCCCCCGGATGGGGGCAGCCGCCTTCCTTGTCCGGCCCCAAGTCGCCGGATAGCCTCGAACTGGCGAACAATTCCGGCTCACCCCGACCCCGGATCGACCCGATCGCCCGCTGATCACCCGAAGGCGCAGACGCATGCCGCACCCCGTCCACGTGACGCTCCACGAACTCACGCTCCCCAGGATGCTCGCGGAAGCCAGCCCGGAATCGATCGGCTACGCCATCATCGCGATCGGACTCGTCGGTCTCGGGCTCGCGCTCGTAGTGCTCTTCGTCGCCACCCGGCGACGCCAGCATCACCGCTGAACACGGGGCCCGGTCGGCTCGCGCCCGGTCAGTTCGCCTTCGAGCAGGTGTAGTCGGCAGCGCTCTGCCCCTTGACGCCGGGGAGCACCTCGAGACCCCCCGTCGTCGGAGCCTCGCTCTCCTTCGGGGCGTTCGGGTCGGCGACCGAACCGATGCCGGTGTTGCCGGCCTGCAGGGTGAATGGCTCGTCGGCCCGGATCTTCGCGAACAGCGCGTTCGCCGCCGACGTCACCGGCGCCACCTTGCCTGCGTAGACGCCCGGCTGCCCGGTCACGCCCGGGTACTGCACGAACAGCACGCGGTCGAGCGGCAGGTTCTTGAGCACCTGCGCCATCGAGATCATCGTGTTCAGGTTCTTGAGGCTGTTCGACACGGTGAGGTTCTGGGTCGCGACCGTGGCGATGTTGTAGAGCTTGCCGAAGTCGTCCAGCACCCCGCCGCCCTTGACCGTGCGCACGAGTGAGGAGAGGAAGACCTGCTGGTTGCTGATCCGCCCCAGGTCGCTGCCGTCGCCCACGCCGTGCCTGGTTCGCAGGAAGGCCAGCGCCTCCCAGCCGTCGAGCGTGTACTCGCCCGCAGCCGGCAGGTTGATGCCCGAGTAGTTGTCGACGACCGGGCCGTTCACGCAGACCTTGACCCCCCCGATCGCGCTCGAGATCCTGGCGACGCCCGAGAAGCTGACCTCGGCGGCGAACTGGATGTCGAGCCCGGTCAGCTTCGACACGGTCAGCACTGTGCACGGCAACCCGCCGTAGAAGAGCGTCACGTTGATGGGCTGGGCCGACATCGAGTAGTAGCTGCCGCCATCCGGGTTGGGGCATGAGGGGATCGGCACGACCAGGTCGCGCGGGAAGCTCACCGCGACGGCGTTGCTCTGGTCCTGTGCCACATGCAACAGGATCGTCACGTCGTTGAGTTCCGCGGAACGGTCCTTGCACCCCTTCGGATCCTCGCACCGGTCACTGCCCACGAGCAGGATGTTGAAGCCACCCTCGTAGGCGCCGAGCGCGGGCGGCGGCCCCTCGGTCTCCCCGACGATCGTCACCGTCTTGATGTCACTCTCGAGCTTCCAGATCGCGTATCCCGCGACGGTCACGCCGCTCACGAGCACGACGGCCATGGCCGCGCTCACGTACTTCAGCGCCGTGAGCCAGGGGTTGCTGCGGCGCAGCCTTCCGTGCCGCGCCACCAACGGCAGCCCGCTGGCCCTGCGGCCACGCGGCCTGGTCTCGCTCATGGGTGTCTCCCGGTCTTCAACGTTGCGTCAGGCGCGGAGGGCGTGGGATTCGAACCCACGAGACATTTCTGCCCACCAGTTTTCAAGACTGGCTCCATCGGCCGCTCGGACAGCCCTCCCTGGGGCGATGTCGCGCCCGTGCGATTCTAGCCGACGGCGACCGTGGTGCGTCTGAACGCTACCGGGGAAGCATGCTGGCGACGGGGAGCGCATCCAGGACGGGCACGAGGCCGTCGGCGCGGACATCCGCCGTCACCTCGGTCGCGACCGCCTTGACCTCGGGAGGTGCCTGACCCATCGCGACGGCGCGGCCGGACTCGCCCGCCCACTCGAACATCTCGATGTCGTTGCGTCCGTCGCCCGCCACGAACACCCGATCGCGTGGAATCCCGAGGATGCCGCGCACCCGTTCGAGCGCCGTACCCTTGTTGACTCCGTCGGGGGCGATGTCGAGCCATGCCGTCCACCCGATCGCGTAGCTCACCTGGTGCAGGCCGAGCGAGTCGATGAGTGCGACGAACTCGTCCGGCTCGTGACCGGGCGACACGACCACGACGCGGGTGACCGGGGTTCCGGCGAGATCTTCGAAGTCGACGAGCGTCGCGTTCTCGAGGTTCCAGTCCTGCATGCCGTCCGTGTAGAGCCGCTGCCCGGTGGCATCCTCGACCATGAATCGGCCGTCCGGCAAACCGCTCCGGATGCGCTGCAACACCGGCCCCGGATCGAACGTCTCGACGAGATCGCGCCGGTACCCGCCCTCGATATCCGGGTCGCGTTTCATGGTGATCGCGCCGTTCGCGCAGACGACGTACTCGGGTTCGAGGCCGAGCGCCTCGAGGATCGGACGAGTGGTCTCCCAGGATCGCCCCGTCGCCAGCGTGACGGTGTGACCGGTGTCGCGTGCGCGACCGACGGCATCGACGACCGCCTGGGTGAGCGTCTCGTCCTCGTGGATGACGGTGCCGTCGATGTCGAGTGCGACGAGCCAGGTCTCGACAGGCTCGACCGGAGAAGCGGGCGGCTCGACCGGAGAAGCGGGCGGCTCGACCCGAGAAGGGGTGCTCACTGCATCGGCTCCATGATCTCGAGGCCGCCCAGATACGGCTGCAGCGCTTCTGGCACGCGCACCGAGCCGTCCGCCTGCTGGTGGGTCTCCAGGATCGCCACGATCCACCGGGTGGTCGCAAGCGTGCCGTTGAGGGTGGCGACCGGCGCGGTCTTCCCCGATTCGGTGCGATACCGGATGTCGAGACGGCGCGCCTGGTAGGTCGTGCAGTTGCTCGTGCTCGTGAGCTCGCGGTAGGCGCCCTGCGTCGGCACCCAGGCCTCGATGTCGAACTTGCGTGCCGCGCTCGAGCCGAGGTCGCCCGCGGCGACATCGATCACCCGGTAGGAGAGCTCGCAGGCCTGCATCATCTGCTCCTGGTAGCCGACGAGGCGCGCGTGCTCGGCCTCAGCATCCTCGGGGAGTGTGTAGCAGAACATCTCGAGCTTGTTGAACTGGTGCACGCGCAGGATGCCGCGGTTGTCTTTGCCCGCGGCCCCTGCCTCCCGCCGATAGCAGGTCGACAAGCCTGCGTAGCGCAGCGGCCCGGTCTCGAGATCGAGGATCTCGTCGGCGTGGAATCCGGCGAGCGCGACCTCGCTCGTACCGACGAGGTAGAGGTCGTCGGCGGGGAGGTAGTAGATCTCGTCGGCGTGCTCGCCGAGGAAGCCCGTGCCGCGCATGATCTCCGGCCGCACGAGCGTTGGCGTGATGAGCGGGGTGAAGCCCTCGACGAGCGCCTTGTCGAGGGCCATGTTCATGAGCGCGAGCTCGAGACGCGCGCCGATGCCGGTGAGGAAGTAGAAGCGGCTGCCGGAGACCTTCGTGCCACGCGTGATGTCGATCGCCTTCAGGCGCTCACCGAGTTCGACGTGGTCGCGAGGCTCGAAATCGAAACTCGCCTTCTCGCCGACCTCGCGGAGGGTCACGAAGCTCTCTTCGCCTCCCGCCGGAACGCCGTCGATGACCGGGTTCGCGATCGAGCCGGCGATCCTGTCGAACTCGACTTCCGCATCCGAGGCCTTCTGACCGGCCTCCTTGACCCGCGCCGCGAGCTCCTGGGCACGGGCGACGAGGGCCGGTTTCTCCTCCTTGGACGCAGCAGCCACGGTCTTGCCGAAGGCGTTCTGTTCTGCGCGCAACTCCTCGAACGCGGTGATGGACGAACGGCGTTCGAGGTCGGCGGCGAGCGCGGCGTCCACGAGTTCGACGGAGTCGCCGCGAGCGTCCTGCGAGCGCCTCACGGCATCCGGGTTCTCGCGCAGCAACTGGGGGTCTATCACCTCCCCAGTCTATTGAACGGTTTCGTACCGTACGGTTGGTGTCGTGGCCGCAGGATCGGGTTCGGGGACGGGACGGGTGTCGACCGCCAGGCGGCATGCCGCCGTCGTCTACAACCCCATCAAGGTCGACCTGCGCAAACTGCGGCGCGCGGTCGAGAAGGCGGAGACCGGCAGCGGCTGGGGGCGCACCCGCTGGTATGCGACGAGCGAGACGGATGCCGGGCAGTCGGTCACGCGCGAGGCGCTCGCGAAGGGGGCTGCGGTCGTGCTCGCCGCCGGCGGCGACGGGACCGTGCGGGCGGTCGCCGAGGTGCTGCGCGGCAAGTCCGTGCCGATCGCCCTCCTGCCGGCGGGCACCGGGAACCTCCTCGCCCGCAACCTCGACCTCAGCCTCACCAGCCTCGACGCCTCGGTCGAGACGGCGTTCGGCGAGGCCGAGCGCACGATCGACGTCGGCGTCGCGACGATCACCAGGGAGAAGGATTCGACCGAGGAGCACGTCTTCCTCGTCATGGCGGGTCTCGGACTCGACGCGAAGATGATCGCGAAGACGAACGCGAAGCTCAAGAAGGCCGTCGGCTGGCTCGCCTACGTCGACGCAGGGATGCGCGCGCTGCCCGAACTCGCCCCCGTACGGCTCCGGTACCGGCTCGACGGTCTGCCGGAGAAGCCGCTCACCGCACACACCCTCATCGTCGGCAACTGCGGTGCGCTGCCGGGAGGCATCCTGCTCATCCCGGATGCGACGCCGGATGACGGCATCCTCGACATCGCCGCGCTCAAGCCGCGCGGTCGCTTCGGCTGGCTGCGCGTGTGGAACAAGATCACCTGGGAGAACGGCGTGCTGCGCAGGAGCGCGGCCGGCCGGATGATCATCGACCTCTCGACGGACGTGAAGGATGTCACCTACTTCCGTGGGAGGCGCCTGGGCATCGCGCTCGAGTCGCCGCAGGAGTTCCAGCTCGATGGGGACGAGTTCGGCACTGTGACCGCGGTCGACTGCTTCGCCGACCGTGGCGCGCTCACGGTCAAGGTGCCCGGCTAGTCCTCCACGAGTATGGAGATCAGCATGACCGAACCGCAGGTCTGGACGGCGCTCGCGATCCTGCTCGCCTTCCTCACCGCGACCCTCACGGTCGTGACACGCACGATCTCGGTGCTGAGATCGGCGGCCTGCGCTCGGAGATGAACGCCCGATTCGACGCCGTCCACGACAAGTTCGATGCCCGATTCGATCGGGTGCAGGATCAGATCTCAACCCTCGACCGCGACGTCCAGTGCTCACCGCACGCGTCTTCCGCGACGACCTGCCCTAGGTCCCGGCTGGCGGGCGACGCTCCTTGGCCCGCCGACGGGCGCGCTGGCGCGCATGGAGGAAGAGCAGGCCGGCGATCGTGCCGAACCCGACGTAGAGGGCGGGCGAGACCACCGCATCCGCCAGCTCCTGGAAGAACACCACAACGGGACCCGGGCTCACCTCGGACGACGACGGATACCAGAAAGAGGTCTGCCAGACTCGCGCGGAGAACGCTGCGACGATGAGCCCGGTTGCGCAGAGCCACAGTGCACCGATCCACGGATTGTGTCGCCTCATTCCGGGGGCTTCCAGGTGATGGCCCGTCGGAACAGGATGCCGACACCGATCGCCAGGCCGGCCGTCACCATGGGGGCCGAGAGCGCCCACGCCGCGGCCTGAAGGAGTTGCTGCCACGACAACCCGGTGCCGAACGACGGGTACTGATAGTTCAGGCCGTTCGCCCAATACGCGACGGCGACGCCGCCGACGACGAGCACGGCTCCGATGACGAGCAGCGTCCGCTCGAGGGGGTTCGGTTCGGGCGGGTCCGACTCGGATGCATTCGACTCGGATGGGGTGACCGGCGGATCCGGCTCGGCTTCGAGCGCGAGGACGTCATCGCGAACCCCCTCAAGCGTCGACGCCTCGGCTTCGACAGGATGAGGAGCACGGCGGGGCAGAGGCGCGGCATCCGATTTCGGCCGGCCCGGTCCTGGCACGTAGCCCGGCTGGAATCGCGGGTCGAACCGCGGGTCGAAGTTGTCAGCCATGCGAAGGTCACCCCTCCGGCTCTCCTGCGATGAGTCCGCGCAGCCAGTCGCGCGCCTCGACGAAGACCTCATTGCCGTAGCGGTGGGTGACCTCCGTACGCACCCGGTCGGCGCGCGGGTACGAGCCGAGGAAGATGACCTTCGGGCTGAACCGTTTGAGGCCGAGCAGGGCATCCGCGACCCGCTCGTCGAGGATGTGCCCGTCGAGGTCGATGACGAAGCGGTAGCGCCCGAGGGTGTCGCCGATCGGACGTGACTCGATGAGACTCAGGTTGACGCCCCTGGTCGCGAACTGCTCGAGCATCTCCAACAGCGCCCCCGGCTGGTCGGAGGGGAGTTCGGCGATGATGCTCGTCTTGTCCGCACCCGTCGCCGGCGGGGTCGGGACCGTGCGGCTCACGAGCACGAAACGGGTGACCGCATTCGGATTGTCCCCGATATCGGTCGCCAGCACGTCGAGGTCGTGGTGGGCGGTGATCCCGGGCGGTGCGATCGCTGCATCCGCCGCGCCAGCCGGGTCATCGAGAAGGCTTGCCGCGGCAGCCACGTTCGAGCTCGCGGGAATGTGCCCGTGGGTGGGCAGGTTGCGCTCGAGCCAGCGGTGGCACTGGGCGTAGGCGACCGAATGCGCGTTGACGACCTTCACCGCGGCGAGCATCGTGCCCGGCCGCGCGACGAGAACGAAGTTGACCGGAACGAGGTACTCACCGATGATGCGCAGGCCCGGGATGCTCGCGAGCGCATCCTGGGTCGCACTCACCCCGCCCTCGACCGAGTTCTCGATCGCGATCATCGCGGCGACGCTGCGTCCGGCGACGACATCCTCCAGCGCTTCGCCGACATTGTTGACGGCGTGCCAGGTCTTGCCGGCGGCATCCGGGACCTGGGCGAGCGCGGCCTCAGTGAACGTCCCCGCGGGGCCGAGGTAGCTGTAGGTCTCGTGAGGATTCGCGTGAGGCATGGAAGCGAGTCTATTTGTGCGCCAGAGTGGGAGCATGGACGATCGCGCCGGAACCCCCGCCCAGGAATCGGATCTCGTCGACATCGCGGAACTCCTCGATGCCTACCACCACCGGCATCCGGATGTCGCGAAGCCGGCCGAGCGCGTGGCCTTCGGCACGAGCGGCCACCGCGGGTCATCGCTCGACACCGCCTTCAACGAGGACCACATCGCGGCCATCACCCAGGCGATCGTCGAGTATCGGGCGGGCCAGGGCATCACTGGGCCGTTGTTCATCGGCACGGACACGCATGCGCTGAGCGCTCCAGCACAGACGACGGCGCTCGAAGTGCTCATCGGCAATCGGGTGGATGTGCGCGTCGACGAGTTCGGCGACTGGGTTCCGACGCCCGCGCTCTCGCACGCGATCATCGCGCATAATCGCCGGGTCTCGACAGGCTCGACCGGAGAAGCAGGCTCGACCGGAGAAGCAGGCTCGACCGGAGGGGGGCGGCACGGGGACGGCATCGTCATCACCCCGAGCCACAACCCGCCCCGTGACGGCGGCTTCAAGTACAACCCGCCCCACGGGGGCCCGGCCGACAGCGACGCGACCGGGTGGATCGCGAACCGAGCCAATACGCTGCTCGCCGACGGCAACCGCGACGTGCGTCGCGCGGAACCCTCCGCCGTCGGCACCTACGACTTCCGCGGCCACTACGTCGACGACCTCGCGAGCATCGTCGACGTCGACGCGATCCGCTCCGCGAACCTGCGCATCGGCGCCGACCCGCTCGGCGGGGCGAGCGTCAATTACTGGGCCGCGATCGCCGAGCGCCACCGGCTGCCGATCACCGTCGTGAACCCGACGGTCGACCCGCGCTGGGCGTTCATGACGCTCGACTGGGACGGGAGGATCCGCATGGATCCGTCCTCGCCCTCGGCCATGGCGTCCGTGCTCGCCCACCGGGGCGACTTCGACATCCTCACCGGCAACGACGCGGATGCCGACCGCCACGGGATCGTCACCCCCGACGCCGGCCTCATGAACCCCAACCACTACCTCGCCGTCGCGATCCGGTACCTGTACACGCACCGGCCGGGCTGGCAGGCGGATGCCGCGATCGGCAAGACCCTCGTCTCGAGCTCGATGATCGACCGGGTGGCGGCCTCACTCGGCCGGCGGCTCTGGGAGGTCCCCGTCGGGTTCAAGTGGTTCGTGCCCGGCCTCGTCGACGGGTCGGTCGCCTTCGGCGGCGAGGAGAGCGCGGGGGCGAGTTTTCTGCGGATGGACGGGACGGCCTGGACGACCGACAAGGACGGCATCCTGCTCGCCCTCCTCGCGAGCGAGATCCGCGCCGTGACCGGCCGGTCGCCTTCCGAGCTGTACGCCGAACTCGTCGAGGAATTCGGCGACCCGGCCTACGAGCGCACGGATGCCGTGGCCACGAAGGCGCAGAAGGTCGCGCTGGGCGGGCTCACCGGGTCCGCGATCGAGGCGACAGAGCTCGCCGGCGAACCGATCACCGCGAAGCTCAGCGAGGCGCCGGGCAATGGCGCGGCGATCGGCGGGGTCAAGGTCGTCACCGAGAACGCCTGGTTCGCCGCCCGCCCGAGCGGCACGGAGGACGTCTACAAGATCTACGCAGAGTCGTTCCTGGGCGGAGAGCACCTCGCCCGGGTACAGGCCGACGCGAAAATCATCGTCGACGCGGCATTGCGACCTCAGTCCGCGTAATCGGGCGCGGGCGGAAGGCCGAAGAACTCCTCGAGTGTGAGGATCCCGGTGTTGTGCATCTCGGTCGACAGATAGGTGCCGACATAGCGGACGTGCCATGGCTCGTAGATGTAGCCGGTGACATCCGTCTTGCCTTCCGGATAGCGGATGACGAACCCGAACCGCCATCCGTTCTTCGCGAGCCATTGGCCCTGCGGTGTATCGCCGAAGCAGGTCTGGATCGAGCACACGACCGGGTTGCCGACGAGGTCCGCGGTCAGACCGGTCTGGTGCTCGCTGTAGCCGGGCCGTGCGCTCTGCGCCTGGGCCCTCTCCCGACCCAGCTGGGAGACGAGGCGCTCGTGGATGCTCTTCTGCAACGTGTACGACCGGTAGGCGTTCTGGATCTGGATGGCGCCGGCCCCTTCGGCAGCGGCGGCGACGACCAGCTTCTCGAGCGCGGCGGCGGCCTCCTTCCGCATGAGCGGGCTTGAGATGTACGGCACCGCGGGGGTCACGAGATCCGGCGGCACGTAGTCGATGGGGTTGAGCGGGCGCAGTTTGTCGTTGACGACCCAGATGCTCAGCGGGTCGTCGATCGAGTAGCGGTTCTTGTCGAAGAAGGATTTGGTCTTCTGCACCGGCGCCGGGAGTTGCGCCGCCGGGGAAGGCGACGGGCTCTCGACGGGCACCCGCTCGGGGGCGCAGGCGGCCAGGACGAGGACCACGGATACCGCCGCGATGGCCGCGACGTGGCGGCGGAGCGGCACGAGAAACATGGTCTCGATCCTAGCTTCCGGGCCGGAACACCCCGGACGCGGGCGGACGTTCGGCACGAATCCGGACGTTTCGATTGACAGGAGGCCTCTGGCCTGAATATGGTTAGCGCGATTGCGTGAGAGCGCTCCCACAACTCGAAATGAGAGCGCTCCCACTAGATCGACACCCTATCCACGCACACAAAGGAGTGACCGTGAAGTTTTCACGACGCACCAAAGCCGGAGCCGCGATCCTCGCCGCATCGGCGCTCGCCCTGGTCGCCACCGGATGCTCGACCCCCGGCGGCGACGGATCCGACGACAACGAGAAGATCACCCTCACCCTCGCCACCTTCAACGACTTCGGCTACACCGACGACCTGCTGCAGGAGTACGAGGACCTTCACCCGAACATCACGATCGTCCACAACAAGGCGGCGACCTCCAACGACGCGCGCGAGAACATGTTCACGAAGCTCGGCGCCGGAAGCGGACTCTCCGACATCGAGGCGATCGAGGTCGACTGGCTCGCCGAGCTCATGCAGTACTCGAGCAAGTTCGTGCCGGTGACCGACCCCGACGCCAAGGACCGTTGGGTCGACTGGAAGGCCGCCGCGGCGACCGACGGAAGCGGCAACCTCATCGGCTACGGCACCGACATCGGGCCGGAGGCCGTGTGCTACCGCTCCGACCTGTTCGCGGCCGCCGGGCTCCCCTCCGACCGTGACGCGGTCGCCGAGCTGCTCAAGGGCGACTGGCAGCACTACTACGACGTCGGCGCGCAGTACCTCGCCGGCGGCGGGACCGGCTCCTGGTTCGACTCGGCCGGCGCCACCTACCAGGGCGTGATCAACCAGATCCAGAACGCCTACGAGAAGAACGACGGAACCGTCATCGCAGCCGACAACCCCGAGGTCAAGGCGGCGTTCGAATCGGTGCTGAAGGCGAGCTCGACGCTGTCCGCCCACCTCGGCCAGTGGGGAGACGACTGGACCGCCGGTCTCGCGAACGGCGCCTACGCGACGATGCTCTGCCCGGGCTGGATGCTCGGCGTGATCTCCGGAAACGCTCCGGACGTCAAGGGCTGGGATGTCGCGAACGTCTTCCCCGGCGGCGGCGGCAACTGGGGCGGCTCGTACCTGACCGTGCCCAAGCAGAGCGCGCACCCGGAGGCGGCATCCGCCCTCGCGTCCTGGCTGACCGCCCCCGAGCAGCAGCTCAAGGCCTTCGCCAACGCCGGCACGTTCCCGAGCCAGGTCTCGGCCTACGGCAGCGACGCGCTCGACGGCGCCACCAACGAGTACTTCAACAACGCGCCGGTCGGCAGCATCCTCACCGACCGCTCGAACGCCATCACGGTGTCTCCGTTCAAGGGCGTGAAGTACTTCCCGATCAACGACGCGCTGCAGAAGGCGCTGACCCGGGTCGAGGACGGAACCCAGTCGATCGCCGACTCGTGGAACCAGTTCGTCGAGGACGTCAAGGCGCTGAGCTAGCGCTCACCACCACGACACAACACTGAGTGGGCACTCGTTGCCCGAAGCCACCCGGTTATCGGCCAACGGGTGCCCACTCGCCTCACCCACCAACCATCACTCAGGGAGTCAGCCATGAAGACAACCGCGCCCGCCCGCAGCCCGCGGCGCATCGCCTTCGGTCATCGCCTCGGGCGTTGGGACCTCAAGTTGTCCCCCTACCTCTACGTCTCCCCGTTCTTCCTGCTGTTCGCCGTCGTCGGACTGTTCCCCCTCCTGTACACCGGATGGGTGTCGCTGCACGAGTGGAACCTCATCGGCGGCCAGGGCGACTTCGTCGGCCTCGACCACTTCGCGTTCCTGCTCGGCCAGCGGGCGTTCTGGATCGCGGTGCGCAATACGTTCAGCATCTTCCTGCTCTCCACGATCCCCCAGCTCATCATCGCCATCATCATCGCCGCGATGCTCGACACCAACCTGCGCGCCAAGACCTTCTGGCGAATGGGCGTGCTCCTGCCCTACGTCGTCATGCCCGTCGCCGTGACCCTCATCTTCAGCAACATGTTCGGCGACAAGTACGGGCTCGTGAACACCCTCCTCGGCCAGATCGGCATCGAACCGATCAAGTTCCACTCCGACGCCCTCTCCAGCCACATCGCGATCGCCACCATGGTGAACTTCCGCTGGACCGGCTACAACGCGCTCATCCTCCTCGCCGGAATGCAGGCGATCTCGCACGACTACTACGAGGCCGCCTGGATCGACGGCGCGGGCCGCATCCGGCAGTTCTTCTCCATCACCATCCCGCAGTTGCGGCCGACCCTCATCTTCGTCGTCATTACGAGCACGATCGGCGGCCTGCAGATCTTCGACGAGCCGCGACTCTACGACCAGTTCGGCCAGGGCGGGGCCGACGGCCAGTGGATGACGCTCACGATCTACCTCTACAACCTCGGCTGGGGGCAACTCGACTTCGGCCGGGCGGCCGCCGTCGCATGGATGCTGTTCCTCATCATCGTCGTGTTCGGCATCCTCAACTACCTCGTCACCCGACGCATCGCGAGCAACGAGGGGAGCAGGACATGACCGCCGTGCGCACCCGGCGCGCCAGGGCACGGATCAACCTGCGACCCGGATTCCTCGTCTACGGATTCCTCTCCGCCGTACTGCTCGGGGCCGCCTTCCCGCTCTACTGGACGATCCTCATCGGCAGCGGGAACGCCTACACGATCAACGACCCCAACATGAGCTGGATCCCGGGCGGCAACTTCCTCGTGAACGCGGCGACCGTGATCAACAACGACAGCGTGCACTTCTGGAAGGCGATCGGCAACAGCATCATCGTCTCCACCGTCGTCTCCGCGTCGGTCGTCTTCTTCTCGACGCTCGCCGGCTACTCCTTCGCCAAGCTGCGCTTCAAGGGCAAACAGTGGATGCTCGTCTTCGTCATCGCCACGATGGCCGTCCCCACGCAGCTCGGCGTCGTGCCGCTCTTCATCGTCATGGCGCAGCTCGGCTGGGCCGGCTCGATCGGCGCCGTGATCGTCCCGGCACTCGTCACGGCGTTCGGCGTGTTCTGGATGACGCAGTACATCAGCCAGGCACTCCCCGACGAGCTCGTGGAGGCGGGGCGCGTCGACGGGGCGAACATGTTCCAGACCTTCTGGTACATCGGGCTGCCGTCGGCCAGGCCGGCCGCTGCCATGCTCGCGCTCTTCACCTTCATCGCGACGTGGACGAACTTCTTCTGGCCGTTCATCGTGCTCGACCGGCAGAACCCGACGCTCCCGGTCGCCCTCCAGCTGCTGCAGGGAAGCTACTTCGTCGACTACTCCGTCGTCCTGGCTGGCGTACTGTTGGCTACTCTGCCGCTTATCGTGCTCTTCGTCTTCACCGGCAAGCACCTCGTGGCGGGAATCATGCAAGGAGCTGTGAAGGGTTGAGCGAGTTGACGAACAGCCAGGCGGTCGGAACCGCGCTCCGCACCTTCCCGGAGGACTTCCTCTTCGGCGTGGCGACGGCGGCGTACCAGATCGAGGGCGCCGCCCACGAGGAGGGGCGCACCGACTCCATCTGGGATGCCTTCTCCCGCGTGCCAGGGGCCGTCGTGAACGGTGACAACGGCGACGTGGCCTGCGACCACTACCACCGCTACGCCTCGGATGTCGCGCTCATGGCCGACCTCGGCATCCAGACCTACCGCTTCTCGACGTCCTGGGCGCGCGTCCGGCCCGACGGCGGGGAGCCGAACGCGGCAGGGCTCGACTTCTACTCCCGCCTCGTCGACGAGCTGCTCGCGAAGAACATCAAGCCGTGGTTGACCCTCTACCACTGGGACCTGCCGCAGGCGCTCGAGGAGAAGGGCGGCTGGGCGAACCGCGACACCGCGTACCTCTTCGCCGAGTACGCCGCGAGCGTGCACGACGTGCTCGGCGACCGGGTCGAGGCCTGGACGACCCTCAACGAGCCGTGGTGCTCGTCCTTCCTCAGCTACACCGGCGGAGAGCATGCGCCGGGCCGCCAGTCGGTGCCCGACGGCCTCGCCGCCGGCCATCACCTGCTGCTCGCACATGGCCTCGCGACAAGGGAGCTTCGCGCGCGGGACGAGAAGCTCCAGCTGGGGATCACGCTCAACCTCACGGTCGCCGACCCCGTCGACCCGGATGACGCCGGCGACCGCGACGCGGCCCGACGCATCGACGGCCAGTTCAACCGGTTCTTCCTCGACCCCGTCTTCCGCGGCGAGTACCCCGCCGACCTGCTCGCGGATGTCGGCGACCTGGGCCTCGACGCCGTCATCCGGTCCGGCGACCTCGAGATCATCTCGGCGCCGATCGACGCGCTCGGCGTCAACTACTATCACGGTGAGGCGGTGAGCGTGCATCCGGCCCCCGCCGAGCTCACGACCGCGGCGCCGTCGGAGCGACCGAAGCGCTCGCCGTTCCCGGCCGCGGACTCCGTGCACTGGCATCCGCGCGGCCTCCCGGTGACGGCGATGGGGTGGGAGGTGCAGCCCGAGGGCCTCACCCGGCTGCTGCGCCGCATCCACGAGGATTACACCGGACCGGCCGGGGTCGCGCTCGCCGTCACCGAGAACGGCGCAGCCTACGACGATGTCGTGGGGCCAGATGGCACGGTGGACGACGGCGAGCGCACCGAGTTCCTCGTCTCGCACCTGGCCGCGATCCTCGACGCCACCGAGGCGGGCGTGCCGATCGCCGGCTACTTCTACTGGTCGCTCATGGACAACTTCGAGTGGGCCTGGGGCTACGACAAACGGTTCGGGCTCGTGCGAGTGGACTACGAGACCCAGCAGCGCAGCCTCAAGCGCAGCGCGATCGAGTACCGCCGCATCATCGCCGACCGTGCGCTCTGAGCTGGTCGCCGGCTCCGGGCCGGCCGCGGACTCCGGGTCGGCTGGCTAGAATTTCGCAGGACATGACTATGCCACCACCGTCCAGGCGTCTCGCGCCGACGCTCGAGGCCGTCGCCGCGGAGGCGGGGGTCTCCCGCTCGACGGTGTCGCGCGTCGTCAACGGCTCGTCGAAGGTCCGGGCGGATGTCGTGGACATCGTGCAGGCCGCCATCGAGCGCCTGAACTACGTCCCCAATCGAGCCGCCCGCTCGCTCGCCAACAGCCAGACGATGGCGATCGCCCTCGTCATCCCCGAGGACACCGGCCGGTTCTTCGGCGATCCATACTTCGCGGCGATCGTGCAGGGTCTCGCCCGTGGACTCGAACCGAGCGACTACGTCCTCAACCTGCAGCTCGCGAGCCAGTCGAATCCGTCACGCAAGACCGTGCGATACCTCACCGGCGGCAACGTGGACGGCGCCTTCGTCGTCTCGCACCATTCCGGCGACAATTTTCTCGCCGATCTCGGGACGAGCCTGCCGGTGGTCTTCGGCGGTCGACCGCTGACCCGTGGCGACACCCCCAGCTACTTCGTCGACGTCGACAACGACGACGCCGCGGCCATGGGCACACAGTTCCTCATCGATCGCGGCCGCACGCGCATCGCCACGATCGCCGGCCCGCCCGACATGCCGGCCGGCATCGACCGCACCGCGGGTTGGATGCGCGCGCTCGAGCGTGCCGGCCTCGGCCGCGATCGAATCGTGCACGGCGACTTCTCCCAGGCCAGCGGTGCCAGGGGGATGCGCGAACTGCTCGCGCGGCATCCGGATCTCGATGCCGTGTTCGTCGCGAGCGACCTCATGGCCACCGGGGCGATCTCGGTGCTGCTCGAGAATGGCGTTCGCGTGCCGGAGGATGTCGCTGTCGTCGGCTTCGACGACAGCCCCGCCGCAACCACGGGAGTCATCCCGCTCACGACCGTGCACCAGCCCTCGGAGTCACAAGGGAAGAAGATGGCGGAGATGATGCTCGCACTCCTGCGCGGGGAACCCGTCGAGCCCGAGTGCATCATGCCGACGCACATGGTCGTCCGCGCCTCGGCCTGAACTCAGGGAGCGGTTTCGCTGAAGCGGGCGGGGACACCCGCTGCGGCGAGGCGTCTGCGGATCACGGCCACGGCATCCGGACTCGTGTCGACGAGCACGAACCGCCGGCCGAGGGATGCCGCGACGGCCCCTGTCGTGCCGCTCCCGGCGAAGAGGTCGAGCACCCAGTCGCCCTCGCGGCTGGATGCCTGGACGATTCGGCGAAGCACCCCCTCCGGCTTCTGGGTCGGGTAGCCGGTCTTCTCCCTGCCCGTCGGCGAGACGATCGTGTGCCACCAGACGTCGGTCGGCAGCTTGCCGCGCGCCGCCTTCTCCGGCGTCACGAGGCCGGGCGCCATGTAGGGCTCGCGGTCGACGGCCTGCGAGTCGAAGAAGTAGCCTTTCGGGTCCTTCACGTAGACAAGGATCGTGTCGTGCTTCGTCGGCCAGCGGCGCTTCGACTTGCCGCCATAGTCGTAGGCCCAGATGATCTCGTTGAGGAAGCACTCGCGGCCGAACAGGGCGTCGAGCAGCACCTTCGCGTAGTGCGCCTCGCGGTAATCGAGGTGCAGGTAGAGCGTGCCGTCGTCGGCGAGCAGCCGCCAGGCCTCGGCGAGCCTCGGCTCGAGGAACGACCAGTAGTCCTCGAACTCGTCGTCGTAGCTCATGAGGTCGCCGCGGATGCGCTCATACCGTTGGCCCTGGAACCCGACGACGGTTCCCGCCGTGGTTCCGGATGCGCTGCGCACGCTCGTCGTCGACTGCCGGGTCTGGCTGCGCCCGGTGTTGAACGGCGGGTCGAGGTACACGAGCGTGAACGCGCCATCGGGAAGGGTCGCTGCGGCGGCGAGGTTGTCGCCGTGGATGACGAGGTCGCCGGTGGGAGGCCAGGTCACCGCGCCCGGCCCTCGTCCTTCGGCACCTCGATGACGACTTTGCCGCCGAAGATTCCTTTGTCACCATCGCCGGGGATCGGAGCCGGCGCCGGCATCCTCGTCTCGCGGTCGGCCTCGATCGCCGCCTCGTGCTTGGTCGGGGCGAAGACCTCGTCGACCATCGTGACCATACCGCCGAGACCGCCGCGACCACGTCGGGTCGGTGTGAGGTCGATGAGCCGGAAGTGCTGCAGGAGCCAGCCGATCACGACAATGCCGATAGCGACGCCGCCGAAGATCCACCAGTTCACGGCTCCAGCCTAGGTCCCCTCCGCGGCCGCACGGTGGGCGGGCCAGTGCCCTCCTGGGTGAGGGTTTCGACCTCGAGCCCGATGCGCCTCACGGAACCCGGTAGAGCCACTCCTGCGTGGAGAACTTCTCGGCGACGAGTTGCTCGGCCCGCGCGAGCTCGGCGGCCGTCACGTCGCCCCCGGTGAGTCCGTACAGGCCGCGGAAGGTCGCCTCCATCTTCGCGATGATCTCGGCGCGGGAGAGTCCCGTCTGGCTGCGCAGCGGATCGACGCGCTTGGCTGCGCTCTTGGTGCCCTTGTCGCTCAGCTTCTCGCGGCCGATGCGCAGCACCTCGACCATCCGTTCGCCGTCCATGTCGTAGCTCATGGTCACGTGGTGCAGCACGGCGCCGGTACCGAGACGCTTCTGCGCTGCGCCGCCGATCTTGCCCTTCGGGCTCGTGATGTCGTTGAGCGGCTGGTACGAGGCCTCGATGCCGACGGCCTTGAGTGCCGTGATCACCCACTCGTCGAGGAAGGCGTAGGAGTCGGCGAACGACATCCCCTGCACGAGGTCGCTCGGAGCGTAGATCGAGTAGGTGATGACCGACCCGGCCTCCATGAACATCGCGCCACCACCGCTGATGCGCCGCACGACCTGCATACCGTACTTCTCGGCGTTGTCGAGGTCGACCTCGTTCTTCACCGACTGGAAGCTTCCGATGACGACGCCGGGCTCGTCCCACTCCCAGATGCGCAGGGTCGGCTTGCGGCGACCGGCGCCGACCTCCTCCGCGAGCACCTGGTCGAGTGCCATCTGCAGCACGGGCGGATACGCGTTGCCGTGGATGAGCTGCCAGTCGTAGTCGGTCCAGCTCGTGGCGCGCGAGAGCGACCGGCGGATGGCGATGGCCACGGCCTCGGGGGTGAAGCCGAGCAGCAGCGCGCCCTCGGGGAGCGCCCCCTGAACCGCGGCCGCTATCCAGTCGGCCGTGCTGTCGGCGGGGAGTCCGTCGACCGCCGCGTTGATGTCGTCGAGGGCGCTGTCGGGTTCGAGGAAGAAGTCGCCGGCCAGCCGGAAGTTCGCGATCCGGTCATCGATGACATCCAGGTCGACGACGACGAGCTTCCCGCCTGGAACCTTGTACTCGCCGTGCATGCCGTGCCTCTCTGTAGTCCGCCCCACCCTCTCCGGTCGAGCGTCGAGACCAGGGCAACTGACACGTGGGATCTCGACGAGCTCCGCCCGAGAGGCGGTAAGGCAAGCGTAATCAACCCTCGGGCGGGACGTGCTCACCGTACCCGGCTGCGCGCAAGCGCGCGCGCAGGCGTACGGCCGCCGCTTCGAGGTCCGCAGGCTCCGCCGAGCGGTCGATGCCCGATGGATGAAACTCCCGCGGCGACCAGGACGGCCACACGTGGATGTGCAGGTGCGGAACCATGTAACCCTCGATCATGAGGCCCGCGCGGTCGGAGCCCCACTCCTCTCGCTGGGCCGTGCCGATGCGGTGCGCCACGACCATGAGCTCGGCGATGAGGCTGTCGGGTGCATCGAGCCAGCGGTCGACCTCGAGCCTCGGGACGACGAGGGTGTGGCCGGGCTGGCGTGGTTCGATCGTCAGGAAGGCGACGCAGTTCTCGTCCTTCCAGACGAATCGCGCCGGCTCCTCGCCGCGGATGATCTGGGTGAACAGCGTTGTCATGGGCAGGAGGTCTCGACAGGCTCGACCCGAGAAGAGTGGACTGGCAATGGACTAACCGACCCGATCGGCCAGCCAGGCGAGGGTGTCGGCGACGACCTCGTCCTTGTTCGTCTCGTTGAAGATCTCGTGACGGGCATCCGTGTACACGATGAGTTCGACATCCGTGAGTCCGCCGCGCTTCAGGTAGCTCTCGGCGAGGAGCTCGGCGCTCTTCGTCCCTCCGAAGGAGTCGTCGCCGCCCACCTGGATGAGCAGCGGCAGGTCGTGCTCGATCCCCTTCGCGGGCTTGCCGAGCAGGCGCAGGCTGTCGACGAGCCCGAAGAGCTTCAGGGCCTTCGCGCTGAACATGAGCGGATCGGCCGCTGCGGCGGCCACCACGGCCGGGTCGCGGCTCAGCCACTCGTAGCCGGTCGTGCCGAGATGCTTGTGCTTCGCGTTGAGGTCTCCGCCGTTCATGTGCGCGAACGTGCGGAACGCCGAGCCGCTCAGGATGACGGCGTCGTAGTCGGCGGAGTGCTCGTTGACGAGGAGCTGCGCGAGGATCGAACCCCAGCTGTGCCCGAGCAGCACGACCTTCGATCCGGGATTCTCGGCGCGGATCGTCCTGGTCAGCCTGTGCACGGCCTCGACGGTCGCCGGCATCCCGCCCGGTCCGAGCCTGCCGAGCTTCGCCTGGTCGCCGTCGTACTGGTCGAGGCCGGTCTGCCCGTGGCCACGGTGGTCGTCGGCGTACACCGTGTACCCCGCCGCGACGAGCCTGCCGACGAGCCATTCGTAGCGGGTCGCGTACTC
Source organism: Leifsonella bigeumensis (assembly GCF_039537265.1). NCBI lineage: Bacteria > Bacillati > Actinomycetota > Actinomycetes > Micrococcales > Microbacteriaceae > Leifsonella > Leifsonella bigeumensis. Next base: position 419,986 of record NZ_BAABAE010000001.1, on the reverse strand, counting down.
GCCGAGGCCATGCGCGAGCTGGATGATCGCCCGCGGCTCGTCCGCCTTCCAGACGTAGTAGTGGATGGTCACGCCCTGGGCGTCGACGTAGGTGCGATCTTCGCGAGAAGCGGCCACGTTGCCTCCTTTCCCCCAGTGTATTGCCGAGGCATCCGACGGCGTCGTCCGGATTCGTTAGCAAAACTAATTTGCTAAACTAACAATATGCCCCACGACAGCAATCAACAGCTTCGCTTCGCGATCCAGCGGCTCTCCCGGCGCATCCGCACGATGCAGGCCGACCAGGAGATCACGGAGGCGCAGAGATCGGTCCTGTTCACCCTCGCCAACGACGGCCCGCAGACCCTGCGGTCGCTCAGCGAACACGAGAACGTGACACCGCCCAGCATGAACCGCACGGTCAACGCGCTCGCCGCCTCCGGGCTCGTGACGCGCGAGAGCGTGAAAGATGACGCCCGCAAGGTCGCGATCGACCTCTCGAAGGCGGGGCACGACTTCGTCGAGGAGACGCGTCGCCGCCGGGACGCCTGGTTCACCCAGCGACTCGCGGCGCTCACTCCAGAGCAACGCAGCATCCTCGACCAGGCGACGCCCATCCTGAAGGAGCTCTCCGAGCAGTGAATTCGACCTTCCGCTCCCTCCGGGTGCACAACTATCTGCTCTGGTTCATCGGCGCGCTCACCTCCAACATCGGCACCTGGATGCAGCGCACCGCCCAGGACTGGATCGTGCTCACCGAGCTCACCGACCACGATGCCGCCGCCGTCGGGATCACGATGGCCCTGCAACTCGGCCCCGTGCTCGTCCTCATGCCCTGGGCCGGCCTGATCGCCGACCGCGTGAACGTACGGCGGATGCTCATGGTCACGCAGGCGGTGATGGGCATGCTCGCGCTCGGACTCGGCGCCATCGTCGTCACCGGTGTGGCCCAGCTCTGGCACGTCTACCTGTTCGCGCTGCTGCTCGGGATCGCGTCGGCGGTCGACGCCCCGATTCGCCAGACCTTCGTGGCCGAGCTCGTCGAGAAGAAGGACCTCACCAACGCGGTCTCGCTCAACTCGGTCTCCTTCCACACGGCCCGGATGATCGGCCCGGCCGTCGCGGGCCTCCTCACCGTCGTCATCGGTGCCGGCTGGGTCTTCGTGATCAACTCCCTGACCTTCGCCGGAACGCTCATCGCACTGTGGTTGATCCGCGTGAGCGAACTGAGGGAGCAGCCCCGCGCCCCCCGTGCGAAAGGCCAGATCATCGCCGGGTTCCGTTACGTGCGCGGCAAGCCGGCGATCGTCGTCATCCTCGTCATGGTGAGCCTGATCGGCACCTTCGGGATGAACTTCTCCATCTTCACCTCGACCATGGCGACGATCGAGTTCCACAAGGGGGCGGGAGAGTTCGGCTTGCTCAGTTCGATCATGGCGGTCGGTTCGGTGACGGGTGCCCTCGTCTCCGCGCGGCAGGAGAGGCCGAGGATGCGCACGATCTTCTTCGCCTCCGGGCTCTTCGGCGTCGCCTGCCTGCTGGCGGCGCTCATGCCCAGCTTCGCGAGCTTCGCCGTCTCCCTCGCGCTCATCGGCTTCGCCTCCCTCATGTTCATGACGACCGCGAACGCGACCGTGCAGACCACGGTGAATCCCGCCATGCGCGGGCGCGTCATGGCCCTGTACATGGCGATCTTCGTCGGCGGCACCCCGGTGGGGGCACCGTTCGTCGGCTGGGTCGTCAACCAGTTCGGCCCGCGCTGGGGGCTCGGAGTCGCCGCGATCTCCGGAGTTCTGGCGGCATCCGTATGCCTCTACTGGCTCGTGAGATACAAGCACGTGCGGGTGCGCTACTCGAGGTCGTGGCCGCAACTGCGCGTCGGCTACGCGAGCGATGCCCGGGCCCATGAACTCGCGACGCAGGAGATCGCGATCGTGGAGGCGGAGGTGCAGAAGGGCTGATCCATTGAACTTCCGGATGCTGGTGCCCGGCGCGGCGACCGGCGCCGAAGACCAGCTGGACCCGCTACGGCGTCGGGTCGAGAGCGTCGCGGAGCGAGTCGAGAATGCCCATGATGGCGATCGAGTCGTCGAGCGAATGCACCGGCGACTCGGTGAGCCCGTCGGCGACGTGCTGGGCGACGGCGACCGCCTGCCAGCAGAGACCCTCTCGGAGACGCAGGCCCGAATCGTCCGTCCAGGTGCTGCGCTCCTGCGCGGTCACGAAGTCGAAACCATCCGGCATGAGGAACGGGCTGCGCACCTCGGCGCGGGCGAGGGTGCCGCTGATGGTCGCCTCGACCGGGGTGCCGGCGAGCATCGTCGCGCTGAGGATCGCCTGCGCACCATCGGCCCTCTCCAGGATCGCGGCGACCTGGGCGTCGACGCCGGTCTCGAGCCGGGATCCGCGCACGGTCATGGATGCGGGGTCGCCGAGTACGAACCGGGCGAACCAGACCGGGTAGATGCCGATGTCGCGAAGGACCCCACCACCGAGCTCCGGGCGGAAGACCGGGGCGGAGCGGTCGTCGCCGAAGTCCTCACCGAAGTCCGCGGTCACGACCTTGACGTCCCCGAACGCACCGGCGTCGAGGAGCTGGCGCAGCAGGTCGGTCTGGGGCAGGTAGCGGCTCCACATCGCCTCCATCGCGAAGACGCCCGCGGCGCGGGCGGCGCGGGCGATCGCACGGGCGTCCTCCGCGTCGACGCCGATCGGCTTCTCGATGAGCACGTGCTTGCCGGCAGCGATCGCGAGTTCAGCAAGAGCGCGGTGCTCGCTGTTGACCGACGACACGTAGACGATGTCGATGGCCGGATCGGCGACGAGCTGCCGGTAGTCGCCGTAGCTTCGCGGCACGCCGTGAGCCGCCGCGAAGCGTTCTGCGCGCTCGAGCGATCTCGATGCGACCGCGTGAACCCGCTGGTCGGTGTTCGCATGGAGGGTGGCCGTGAAGTCGCCGGCGATCCCTCCCGGACCGAGAACACCCCAGCGCAGGATCGGTCCCCCTCGCAACGGGGTGACCCGCGGCGTCGGGAACCTCATGCGAGCCGCATTCCGAGGTAGCGCACACCGGGCCGCATGGCCAGCTCCTCGAATCCGAGGTGCCGGTAGAACCGCGTCGCATTCTCGTTGTCCTCTGCGACGCCGAGGTGCGCGCCGCGCACGCCGAGCGCCTCGAGGCTTCCGAGAACACGATCGATGAGTCCACGGCCGAGACCCTGACCCTGGATGCGGGGAAGGAGGTCGATGTGGAGGTGGGCGGCGTACTCGGCGACCACCTCATCCGGGGCGGTCTCCGGGGCGTGGAGGAGCCGGGTGACCTCGTCGTCGGGCGAGGACCCCTCGGTGAGCGGGTACTGCTCGCGCAGCGGAGGCCACCACTCGGCCTCCGCCCAGGCTTCGAAGGCGCGGGTGTCGGCCGCGGCGAAGGTGTACCCGGCGATTCCCTGCGCGTCGGCGGCGACGAAGGCGTGCGCAGGCTGCCCCACGAGGTACGGGCCGACGTAGACGTGGCCCAGCAGGTCGGGATTCCGGTAGAGCCCGGTGGCATCCCCGCCGGAGTCGCCGGTCTGCAGGCATACCCGGTAAACGCCGGGGATGTCCTGGACGGTCGCGGATCGAATCACGGTCACGGCGCTTAGATTACCGCTCCCGCTGAGTGGTCTACCGATATTTCGGCTGCAGGTCGCGGAGTGGTCTAGCCCGCCACGTCGAATATGTGCGATTCCACTGGTATGGCTTGAATCAGGTCAGACTGAGCGGTCTCTGCTCCAAGTCGCACCCGGCGAGAAGTGGTCTCATTCTGCTCTTGCGCGCCACGATCATCCGGGGTCTACTGTCAGGGTGTCACCCACCCAAGCCTCCATGCGTCACTCCCTGCGCGCCCGCCTGCGGGAACTCATCGCGGCGGCGAGCGTGGGCGACCGGCTGCCGAGCGAACGCGACCTGAGCGCGCGGTGGGGGGTCGCCCGGATGACGCTGCGGCGAGCCGTCGACGCTCTCGTCGCGGAAGGGATCGTCGAGCGCCGGCACGGCTCCGGCACCTATGTGACCCCGCAGCCCTTCGTTCGACTGCTCGGCCTCACCTCGTTCTCGCAGGACATGCGCGACCGCGGTCTCGTCCCCTCCAGCCGCCTGCTCGCGTTCCGCGTGGTCCCCGCCGACGGAACGCTCGCCGGCCAGCTGAGGATCCCGATCGGCGACCCCGTCCTGAGCTTCACGCGGCTCCGCCTCGCGAGCGGCGACGCCATGGCCGTGGAGACCGTGTGGATCCCGCAGAAGCTCGTCCCGGGCCTCGGCGGAGGCGATCTCGGCGGCTCCCTCTACGAGCTCCTCGCCGAGCGCTACCGGATCGTCACGGGTGCCGCCAAGGTCTCGATCGAGCCCGTCCTGCCGGAGCCCCGGGTGCGCGAACTGCTCGCGCTCGACGACGAGCAGGCCTGCCTGCGCATCCGCATGGTCGATTCGGACACGCGTGGCCGGGTCATCATGATCGCCCACTGCATCTACCGCGGCGACCGCTACCAGCTCACCGCCGACATCTCCGGCGCCGCGTTCTCCACCATCCAGGCCAGGCGGGCAGGATGACCGCGAGAGACACGCCGGGCAGGATGACCGCGAGAGACACGCTGGGCGGGATGGTGGCCGTACTGGCGGTGGATGGCGGCCAGTCGGGCATCCGGCTGCGACACTCGTCTGCGCCTCGGGTCGTCGAGGCGGCCGGCGTGAGCCGCGCGGGCGACAGCGTCACGGCGGTCGCCGAGACGATCGCGACCGCGTGGGAGGCATCCGGATTCCCTCCCGCGGACCGGGTCGTGCTCGGGCTGACAACAGCGCCCGTCGAGCCGGGGGAGGCCGACCGGCTGTGCGCCCTCGTCGCGGCCGGCACGCGTTCGCCCGAGGTGTGGCTCGCCGACGACACCGTCACCTCGCACGCCGGCGCGCTCTCCGGAGCGCCAGGGGTCTCGCTCGTCGTCGGAACCGGTGTGGCCTGCCTCGCCGTTCCCGGGGCCGGTCAGGCTCGCGTGTTCGACGGCCACGGCTACCTCCTCGGCGATGAGGGCGGAGCATTCTGGATCGGCCGGCGCGCCCTCGGCGAGGTGCTGAGGGATCGCGACCGCGGCCGAACAAGCGCGCTGAGCACGCGCGCCGCCTCGCGCTACGGGGATCTCGACGGCCTGGCCATCCGCCTCCACGACTCCGCCGGCCCCGTCAACGAGATCGCCCAGTTCGCGCGTGAGGTGCTGGATGCCGCAGCCGACGGGGACGACGTCGCCGGGGGCATCCTCGACGACGCGGCCGCGCGCCTGCTGAAGACCGCCATCGCCGCTGCAGAGTACCTCGCCGCGACGGACCCCCTCGATGACGCCCCCCTCGCCCTCGGCGGACGGATGCTCGAGGCCGGCTCGCCGCTGCGGACCCGCCTCGACGCCCTCCTGGCCGGACATCCCGGCATCCTCCCGCGCAACGCCGATGCCGAACCCATCGATGGCGCCCTGTTGCTCGGCTCAGCCGACTCTCCCGGACGCTACCGGGCCCTCACTCATCTCTGGAAGGACGGGGCCGCAGCATGAGCACCGAGCAGGACTCCGCAGGACGCACCTACCTCGCGACCGCTGAACGCCTCATCGAGCGACTCGGCACCGAGGAGTGGCCGAACATCGCCGCCGCCGCCGAACTCGTCGCGGCCGCCCTCGAGGACGGTCGCACCCTCCACGTCTTCGGGACCGGGCACTCGCACATGCTGGCCGAGGAGCTGTTCTACCGAGCAGGCGGGCTCGTCCGCGTGAGCCCCATCCTGTTCGAGGGGCTCATGCTCCACGCGAGTGCACCGCTCAGCACCTCCCTCGAGCGGCTGCACGGTCTCGCCGAGGCACTCCTGCTCGACCACCCGGTCGTGGCCGGCGATGTTCTCATCGCCGCCTCGAACTCCGGCAGCAACGCCGTCACCTCCGAGCTCGTGCGCCGGGTCCGCGATAGCGGCGCCTCGGTCATCGCCGTCACGAGCCTGCAGCATGCCACCTCCTCGAAGGCGCGCGCCACCGATCTCCCTCGTCTCCACGAGCTCGCGGACGTCGTGATCGACAACGGCGGATGCGTCGGTGACGCTGCCGTGGACATCCGCGGGTTCGCGAAGAGGGTCGCCCCCACCTCCACCGTGGTCGGAACGGCCATCCTCAACGCCATCGTGGCCGAGGCCGTGCAACTGCTCGTCGACCGCGGTGTCACCCCCGAGGTCTATTCGAGCAGCAACACCGAGGGCGGCGACGCCGACAACCTGAGATTCCTCCATAGGGAGACGTCGTCGTGACCGCCTCGCCGTTCGCCATCCGCGGCGTCATCGAGGGCTTCTACGGAACCCCGTGGACGCACGAGCAGCGGCTCGAGCTTGCCGGCTTCCTCGGCGAGCGCGGGATGAACACCTTCGTCTACTCTCCGAAGGACGACCCTCTCGTCCGCCAGGACTGGCGCCAGGCCTACAGTGGCGCGGAACTGGCACGGCTCTCCGAGTTGATCGAGCGATGTGCCGCCCACGGCCTCGACCTCGTCTACTGCCTCTCTCCCGGGCTCTCGATCGAGTACTCGAGCGAGAGCGACCGCTCTCTGCTCTCGGAGAAGTTCGACTCCATCGCGGACCTCGGGGTCACCTCCTTCGGGCTCCTGCTCGACGACATCCCGGGCGAGCTTCAGCACCCTTCCGACCGCTCGGTCTTCGCCGGCCTCGTCGAGGCGCACGCCCGCCTGGTCGGCGACGTGCATGACCGGCTGGCCGAGGGGAGCAGGCTCTTCGTCTGTCCGACGCAGTACTGGGGCTACGGCGACGAGGAGTACATCTCCCGCCTCGGGCAGTCGATCGACCCGCGCATCGAACTGTTCTGGACCGGGCGGGCGATCTGCTCGGCCACACTCGACCTCGCCGACGCCGAGGTGTTCGCGAAGGCGACCGGCCGGGCACCGACCTACTGGGACAACTATCCGGTCAACGACGTCGCCATGAGGCACGAACTGCACGTCGGCCCGTACCGCGGCCGCGACCGGGAGCTGTTCCGCAGCTCGCGCGGCGTCATCGCGAACGGCATGGAGTTGTTCGAGTCATCGAAGATCGCGTTCGCCACGATCGCCGACTACCTCGCCGACCCGGCCGGCTACGACCCGGAGGAGAGCTGGCACCGGGCCATCGCGGCGGTCGCCGGCGACGACGCGGAGGCCTACACGGTGTTCGCCGACAATGTGCGCTCGTCGTGCCTCGCCGCAGAGGATGCCCCCCTCCTCCAGCACGCGCTCGAATCGTTCGCCTTCGAGAGCGTCTACGGCGACCCTGAGCACGCGGCGGACGAACTCGACGAGGTGGCGGACCGGATGCTCGCGGCGGCCGAGCGACTCCTGCGCGGACCGGCCCGCACGCGGCGACTCGTCGCAGAGGCACGGCCCTGGATCGAGGCTTTCAAGATCGGGGCCAGGGCGGTCAAGTGCGTCGTCGAGCTCTATCGGTCCGGCCGACTCGGTTCCGACGGCCCCACCGAGCTCGCGCCGTTCCTCGGGCGGATCCGCGACCTGAGGGTGCGCGTGTTCGGCGACGTCCTCGACATGACCCTCTCCGAACTCATCGTCCGCCGCCCACCGGCGGAGAACGCCCAGCCAACACCAACCCCACACAGTAAGGAAGCTGCATCATGACACAACGCATGAAGACCACGATCGCGGCCATCGCGGCCGCGGCGGTAGCGCTCAGCATCGCCGGATGCACCCCTGGCGGCGGCGGGGACGACAACGTCCTGCGCGTCGCGATGGGCTCGCCCGGCGAGGCGCAGATCCGCGTCTGGGATGACGTCGCCGCCCAGTTCATGAAGGACCACCCCGACATGAAGGTGGAGATGAACTACCAGGACGACGACCTGTACCAGACCATCGGACTACCCAACCTCCTCAATGGCCGCAACGCCCCCGACATCTACTTCGAGTGGGCGGGCAGCCGGCTCCAGCAGCGCGTCGACGACGGGTTCGCCGCCGACCTCACGGATGCCGTGAAGGACGGACCCATCGCCGGGCTGTTCGACGACAGCGTCTTCGACTCGGTGACTCTCGACGGCAAGATCGTCATGGTCCCGCACTCGGCCGACGTGACGAACGTGCTCTGGTACAACAAGGCCATCCTCGCCGACGCCGGCGTGACGCCCCCGACCACCTGGGCCGAGCTGCTGAGCGCCTGCGACACCCTCAGCGCGAAGGGCATCATCCCGATCGCCTCCGGCAACAAGGACCTGTGGGCGGCGGGCAACTGGCTCGCTCACCTCGCCTCCCGCGTGGTGGGTGAGGATGTCTACGAGCAGACGCTCTCCGGCAACGCCAAGTTCTCGACCCCCGAGTGGGAGAAGGCGCTCGGCTACGTGAAGGAGCTCGCCGACCACAAGTGCGTCAACGACTCCGCCAACGCGATCGACGACAACGAGGGTGCCCAGCTGTTCTTCCAGGGCAAGGCCGCGATGCACGCGATCGGATCCTGGCTCGTGAGCTGGGCGATCGACGAGGCGCCCGACCTCGACTTCGACTACGTGAACCTCCCGGCCATGCCCGACGGCGCCGGCGACCAGGGGAGCGTCATCGGCGTCGTGACGGGTTACGTCGTCAACGCGAAGAGCACGAAGCAGGATGCCGCGGCCGAGTTCCTCGCGCTCCTCAACAGCGATGAGAACGTGCAGGCGTTCATCGCCGCCGAGCTCACGCCGATGGCGAAGTCCGCCGCAGCAGGGCAGGATATCGACTCCCGCTCCGCGAGCCTGAACAACCTGCTGACTACCGCCCCGGCGATCGTGCTTCCGCCGGACACCGGGTACGACCTGGAGATGGCGAACGCCCTCTACTCGGCACTCGCCGAGGTCCTCGGTGGCCAGAAGTCGCCGAGTGACGCCCTGGCCGGCATCGACCAGAAACTGGGCTGAGACCTCCGGCTCGTCCGCGACCCGAACGCGGACGAGCCGGACATTCGGGAGAGATTCCACCGTGAAACCGACGCGCACCGCGACGCCGTACCTGTTCCTCGGGCCGGCGCTCCTCGTGTTCGGCTTCGCCGTGCTGTGGCCGGTCGCGATGACCGTCGTCTACAGCTTCACGACGTGGAACGGCTACGGGCCGATGGTCTTCGCCGGCATCGACAACTACGTCAAGGCCATCCAGGACGCTCTCTTCCGCGACTCCTTCGCGCACGTGCTCGTCTACATCGCCGCGACGCTCGTGCTCGAGGTGCTCGTCGGGCTGTGCCTCGCCGGTCTCGTGAGCGCCCTGCGCCGCGGGTCGCTGTGGTTCCGCGTCGCGATCTTCACGCCCGTCATGCTGCCGATGGTGGTCGTCGCGGTGCTCTGGAAGTTCGTCTACAACGCGGACTTCGGCCTGCTCAACGCCGCGCTTCAGGCGATCGGATTCGAGGACCTGCAGAGGGTGTGGCTCGGCGACACGAGCACCGCGCTCCTGGCGATCTGCGTCGTCTCAGGCTGGGTGTACGCGGGCTTCTACATGACCATCTTCTATGCGGCGTTCAACCAGGTGCCGAGCGAGATCGTCGAGGCGGCGAGGCTCGACGGCGCGGGGGAGTGGCAGATCTTCCGGCGCGTGAAGGTGCCGATGATCCGGAACGCCGTGACCGTCGCGGTGCTGTTGTGCGTGACGGGCGGGTTCCAGGGCTTCGACCTGTTCTACGTCATGACCAATGGCGGGCCATACGGTGTCACCGAGATCCCCACGACGTATCTCGTGAAGTCGGTGTTCAGCTTCGGCAACGTCGGCTACGGCTCGGCCATGGCCGTGCTGCTCACGGCGATCGTCGTGGTGGTCGGGCTGCTGTTCGCCCGGTTCAGCCGGGGCAGGACGGAGGGTACGGGATCGTGACGGCGACGGCATCCGCGCCGCGCACCGCGGCATCCGCGCCACACTCCTCGGCCCCACGGCCGGGAACTGGGATGCTGACGCGCCGCCTTCCCGGCATCCTCGTCTCGATCGGCCTCGTCGTCATCGCTGTCGTGTTCTTCTTCCCGATGGTCTGGATGGTCGCCTCGAGCTTCAAGTCGAACTCGGCGATCTTCTCCACGCCCTTCGCCCTGCCGGAGAGCATCGACCTCGGCCAGTGGGCCAAGGCCTGGGATGTCGGCCACATCGGCCAGTACGCGCTCAACAGCGTCATCGTCACGGGGGTCTCTGTTCTCGCGATCCTCGTGCTCGGCGCCGGCGCCGCGTTCGCGTTCAGCCGATACCGGTTCGCCGGGCGGGGGTTCTTCATGGGCGCCCTCGCGCTCGGGCTGCTGCTCCCCCTGCAGTCCTACTTCATCGCCCAGTCGACGATGTTCACCGACCTCGCGATCACCGACACCCGCTGGGCGCTCATCATCCCCTACACGGCGATGGGCCTCCCTCTCGCCGTCTACCTGCTCAAGGTGTACCTCGATGCGCTGCCGAATGAGTTGTTCGAGGCGGCGAAGATCGACGGGGCCGGCGACCTCCGGGTGTTCTGGGGCATCGTGCTCCCGCTGCTGCGGCCCGGCCTCGCGACGGTCGCGATCTTCTCGGCGTTGGCCTGCTGGAACGAATTCCTCCTCGCGCTGCTCTACATCCAGGACGACTCGCTCAAGACGATCCCGACCGGGCTGCTCGCGTTCTCCAGCCGTTATGTGACCGACTACGGGTTGCTGTTCTCCGCGCTGACGATCATCACCCTCCCGATGATCGTCATCTACATCGTCTTCAACAAGCAGATCGTCGAGGGGATCACGGCGGGCAGCCTCAAATAGCGACGAGCGATCCGGCCCCGGGAGCCAACCCCGGAGAGATCGTACGGAACCCGAGTTCGCTCGCAGCCAGGAGCAGCCGCTGGTCGTAGGCACAGACGAGGTCGGCGTTCACGAGGGTCGCCGTCGCGAGATGGATGGCGTCCAGGCTGCGAAGGGAGAACGGCCCCAGCCGGGCGGCGATACTGGCGACCTGGTCGGTGATCGGGTACTCGATGACGCCAGACAACGCGGCTCCGATGAGGTCGACGACCGTAAATGGATCCATGTCGTCAAGACGCTGGCGGATGATCCGCGTCGTCTCGATCGTTCCGAGCGCCGAAGAGAACAATCTCGCCCCCGAGTCAACGTGCCCCGCAAGGGCGTCAACGAGCTGTCCTGATTCCGCCTCCTGCAGCGCGCGCTTCACGAGGGCGCTGCTGTCGACGTAGATGAGCACTCAGAACCTGTCTTCTCGGTCGAGCAGGTCGACGGTGGTGACACCCTCCGGCAACGGAGCCAGCCGCGGTGCCCGGCGGAACGGCTCACGTGGCGGATGCACGATGCCGGCGGCGATGAGCTCGTCCAGCGTTCGGCCGGTCGGCTTGTTCGGCGCAAGGCCGAGGAAGCTCTCGAGCGCCTCCCGGATGAGCGCCTGCTGCGAGCGCCCTGTGCGCTCGGCTTCCTTGCGCAGCGCGGTCTCCACCTCAGGCCGCAGTCTCAGATTCGTTGCCATGCACGGAACAGTACCATTCGGTACTGATACGGTACCGACTGACTTTGACATGTCGTCGCAGCCCGGCTGATACCCGGGACGGCGCGGCCGCCACCGTCAATGCCGGTCGAGGATGGCCCTGAGGTCTGCACCGCGCGGAAGCACCCCGTAGAGCCGACCGCGGTCATCGCCCAGCCGGGACTGCACGAACGTGTCGGCAGCAGCCGCAGTGGAGAAACGCAGCATGAGCGATGCCTGCAGGATCAACGCCAGATGTTCCGTGATGCGGCGGGCCTGAGCCGGCTCCGGAGTCCCCGCCAGGATGCCGCGGGTATCGGCCAGGTAGGCGTCGAAAACGGGGTGGACGCCGTCGGCCAGTGAGACCTCCGCGAGGAACGCCTCCACCGTCTCCGGCTCGCGGGCCATCGCGCGCAGCACGTCGAGCGCGATGACGTTGCCCGAGCCCTCCCAGATCGCCATGACCGGCTGTTCCCGATACCGTCGGGCGAGCGGGAAGTCCTCGATGTAGCCGTTGCCGCCGAGGCACTCCATCGCCTCGTAGGCGTGCTCCGGTCCACGCTTGCAGATCCAGTACTTCGACACGGCCGTCGCCAGGCGGCGGAACTGCTGCTCCCGGTCATCCGCGTCATCGTCGTGCGCACGGGCGAGGCGCAACCCGGTCACGGTCGCCGCCTCGGACTCGAGCGCCAGGTCGGCGACCACAGCGGTCATCGCCGGCTGGTCGATGAGCTTCGCCCCGGACGCCGACCGGTGCCGAACCAGCCACAGTGCCTCCGCGACCGACTGGCGCATCCCCGCCGCCGTGCCGAGCACGCAGTCGAGGCGTGTTCGCGCCACCATCTCGATGATCGTCGCGACGCCGCGCCCCTCCTCGCCAAGAAGGTACGCGACCGTGCCGTCGAACTCGACCTCGCACGACGCGTTCGAACGATTGCCGAGCTTGTTCTTCAGCCGTTGGATGGCGAAGGCATTCCGGGTACCATCCTCGAGCACGCGGGGGAGGAGGAAGCAACTGAGCCCGGCCGCCGTCTGCGCCAGGACGAGGAAGGCATCAGACATGGGTGCGCTGCAGAACCACTTGTGCCCGGTGAGGCGGTGGCTTCCGTCGCCGGCATCCACCGCGACCGTCGTGTTCGCCCGCACGTCGGAGCCGCCTTGCTTCTCCGTCATCGCCATGCCGAACAGGGCCGATGACTTGCCGGCCGACAAGGCCCCGTCGTAGTCGCGGCTAAGGAGCCGCGGAAGCCAGCGCGTGGTCAACGCGTCGGATGCCGCGAGCGCCGGCACCGCCGCGTGCGTCATGGAGGTCGGGCAGGCGTGACCGGGCTCCACCTGGGCGAACAGCATGAACGTGGCCGCCCTCGCAACGTTCGCCCCGGGCCGCGGATCCGCCCAGGCGCTCGTGTGGGCGCCGTGCGCGACGGCGGCCGACAGGATGCGGTGGTATGACTCGTCGTAGTCGACCTCATCGATCCGGTGCCCGAAACGGTCGTGCGTGCGCAGCACCGGCACCTGGGTGCTCGCCACCTCCGCGTCGCGCTGGAACGTCGCGCTCCCGACGAGCTTCCCCACCCCACGAAGGTCGCCGAGCGCCCACTCGGCATCGAAACGGGCCACCGCATCCACGAGCGGCCGGTTGGTCCCGAACTCGTCCACGTCGACGCGCGGCGGTGCCTGGTTCTCGACTTCGTGAGTGGGCATGCCACCACGCTAATCCCGAACACGGAGATCCGTGCCGGCTGCTACCCCAGCCCGTCCTCCGGTATGAACACGATCGAGTAGGCCTGCAGGGCGGGAAGCGAGAAGACCGTGCTCGATTGCCCCGCCGACAGCGCGTCGGTCTGGGCGGAGGCGGATGTCCCGGTGCGAGGCAGCGCGACCATGTCCGGCTCATCCACGCTCGCGAACCAGACCTCGGTGCCCTCGCGCACGAGAGCGAGCTCGAGTGAGGCGCCCGCGAGCGCCTGGGTCGGGTTCTTGCCCGCGTCCCAGGCGGTCTCGGTCTGCCCGACGAGATTGATGAGGTGGATCACGAGGCCGAGCGGGGTGCGCACGACGTGCGTCCAGACGGCGCCAGCGTCCGCCTTCGTCGAGAAGTCGGCGCCGGTGAGCACGACATCCTCGTTGATCCCGCCCGTGAACGACCCGGTGACATCCTGCGCCGCCGGGTCGAACAGCAGGTCGCCGTAGCGCACGGCGAAGTCGTACCAGGCCGCGAAGAAGTCGATGCTCCCCTCGGCCAGCTCATGGTTGCGCGGGTAGTAGGGGTCGGTGAGGGCGTGCCCGTCCTCACCGAGGAGGAGGTGGCTCGCCCCGTGCGAGAACGCGGTCGCCATGACGAGGCCGGCCGCGCGGTTCGCGCTGGCCTCGTCCGACTGGGCCCCGTCCTCCCGGTAGCAGCTGAGATAGGCGGAGAGGATCGGCGGATGCTCTGGCCGGGCCGCGCGGGCATCCGTCGCGAGCGTCGCCAGGTCCTGCAGTTCGGTGTGCGGAGCCCAGACCTCGATGTAGGTGGCGTCCTGCGGCGTCGGCGCTGTGGCGAGCGTCGGGAAGTCGTTGACGTTGTTGAACATGAAGCGGGCGCCGGGCATCCGGTCGCGAACCGCTCCGAGGAGCGCGACGAACGAGGCCGAGAGGTCGACGCGCGCTCCGTCGCCGCGGGTCGCGAACTTCGGCCAGCCGTACTGGTCGAGGTGGAACCCGCGCAGCGCCGTTCCCTCCAGCACCTGCTCGAGTTGCGCGAGGTAGTGCTCGAGCCAGCGCGGCTCGGCGGGGTCGACGAGCACGAGGAAGTCCTCACCGAGCCGGTACGGTTCGCCGTCGGAGCGGAGCAAGAGACTCTCGCCCCAGTCGGCGACCTCGTCGCTGCCGATCGCGTAGACCGCGCTGTAGCCGAGCGGGACGGTGCCGGCGTCGGCGAGCGCCCCGGCCATCCGGTCGACGGTGCCGAGGTCGCGCTCCTGGCCGAGCGGGTCGACATAGTGCTGACCGGGCGGCATGAGCTGCGAGTGACGGTAGGCCCAGTCGTAGAACTGGGCGAGGTTGAGGTGGAGTCGGCGGAAGAACCGGGAGACCTCCGGCACGTCCACACCCTCGGTGATCTCCACGACGAAGCCGTACCGCGGACGCTCGAAGGGGTCGTCGAGCACGTCGAACGCCGTGACCGCCGATCCGATCCGGACTCCGTACCCGCCCCGGTCGAAGCTGCCGAGATCGGCCATGGTCGCCAGGGCGGCGACGGGCACCGTGCGGACGATCTCGTTCAGTCTCGAGACGACGGCCATGCCGTCTGCCGGGGCGGGCGCGGAGAGTTCGATGACGACCGGATGGCCGGGCGCATAGGTCGCGCGGTCGGGGATCAGCGCCACGTCGCCGCCCCCGCATCCGACTCCATGAGGATGAACTTGGCGTGCGACCAGAGCAGCGGGTTCGCGACCGGGCCCCAGCGCTCGAGCCACGGCCCGACGAAGGCGGCATCCTGCGGTTCGTGGAGGATCTGCTCCGGCAGGTCGCCGCCCTTGGACACGTGGTCGAGCACCCAGTTGCGCGCGGCCGTGTGACCGAGCTCATCGCCCGTGAGCCGGTCGTGCCAGCCGAGCCAGGCGGTCAGCAGCAGCCAGGGGTTGCCGCCGAAGTAGGTGTCGCCCCGGTAGCGGCGGATGCCGCCCGTCGGCGAGGCGAGCTCGGTACGGATCCTGTCGACCGTGGCCCGCATGACCGGATGCCCGGCATCCAGCAGACCGAACGGCGTCGCGAGGGACACCAGGCTCGCGTCGACGCGAGGATCCTCCGGCCCTTTGCCGAGCACGCCGTCGACGACGCAGTTCTCGAGCACGAATCCGACGATCCCGTCGGCGATGGTGTCGAGCTCGGTCCGGCCGAGCATCCGGGCCGCCGCACGAAGACCGGCGGCGATCGCCGCGAGGGTCGAGGTGTGCTGACGTTCGCCGAACTCCTCCCAGTAGTCGAAGCACGGGAGTCGCCAGGTCGCCAGGAGGTAGTCGGCGGCGAGGTGGGCCGCCGGCAGCAGCCGGGCAGGCAGGTCCGCGCCGTAGTGGGAGTGCAGCGCGAACAGCCAGGTGCCGTAGCCGTCGAGCTGGAAGTTCGGCCACGCCTCGCCTTCGACGTGCTCGGCCTCGCCCTCGAGCGTGTACCGGGTCGGGAGGAGTTCGTCGGGCCCGGGGATGTCGCCGCGCAGCATCCGGGTCTCGACCGAGCGGATGCGCGGTGACTGCGCCTCGACGACGCCGGCGACCCAGTCGTGAAAGGCGGCGGCGGACTCCCGGCGGCCGGCGGCATCCATCGCGAGCGCGCAGTACGCGCCATCGCGCAGCCACGCGAAGTGGTACTGCGGAAAGTTCGGGCTCGCGATGTAGGCGCCGGAGGGCGCCTGCCCTTCAGTGATGACCCCGACGCCGTGGTCGATGAGGGTCTGCGGGGAGAGTGTTGCGGTCATTCTTATCCTTTGACGGCCCCGGCCGTGAGGCCCTGGACGAAGTAGCGCTGGAACACGAGGAAGACGATGATCACCGGGATGACCGCGATGAGCGAGGCGGCGAAGACGAGCCCCCACTGGGTGGCGTTCTGACCCTGGAAGAGCTGAATCGCCACGGGCAGCGTCAGGTGCTCCGGTGTGTTGATGATTGTGAGCGCCCAGGCGAACTCGTCCCAGCAGGAGAGGAACGTGAAGATCGTCGCCGTCGCGAGCGCGGGTTTGGCGAGCGGAAGCGCGAGTCGCCAGTAGCGGGTCCAGGCCCCTGCACCGTCCACCTGCATCGCCTGATCGAGCTCCCACGGGATCGACTCGAAGAAGCCGCGCAACAGGAAGGTGTTGAGCGCGAGGGTGCCCGCCGTATAGAAGACGATGAGACCGAGCAGCGAGTCCAGCAGGTGGAGCTGCTTGGCGAGGATGAATTGCGGGATGATGAGCATCATCGCCGGGACGATGAGCCCGAGTAGCAGGATCCGGAAGATCAGCTCGCGCCCCGGAAAGCGGAACCGCGCGAAGGCGTACGCCATCATCGAACTCACGAGCACGGATGCCGCCGTCGCGATCACCGAGACGACGATCGAGTTGAGGAAGTACAGCCCGAAGTTCTGGGTCGTGAGCGCCTGGACGTAGTTGTCGGTCGTCGCCGGGTCGGGGATGAACTGGGGCGGGAACGTCAGCACGTAGGCCTGGGCCTTGAAGCTCGTCGACACCATGTAGATGAACGGCGTGACCATGACGAGAGCGCCCGCGACGAGCGCGACGTATCGGAACGTCGTCGAGAGGCTGCGCGCGGAACGGTTGCGACTCATGCGAGCACCTCCCCGCTCCGGTCGCGGAACAAGCGCAGCTGGATGACCGCGACGATGAAGACGATGACCGTCAGGATGACCGACAGCGCCGAGCCGTACCCGAAGTCGAGGAAGGAGAACGCCTGCTGGTACATGTAGGTGAGCACGACATCCGTCTGCCCCGCCGGCCCGCCGCCGGTCATGAGAAGCACGGAGGTGAAGACGTTGAACCCGCCGATCACGAGCATGACGACGACGAACAGCATCGCCGGCCAGATCGCGGGGAGGGTGACGGCGCGGAAGCGCTGCCAGCGATTCGCCCCATCCACGGTCGCCGCCTCTTCGAGCTCCTGAGGGACGCCCTGGAGCCCGGCGAGGAAGATCATCATCGCCCAGCCGACGCCCTTCCAGACGCCAAGCGCGCAGATGGCGGCGAGGGCGGTCCAGCGGCCCGCGAGCCAGGACGTGTCGCCGCTCGTGAGGTGCAGGAAGTCGCCGAGAGTGAAGTTGATGAGACCACGGTCGGCGAAGAGGTACTTGAACAGGAGCGAGACGACGACCCAGCTCGTGACCACGGGGAGATAGAACAGCACGCGGAACAGGGGCTGCGCCGGGCTCTTCTTCTTGAGAAGGAGGGCGACGAGGAGTCCGAGCACGATCTGTGGCGGCACGGTGAAGAGCATGTAGATGCCGCTGTTGGTCAGGCTCAGCCAGAAGTGCTCGTCCTGGACTGCCCGGATGTAGTTGTCGAGCCCGAGGAACTCGCTCGTCGCGCTCCCGACGATCTTCCAGTCGAAGAAGCTCATCTGCACGGCCTGCACCATCGGGTAGACGATCATGACACCGAACAGGATCGCGCCGGGCGCGACGAAGAGGTAGGGGGTCAGGCCGGCCCGCAACCTGCTGCCGGTGAGCCTGCGCCGGGGACCGGGTCGTGCAGCGGAGGCGAGCCCCGCTGCACGACCGGTCACGGTCTGATCCCTGGCGATGGTGGACAAGTCCGCTAGTTCCCGAGCAACTCGTCGATCTGGGCGGCGGCCTTGCTGAGTGCGTCCTTGACCGAAATGGTGCCCTCGAAGGCCGGTGTGAGTTCAGTCGACAGGATGGTGTCGACCTTGGACGCCTGCGGGATCGCGAGCCGGGACTTCGCCGTGGTCAGCTGGTCGGAGAACGTCGAGTAGTAGTCGGCGATCCCGGTCTGCTGGTCGGCGTACGCCGGGATCACGGTCATCTGCCCAGTCTTGACCATCTCGATCTGGAACTGCTCGCTCTGCGTGAAGCGGATGAACTTGATCGCCGCATCCTGGTGCTTCGAGCTCGCCGTCAGCACGATGTCCTCGCCCCCGACGACGCTCACCGAGCCGCCGTCACCAGCGGGAACCGGAGCGTAGATGGGTTTGAAGTCGGGGTACTGGCCACTCCAGACCCCCTGCATCCACGGTCCGTCGAGGATGGTCGCGTACTGTCCGCCTGGCAGACCATCGGATGTCCCGGTCGCGCCTTCGTTGCCGGTGATCAGGTTGGGGATGAGGCCGTCCTGGTAGAAGTCGACGAGCATCTGTACGGCTGCGACGCTCTTGGCGCTGTCCAGATAGCCGGTCGCGGTCGTGAGGTCGTCGTCGGTGATGGCTCCTCCGCCGGACCAGATCCATGGCGAGATGTTCCAGGCGCCGAGCCCGCTGTCGGCGAAGATCGAGACATCGGTTCCCTTGAGTGCCGCAGCCATCGCCTTCAGCTCGTCGAAGGTCGCCGGCGGGGAGTCCACTCCGGCGGCATCCAGTGCAGCCTGGGTCGTGATGAACACCCTGGTGTTGGTGTCGAGGGGAAGCCCGTAGTACTTGCCGTCGTAGAGGTTCGTGGACAGCGAGCCGGGGTAGGTGGCGTCCGCGAGCTCCTGGAAGTCGTCCATGGCGTCGGAGAGCGGCACGAGCACACCGAGGTCGGCGAACTGCGGCACCCAGCCGAGGTCAGCCCTGACGAGGTCGGGCAGTTCATCGCCGGCGGCGCTCGTCGTGAGCTTCTGCAGCAGGTCGTCGTACGGGATGTCCACGTACTTGACCTTGATGCCCGGATTGTCCTTCTCGAAGGCGGGGATGAGCACCTTGTTGAGGGCGTCCTGCTGGGTGGAGTTTCCTCCGTTGCCATAGGACCCCCAGAACGTGATCGTCACGGGGTTGTCTGCTGTACCGTCTCCGCCACCGGAATCGCCGGAACACCCGGTGACCGCCATCGCGAGTGCTGCCGCGATCGCCACCGCCGATCCGAACTTGCTGGAACGCTTCATTGCGATTACTCCTATCGTTTCGATACTCCGCCTCCAGGGAACGAGTACGGAGGGAGTGGTGCCTGGCATTAGTTTTACTGCAAAAGTAATTCGATGTCAATCGTTGTCTTTGGTCGAAGAATTCGTCATAGTATCTTGAATAGCAAAATAAACACGACGAGGATGTAGAACTGTCCGTGAGGAGGGACCGTGAGAATCGCGACCCCGCCGTGGACGCCATCGCCCGGCCCCTCACAGTCCGTCGCCCTCGAGGTGCTCATCAACGGCCCGATCTCGCGGAGTGAGATCGCCCGGCGCCTCGACCTCTCCCCCGGCTCACTCACTCGCCTGAGCACCCCGCTCATCGAGGCCGGTCTGCTCGTCGAAGTCGAAGAGCGCGTGGATGGCCGCGCCGGTCGACCGTCACGACCGCTCGACGTCGTCGCGGACTCCCGCCACTTCATCGGGATGAAGCTCACCGGCAACGGAGTCCTCGGCGTCACGACCGATCTGCGCGCGAACGTCGTGGCCACGGCATCCGCCGCCCTCGATTCGCGCGATCCGGATGCCGTGGCCGGCGTCCTCGCCGAGCTCGCCACCCGCCTCGGCGGGAGCGTCCCATCGGTGACGGCCCTCGGCGTCGGCATCGGCGGCCTCGTCTCCGACCATGCGATCGTCACGAGCGCGCCGTTCCTGGAGTGGAGCGAGGTCGCACTCGGCACCATGCTCGAGACCGCGACGGGGATTCCCACCGTCATCGAGAACGACATCGTCGCCTTCACCGAGGCCGAGCACTGGTTCGGCGCCGGGCGCGGTCTCGACAGCTTCGCCGTGCTCACCCTCGGCGCGGGGATCGGCTATGGGCTCGTGGTCCACGACCGCCTCGTCGTCAACGAGGACTCCGGCATCGGCCTCGTCGGGCACTGGCCGATCGACCCCTTCGGCCCGCTGTGCCCGGCCGGCCATCGCGGCTGCGCCCGGAGCATGCTCACCCAGGCGGCCATCACGCAGGCGGTCTCGACGGCGCTCGGCCGCGAGGTGGGCTACGACGAGGCCCTCGACCTCGCGGTCGCCGGAGAGCCCGCGGCCAGGCGGGTCGTCGACGACGCCGGGCGAGGCCTCGGGCGGATGATCGCGGCCATGGCCAACCTCACCGTCCCGGAGCGGATCATCCTCGGCGGGGAGGGGGTGCGGCTGGTCGACGTGGCGGGAGAGGCCATGCACCGTGGAATCGCCGAAGACCGTGACCCGCGGACCCACAAGCTGGACATCGTTGCCACGCCGGGAGACGACACCGAGTGGTGCCGGGGCGCCGCGGTCATCGCCATCCAGCGCTACGTACTCGGCCGCCGGCTCTGATCCGTCCGGCGATCGACCGCGCTCGACGCTACCTGCGAAGTTCCAGCGTGCAGCACTTGACCCCGCCACCGCCGAGCAGCAGCTCGGAGAGGTCGACACCGATCGGGTTGTAACCGCGCTCGCGCAGCTGCCGCTCGAAGTCCTTCGCCCGGGAGGCGATCACGATGTTGTAGCCGTCCGAGTAGGAGTTGAGGCCGAGAACGGCCGCGTCCTCCTCCGTGACGAGGATCGCATCCGGATACCGCTCGCGCAGGATGGCGAGCCCGGCCTCGTTGAAGGCCGACGGCAGGTAGGCGATGTTCGCCTTCTCGCCGGGCGCGGGAGACGGGTCGAGCACGGCGATCGCGGTGTCGAGGTGGTAGAAGCTCGGGTTGACGAGCTCGAGCGTGATCACGGTGCGACCGAAGATCTCGGCGACCTCGCGGTGGCTGTCCGAGTCGCTGCGGAACCCGGTGCCGGCCAGGATCGTGTCCCCGACGAGCAGGAAGTCGCCCTCGCCCTCGTTGACCTCCTTCGGGACACGCACGTCGTAGCCGTGCTGCCGGAACCAGTCCATGTAGGCCGGGCCCTCCGGCTGGCGCTCCGGGAAGGTGAAGCTCGCACCGTAGGCGATGTTGTCGAGCACGAAGCCGCCATTGGCCGCGTAGACCATGTCGGGGAGCCCCTCGATCGGGTCGATGAGCTGCACGTCGAATCCGAGCCCGCGGTACGTCTCGTAGAGCGTCTCCCACTGCTTCACGGCAAGCGAGGTGTCTGTGGGGGTCTCCGGATGCATCCACGGGTTGATCCGGTAGCTCACGGTGAAATGGTCCGGCCGGCACATCAGGATGGTGCGCTGGGACGGGCGCCGCTGGGGAACGGACTTCTGGTTGTCGACGAGTGTGTCGCTCATGGGAGCCTCCGATGGGATGTCGGCGGACCAGGTCACTCGCACGAGCCCCGGTACGGGACGCCATCTCCAGTTTTGCACGGTGGTATCTGACGCTTCACGCCGAAGAGCGCACTGATCCTGCGTGGCGGCTGGCCCTGACACAACGATTCACCGTAAAGTGTCGGCATGGACAGCCTCGACTACGGCATCATCGACCTCCTGCGCCAGAACGCCCGGGCCGGCTACGGCGACATCGGCGAGGTCATCGGCCTCTCCGCCTCCGCGGTGAAACGCCGCGTCGACCGGCTGGTGGCCGACAAGGTCATCCGCGGGTTCACGATCCAGGTCGACCCGAACGTCGACGGGCTTGCGACGGAGGCCTACGTGGAGCTGTTCTGCCGCGGCACGGTCGCCCCGGAGGAGCTGCGCCGCATTCTCGCCGCCGTGCCGGAGGTGGTCGACGCCGGGACCGTCACCGGCAGCGCCGACGCCATCGTCCACATGCGCTCACGTGACATCGCGAGCCTCGAGGTCGCCCTCGAGCGGGTGCGGATCGCGCCGAACGTCGACCACACCCGCTCGGCGATCGTGCTCTCGAAGCTCATCCACCGCACGCACGAGTCCTGACGTCGCGTCCCAAATGAAGGCATTTCGCCGACTGGTGCTCTCCGTCGCCTGATTCTGCGGGCTGCGGATGTCGGAATGCCTTCATTTGGGACGGGCAACGACCCTTAGGCGGCGAGCGCCTCGTCCTCGGCGCGCAGCGGCTTGAGCGCTCCGGCCCAGGCGGTGAGCTGGTCGACCTGCTTCTGCAGCTCGGCGAGGTGCATGTCGGCGGGGGTGAACTCCGAGAAGTTCTTCCAGTCGGTGAAGATCGAGAGCATGACGTTCTGGCGTACGTCGGCGATCTCGAGCTCGGCGAGGATCTGGCGCAGGTGCTCGTTCGCGCGAACCCCGCCCATGCTCCCGTAGCTCACGATCGCGGCCGCCTTGTTGTGCCACTCTGCGGAGAGGAAGTCGAGCGCGTTCTTGAGCGAGCCCGGGAGGGAGTGGTTGTATTCGGGCGTCACGAAGATATAGCCGTCGAACTCGTCGATCTTCCTGCCCCAGGCCTTGGTGTGGGCGTTCTGGTACTGGCCCATGCTGGCCGGCAGCGCCTCATCGAGATTCGGCAGGGCGAAGTCGGCGAGGTCGACCAGCTCGAACTCGACGCCGTCGGCCTTCGCATTCGCCTTGACCCACTCACCGACCGTGAGGCCCTTGCGCCCCGGACGAACGCTGCCGACGATGATTCCGATTCTGAGGTTTGACATTGGTGCCCTTTCGCTGCGACTCTGACCCCACCAAACTTGGTGACACATCACCATAAGTCATTATTGGTTGATGTGTCAACCATCAGATAGAATGTTCAGGATGTCCGAAGTCTCCGAGGTCACCCGAGAGGAATGGGCCGTCTGGCGGAAGTTCTATGCCATGCGACGGCAGCTCGACCGCGCCCTCGAGGACCAGCTCCAGCGGGACGCCGGGATCTCCGGCCCCGACTACGAGATCCTGCTCGCCCTGTTCGAGTCCCCCCAGAGGCGGCTGCGCAGTCGCGACCTCACCGCGAGGATCGGCTGGGAGAAGAGCCGGATCTCCCACCAGGTCACCCGCATGGAGGCGCGCGGACTCGTCGAGCGCAGCGAATGCGAAGACGACCTGCGCGGGACCTGGATCGAGCTCACGACCCAGGGCCGGCGGGCCGTGCTCGGGGCGATGCGCGAACACACCACGGCCATCCGGGGCCTGTTCTTCGACGTGCTGACGCCGGAAGAACTGAGTTCCCTCCAGGCCGTCTCCGAGCGGGTGCTCGAGGCGATCAACCCACCGGCCTGCGACGAAGACTCCTGACCGCAGACCGTCAGGCGGCGACCGGCTCCCGCTCCTCGACGAGGTAACGCGAATAGGCGTACAGGGTGAGGAACGTCGGGTACTCCTCGCGCAGCGCCACATCCCGGAACACCTCCACGGCGTCGTCGAAGCGATCCTCCACGGTTCTCGGCAGCGTGCGAAGCAGGTCATCCAGCATGCTCTCGATGAGCTCGCGGGTGACCCGCGTACCCTCCTGGGTCACGACATCCTGATGGATCCACTGCCACACCTGGGACCGGCTGATCTCGGCGGTCGCCGCATCCTCCATGAGGTCGTCGATCGCCGCCGCGCCGACACCGCGCAGCCAGGATTCGATGTACCGCACGGCCACGGAGACGTTGCCGTACACCCCCGCGTAGGTGATGGCGCCATTGACCGACCGGATGTCCAGCAACTGGCCAGCCGTGACGCGCACGTCGTCGCGGAGGCGGTCGAGCTGGTTCGGTTCGCCACCGAGCACCTCGTCGAACTCGGCACGAGCGGTGCCGATGAGATCCGGATGCGCGACCCAGGTGCCATCGAACCCGTCGGCGGCCTCCCTGCGCTTGTCCGCGCTCACCTTCTCGACGGCCCTCTCGGTCACGACGGGGTTGCGCCGGTTGGGGATGAACGCACTCATGCCTCCGATCGCATACGCGCCCCGGCGGTGGCACGTGCTCACGAGCAGTTCCGTGTAGGCGCGCATGAACGGCACCGTCATGGTGATCTCATTGCGGTCGGGAAGAACGAAGCTCTGCCCGCGGCCTCGGTAGTTCTTGATGATGCTGAAGATGTAGTCCCAGCGGCCCGCGTTGAGCCCGGCGCAGTGATCGCGCAGTTCGTAGAGGATCTCCTCCATCTCGAAGGCGGCCGGGATGGTCTCGATGAGCACCGTTGCCCGGATGGTCCCGTGCGGGATGCCGAGCGCCTCCTCCGAGAACGAGAACACGTCGTTCCAGAGCCGGGCCTCGCGGTGGCTCTCGAGCTTCGGCAGGTAGAAGTACGGACCGCGACCCTGAGCAATGAGCGCCTGGGCGTTGTGGAAGAAGTACAGTCCGAAGTCGACGAGCGAGCCGGAGGCCGGCATGCTGCGGCCGGCGCGATCGAGATGGCTCAGGTGCTTCTCGACGAGATGCCAGCCGCGTGGGCGCAGCACGATCGTCGGGGTCTCGCCGGTCACCCGGTACTCGCGACCGTCCTCACTCGTGTGCTCGAGCGTTCCGCGGATGGCGTCGAGCAGCGTGAGCTGCCCCTCGATGACGTTCGTCCAGGTCGGGCTCGTCGCGTCCTCCTGGTCGGCGAGCCACACGTTCGCCCCGGAGTTGAGGGCGTTGATCGCCATCTTGCGGTCGGTCGGGCCGGTGATCTCGACCCTGCGGTCGGCCAGGCCGGGGCCCGCACCCGCGACGCGCCAGTCCGGGTCGGCTCGGACATCCGCCGTCCCGGAGAGGAATCCGAGGTTGCGGCCGTTGCCGAGGTCGTAGCGCACCCGCATGCGCGCCGCGAGCTCGTCGTGGCGGCGGCCGGCAAAACGGTCGTGCAGTTCGGTGAGGAAGGCGAGTGCCTCCGGCGTGAGGATGTCGTCGTAGCGCGCCCGTAGCGGGCCGTCGATCCGGATGCTGGTCATGATGGTGTTCTCCTTCATTTGGGACAAGCGATCAGTGGAACTGGGCGGTCTCGGTGGAGCCGACGAGGGCGAGCGTCTGGCTGCCGGGGTTGAGCACCGTCGCCACGCGGTCGAAGTAGCCGGTTCCGACCTCGCGCTGGTGGCGGGTGGCGGTGTAGCCGTTCGCCTCGGAGGCGAACTCGGCCTCCTGCAGTTCGACGTAGGCGCTCATCTGGCGGTCCTGGTAGCCGCGCGCGAGCTCGAACATCGAGTGGTTGAGCGCGTGGAATCCGGCGAGGGTGATGAACTGGAACGCGTAGCCCATGGCGGCGAGCTCGCGCTGGAATCGCGCGATCGTGTCATCGTCGAGGTGGTTCTTCCAGTTGAAGGACGGCGAGCAGTTGTAGGCGAGCTTCTTGCCGGGGAACTCGCGGTGGATGCTCTCGGCGAAGGTGCGCGCGAGTTCGAGGTCCGGCTCGGACGACTCGACCCATAGCAGGTCGGCGTACGGAGCATAGGCATGCCCGCGCGCCAGCACGGTGTCGATGCCGGGGGCGGTCTGATAGAAACCCTCCGCCGTGCGCTCGCCGTCGATGAACGGGCGATCCCGCTCGTCGATGTCGCTCGTGATGAGGGTCGCGGCGAGCGCGTCGGTCCGTGCGATGACGATCGTCGGCACCCCGGCGACATCGGCCGCGAGCCTCGCAGCATTGAGGGTGCGGATGTGCTGGCCGGTCGGGACGAGCACCTTGCCCCCCATGTGCCCGCACTTCTTCTCGGATGCCAGCTGGTCCTCCCAGTGCACACCCGCCGCTCCCGCCTCGATCATCGAGTGCATGAGCTCGTAGGCGTTGAGGGGTCCGCCGAAGCCGGCCTCGGCATCCGCGACGATGGGGGCGAGCCAGTCGATTCCGGACCCCTCGACCTGGCTCGCGCGCAGGAGCGCGTTGTTGATGCGGCGCACGACCGCCGGGACCGAGTTGGCCGGATACAGGCTCTGGTCGGGGTAGGTCTGGCCGGCCAGGTTCGCGTCGGCGGCGACCTGCCAGCCGGACAGGTAGATGGCCTTCAGCCCCGCCCGAACCTGCTGCACCGCCTGGTTGCCGGTGAGGGCGCCGAGCGCGCGCACCCAGTCGTCGTCCTCGTTGATGAGCCGCCACAGGTTCTCGGCGCCGCGTCGGGCGAGCGTGCGCTCCTCGCGCACCGAGCCGCGCAGTTCGATGACGTCCTCGGCCGAGTAGTCGCGGGCGATGCCGCTCCACCGCGCGTTCGTCTTCCACTCGGTCTCGAGCTGCGCTGCCGTCTGGGTCTGGTCACCTGGCCTGGGTCCGGTGGCCGGGGTCTGGGTGCTCATGATGTCTCCTCGGTGTGTGCTGGTGGAACCCACTCTCTGGCAACATCGACCCGTCTTCGCTGGAAATAAGTGCAGAAGTTTTGCGGTTCTTCTATTCCGTAGAAGAACCAGTTCTGCGAAGCTGGGCGGATGACTCCCCAGCGCCCGCCCGTCGACCACGATGAGGAGATGCTCGACGCACTCACCATCGGCAAGCGCATCCGGAGCCTGCGCACGCAGCGCGGTATGACGCTCGACGACCTCGGCGCCGCGATCGGTCGTGCGGCGTCCCAGGTGAGCGTGCTCGAGAACGGCAAGCGCGAGCCCAAGGTGAGCGACCTGCAGACCGTCGCGAAGGCGCTCTCCGTGCCGCTCGCCGAGCTCCTGAGCGCCGAGGCGCCCTCACCGCGAGCCGCGCGGGAGATCGCGCTCGAGCGCGCCCAGTCCGGACCGCTGTTCTCCTCGCTCGGGCTCGCGCCGGTGCCGGTGCGCAAGAGCCTGGGCGACGAGGCGATCGAGGTCATCCTCGGGCTGCACGCCGAACTCGAGCGCCTGCACCGGGAGCGCGCGGCGACCCCCGAGGATGCCCGTCGCGCGAACACCGAACTGCGCAGGCAGATGCGCCGGCAGAACAACTACTTTCCAGAGCTCGAGGCGGAGGCGCGCAGGCTGCTGGCCGCGGTCGGGCACGCCGGCGGTCCGCTCTCCCAGCGCACCGCATCCGACCTCGCCGCCCACCTCGGCTTCACGCTGCACTACGTCCCTGACCTCCCCGACTCGACGAGGTCGGTGAGCGACCTCGCCCACCACCGCATCTACCTGCCGGTGAGCCGCGGAGGGGACCCGCGCGGCGCACTGCTGCGCGCGCTCGCCGGCCAGGTGCTCGGCGCGAAGGAGCCCACCGACTACGACCAGTTCCTGCTGCAGCGGGTCGAGACGAACTATCTCGCGGCCGCCCTCATGATCCCCGAGGATGACGCGGTCCCCTTCCTCCTCCAGGCGCGCGACCGCCGTGAGCTCTCGGTCGAGGACCTCCGGGACGCCTACGCCGTCACCTACGAGACGGCCGGCCACCGCTTCACGAACCTCGCCACCCAGCACCTCGGCATCCCGGTGCACTTTCTCAAGACGCACGAGACCGGCACGATCCTGAAGGCCTACGAGAACGACGATGCGCAGTTCCCGACCGATGTGCTCGGTGCGGTCGAGGGGCAGCTCGTCTGCCGGCAGTGGTCCGCGCGGCAGGTGTTCGACATCGCCGACCGGTTCAGTCCGTACAACCAGTACACCGACAAGCCGAACGGCACCTACTGGTGCTCCTCGAGCATCCAGTCGACGTCGCGGGGAGACTACTCGGTGAGCGTCGGCACCCCGTTCGCCCACGTCAAGTGGTTTCGAGGGCGGGACACGACGCACCGCAGGACATCCGGATGCCCGGACCCCGCCTGCTGTCGCCGCCCGCCGCAGGGCCTCGCCGATCGCTGGACGGGGCGCACCTTCCCGAGCCCCCGCCTGCAGTCCTCACTGCTCGCGGCGGTGCCCTCCGAGTCGTTCACCGGGGTCGACCGCACCGAGGTCTACGCATTCCTCGAGCAGCACGCCCCGTCGGGCGAGTAGGCGTACCTGCCACTTCCGGCCGCTCAGTCCCATTCACTCGGCGCGGGCGACTTCGTGGAGGGCAGGGCGCCATCCGTTCCCCAGGTCAGGAGCCACTCCGGCACCTGCAGCCAGTCGGGCAGTTCGCCGAGCAGTCCTACGAGTTCGTCCATGGGCACGTGACCGCCGGCATCCTTCAGGAACCGCCCGCGCACGAAGAGGCGGGCATAGATCTCCCCGCCCACCACGAAGCGCTGCTCAAGATAGACATTGCGCTCGTCGACACCGAGGAAGCGGCTCTCCACCTCGAAGCGCTGCCAGGGCCTCAGTGATCTGCGGTAGCTGATCGTCGAACTCGCGACGACCGGGTACCAGCCGCGGCGGCGCAGCTCCTTCCAGAGCCCGGATGATCGCAGCAGGTCGAAGCGGCCGATGTCGGAGATCGAGAGGTACCGGCCGTTGTTCATGTGCCGGTTGACGTCGAGATCGGTCGGCAGCACCCGGAACCGGGTGGTCACGACCTCGTACGGCCCGCGGACCGTGCGGATCGGGGAGAGGAAGTGCAGGAGAGTACGCCACAGCAGGTTCACCTCGGCAGCCTACCCGTGACCGATCGGACGTTGACCGCGACATTCTGTATTGGTACGTTGCGACGGATACCAGACCGTCCAACGCGATCAGAAGTGGAGGCGCCCTCGCCATGATGCTCTCCGTCGACCCGCGCTCGTCGGTGCCACCGTTCGAGCAGCTGCGTGTGCAGTTCCGAGACCTCGTGGCACGTGGCGACCTCGTCACCGGCGCCCGGTTGCCCACCGTGCGGCGTCTCGCCGAAGACCTCGGTCTCGCGCCCAACACCGTGGCCCGCACCTATCGCGAACTCGAATCCGACGGCATCATCGAGACCAGAGGTCGCAACGGTTCCTTCGTGTCGAGCCACGGGGACCCCGCCGAACGGCAGGCGCAGGAGGCCGCCGCCGACTTCGCCCAGCGCATCCGCAAGCTCGGCATCGGCACGGAGGAGGCCGTCGCCCTCGTGACCGCCGCGCTGCGCGGCCAGCCCGCTCGCTAGGCTTGCGCCATGAGCGATCGCGCCGACGTCGAGTGCTGGCTGACCGACATGGACGGCGTTCTCGTGCACGAGAACATTCCCCTCCCCGGCTCCGCCGAACTCATCCGCCAGTGGCGTGACCGGGGCACGCCCTTCCTCGTGCTCACCAACAACTCCACCTACACGCCTCGCGACCTCAGCGCGCGGCTGCGGGCGAGCGGGCTCGAGGTGCCCGAGGAGTCGATCTGGACCTCGGCGCTCGCCACCGCCGACTTCCTGAGCAAGCAGAAGCCCGGCGGCACGGCCTTCGTGATCGGCGAGTCGGGCATCACGACCGCCCTGCATGAGGCCGGGTTCGTCATGACCGAGACCGCACCGGATTTCGTCGTGGTCGGCGAAACGCGCAGCTACTCCTTCGAGGCGATCACGCGCGCCATCCGCCTCATCAACGCCGGGTCGCGGTTCATCATCACCAACCCGGATGTCACCGGCCCGTCGGCGGACGGCCCACTTCCCGCGACGGGTGCTGTCGCCGCACTCATCAGCCAGGCGACCGGCAAGGAGCCCTACGTGGTCGGCAAGCCGAACCCGATGATGTTCCGCTCGGCGATGAATCGTATCGGCGCGCACTCCGAGAACACCGGCATGATCGGCGACCGCATGGACACGGATGTCGTCGCCGGCATCGAGGCGGGTCTGCACACGATCCTCGTGCTCACCGGCATCAGCGACCGGGCCGAGATCGAGCGCTACCCGTTCCGGCCGGACGAGGTCCTGGACGGGGTGCACGAACTTCTCGAGCCGACCGACGGCTGAGGGCCACGGGACGGGGTCTGCGGCCCGGGTCTAGGGGGTCGGGGTCTCGCTCGGCTCCGGGGCGACCTGCGGCATGGCGATGCTGCCGGTGATCGGGCCGCCCGACGCACGCGACAGGAAGCAGGAGTAGTCGCGGTCGCCCTCGACCCAGTCGTCCGCCGTCGCAGCGAAGCTCGCCTCGAACTGGATGTCGGTGTACGCCCTGGCCGCCGCGTAGTCGATCACCTCTGGAGCCGTGCAGAGGAGATTGACCTGCGACTGCAGCGCCTCGACACCCGGGTAAGGGGTCACGAAGCCGTCATCGGGACCGAAGGTCCCGCGGGTAGCAAGCTGTGCCGGATGCGGTCCCGCGCAGTCGACGACCGTGTACTCCTCCGCCCACGGGCCCTCATACGGGTCGAGACATTCGCCACCGAGCAGCTCGTCCCAGTCGTAGACGCCGGGATCGACGGGCCCGAGGGGCGCGGCGGTCGGAGTTGGCGTCGGTGTGGTGCTCGGCGTCACGACGATGGCAGGAGCCGGTCCGAGCAGGTCGGGCAGCCTGGTTCCGAGAAGGAACAGGGCGAGGAGTGCAAGGGCGGCTACGAGCGACCCGGCGATCCAGAGAAGCACCTTCTGGGCTCGGGAGATTCCCGCCGGGTTGGGCTGGGCCGCCTCTCCCGCCTGGGTGGCCGTCAGTCCGCGGGGATCGAACGGGCGGGCGGCAAAGGGGTTCTGGCTCGGGCCGGGCTCCACCTCGTAGTCCCGGAACTTTGACTCGCCGAACAGGTCGTCGAGCGCGGAGGCGCCCCCCGCCGCGCCGAAGAGTTCGGTCGGATCGGCGGGAACGTCGGGCTCCGGCGGAAGCCCCGCGAGTTCGCCTGCAACCGGCGGAGTGGGGGGCGGTTCCGGCGGGGGCTGCTGGCTCGCGCCGGATGCCGACGGCCAGGCGCCGGGGGGCGGGGCCGCAGGGGCCTGGTCCGTCAGGGGCGGCGGGAACACCGGTGGCAGCTCGAGGGAGACCGGAGGGGTGGGCTGGGCCGGTTCCACCAAAGGTGGCGGCTTAGGTGACGGCGACACGGGCGGCACAGTGGGCGGCGGCTCGGTGGGCACGGTGAGTGGCGGCTCAGCCGACGGCGGCTCAGGCGGCGGCACGGCATCCGGGGTCTTCGGCGGGAAGTTCGCGGCGAGCCAGGCGTCGAGCGCCTCGTCATCGCTCGCGCCGCCCCGGCTGTCGCGGTCGTCGGTCATGGCGTGAGCCCGAGGTCGTCGAGGCCGATCGCGGCGAGGTATCGGTAGCCGGCCCCCTCGATGGCCTCACGCGCGCCGGTGTCGCGGTCGACGACGACGGCGACGGCGGCGATCTCGGCACCCGCGCGCTCGAGGGCGGCGATCGCCGAGAGCGGTGACCCGCCCGTGGTGGAGGTGTCCTCGACGACGACGACTCGCTTGCCCGCGACATCCGGACCCTCGACCTGGCGACCTCGCCCGTGGTCCTTCGGCTCCTTGCGCACGACGAAGGCGTCGTAGCTGCGATCGCGGCCGACGCTGCGGTGCAGGATGGCGGCGGCGATCGGATCCGCGCCCATCGTCATCCCGCCGACGGCCGCGACATCCGGCACGTCGGCGATGAGGTCGAGCATGACGTCGCCGATGAGCGGCGCGACACGATGGTCGAGACTCACTTTGCGCAGGTCGACGTAGAACGTCGCCTTCGCACCGCTCGTGAGCGTGAAGTCGCCGTGGAACACCGCGTCGGAGGCGATGTGGTCGATGAGCTGGCGGCGGGCGTCGGTCACGCAGACAACTTTATGTCATCCGTCCCGTCCCAAATGAAGGCATGTCCGCGCTGCGGATGGGCCCTGCCCTTCCAGCGACGTGCAGCTCGTCAGAAATGCCTTCATTTGGGACAAGCGGTAGCGTTCAGGTATGCGCGTGGCGACCTGGAATGTGAACTCGATCCGTGCGCGGTCCGGCCGCGTCGTCGACTGGCTCGTGCGCGAAGACGTGGACGTCCTCGCCATGCAGGAGATCAAATGCAAGCCGGAGCAGTTCCCCCTCGAAGCGTTCGAAGACGCCGGCTACGAGGTCGTCGCGCACGGCCTGAACCAGTGGAACGGCGTCGCCTTCGCGAGCCGCCTGCCCATGACGGATGTCGACCTGAGCTTCCCCGCCCAGCCCGGCTTCCTCAAGGGCGCGGAAGGCCCCGACCTTCCCCTCGAGGCGCGGGCGATCGGCGTCACGATCGACGGCATCCGCCTGTGGAGCCTCTACGTGCCGAACGGCCGCGCGCTCGACGATCCGCACTACGCCTACAAGCTCGACTGGCTGGCCCGGCTGAACGAGGAGACGAGCAGCTGGCTGGCGCGGCATCCGGATGCGCCGCTCGCCCTCATGGGCGACTGGAATGTGGCCCCCACCGACGCCGACATGGGCGACCCGAGCTTCGTGCCCGGCCTCTCCACGCACATCTCGCCGCCCGAACGCGCGGCCTTCGCCGCCTTCCTCGACACCGGCCTGACGGACGTCGTGCGCCCGATCGTCCCCGAGGGCTACACCTTCTGGGACTACAAGCAGCTGCGTTTCCCTCGCAACGAGGGGATGCGCATCGACTTCATCCTCGGTTCGGGCGCCTTCGCCGACCTCGTGACGGATGCGCGCATCCACCGGGATGAGCGCAAGGGCGATGCGCCGAGCGACCATGTTCCGGTCAGCGTCGACCTCGAGCTCGAGGGCGGCGACGATCTCGACAGACCGATGATCTTCTGAGCAACACGTGAGCCCCGACCTAGGATTGCAGGGATGACAGACACCAGTCCTTCGAGCCGTGCGATCCACGCGAGCCTGGACGCCGGAATCGCCACGAGCAAGGTCGTGACGACCGTGTTCGAGGAGGTCCTCGAGGCCATCCACGAGGGCCGGCTGCTCCCCGGCGAGCGCATCAGCGACACGGCGCTCGCCGCCGAGTTCAAGGTCTCGCGCACTCCGGTGCGCGAGGCGCTCCAGCGGCTGCGCGAGATCGGCGTCGTCGAAGCCTCGGCGAGCCGCTTCACCCGGGTCGCCGTCGTGAGCCCGCGCGAGACCGCCGAGGCCATGGTCGTCTGGGCCGCACTGTATGGCGCACTCCTCGACGAGGTCGTCCCGACCGCCGGGGAGGATGTCCGCGACGCGATGGCCCGCGACCACGAGGACTTCCGGGGTGCAGTGACCGCCTTCGACATGCAGGCCATCGCCACGACGAACTTCTCCTTCTTCAGCCGACTGGTCGCACTGTCGACCAACGAGTCGCTGCGCCGGGCGATCACCTCGGTCGTGCACATCGTGCGACTCGGCAGCCTGCACCTTCCCGACTACCTCGACTTCCAGGCCCTCGACGGGGCGCAGGCGACCCTCATCACCGCCGTCGGGGCGAACGACGCGACCCTCGCGCACAAGGCGATTGCGGACATCCGCGCCATCCGCATCCCCGTAGAGCCGGCGTAGCCGACGGCGCGAAGGCGCCCCGCGTTACCCCCTGTTTCTCCGCGTGTCCCCCCGTTTCGGGGCGCCGTGACAGGCGTCACCCGACCTCACTAGGTTCGAACCCGTCCCCCTCCCGCCACCCGGACGAGACCCTGAGGCAGGCATGTCGATCCTCGAGCCCACCGCGCAGCACAACACGACGTTCGGCGTGACCTTCACCGCCGTCGCGCGCAGCTTCGGCGACCGCAGTGTGCTCCGCGACGTCTCGCTCACGATCGAGCCCGGCGAGGTGGTCGCCATCATCGGCACGAGCGGATGCGGCAAGTCCACACTGCTTCGGATCGTCGCCGGGCTCGACCGGGCGACATCCGGGCGGGTCACGATCGATGGCTCGACGGTCGACGGGATCGACCCGCGGTGCGCGGTCGGTTTCCAGGAGCCGAGGCTCCTGCCCTGGCGGACCATCGCCGCCAATGTCGAACTCGGGGCACGCCCGGGGGCGAGCAGATCCGACACTACAGAGCGGGTCGGCCGCCTCCTCGAACTGGTCGGCCTCGACGAGTTCGCGGACCACCGGCCGCGCGAGATCTCCGGTGGCATGGCCCAGCGCGCGTCCCTCGCCCGGGCGCTCGCGCGGAACCCGGGCGTACTGCTGCTCGACGAGCCCTTCGGTGCGCTCGACGCCCTCACCCGGCTCCGGATGCAGGACCTCCTGCTCGACATCCACACGGCCGCCCCGACGACGGTGCTGCTCGTCACTCACGACGTCGACGAGGCCCTGCAGCTCGCGGATCGCATCGTGCTGCTCGGCCGGGAAGAGGGTCGCGACGACGACCAGGCCGGTGCGACCATCCTCGAAGTCGTCACGGTTCCGGGAGCCCGGCCGCGGGACCGAGGCTCCGCCGAACTCGCCGAGCTCAGGGCACGGCTGCTCGCGGGCCTCGGAATCGACCGCCACGAGAGCCGCCGTGAACTCGAGTCACGAGCCCGCTTCCCCGTCTACGCGCTGTGAGCGCGTCCCCGACCGCACCAGCCCAACACCGCAACAACCAGGAGTAACCATGAAGCACAGAACGAGAACCATCGCCGCGGTCGTCGCCACGGCATCCGCCACCGCCCTGCTGCTCAGCGGATGCCTCGCCGGCGAGAGCGCGGCCCCCGACTCCGACGGCGACGGCGTGACGACCGGAGGCACCCTGAACATCGACTTCGCGACCTACAACCCGCTGAGCCTCATCATCAAGGACCAGCACTGGCTCGAGGATGCCCTCGCCGACCAGGACGTGACCGTCAACTGGCTGCAGTCGGCCGGCTCCAACAAGGCCAACGAAGCGTTGCGGGCCGGGGCGATCGACGTCGGGTCGACGGCGGGAAGCGCCGCATTGCTGGCCCGCGCGAACGGCTCGGCGATCCAGGTCATCGACCTGTACTCGCAGCCCGAGTGGTCGGCGATCGTCGTCGCGCCAGGGTCGAACATCACCTCGGTCGCCGAGCTCAAGGGCAAGCAGATCGCGGCGACCAAGGGTACCGACCCGTACTTCTTCCTGCTTCAGGCGCTCGAGGCGAACGGCCTCACGGCCGACGACGTCACGATCCAGAACCTCCAGCACGCCGACGGCTGGGCCGCACTGCAGAACGGCTCGGTCGACGCCTGGAGTGGTCTCGACCCGATCATGGCCGGGGCGGAGGTCGCCGGCGCATCCCTCATCTACCGGAACGTCGACTTCAACAGCTACGGCTTCCTGAACGCGACGGAGTCCTTCCTCACCTCGAGGCCCGACCTCGCCCAGGCGGTCGTGAACGCCTATGAGCACGCTCGAGTGTGGGCGCAGGAGCACCCGGAGGAGACCGCGAGGATCCTTGCGGAGGTCGCGAGCCTCGATCCGGTCGTCGCGAAGAAGGTCATCGACGAGCGCACGAACCTCGACGTCGACCCGGTCCCCGGTGCCAAGCAGCTCGCCGTGCTGAAGGTCATCGGCCCGATCTTCGTCGCCTCGGGGGATGTCGCGAGCCAGCAGCAGGTGGATGACGCCCTCGCCTCGCTCGTCAATGACACGTTCATCCTCAAAGCCGACCCGGCCGCGATCGGCTGACGATGGCCACAGCGCTCGAGTTCGTGCTCGCGCCGACGCGCGCCTGGTCCACCCGCGTGGGGTGGACCGGGCGCCGCTGGGCCATG
This sequence comes from Leifsonella bigeumensis, assembly GCF_039537265.1. NCBI lineage: Bacteria > Bacillati > Actinomycetota > Actinomycetes > Micrococcales > Microbacteriaceae > Leifsonella > Leifsonella bigeumensis. The sequence goes on along the minus strand of NZ_BAABAE010000001.1, from coordinate 384,835 downwards.
GTGGCCGGCGGTCTGCTGCTGCCGGTGGCGATCCTCGTCCTGTGGCAGGTCCTGTCGACCTCGGGCGCCTGGACGATCGCGCAGCTTCCGACGCCGGCGATGGTCGTGCAGGCCGGGATCGACCTCGCCGCCCGTGGACAGCTCGGCCTCTACATCGGGATCTCGACGCAGCGCGTGCTCATCGGGTTCGCGATCGGGGCAGGGCTCGGCATCCTGCTCGGCGCCGTCGTCGGGCTCTCCCGGGCCTGGGACATCCTGCTCGGCGCGACGCTCGGGGCGATCAGGGCGGTGCCGTCGCTCGCCTGGGTTCCGCTGCTCATCCTCTGGATGAAGATCGGCGAGGAGTCGAAGATCACCCTCGTGGCGATCGGCGCCTTCTTCCCGGTCTACACGACCGTGTCCTCGGCGCTGCGCCACGTCGACCGGCAGCTCGTCGAGGCCGGGCGGGCTTTCGGGCTGAGCGGCGTGAAGCTCTTCACCACCGTGCAGTTGCCCGCGGTGCTCCCCTCGGTCATCTCCGGGTTGCGGCTAGCCCTCGCGCAGGCCTGGCTCTTCCTGGTCGCCGCCGAACTCATCGCCGCGTCCATGGGCCTCGGCTGGCTGCTCATCGACTCGTCGAACAACGGCCGCACCGACCGACTGTTCCTCGCGATCCTGCTGCTCGCTCTCGTCGGCAAGACGACGGATGCCCTCATCGGCCTGTTCGAGCGGTGGGCGAACCGGCGGTGGGCGTGACGCTGGTCATGCGAGGCCTCGTCGCGTAGCGTGAAGGGATGCCGCACCTGGACGTGGACGGGGCGTCGCTCTACTACGAGACCGACGGGCAGATCTCCTCGCCCGCCGTGCTCCTCATCCACGCCGGCATCGCCTCCCTGCGGATGTGGGATCCGCAGGTGGCCGCCCTCGCAGCCGGGCACTTCGTCATCCGCTTCGATACGCGCGGCTACGGGCAGACCGAGACCGAGGACGTACCGTTCTCCAACCGCGCTGACGCCCTCGACCTGCTCGATCACCTCGGTGTCGCCCGGACGACCGTGATCGGATGCTCGCGCGGCGGCTCGATCGCGATCGACCTCGCGGTCGCGCATCCGGATCGCGTCGCCGGTCTCGTCACGATCGGTTCCGGCCCGAGCGGGTTCCCGGAGGTCGAGCTCACCGAGCGCGAGGACGAGCTCTTCGACGAGCTCGACCGGCTGTACGAGGCGCAGGACTGGGAAGCGGTCGCGCGTCGCGAGGTCGAGCTGTGGGACTTCGGCCCGAACCGCTCCGCGGCCGCCCTGGACCCCTCCTTCGTGGCGACCGCCTATGAGTTGAACGCCGTGAACGCGCGCCATGCCGCCGAGAACCCCACCCCGATCCCGCTCGAGCCCCCGGCCTACGACCGCGTCGTCGACATCGCCGTGCCCGCGCTCGTGATGGTCGGTGACCACGACCTCTCTCCGACTCTCGCCCAATACGAATACCTCGTCTCGACGATCCCCGCCGCCGACGGATGCCGGTTCCCCGACTCCGCGCACATCCCGAGCGTCGAGCAGTCCGCCGAGTTCGAACGCGTGCTGCTCGAGTGGCTCGGCGAACACAATCTCTGAATCGACCCGCCTTCCACGCAGCTTTCCGCAGGATCTCACAACCAAACGCCACGATCCGCCGGATACCCTTGGATAGCAGCAATATCCGCGCTCACGACGACGGGAGGTCGAACCATGTCACAGCTCATCCACGAGAAGTCCATCATTGGCGAACCCGAGGTCGTCGAGCGCCGCCCTGAGCCTGTCGAAGGGGACGTCCGCAACGTCACCGAGAACCCTTCGTGGCTCGCCCTCAAGGCGGCGGCCACGGACATCCGCCCGCTCCAGGCGCAGGACGGCAGCGTCCCGAAGAAGGCCGACCACGCCAGGGCGCAGAAGCTCGTCGCCGCGATCGATCAGGCCATCGGCGAGCTCGCACCACTGTTCCCGCACGACGAGGAATACCTCACGGCCCTCGTCGCCGATTTCGAGCGCTGGGCGAAGGGGGGCTTCGGGGTTCCCGACTTCTACGATTCGCTCGTGGCGTTCCACCCCGAGCAGCACCGGATCGATGGGCTCCGGCACCTCGTGGTGTTCCCGATGTACACGCAGAACGGCAGCAGCGATCGTCTCGTGGAGGCGGTGCTCATCGAGGTCGTCTGGCCAGAGTTCGTCGCCGCGCTCGAGGCGGGGGAGTACTCGAACAAGCTCTTCGTCCCGATCCAGTTCCTCGACTTCACCGCCGGCTACGACACGAACGCCGCCGTGCTCTTCCCCGAGACCGTTGCCGTCCGCGAAACGCCGAAATTCACCTGGGGTGCGATCTTCGCCGACCGCGAGGCTGCACGCTTCCGCCGGGTCGTCACGGCGGCATCCGAGATCACCGGGCTGCAGTTGCCGGATGACGCCCTCGAGCTGCTCGGGGACCAGCGGCTCGCCGAGGAGACCTTCGTCATGTGGGACCTCATCCACGACCGCACCCACATGCGCGGCGACCTGCCGTTCGACCCGTTCATGATCAAGCAGCGGATGCCGTACTTCCTCTACTCGCTCGAGGAGCTGCGCTGCGACCTCACAGCCTTCCGCGAGTCGGTGAAGCTGGTAAGGGCTGACGACACGGATGCCGTGACGCGCAAGCACGCCCAGCTCGTGCAGTACACGGTCATCTTCGACCGCATCTTCCGGTTCGCCCTGACCGGCAGCCGGGTGCGCAACTACGACGGGCTGGGCGGCCAGCTGCTGTTCGCCTGGATGCACCAGCACCACGTGCTGCACTGGACCGACACGACGCTCAGCATCGACTGGGACGAGGTTCCGGATGTCGTCAACGCGCTCGGCGAGGCGATCGGCGACCTGTACTGGCGTTCGATCGACCGTCCGAAGGTCGCGCACTGGCTCGCCGCGTACGACCTCGTCTCGGGGACGCTCGCACCGCATCCGGCGTCGAAGTGGGCGACGCGCGACCTGCCGCTCGACGGACTGCCCAAGGACCTGACGAACGCGGTGCTGGACGACGAGTTCCCGCTCTCGATGTTCTACGAGGCGCTCTCGCGCAAGATGACCGCGGTCATCGAGTCGACGGCGGGCATCACCGGCGCCTCCGACTGAGCCACGGCCTACCGTTTGTGCGCGATTCTGGTCGGAAAGGACTGATCCTTTCCGACACATATTGCGCACAAACGGCTGGCGAGGGAGTGGCTTAGGGTAGTCGGGTGCTTCAGGTAGACAACATCAACCGCTCGTTCGGCTCCAAGCGGGTACTCACCGACGTGTCGTTCACGGTGGGCGGTGGCCGGATGACCGGCTTCGTCGGCGCGAACGGTGCGGGCAAGACCACGACGATGCGCATCATCCTCGGGGTGCTCTCCGCCGACTCAGGGCGCGTCTCCCTCGATGGAGCCGACCTCGGTGACACCGATCGGCGGCGCTTCGGCTACATGCCGGAGGAGCGCGGGCTGTACCCGAAGATGAAGGTCGCCGAGCAGATCGTCTACCTCGCCCGCCTGCACGGGCTCACGCCGGCCGCAGCGCAGCGGAACACGACGCAATTGCTCGAGAGACTCGGTCTCGAGGAGCGAGCGGACACGACGGTCGAGAGCCTCTCGCTCGGCAACCAGCAGCGCGCACAGATCGCCGCCGCTCTCGTGCACGACCCGGAGATCCTCGTGCTCGACGAGCCGTTCTCCGGTCTCGACCCGATCGCCGTCGAGACCGTGCAGGGGGTGCTCAAGGACCGTGCGGCCAGCGGTGCACCCGTGCTCTTCTCCTCACACCAGCTCGACATCGTCGAGCGCCTGTGCGACGACCTCGTCGTCATCGCCGATGGCGCCGTTCGGGCCTCCGGATCCCGCGAGAAGCTGCGCGCGGAATTCGGGGAGTCCCAATACGAACTCGTCGTGACGGGCCCGGCCGAGTGGGTGCGTGACGAGGGCGTCGAGACCATCAGCATCGACGGCGGGCATGCGGTGTTCCGGGCCGACAGTCCGGATGCCGCCCAGGTCGTGCTGCGTGCTGCACTCGACAGGGGCCGCGTGCTGCGGTTCGCCCCGCAGGAACCGTCGCTCGCCCAGATCTTCCGGGAGGTCATCCAGTGACCACCTTCCAGAACCCCGGATTCGCGGCGAGCTCCTGGCTCGTCGCCGAGCGTGAGATCCGGATGAAGCTGCGCAGCAAGGCGTTCCTCATCTCGACCGGCATCCTCATGCTCGCCGTGCTCGGGTCGATCCTCGCCAGTGGGCTCTTCGGCACCGCCAACTCGAAGATGCACGTCGCCGCGACCGGCGCAGCCGTCGCGGTCGCCGAGCAGCTCCCGAACCTGAGGGTCACGACGGTGGACTCCGTCGAGGCCGCCAGGGAACTCGTGCGGGACGGCACGGTCGAGGCCGCGCTCGTTCCCGCGGAGGATGCGCCGACCGGCGTCCAGATCCTCGCGCTCGACTCGGCGCCGCAATCCCTCGTCGTTGCGCTGAGCACCCCACCGACCGTCGAACTGCTCGATCCGGACGCGCTCAATCCGCTGCTCGCCTACCTCGCGGCGATCGCCTTCGGCATCGTGTTCTTCATGTCGGCCATGACCTTCGGGACGACGATCGCGCAGAGCGTCGTCGAGGAGAAGCAGACCCGCATCGTCGAGATCCTCCTGTCGACGATCTCGGTGCGGGCGCTCATGGCCGGCAAGGTCCTCGGCAACAGTCTGCTCGCCTTCGCACAGATCGCTGCGATCGCGGCCCTCGCCGCCATCGGCCTGACCGTCACGGGTCAAGCCGAACTGCTCGCGAGCTTCGGGCCGTCCATCGCCTGGTTCGTGGTGTTCTTCGTGTTCGGATTCATCATGATCGCCGCGCTCTACGCGGCGACCGCATCCCTCGTCTCCCGGCAGGAGGATGTCGGAAGCGCGACCTCGCCGGTCATGATCCTCGTGATGCTGCCCTACATCCTCGTGATCGCGTTCAACGACAACCCCGTCGTGCTCGCGATCATGTCCTACGTGCCGTTCTCGGCGCCGGTCGGGATGCCGATGCGCGTCTTCCTCGGCGATGCAGCGTGGTGGGAGCCCCTGCTCTCGCTCGCCATCCTGCTGGCGACGACCGCGGTCGTCATCGTGATCGGAGCCCGCATCTACTCGAACGCACTCCTGCGCACGGGCGCCCGCGTGAAACTCTCCGAGGCACTCGCCCGCTGACGCTCGGTGCGAGAATGGGTCGGTGACTCGACTTCATGATCCCCAGCTCCGTGGCTTCGCGAGCGACAACTACGCCGGCGCCCACCCCGAGGTCCTCGCGGCGATCGCCGAGGCCAACGAAGGCCACCAGGTCTCCTACGGCGAGGATGTCTACACCGAGCGTCTGCACGAGCGCATCCGCGAGATCTTCGGCGCACAGGCAGAGGTGTTCCCGGTCTTCAACGGCACGGGGGCGAATGTCACCGCGCTGACCGCGATGCTGCCGCGCTGGGGCGCGGTCGTCTCCTCGAAGACGGCGCACATCCACTCCGACGAGGGAGGGGCGCCGGAGCGCGTGAGCGGGCTCAAGCTGCTCACGGTCGAGACCCCCGACGGCAAACTCACCCCAGGGCTCATCGATCAGGAGGCCTGGGGCTGGGGCGACGAGCACCGCGCCCAGCCGCTTGCGGTGAGCGTCACGCAGACGACGGAGCTCGGCACCCTCTACTCGATCGACGAGCTGAAGGCGATCACCGCGCACGCCCACGCGAAGGGCATGACCGTGCACATGGACGGCGCCCGCATCGCGAACGCCGCCGCCGCACTCGGCACGGGACTGCGCGAGTTCACGACGGACGCCGGCATCGATGTGCTGAGCTTCGGGGGCACGAAGAACGGCATGCTCTACGGCGAAGCGATCGTCGTCCTGAACCCGGATGCCGCCGACGGCCTCCTCTTCCTCCGCAAGTTCAACATGCAACTGGCCTCCAAGATGCGTTTCGTCTCCGCCCAGTTCCTCGCCCTCCTCGAGGGCAACCTGTGGTTGCGCTCGGCGAGCCACGCCAACGCGATGGCCGCGCACCTGCGGCGCTCGCTCGAGGATCGCATCGCCGACGGCTCGATCGCGGGGCTCTCCTTCTCCCAGGCCACCGAGTCGAACGCGGTATTCGCCGTGCTGCCTCCGGGAGTCGCCGACCGGCTGCGGAAGGTCTTCCGCTTCTACGACTGGAGCCAGGCGACCGGCGAGGTGCGCTGGATGTGCTCCTTCGACACCACGGAGGCCGACATCGACGCCTTCGTCACCGCCATCGTGCGGGAGCTCACGCCCTGACCCAAGCGGCGAGACAGCCCGCAACCACGGGAATGTTACGTCACAACCAGACACACGGCGTCACGTCGATCGCGTGCGGTTTCCGGCTTCTCTACTCTGCGTAGAAGAAACCTGAAGGAGAAGCCATGACGCTCATCGACACCAGCATCCCGACCACCAACGTCGAGTCGATTCCAGAATTGGCCGACCACTGGAAAAAACTCGACCTGCGGAAGATCCTCCGGCGACCGGCGGCCTTCCTCTCGGTGAGTCAATCGAACTCCCTCTACAAGCCGGGGGGCGTACAGTATGGCGAACGTCACGACCTCCGTGGAAGCCTCGAGGCGACCGTGCGCTCCGTCGAGGCGGCTCGCCACCGTGACAACTTCGTGTCCTTCAACTGGATCGGCTACTCCGTCTTCCGGCAGGGTTACCCGCAGTCCGCCTTCGACACGGTGCAGTACGACTCCTGGACGGGCGCCCTCGATGCCACCCCGGAGCAGATCGCGTGGGACAACGAACTCGTCGGCGAGTTGCGCGAACTCGTGCGCCCCGGCGACAACGAGCTCTTCGAGAAGGCGCTGCAGACCGCTTTCGTGGGCACTGATCTACCCCTGGAACTCGCCCGCAAGAAGGTCGAGGTCGTCGTCATCACCGGCATCCACCTCGACTGGTGCGTTGAAGGCAACGCACGAGCGGCCCGCGACAACGGCCTGCTACCGATCATCATCGGCGATGCGACGGGTTGCCACCACGCGGAGTCGGAGCCGGCAGCCTTCGACCGGATCAACAAGTTCTTCGCTCCGGTGATCTCCTCGGAGACGTTCCTCGACCTTCTCACCGACTGACGCGGGAGCATCCCATGGGAAACATCGGACTACTCTTCGTCGGAATCGTCCTGCTCGTCAACGGACTCAATTCCCTGGGCATCGTGCCCGCGCGCAGCGCGGCCATCCTGAACCTGTTCGTGGGCACGATGCAGGTCGTCCTGCCCACGATCATCCTCATCCAGAACAGCACGGATGCCGCGGTGATCAACAGCACCTGGCCGACCTACCTCTTCGGGATCACCTACCTGTACTTCGGGCTGAACATCCTGTTGAAGCTGGAGCCGGAGGGCTTCGGCTGGTTCAGCGCGTTCGTGGCCGCGATCGCGTTCTATCACAGCATCATCAGCATCGGTCCCGACCCGATCTTCGCGGTCGTCTGGTTGACCTGGGCGATCATGTGGTCGCTGTTCTTCCTGCTGCTGGCGCTGGGACTCTCCGGTCTGACGCGGTTCACCGCCTGGTTCCTGATCATCCTGGGCATACCGAGTTGCACGGTGACGGCACTGTTCCTCTTCAAAGGGGTGTGGAGTACAAGCCCGGCAGCCGGGCTCCTGGCTCTCACCGCCCTGGCGGGCGCATCCGTGCTGGCCTGGTTGCTGGCCCGATCGAACCTGGCCCGCACGCTCGAACCCCAACCCCACCAGCCGGCCTCGGCACAGCAGCCCGTGACCGCCTGATACCGGCGCCACCCTGCGGAAGTGGTGGAGGTGACATCACCTCCACTGATTGCTTCTAGGCTGACCCTCATGAGATTCGGAATGTTCGTACCGCAGGGCTGGCGTCACGACCTCGTCGGCATCGACCCGGCCGACCAGTGGACGGCGATGAGCGGCCTGGCCGCACACGCCGACAGCGGGCAGTGGGAATCGATCTGGGTGTACGACCACTTCCACACCGTGCCGGTTCCGAGCGAGGAGGCGACGCACGAGGCATGGTCGCTCATGTCCGCTTTCGGCGCGACGACGAAGCGCATCCGGCTCGGCCAGATGTGCACCTGCATGAGCTATCGCAACCCCGTCTACCTCGCGAAAGTCGCCGCCACGGTCGACGCGATCTCCGGCGGACGGGTCGAGATGGGCATCGGCGCCGGCTGGTACGAGCAGGAGTGGCGCGCCTACGGCTACGGCTTCCCCCGCGCAGGCGAGCGCCTCGCCCGGCTCGATGAGGGCGTGCAGATCATGCGACAGGCCTGGAAGACCGGATCCGCAACCCTCGACGGCGTCCACTATCAGGTCGACAACGCGATCGTGCGACCGCTCCCGCTGCAGGAAGGCGGCATCCCGATCTGGATCGCCGGCGGCGGCGAGAAGGTCACGCTGCGCATCGCGGCGAAGTATGCCGACTACACGAACTTCGCCGGCGGCAACCCAACGGTCTTCGCCGAGAAGAGCGAACTGCTGCGGACCCACTGCGCCGAGGTCGGAACCGACTTCGAGGGCATCGTGCGCTCAACGAACCTCTTCACGGTCGTCGCCGACACCGAGGCCGAGGTGAAGGACCGTCTCGACGCGATCGAGGCACGCCTCGTGCCGGCGCTCGGCGCTGAGCGCGCCGCGGCGTTCGCCCGCGACTACCGCAACTCACCGGGCGCCGGAACCGCCGAGCAGGTCGCGGAGCGCCTCGCGGGCCTGCGAGACCTCGGAGTCGGCTACGCCATCCACAACTTCCCCGAGGCCGCCTACGACCGCTCGGGGATCGAACTGTTCGAGCGCGAGGTCATCCCCGCGCTCGCTTAGGGCAGTCGCGCGGCGATCGCGTCCCCGATCGCGGGGCCGAGGGTGAGGGCGAAGGTTCGCGTCAGGTGATCCTGGTCGCGGTACACGTTGGCCCCTCCGACAACGCTGAAGCACACCGTGTCGTCGCAATAGCTGTCCGTGAAGTCGAGCACGGTCGCACCCGCCATGGCACCGGCGAGGGCGAGAGGGTCGGTCTGTGCGAGCACGTCCGCGCGGAGTTCCGTGCAGGCATCCGGTGCTGCGTTCCGGAGACACTTGTTCGGGTCCTCTACGAAGTCGGGATTGTCGACGATCGTGACGATCGCCGCACCGGCGGCCTGCTTCCACGCCTCGAGGAAGCCATCGCGCAGCACCTCATCGTGGTCGGCGGCGCTGACCGTGTACGGCGTGTGCGCGAGCGCCGCGGTGAACACCACGTCGTAGGGCGCGACCGCCGAGAGTTCGTCGGCGAGGTTGGCGCGCCAGTCGACGCAGGATGCCGTGAACGCCGGGCTCGGCCCGCTCACCGGTGCCGTGGTCCACGGGCAGGCGCCCTTGAGGTAGGTCGTGAGCGACCAGCCGCGCTCATCGGCGAGCGCGATGAGGGTCTCGATGTACTGGTAGGCGTGGCTGTCGCCGATGAGGGCGATACGCGGAGCATCCGGGGATTCCGAGCCGAAGTGGCAGGCTTTCACCGCCGACTCGTTGAGCTGGACGAAGCACTCGACGTGACCAGGGGAGTCCGCGTTGCCGAAGCCGGGACTCGGGATGATCGCGCCGGCGAGTTCCGGGTTCTCGCAGTCGGGACCGGCGAGCGCACCGAAGCAGTCGGGCAGGTCGGCGCGGATCTGCTGCAGCTCGGCGGCCTCCGCCTCGTAACGCGGGTTGTTGACGACCCACGCGGCACCGACGAAGAGACTCGACACCGCCATGAGCCCGATCACACCGAGGTACGTGATGCGAGGACGTCGCAGGGTGAAGAACTTCCAGGTGCGGACCGGATCCTCGATGAACTTCTTGGTGAGCCAGGCCAGCAGGAAGCAGATCGCGATGAGAGCCACCCGGTTCCAGCCGGAGAGGCCCCAGCCCGGGATGTAGGGGGCGACGATGATGAGCGGCCAGTGCCACAGGTAGAGCGAGTACGAGATGTCACCGACGAAGCGCTGCGGCGGCCCGCCCAGCACGCTTCCGACATCCCACCAGTGCTTCGCACGGTCGGTCGTGATGACCATGGCCGTCCCGATCACCGGAAGGAGTGCGGTGTAACCGGGGAAGGGGGTGTCGCGATCGAAGAACCATGCCGCGGCGAGAATCATCGCGAGCCCCGCGTAGCCGATCAGGTTGGGCCACCACGCGCCCGTCGGGCGCAGCCTCGGAAGCAATGCCAGGATGGCCCCGGCCCCGAACTCCCAGAACCTCGTCCACGTCACGAAGTACGCCTCAGCCGGATTGGTGGCGGTGTAGAACGCGGATGCTGCCAGCGAGACGACGCTCACGACGACGACGATCCCCACCATCGGCAGCCAGCGCCGCGCGGCGAAGAACTTCACACCGAGCCAGGTCGCACCGAGCAGTAGCAACGGCCAGACGATATAGAACTGTTCCTCGAGCGAGAGCGACCAGTAGTGCTGCACGGTCGTGGCGTCATGCGAGGCGAGGTAGTCGACCGAGCTCAGGGCGAGCTGCCAGTTCTCGAAGTAGAACGTGCTCGCAAGGATCTCCTTCGCCTCGGAGACGAGGCTCGAGAGGGGCAGCAGGAAGAGCACGGCGAGCGCGCAGAACACGAGCACCGTGATGGCGGCGGGGAGCAGGCGACGTGCGCGCTTCGCCCAGAAGCTCGGGAGGGCGATCCGGCCGGTGCGGTCGAGCTCGCGGGCGAGCTGCCCGGTGATGAGGAAGCCCGAGATGACGAAGAAGATGTCGACGCCGATGTAGCCGCCGGAGAGGCGTCCGGGCCAGACGTGGTAGAGCACGACCAGCATCACGGCGATGGCACGAAGGCCCTGCACGTGGGGAAGGAAGTGGCTCGCCTTCGTGGGGCGCTGTCGAAGGCGGGGCTCAGTCATCGCCGTTCAGGCTATCAAGTACTGCGCACCGAAAGTTCATCCTCCTCCGGATCGAGGTCGACGAGAACGGTGTCCCCGTCCCTGGTCGTACCGGCGAGCAGCGCCGTCGCCAGCCGGTCGTCGATCTCGTGTTGCATGAGCCTGCGCAACGGCCGGGCACCGTAGATCGGGTCGTAGCCCCGCTCGGCGAGCCAGGCCCGCGCGTTCGGCGTGACGGCCAGGTCGAGGCGACGGTCGGCGAGGCGACGCTGCAACCGGTCGACGTAGAGCTCGACGATCTGGCCGAGATCCTCCTCCGAGAGCGGCGAGAAGATGACGATGTCGTCGAGCCGGTTGACGAACTCCGGCTTGAACGCCTGGCGCACCATCGCGGTGACCGCCTCCTCCTTCTGCTCCCAGCTGAGGTCGGGGTCGACGAGGAACTGGCTGCCGAGGTTCGAGGTCAGGATGAGGATCACGTTACGGAAGTCGACCGTGCGCCCCTGGCCATCGGTGAGCCTGCCGTCGTCGAGCACCTGCAGAAGCACGTCGAAGACATCCGGATGCGCCTTCTCCACCTCGTCCATGAGCACGACCGAGTATGGACGCCGCCGCACCGCCTCGGTGAGCTGGCCGCCCTGCTCGAACCCGATGTACCCGGGAGGGGCACCGAGCAACCGGGCGACGGAATGCCGCTCGCCGTACTCGCTCATGTCGATCCGGATCATCGCCTTCTCGTCGTCGAACAGGAACTCGGCGAGCGCCTTGGCGAGCTCGGTCTTGCCCACACCCGTCGGGCCGAGGAACAGGAACGAGCCGGTCGGGCGCGAGGGGTCGGCGATGCCGGCACGGCTGCGACGGACAGCATCCGCCACAGCCTTTACGGCGGGCCTCTGGCCGACGAGCCGCCTCGCGAGCTCGGATTCGAGGTGCAGGAGCTTCTCGGTCTCACCCTGCAGCAGACGTCCGACCGGGATGCCGGTCCACGCCGAGATGACGGCGGCGATGTCCTCCGCGGTCACCTGGTCGTTGACCATGAGCGGGGTCTCGGCCTCCGACTTCTCGGCATCCGCGACCTCGCGCTCGATGACCGGGATCTCGCCGTAGAGCAGCCGGGAGGCCAGCTCGAGGTCGCCCTCGCGCTGCGCGCGGTCGGCCTGCATACGGAGGCTGTCGAGCTTCTCCTTGAGCTCGCCGACCCGGTTGAGGGATGCCCGCTCCTTCTCCCAGCGCTCCTGCAGTTCGGCGAGATGGGCGCTCTTGTCCTTGAGGTCGTCGCGCAGTTTCTGCAGCCGCGCCTTGCTCGCTTCGTCCTTCTCCTTCTTGAGCGCCAGCTCCTCGAGCCTGAGCCGGTCGACGCCGCGCCGGAGCTCGTCGATCTCGACCGGGGCCGAGTCGATCTCCATGCGCAGGCGACTCGCCGCCTCGTCGATGAGGTCGATCGCCTTGTCGGGAAGCTGGCGACCCGAGATGTAGCGGTTGCTGAGCGCCGCCGCCGCGACGAGCGCGGTGTCGGCGATCGCGACCTTGTGGTGGGCCTCGTAGCGCTCCTTCAGCCCACGGAGGATCGCGATGGTGTCCTCGACACTCGGCTCGCCCACGTAGACCTGCTGGAACCGGCGCTCGAGCGCGGCATCCTTCTCGATGAACTCGCGGTATTCGTCGAGGGTCGTCGCCCCGATGAGGCGCAGCTCGCCGCGCGCGAGCATGGGCTTGAGCATATTCGCCGCAGCGACGGAGCCCTCGCCACCGCCCGCACCCATGAGGGTGTGCAGCTCGTCGACGAAGGTGATGATCTGGCCGTCGGCGTCGTTGATCTCCTTGAGCACGGCCTTAAGCCGCTCCTCGAACTCGCCGCGATACTTCGCGCCGGCGACGAGGGCCGCCAGGTCGAGGGAGACGAGACGCTTGTCCTTGAGCGAGTCGGCGACATCACCCGCGACGATCCGCTGGGCGAGCCCCTCGACGACCGCGGTCTTGCCCACGCCCGGCTCCCCGATGAGCACCGGGTTGTTCTTGGTGCGTCGTGTGAGCACCTGGCTCACCCTCCGGATCTCCGCATCGCGACCGATGACCGGGTCCAGCTTTCCGGTGCGGGCGATCGCGGTGAGATCCACCCCATACTGCTCGAGAGCGGTCTTCTGCTCCTCGTCGCTGGCCGGTGCGCCCTGCATGTTCGCCATCTTCCTATCCCTGCGCCCTCTCCGCCGTCACGGCACCGGCCGAAGCCGGACGGAACGCGTGTGCCATCCACCACCAGGCGAGCCAGCCGATCACCGCGTTCACGACCAGTGCCAGCAGGAAGCCGAGGAGGCCGGTCGTTCCGAAGTTCGCCCAGCCGTCGAGGCCGGCCGCCGTCAATGCGCCCGACAGGAACTGCAGCACGACGGTGGGGATCCATCCCACCAGCCAATAGGCGATGATGGCGATCCCGGCTCCGGCCCAGGTGACGGCCCACGGCCGGGTCGTGCCGTGCGAACGGAGGATCGATCTGCTCGCGAAGAGCGCGGCCGTCATGATCGCGAGGCCGACGATCACCACCACGAGACCGATGATCGCCACGATCCCGTAGTCGAACGAGGCGAAGAAGCCGCGTACTGCCAGGAACCCGGTGCTGAGCTCATCCCCGCTTCGCGCGACCTGCTCGAACAGGATTGCGAAGAAGGCGCCGAACACGGCGACCACGAGGGGGACCACGATGAGCGTGAAGCCGAGCGTCAGGACGTTGAAGCCGACAGCGCCGGCCCAGAACGCACCCCGCTTCTCGCGCGTCGAGAGCGGCGGCCGCACGGCACGGTACGAGGGCGGCGGCCCGCCGTAGGGCTGGGCGGCAGAGGGCTGGGCCGCGGCGGGCTGGACTGCAGGGGGCTGTGCTGTGTAGGGCGAGGCGGATTGCGGTGCCGCCGGGGGTGGGTTCTCGATGGTCATCGTTCGTTTCTCCTGGTTGTGCGAATCGCGATTTCGATCGGTGCGGTCAGTGTGCGGTGCGGTTGATGGTGACGGTCACTCGTCGAGCGGTCGCCAGACGACGAGCTGGGTGTTGCGCTGCGCCCGCGTCCCCGTGCGCAGTGAGACGACGTCGCCGGACTCTCCCGCGGCGAAGACGCGCCGACCTGGCCGGTTGAGCAGCTCGTCGGCGAGCGCCCGCTCCAGCTCGCGCACCCGATCCTGCAGCTCCGTGACATGATTCTCGAGCTCGAGGACCCTCCGGATGCCCTCCAGGCTCACCCCTTCCGCCCCGAGTCGGGCGATCTCCCGCAGCTGCGCGACGTCCCGCATCGAGTAGCGGCGGGAGTGGCCGGCGGTGCGCCGAGGACTCACCAGGCCGAGCCGATCATACTGTCGGAGCGTCTGCGGGTGCATCCCGGCGAGGTCCGCGGCCATGGCGATCGCGAAGAGCGGCGAGTTCTCGTCCATCGTCATGCTTTCGCCTTGGCGATGAGGTCGGCGCGGGGATTCTCCACCGGCATGGCCTTCTCGAACTTCTCGAGGTACTCTTTCGCGTCGACCGTGAGGTGACTCGGTACAGCGATGACGATCTCGGCGAGCAGGTCGCCGGTGCCCTTCGCGGTGGTGACCCCGCGACCCTTGACGCGCAGTACGCGTCCGCTCGGGGTTCCGGGCGCGATCTTGAGCTTCACCGGCTCGCCACCGAGGGTCGGAACCTCGATCGTCGCGCCGAGGGTCGCCTCGGCGAAAGTGACCGGAACGTCGACCCGCAGGTTCTGCCCCTCCCGCTCGAACACCGGATGCTTCCGCACGGTGACCGTGAGCGTGAGGTCGCCGGGGGCGCCGCCGTCGGGACTCGGCTCGCCCTTGCCCTTGAGTCGGATCTTCTGCCCATCCGCGACGCCCGCGGGGATGCGCACGCTGATCGGCTTGCCGCCGGATGCCTGGAGCCGAGCAGTATCGCCCTTGATCGCGGTCATGAAGTCGAGCGTCGTCGAGGCCGTGATATCGCGCCCCTTCGTCGGACCGCCCGCTCCGCGGAATCCCCCGCTCGCCTGGCCGAATCCTCCATTGCCGAACATGCTGCCGAAGATGTCCTCGAAGCCGCTGGCCTGGTAGCTCGTGCGCTGGTTGCCGCCGCCGCCGAACATGCCCCCGAAGACATCCTCGAACCCGCCGTTCTGGCCGCCCGCCGCGAATCGCGGCATGCCGGAGCCCATCGCGCGCATCTGGTCGTACTCTTTGCGCTGCTCGGGGTCGGACAGCACGGCGTTCGCCTCGCTGATCTCCTTGAACTTCGCCTCGGCCTTCGCATCGCCCGGGTTGGAGTCCGGATGGTACTTGCGCGCAAGCTTGCGGTAGGTCTTCTTGAGGTCGGCCTGGGAGACGTCCTTCGACACTCCGAGGACCTTGTAGAAGTCCTTGTCGAACCAGTCCTGGCTGGCCACGGTTACTCCTCGGGAACGGAAACGGCGACCTTGGCCGGACGGAGCAACCGCTCGCCGAGCCGGTATCCGGGCTGGACGACCTCGGCGATCGTGTTGCTCGTGGCGTCTTTACTCGGGATCTGGGCGATCGCCTCATGGACGTTCGGGTCGAACGGTTCGCCGGCCTCCCCGACCTGCACAAGGCCGTACCGTCCGAAGATCGTGCGCAGCTTCTGCGCGACGAGCTCCAGCGGGCTGCCTTCCAGGTCGCCGTGCGCATGCGCGAGGTCGAGATCGTCGAGCACCGGAAGTATTCCGGTGATGACCTCGGCGACGGCGAGGTCGCGAGCGACGTACCGATCGCGGTCGACGCGCTTGCGGTAGTTCGCGTACTCGGCCTGAACCCGTTTGAGGTCCTCGAGATGCTCGGATGCGGCATCCGCCTCCGAGCCCGACTCGGCCGGCACCGGCTCCTCGAGGAGCCTGGCGAGGTCGTCGTCGGTCAACTTCTCTCCGACATCCTCGACGTCCTTGCGGGCCTCGCCCGTCTCCGGGTCGATGCGCCTCTTATCGCGCACGACCGGCTCCGACGAGGAATCCTCTCGCCCTGAGCCCCCCGAAGGGTCGCGAGACACCGGCTGGTCAGAGTCGTCGCCTCGCCCTGAGCCTGTCGAAGGGTTCTTCCTGTCCTTGTTCTTGTCGGCGGCCATTGCTACTTCGAGCCACCCTCAGGCTCGTCCTCGACGACTTCGGCGTCGACGATGTCCTCGTCGTCCGGCGAGGCGGCTTCACCCGTCTCGGAGTCGGCCGCGGTCGCCTCGGCGGTCTCGCTCTGCTGGTACAGGGCCTCGCCGATCTTCGTCTGGCTCTCGTTGAGCTTGTCGAACGCGACGTTGACCGCATCGTCGTCCTCGCCCGCGAGTGCGGTCTTGAGGGCGTCGACATCCGCCTGGATCTCGGTCTTGACGTCATCCGGAAGCTTGTCGGCGTTGTCGCTCAGCAGCTTCTCGGTGGAGAAGGCGAGCTGCTCGGCCGTGTTGCGCATCTCGGCGGTCTCCCGGCGGGCCTTGTCCTCAGCGGCGTGCTCCTCGGCCTCGCGGATCATCCGGTCGATGTCCTCCTTGGCCAGCGACGAGCCGCCGGTGATCGTCATCGACTGCTCCTTGCCGGTGCCCTTGTCCTTGGCGGACACGTGCACGATGCCGTTCGCGTCGATGTCGAAGGTGACCTCGACCTGCGGCACGCCCCGGGGGGCCGGCGCGATGCCGGTGAGCTCGAAGGTGCCGAGCGGCTTGTTGTCCTTGGTGAACTCGCGCTCGCCCTGGAACACCTGGATGGCCACCGACGGCTGGTTGTCGTCGGCCGTCGTGAAGGTCTCGCTGCGCTTGGTCGGGATGGCGGTGTTGCGCTCGATGAGCTTCGTCATGATGCCACCCTTGGTCTCGATGCCGAGACTCAGCGGGGTGACGTCGATGAGCAGGACATCCTTGCGCTCGCCCTTGAGGACGCCGGCCTGCAGCGCGGCGCCGACGGCGACCACCTCATCCGGGTTGACGCCCTTGTTGGGCTCCTTGCCGCCGGTCTCCTTCTTGATGAGGTCGACGACGGCGGGCATGCGGGTCGAGCCGCCGACGAGCACGACGTGGGCGACATCGGCGACCTTGATGCCGGCCTCCTTGATGACGTCGGCGAACGGCTTCTTGGTGCGGTCGAGCAGGTCGGAGGTCATCTGCTCGAACTGGGCGCGGGTGAGCGTCTCGTCGAGGTTGGCCGGCCCGTTCTCGGTGAGCGAGAGATACGGCAGCTGGATGCTCGTGCTCGTCGAGGAGCTGAGCTCCTTCTTCGCCTGCTCCGCAGCCTCCTTGAGGCGCTGCTTGGCGATCTTGTCCTTCGAGACGTCGACACCCGTCGTCTCCTTGAACTTCTTGATGAGATGGTCGACGATGCGCTGGTCCCAGTCGTCGCCGCCCAGGCGGTTGTCGCCGGAGGTGGAACGCACCTGAATGGTCGAGAAGTCGTCGTCCTTGCCCACCTCGAGCAGCGAGACGTCGAACGTACCGCCGCCGAGGTCGAAGACGAGGATGAGCTCGTCCTCCTTCCCCTTGTCGAGGCCGTAGGCGAGCGCGGCCGCGGTCGGCTCGTTGATGATGCGCAGCACGTTGAGGCCGGCGATCTCACCGGCCTCCTTCGTGGCCTGGCGCTCCGCGTCGTTGAAGTAGGCGGGGACGGTGATGACGGCATCCGTCACGGTGTCGCCGAGGTACTGCTCCGCGTCGCGCTTGAGCTTGCCGAGGATGCGGGCGGAGATCTCCTGCGGCGTGTACTTCTTGCCGTCGATCTCGGTCTTCCAGTCGGTGCCCATGTGGCGCTTGACGCTCGCGATGGTGCGGTCGACGTTGGTGACGGCCTGCCGCTTGGCGGTCTCGCCGACGAGCACTTCGCCGTCCTTGGTGAAGGCGACGACGGAGGGGGTGGTCCGGAAGCCTTCCGCGTTCGCGATGACGGTGGGTTCCCCGCCTTCCAGGACCGAAACAACCGAGTTGGTCGTTCCGAGGTCGATTCCTACTGCTCGAGCCATGCGCTCTGTACTCCTTTGATGAAAGCTGAAAAGTGGGACTTGAGTCCCGATCACTCAAGTTTTATGCCTGTGGATAACTTTGTCAAGTTCAGCGACTGAAAGTTGAGTGTGAGCGACTCAAGTCGAACCGCCCCTCCGAATGGACTCCCTCTGGATACCGTTCGCCACTAGCCTGACTGCATGACGAATGAGACTCCCGGCAACGACGTCGCAGCCACCACTTCGATGAGGATCCCAGTCGCCGCGAACACGGGGGCCGTGGCCGCCGTCGGCCTCGACCTGCAGGAAGGCAAGGTCATCCCGCGCAAGCAGGTGTTCTCCTGGGCGCTGTGGGACTGGGCGACGCAGCCGTTCAACTCGGTCATCATCACCTTCGTCTTCTCGGTCTACCTGACCAGTTCCCTCTTTCTTCCCGCCGGGGTGACACCCGACGAGAGCGGTGAGAATGCGATCCTCACCTCCGGGCTCGGCTGGGCGGTCGGCGCCGCCGGCATCCTCATCGCCCTTCTCGCGCCGGTCATGGGGCAGCGTGCGGATGCCGCCGGCCGTCGCAAGTTGTGGCTCGGCCTCGCGACCGGAGCGCTCGTCATCACGACGGCGCTCATGTTCTTCGTCGAGGCCGACTACTCGTTCTTCTGGTTCGGGGCCGCCCTCATCGCCATCGGCAGCGTGTTCAGCGAGCTCGCCGGCGTCAACTACAACGCGATGCTCGTGCAGGTCTCCACGCCGAAGACGGTGGGGCGGATCAGCGGGCTCGGCTGGGGCTTCGGCTACCTCGGCGGGATCGTCGCGCTGGCGATCGTCATCGTGATGCAGCAGAACGGATGGTTCGGCATCCCCACCGAGGACGGGCTCAACATCCGCGTCGTCGCGCTCGGGTGCGCCATCTGGACGATCATCTTCGCCATCCCGATCTTCCTCAACGTGCCGGAGGCTCCCCCGGGAGCTGGCCGTGCCCGCGTGGGCTTCTTCGCGAGCTACCGCGAACTCGGCAAGGACATCGCGCGACTGTTCCGCGAGTCGCGGCCGACCTTCTGGTTCCTGCTCGCGAGCGCGGTGTTCCGCGACGGCCTGGCCGGTGTCTTCACCTTCGGCGCCATCATCGCGGCGACGGTCTTCGGGTTCAGCCCGATGCAGGTGATCATCTTCGGTATCGCGGCGAACCTGGTCGCCGGGGTGAGCACGATCCTCGCCGGGCGACTCGATGACCGGCTCGGTGCGCGCACCATCATCCTGTGGGCACTCGGCGGCCTGGTCGTCGCCGGGCTCGTGGTGTTCCTGGCCCGCGACCTCGGCACCACGGTGTTCTGGATCTTCGGACTCACTCTGACCCTCTTCGTCGGCCCCGCCCAGGCGGCCAGCCGGTCCTTCCTCGCCCGCGTCACCCCCGCCGGGCGCGAGGGCGAGATCTTCGGCCTCTACGCGACGACCGGCCGCGCGGCGAGCTTCCTGTCTCCCCTGGCATGGGCGGCCGGTATCGCGATCTTCCACTCGACGGCGTGGGGCATCCTCGGCATCGTGCTCATCCTCGCCATCGGCTTCGTGCTCATGTACTTCGTGAAGGCCGGCGGCCGTCCCGCGCGCTCATGACCAGCACCGCCGACAAGGCAGACCTGCTCCGTTCGCTTCACGTCCCGGGCGATCCGCTCATCGTGGTGAATGTCTGGGACGCCGTGACGGCAAGGACCGTTGCCGCGGTTCCGGGGGTCACGGCGCTCGCGACCGCAAGCCATGCGATCAGCTTCGCGCACGGCGTTCCGGATGGAGAGGGTTTGTCGGTCGACCAGGCGCTCGCCGCCGCGAGCATCGTCATCGACGCCGTCGAACTGCCGGTGTCGGTCGACTTCGAGCGCGGCTATTCTCCGGACGCGGCCGGCGTCGCGGCCAACGTGCGCCGACTGATCGCGGCCGGGGCTGCGGGCCTCAACCTGGAGGACAGCTACGGATCCGGCCCGGGTGAGCTCTTCGAGATCGAGGATGCCGCGGCGCGGGTCGCGGCTGCCCGCGCGGCCGGGGACCAGGCGGGCATCCCGATCGTCATCAATGCCCGCGTCGACGCGCTCGCACGCGGGGCGGACCTCGACGAGGCGATCCTGCGCGGCAACCGCTACCTCGCCGCAGGCGCCGACGTGATCTTCGTGCTCGGACTGGGCACGGAGGAACTCGTCGCGCACGCGGTCGACGAACTCGAGGGAAGGCTCTCGGTCATCGCCGGCCCGGCATCCGTACCGCTCAAGCGCCTTGCCGAGCTCGGCGTCAGTCGGGTGAGTTTCGGCCCTCGATCTCTCGGCCTGACCCTGTCGCATCTGCAGGCCACCACGGCCACCCTGACCGCTCGCGGCGATTACCCGCCGGAACTCGGCTTCTCGTACTAGCTGCGGGTAGGGTGCAAGCATGACCACCTCGCCCGAACTCGTCGTCCTCGTCGATGAGGACGGCATGCCCACCGGCTCGGTCGAGAAGTTCGCCGTCCACACGACCGACACCCCCCTGCACCTGGCATTCTCCTGCCACGTCTACAACACGGAGGGCCAGGTGCTCGTCACGCGCCGAGCCCTCGGCAAGCTCACCTGGCCGGGCGTCTGGACGAACTCGTTCTGTGGGCATCCGGCCCCCGGCGAGTCGATGGACGACGCGCTGGCCAGGCGGGCCGCGCTCGAGCTCGGTATCGCGATCGCGAGCATCGAGCCGCTCCTGCCGGACTTCCGGTACCGCGCCGTCGACGCGAGCGGCATCGTCGAGAACGAGATCTGCCCGGTGTTCCGGGCCGTGACGACGGATGCCGTGGCCGGCAACCCGGATGAGGTCGCCGAGTGGGCCTGGGCCGATCCGGCCACCGTCACGAACGCTGTGGTCGCCGCGCCCTATGCCTTCAGCCCGTGGCTCGTGATGCAGACCGCGCAGCTCACCGCCTGACGATCAGCGTCGGCCGCTCCGCAGCGCGTCGGGGTCGGCGCCGGCGGCGAGAAGCCGGTCGTGCATGGCCGCCTCCGCCAGCTCGTAGGCACGATCGGTGCCGTGCAGAAGCGAGCCGCTGTTCGCGGCATCCATGAGGGCGATCAACTCGAACGCGAGAAGCTTCGGGTCCCGCAGCGCGGGCAGGTCGTCTGCGGCGAGCAGGACGCAGCGCTCCACGAAGGCGATCCAGTCCTCATCCACGGCGACGAGTGCGTCGTGCACCGGTCCGCTCTTGGAGTCCGCTTCCGCCGCCGCGGCCCGGAAGAAGCATCCGCCCTCGAACGTGCGGCCCCGCGAATACTCGAGCCAGGTGAGGCACAGGCTCCACAGGCGGGCGATCCCCCTGGGCGCACGGAGCGTCGGCTCGATGATGCTCGCGATGTAGATCTCACGTGCCGCTCGGATCGTCGCGAGCTGAAGGTCGAGTTTGCTTCCGAAGAGGGCGACGACGCCGCTCTTGCTCGTCCCGGTGCGTTCGGCGAGCGTTCCGATCGATACACCGTCCAGGCCCTCGACCGAGGCGAGGTTGACCGCCTCGCCCAGGACTGCCCGGCGGGACTGCTCTCCTCGCCGTCGACGCCCATCCGTCAGTGTCGTAGCCATTGTCACCTCGCAAAGTTAATTGTACGATCGTTCGTATTGTTTTTCAATCCTGGAGAAACGACATGCCCGCTCTGCTGAACTCACTTCCCGTGCTGGATAAGGTTGCACCTCCGCTGGCCGCCGAGATCGTCTGGCGACTGTGGCGCACCCCTCGAAGATCGCGTTCACTCACCGCAGACGCCGCCCGTGTCATGGAGCTGGCCGGCCGATCGACGATGCCGATCGCGGGGAGACGTATCGCGACCTACCGCTGGGGTTCCGGCCCACGAGTCGTCCTGCTGGTGCACGGCTGGGAGGGGCGCGCTTCCGACTTCGCGCCGATCGTGCGAGAACTGCGCTCGCCCGAGCGCACCATCCTCGCCGTGGATGCGCCCGGTCACGGCAACTCAACGGGCAGGCGGACCACGGTCATCGACTACGCGGAGGTTCTCGCCGAGGTGGCACGCCGGCACGGCCGGCTCGAGGCCGTCGTGTCCCACTCGCTGGGGACGCCATCCGCAGCCGCGGCGGCGAGCCACGGGCTGCGAGCCGACCGTTACGTCTCCATCGGCGGTGTCGCTGATCTGGACAGGCTCGTGCCGACGTTCTGTGAGGCTCTGGGGGTGCGCCCGTCCACCGCGGAACGGGTTCGCGCCCGCATCGAGAACCGCGTCTTCGACGGGAACCGCGATGTGTGGGCGCAGTACTCCGCCGCTGAGAGCCCCCTCCCGGCCTCAGCCCCGCTTCTCGTGATCCACGATCGATCGGACCGCATGGTCCCCGTCGTCGATGCCACCCTGCTCGCCGACGCCCACGGCCCGCTCACCCGGGTCGTCGTGACCGAAGGGTTGGGGCACTACCGGATCCTCGGCGCCGATGCCGTGCTCGACGACGTGTCGTCGTTTCTCGGTGCACCCTCCGAGGTGGACGGCAACGTGCCGGCGTTCGCCTGATACGGCCGCTAATCCCGCTGTGTGCTGATGCGGTGGAAGTTCTGGAACGACCGGCTCGCCGTCGGCCCCCGCTGTCCCTGGTACCGAGAGCTGTACTCGCTCGAACCGTAGGGCTTCTCCGCCGGCGACGACAGCCGGAAGAAGCACAGTTGCCCGATCTTCATCCCGGGCCACAGTTTGATCGGCAGCGTCGCGACATTGCTGAGCTCGAGCGTCACATGCCCGGTGAACCCGGGGTCGATGAAGCCCGCCGTCGAGTGCGTGAGAAGGCCCAGCCGCCCCAGGGAGCTCTTGCCCTCGAGCCGGGCGGCCACGTCATCCGGGAGCGTCACGAGCTCGAAGGTGGAGCCGAGCACGAACTCGCCGGGGTGCAGGATGAACGGCTGGTCATCCTGCGACTCGACGAGATGCGTGAGCTCCGGCTGGTCCTCCGCCGGATCGATGAACGGATACTTGTGGTTGTCGAACAGGCGGAAGAACCGGTCGAGTCGCACGTCGATGCTCGAGGGCTGGATCATCGACAGGTCGAGCGGGTCGAGCCCCACTCGGCCGGCATCGAGCTCCGCCTTGATGTCGCGGTCGGAAAGCAGCATCCTCACATCGTACTGAGGCATAGCAGCCACCGGTCGAAGCCCGCCCGGGCGCATCAGCCACCCGCCTAGAATCGGGGTGGTGGTCGGCGACGACCTGCTGGCGACGAGGAGAAGCCGTGACCGATTCGGGATTCGTGACCGAGACCGTGTTCGACATCGACGCGCTCCTCTCCCCTGAAGAGCTCGACTGGAAGCACACGGCGCGCGAATTCGCGACGACACGCATCCTGCCGGTGATCGAGCAGGACTTCGAGGAGAAGCATTTCCGCGCAGAGCTCGTCCCGGCACTCGGTGCCGCCGGCCTGCTCGGCATGCACCTGGAAGGCTACGGATGCGCAGGCGCGAGTGCGGTGAGCTACGGCCTGGCGTGCCTCGAGCTGGAGGCGGCCGACAGCGGATGGCGCACCTTCGTCTCCGTGCAGGGCTCGCTGGCGATGAGCGCGATCCACAAGTTCGGCTCGGAGGAGCAGAAGCAGCGGTGGCTGCCGCGGATGGCCGCGGGGGAGGCGATCGGCTGCTTCGCACTCACCGAGCCGACCGGCGGCAGCGATCCGGCGGCCATGGAGACGATGGCGCGCCGCGACGGCGACGAATGGGTGCTGGGCGGCCGCAAGCGCTGGATCGGCCTCGCCAGCGTTGCCGATGTCGCGGTCGTCTGGGCGAAGACCGATGAGGGCGTTCGCGGCTTTCTCGTGCCGGGGGGCACCGCGGGCTTCCGGGCGGAACCGATCGAGGGCAAGCTCTCGATGCGCGCCTCCATCCAGTGCGACGTCTATCTGGACGACTGCCGGCTGCCTGCCGAGGCCATGCTGCCGGGGGCGAAAGGGCTCTCCGGGCCGCTCAGCTGCCTCAACGAGGCGCGCTTCGGGATCATCTGGGGCGCGATGGGCGCGGCGCGCACCTGCCTCGAGGTGGCGATCGCGCGGTCACTGTCACGTGAGGTGTTCGGGGCGCCGATCGGTGCGCGGCAGCTCGTGCAGCAGAAACTCGCCGACATGCTGCTCGAGTACGAGAAGGGCACGCTGCTCGCGCTGCACATCGGACGGCAGAAGGATGCCGGCACCCTCACCCACGCGCAGATCAGCGTCGGCAAGCTCAACAACGTGCGCGAGGCGATCGCGATCGCGTCGGCCGCGCGCAGCATCCTCGGCGGCGACGGGGTGACGAACGAGTTCCCGGTCATGCGGCACCTCGCCAACCTCGAATCGGTGCGCACCTACGAGGGCACCGACGACATCCACACGCTCATCCTCGGTCGGGAACTCACCGGCATCGCCGCCTTCGACTGACCGCGCCGCCGCGGCTTGCTAGTATTGCCCGTACCGTTCGCCGAGCCCGTCGACGCGATCGGATGCGCGAGTGTAGTTCAATGGCAGAACTCCAGCTTCCCAAGCTGGTAGCGCGGGTTCGATTCCCGTCACTCGCTCTCATCAGCAAATATCCCGCCCGTCCAGACGATCACCAGACGCCAGCGCGAGGCGATCCGCCGTTTACTCGCTGTTTTCAGCGAACACATTGAGCAGCTCGGAGCGGTCAGGGCGGGCCAGATTCCGGGCCACATAGTGCCGTCGAGTGACACCGATGTCCGACTGTCCCAGCTGATCTTTCGCCGCCTCGAGCCCGAGCTCTGCGTCAATGACGGTGGCTACTGCCTTCCGGCAGGCCTTCGTCGTCATCCACTCCACCGGACTATCAGCGACCGCAGTCGCCCACTGCTGACGAACATTCTCCGGCCAACGGAGCGTGCCTGTCGCCGAGGGGAATACCCATTCGTTGTAGGCGTTCACCCGCCGAGTGGCGAGCATGTCGACGACGAAAGTCGGCAGGGTGAGTGTGCGGTTGGATGAGTCCGACTTGGGGATGTCTTGGCGGTAGATCCCGCGACCACGCTCGCGCGTGACCGTCCCCGTGATGGTGACCCGCCCCGCGAGGTCTACGTCGTCCCATCGCAGCGCGAGGATCTCGCCAATGCGTCCTCCTGTGCCAATGAGCAGGTCGCCGATGTCCGCGAGGTCTCGGATCGCGTTGCCGCGTGCGGGAGTCTTTGAGTCGTAGGCGGTGAGCAGAGAGCGCAGCAATTTCACATCATCGATCGAGGGTGCCCGTACAGTGCCCCGGTCGACGGTCGGCAGGAGCAGGTCACTCCCGATGTTGGAGTCGGCGGCGCCATACCGGACGGCGAGGGAGAACATGCCTTTGAGGACGACGCCGAGCATGCGCGCCTGGCCTTCACCGGATGACTCTGCGACACGATCGACGAGCCGTTGCATACGCGGCACGGTGGCCTCGCGGACACGCACTTCACCGACGGCCTTGTTGACATGCGCTCGCACAGTCGAGGAGTAACGCTCTTTCGTGGCGACCGCGCGCTTCGACTTCCAAACGTCAGCGAGCCACTGGTCGGCGAGTTGCTGCAGGGTCGACTCTCGGGTGAGATATTCGGCGGTGGGGGCGAGGCGATCGCGCAGAGCCACTTTCAATCGGTTCTCGGCATCAGCCGGCGTGCGTCCCGTGCGCTGCGCTTTACGCGTGGATCCGTCCGAATCGCGGTAGTAGGCGACAGCTGTGGGCTTGCCGCCTACAGTGGTGCGGCGGATCTTGCCCCACGTCTCAAGGGGGAGCGGCGGCCTAGACATGGTCAGGCCGCACGTCGGTCGAGAACGGCCCTCTCGATGAGGTCTGCCGAGACGCCGAGTTCGTGGCACCACTCACCGGGGTCGCCGCTGAACAGGGCAACGCGCTCAAGGGCCTCCGGTGTAATGAGGTGGCGCACAGCCCATCGGTCTGCGCGCAGTTCGTTACGTGGCGACGACTCACGGTGACCGAGGCAGACGTGGCCGAGTTCATGGGCGAGAACCGATCGCTCGATGATTCTCCGCATGCGCGGCTGGAGGATGATCGTCCGGTAGTCGGGTAGCCATAGGCCGTTCGCCGTTCGAAGGCGCTGGTATTCGACTCTGATTCCGAGGGCGTCGGCGTGCTCGTGCGGGTCATAGCTCGCCGCCAGGTTGGTCTCCATCGCTCTCCCCGGGTGTGGTGTTGCGCGGCTCGTCCGCCGCGTAGGGGGTCTCTGTATTGAGGCCCAGTTCGCGCGCGTCCTCGATGTTTCGGATCGTGTCGGTCAGATCAGTATCGGCAGCAGGTACGACAGTGAGGCGGGGACGCGAGGCCGCCTTCATGAGCTCGAAGGGGTCGGCGCCCAGGGCGTTGGCGATCTTCTCGATGTCGTTCATGTTGAACGGGGCCTTGTCAGCGAGACGTGTGCCGATGTAGTTGAGGGAGAGCCCCGTGCCAGCGGCAAGCCAACGATATCCCTCGCCTCGCTCCGCGAGTTCGGCCCGGATGAGTGCGGAAATGCGCTGCCCGAATACGTCGGTCTGACCAATCGATCCTCTACCCATAGGGACACAGTACCAATTTAGAGAAATTCTGTCTATAGGGGTTGCGTTCTGTTCCTATTTAGGTACGATGGAGCCA
The DNA here is from genome assembly GCF_039537265.1 of Leifsonella bigeumensis. Taxonomy (NCBI): domain Bacteria; kingdom Bacillati; phylum Actinomycetota; class Actinomycetes; order Micrococcales; family Microbacteriaceae; genus Leifsonella; species Leifsonella bigeumensis. Next base: position 358,469 of record NZ_BAABAE010000001.1, on the reverse strand, counting down.
TGAACACCCCGACCCCCAGTCTCAGCAAGGCGATCTCGGCAGAGATTCGCGCGGAGCTCGCGCGGAAGCAGCTGGATGCCAAGGCACTCCTCCCCGTACTGGAGTTGAGCAAGAACACGATCTACAGCCGGGTCAAGGGCGATACCGACTTCACGACTGCGGAGATCAGCAAGGTCGCGCACTTCTTCGGTCTCACTGAGTACGACCTCATCGATGCCGCACAGAAGACATCGTCTCGGGGCGCGGCCGCATGAGTGGCGTCCTGACTGTCGCGCGCGCGGCCGAGTATTGCGGGCTCAAGCCCAAGACCCTCTACAACCTCAAGGCCAGGGGTGAAGGCCCGGTGGCGTACAAGCAGGGCCGGCTCACCGTCTACTACCCCGCTGATCTTGACGCGTGGCTCAAGTCTCACTTGGTCCCTGCGTCCATCAATTCTTCCGCCTCTGGTGTACCCGAAGCACCGGAGTCGGACCCTCTCACCACCGCTGCCTGACTCGGAAGGAAAGGCCATGAAGAAGAAGTGCATCTGTTGCAACGAAGCGACCGATAACGAGACGGTCGGCCAGATCGGGGCGAAGGTTGGCCCGCTCTGTCCTGATTGTGAGTTCTGGTGTGACGGGAACATCATCTCGACAGCCGAGGCCACAGCATGAACGGCCGGACCCCGGCCATGTGGGGACGGTGGCTGCTCAACAAGATGGGCCTCCAGCGTCAGATCCTGAGCGCGCTCCAGTCGAAGCCGATCTATGAGGGCACCGCGAACGCGAAGGCGGTTGCTCGTCGTCGCGCGAAGAACAAGGTCGCCCGTCGCTCGCGCCGCATCAATCGGATGCACTCATGACGACCACATCCCTCACCCCCATGTTCGACCTCGAAGAGTCCGTCGCCGGCTCCGGCCCTCGCGCCCGCAAGACCGACAAGGTCACCTCGCACATCGCCGCGGATGCCTCCCAGGTGCACATGAAGGAGACGAAGCGGAACGTCCTGCGGATCGTCTCGGAGCATGGGTCTCTGGTCGGTTCGGAGATCAACGAACAGTACCTCGCGTATGCGATGCGGAAAGGGTGGCGGCGCCCCGCCTATGACACCCCACGCAAGAGGGCGGGTGAGCTCGCGCTCGATGGGTTCCTCGACGACTCCGAGACTCGCATCGCTGAGGGCAACAACCTGCCGGAGTCGGTGTACCGGCTGACGGCCAAAGGCGAAGCGGCGGTCGGGCTGTGAACAGCGAGGTTGCGAAGCGCGACGCGCTGACGCCGACCATCGTCACCCAGCGGTACGCACCCGAAGCGCTCGACAATCATGACGACGACGGCACAATGCCGGAGAACGTGGCCGCTCTGGCTGAGCATGTTATCGGTCACCGCATCGTCACCGCCGAGAAGGGGGCAGTTCCCAGTAGGTGGTACGGCGATCAGCAAGCACTGATCATCACCCTCGACAACGGCAAGCGGGTCACTCTCGCCAATTCGTCCGATTGCTGCGCGTACACCGACCTCGAATCGTTCCTGCTCCATGCCGACCAGATCCATCATGTGATCACCGGTGTCGGCACAACGGACGGTTTCACAACGTGGCACGTCTACGCCGACTTCGGGGACATCCTCGAACTCAAGGTCGGGTGGTCGTGCGGTAACCCTTTCTATTACGGCTACGGGTTCGACATCGCTGTGCTCGATGCGGCGGCGGCGTCATGACCTCCATCACTCCGATCGACGTGGACCCGCACAAGGATGCGATCGAACTGTGGGCGCACCCGCGCCGTGCCGAGCGTGCTGCTCGTGAGCAGCGCGTCGCCGAGTCGAATCCGCGCTACGCACCCTTTGTGGATGCGTTGATCGAGGCGCGGGATGCGGAGCCGATCCGCCGCCGCCCATCCCGGTGGGAGCGCCTCAGTTCCGGATCCGCCTTCCGCGGTTCCATGGTCGCGTTCATCCTCGTCTGCTGCATCGCGGCCGGTCTGATCATCGCGAGGTTCTTCGCATGATCGACGACGAGCGCCGCGCCATGCGGAAAGTGAACCTGATCCTCACGGGCATCTGGCTGGTGTTCGCGGCCGCCGTCGCTGTCGTGATCCTCTACCTGATCGGGGAGGGTGCACTGTGAGGTCGTCAGGGATGCTCGTGGCCGAATGGGTCGAGCACAAGGAATGCGACGAGACGTTCACCCGCAACTACCTTCTGTCCTCTGGGGAGAACTTCAGCTGGTCGGGCCCGTGCGGTTTCGCCGGCGACGTGGATGTCATGGGTGACCACGAGACCGCTACCGCGTTCTGGTCGTGCCCCCGCTGCGGTGCCGAGCATGACGTATCTCGGGAGGTGTTCCCGTGATCGACCCCCGGAACATCCGCCGCGCCTCCCAGACCCGCGCACACCTGCGCTACTGGGCGACCCTGCTCATCCAGATCACCATCTGTGTCGGCCTCCTGTTCTTCGCCTCCTGGGCGTTCGTCACCGTCAACGCCCTGCTCCACCCGACCCCGAATTACCAGATCCAGTTACCCACCCGATGAAAGGCATGAACATGAGCACCCCGTCCCGAACAACCGTCTTACACGCTCTCGCTGACCTGCTGGCGGAGCACCCCGAGATCGAGATGCCCTATGTCGATCCGTCCGGGGAGGACATCGCGATGATCCGGTTCCAATTCACCTCCCACGGGGAGGCCTCTGCTTCTGCTGCCGCAGCGGCGGCGAAAGCGTTCCCCGGCTCGTGGCGGAAGTCATACGACGACAGCTGGTTCACCATGTACAACGAGTTCTGCGGCATCCCGGTGGAGATTCGCACGATGCGCGCGGACGTGTGCGAGGCCCGCCAAGTTGGCACCACGATCGTCAAGCAGCGCGACCCGGAAGCACTCAAGCTGGTGCCCGAAATCGACGTTGAAGTTCCGGTCTATGAGTACGACTGCAAGCCCATTCTGGCGGCCGCATCATGAGCACCATCACATTGAGCCGTGAGCAGGCCCGCTACCTCGTGGATGTGGCCCTCTCCGCAGCTTCCACTGACGATGTCACCCCGGTCATCTGCGGCGCCCACATCACCGTCGAGGACGGCAAACTTCGCGTGGTCTGCACCGACCGCTACCGGGCGCACACGGCGCTCCTGAAGGCCGAGAAGATCGACGGCGACCTCGACTTCATCATCCCCCGCGACGCGCTCCAGTGGCTGAAAGCGAACTACACCTACTTCGGATCGTCCATGCGGGACTTCCAGCGCGTCACCATCGAGGTCACGCCGCACCCTGACGGCCCGCCGTCTACCGGCCCCGGTGAAGTGGTCGTCACAGTCCAAGAATTCGAGGCGGCTGACGCCAACTCGGTCCGGTGGAAGGGCAAGCACATCCGCGGCAACTTCCCGCCGGTCATCAAGCTGATCGAGACCGCGCGCGATGCCGAAGCCGTACTGGCCACCCCGCGCCTCCGACTCGACTACCTGAGCAGGATGAGCGCGCTCAGCAGGCTGGGCCGACAGGACTCTCCATGGGTGAAGTGCACATCGAACACCAACCCGAACAAGCCGGGACCTGTCTACGTCTCATGGCGTGACGGATCCGGTGTCTACGCCGAAGCGCTCATCCAGCCGAATCTGGAGCCGACAGCATGACCGACCACGGCACCTTCGACGGCCCCATGCCCGCACAGGCCGAAACCGTCCGCGTCTCCCTCCCCTGCACCGAACGCCAGCATGCGGGCTGTGAAGCCTCCTGGTGCGCGTGCCCCTGCCACGGAGAGGCGGCCGCAGCGTGAAGGACCTGACTGTAAATCAGACGTCATGGACTGACCGGATCCTCGACGACGGCACCGACCGGGCCCGGTGGCTTGCCCTCCACGGCAACCTCATCACCGCCTCCCGTGCCGCGACCCTCGCCAAGCCCGAATCGGTGGACAAGTACCTGCTCGCGATCCTGCGAGACGGCCAGTTCACCGGCAACCACTACACCGAGCAGGGCCACCGCTGGGAGCCGATGATGCTCGCCTGGGCGGGCATCCCCTCCAACCTCGCGCTCATCCACGCACCGGACGAGCCGGGTTTCGCCGCCACCCCTGACGGCATCGGCACGGTCCTGGCCGAGTGCAAGGTCAAGCACAACCGCGTTGTCACCGGCCCAACCCTCGGCGAGCAGCGCCAGGTCGCCTGGCAGTTCCTGTGCCTGCCCGAGTTCGACACCCTCCACTGGCTGTGGATGGAAGTCGACGAGCACGGCGAACCCTTCCACGAGGAACCCAAGGCGATCCTCATCCACCGCGACGATCCGAACATCGTCGACCTGACCGCGCGCATCCTCCCGATCGCGACGGACCTTCTCGGCCGGCTCCGCGCCGCCCGCCAATTCGAAAAGGAACTGAACGCAGCATGAGCACCGCATTGACCACCTACGATCGCTCGAGTCTCCCCGAGCGCGCACAGTACGCGCAGACGCTCGCGGGCGCCGCGGACCTGATCCCGCGCGGCCTGTTCGACAAGGCCACCGGCAAGCCGTCACCGGCGAAGATCCTCCTCGTCATGGAGACCGGAGCCATGCTTGGCCTGCACCCGATGGCGGCCCTGCAGGGTATCGATGTCATCGAGGGAAAGGCGACGATCTCGCCCCAACTGATGACGGGTCTGATCCGTGCGGCGGGTCACCGTCTGGTCATCGAGAAGCGCGGGTCGGTCAGAGCCGGGGACCTCTCGGTCACCGTCACGGCGACGCGTGCGGACAGCGCCGACGTGTTCACCGACACCTGGGATCTGGACCGCGCGGTCCGCGCCGGCCTGTGCGAGCTCGTGCGCGACAGCGACACCGGGGAGTTCGCGGTCCGCGCGCGGTCGGAGAAGGGCAATCCGCTGCCGTGGGAGAAGTACCCGGAACTGGTGATGACGTGGCGCACGATCGGCGTCGTCGGCCGGGAAGGTTTCGACGACGTACTCAAGGGCATCTCGTACACGCCTGAGGAACTCGGCGCTGATGTGTCGGCGGAGGGCGTCATCGAGGCCGCCCCTGAACCGTCTGAGGATTGGGCCGCCGCGATCGAAGGGTGCAGCACCAAGGAGGAGGTCACGGCCGTCGTCGACCGCGCGAAGTCGGTGGGTGACTGGAACGACGAGGTGCGCACGCTCGCGTTGGCCCGATACGGGATGTTGAACCGCGACCCGGAACCGGTCGACGCGGGGGTCGAGGACGACTCGGGCACGGATGCTGTGCAGCGCGACGCCGAAGCAAGCCTCGTCGAGCGCGAGCACGACCCGGCCGAGCCGACCGCTGAGGAGTACGCGGCCCTGGCCCCAGAGGGTGAACAGTGACCACCGACATCGCAAACCTCTCCACCGGGGAACTGGTCGACTACCAGCCCGTCTCCCCGATGGAGCTCGAGCTCATCATCCGGGAACTCGGCGACCGTCTCGAATCGGCTGTCCCCGTCCTGAAGGTCATGTGGCACGAACGGTACGAAGCCGAGCGTGACATGATCTCGGCACGCGCGAAAGCGATGCTCTCCTCCAAGGCCGCCACCGTCACAGAGAAACGCGCCGAAGCCGACCTGGCCGCCCTCCCTTACCGACTCACGTTCGACCTCAAGAAGGAAACCCTGCACGCTGCGGAGGAACTGCAGAAGGCACTCACGGCGAAGCTCTACGGGTACTTGAACCTGAACAAGGTGCAGTCGGCCGCATACAACGCGGGAGGGTTCGCGCGATGACACGCACCGCAGAAAAGCAACTGCAGACCGCCTACTGGCTCCTGGCCATGTTCAATGCACAGATCGCGGAGTTCGAAGCGACCGGCGCCAACGCTGACCGCATCGAGGGATTGCGTGAGGGCAAAGCGAAAACGGAGCAACGCATCCGCGAGCTCGGCGGGGCGGTGGCCGAATGACCCTCACGGCTTACGAGGAGTTCCTCCACCAGAAGGTGCACTTCTCCCGCTCGTTCGGATTCCACATCGAGCTCGACGAGATCAACCCGATGCTGCTCGGCCACCAGAAGGCGCTCGTTCAGTGGGCGATCGCCGGCGGTCGACGTGCCTTGTTCGCCGCGTTCGGCCTCGGCAAGTCGTTCATGCAACTGGAGATCCTACGGCTGATCCTCAAGCACAAGGGCGGCCGCGCGCTGATCGTCATGCCTCTGGGTGTCCGGCAGGAGTTCATCAGCGACGCGGGGAAGCTCGGCATCCCGGTGAAGTTCGTGAACCGTGACGAGCAGGTCGACGGGGACGGCATCTACCTGACCAACTATGAGGCGGTGCGGGAAGGCAACCTCTCCCCGGACCTGTTCCGCGCCACCTCGCTCGACGAGGCGAGCGTGCTCAGGTCGTTCGGCTCGAAGACTTACCAGACATTCCTCAACCTGTTCGAGAGTGTCGAGTTCCGCTTCGTCGCCACCGCCACGCCCGCACCGAACCGGTACAAGGAACTGATCCACTACGCCGGCTACCTGGGCGTCATGGACACCGGGCAGGCCCTGACGAGGTTCTTCCAGCGCAACTCGGAGAAGGCCGGCGACCTCACCCTGTACCCGCACAAGGAGCGCGAGTTCCACCTGTGGCTGAACACGTGGGCGGCGTTCGTGCAGAAGCCCTCCGACCTCGGCTTCCCCGACGACGGCTACATCCTGCCGGAGATGATCATCAACTTCCACGAGGTCGACGTGGTCACGGCCACAGCTGTGGAGCGGGACGGGCAAGCGAAGTTCATCACCGGCGGCGGAATGTCGCTCGGCGAAGCAGCCAGGGCGAAGCGGGACTCGATCATCGCTCGCGCGGAGAAGGCACGCGAGATCGTGGACGCCTCCCCGGAGGAGCACTTCATTCTCTGGCATGACCTCGAGGATGAACGTCACGCGATCGCCGAGGCCCTCCCCGATGTCTCCGAGGTGTACGGCTCCCTCGATCTGGAGGTGCGCGAGCAACGCATCATCGACTTCTCCAACGGCGAAACCCGCCTGCTGGCCACCAAGCCGATCCTGTCCGGATCCGGCTGCAACTTCCAACGCCACTGCCACCGGGCGATCTTCGTCGGCGTGGGGTTCAAGTTCAACGACTGGATTCAGGCGGTCCACCGCATCCACCGGTTCCTGCAAACCGAGCAGGTCGTCATCGACATCATTCACACCACCGCGGAGCGCGACGTCGTCGAGACGCTCATGCAGAAGCGCACCCAGCATGAGGAGCTGATCGACACCATGAGCGACATCGTCCGTGAGTACGGGCTCGACACCACCGCGATCGAGCAGGCCCTGATCCGAACGATGGGGGTCTCCCGCCTCGAGGCGAGGGGTGAAGGGTGGCTGGTCGCGAACAACGACTGCGTGCCCGAAACGCAGTCGATGGACGAGAACTCCGTGGACCTGATCGTGACCTCGATCCCCTTCTCGAATCACTACGAGTACACGCCGAGCTACAACGACTTCGGGCACACGGACGACAACGATCACTTCTGGGAGCAGATGGACTTCCTCACCCCCGAGCTCTACCGGGTGCTGAAACCGGGCCGCGTCTACGCATGCCATGTGAAGGACCGGATCCTGTTCGGTTCCGTCACGGGCGCCGGCATCCCGACCTCGTCACCGTTCCACCAGGAGGCGACCTTCCACGGGCTCAAGCACGGCTTCGACTACATGGGCATGATCACCGTCGTCACCGATGTGGTGCGGGAGAACAACCAGACCTATCGCCTCGGCTACACGGAGATGCGCAAAGACTCCACGAAGATGGGCGTCGGCTCCCCCGAATATGTGCTCCTGTTCCACAAGCCCCAGACGGATCGGGCAAAAGGATACGCGGACAAGCGGGTCGTGAAAGACGTCGCCGACTACTCGCTCGCCCGGTGGCAGGTGGATGCTCACGCCTTCTGGCGCTCATCCGGCAACCGCTCACTCACCCCGGACGAACTGGCCGCTCTCGACCCCGAGACGATGCAGCGCCTGTTCACCGAGCAGACCCTCTCGAACGTCTACGACTACGAGTCGCACATCAAGCTCGGCGAAATGCTCGCCGGCAAGGGACGCCTCCCCTCCACGTTCATGGCCCTGAACCCTGGCTCCTGGCATCCCGACGTGTGGCATGACGTGAACCGGATGCTCACCCTCAACGGGTCGCAGAAGCAGAAGAACCTGATGATGCACGTCTGCCCCCTCCAGTTCGACATCGTCGACCGGCTGATCGAGCGGTACTCGAATGAGGGATCGCTCGTCTACGACCCCTTCGGCGGACTGTTCACTGTCCCGTTGCGGGCGATGATGCTGCACCGTCAGGGGCGCGCGGCCGAGTTGAACCCCGGCTACTTCCTCGACGGGGTCAAGTACCTCGAGGCGGAGGAGCGCAAGCAGGCCATGCCGTCACTGTTCGACCTCACGGAGGATGCGGCGTGATGTTACCTCTAGACGTTCAGGTCGTGGATCGAGACCGCATCTCCGCGTCGAATCGCAGCGGCGCATGCTTCGCACTGTTCACGTCGCCTGTCGAGTTCCTCAAACACTTCCGTGAAGGTCGAGAGCGGAACTCCTTGGCTCTGAGCGGTCGCGATGATCGACTCTTTGAGTCGAACGCTGTTGCGCGCGATGTCCTCGAAAGTCGCGAGCAATTCTTCTGTCGTCATCCCCGCACTCTAGTCCTGACCTCCACCGGGAGGACAGCATGAGCACCCTCGCCCCGATGTTCTCGCTGGATGACTTCGAGGAAACCCGCACCGTGTGGGAGCCGATCTACGGCGATCCGATCACTCATGCATGCCGGGATTGTGGCAAGCGGACGTCGTTCGATCAGGGCGGCGGCATACCGGGCGTTGGCGGGTTCACCGTCTGCGACGGGTGCGCCCAGATTGACCAATGCCGGTTGCAGGTGTGCACACCGGTCATTGAGCGTCGGAAGGCCGCAAGCTATTTCGTCGTCCCGGAATTGGCCCATTGCAACGACTGCTACTGGTTTGTGCTGGAACCGTCGACGATCTCCGGGGAGACGATCACCGCCGATGACCTAATCGATATGTGCGCGGAGCATGCACGGCCCCGTCACGTTTCCCATTGGGGCGAATCGCATCTTGTCGAAGCTCATGACGGGCTGGTGCGGAAACAGGCGCAACGTCGCGCGAAGTACCTCGCGGAGCGTGCGGCATGATCGAGCCGTTCATCGTCGGCTACCCGGAGATCCACTGGTCTGTCCCTCAACCGGAACCGTGGATGGATGACGCCCTGTGTGCGCAGACGGATCCGGATGCGTTCTTCCCCGACAAGGGCGGGTCGACCCGCAACGCGAAGAGCATCTGTGTTTCGTGCGAGGTTCGCGCTCAATGCCTGGCGTACGCGCTCGAGCATGGGGAACGGTTCGGCATCTGGGGCGGCCTGTCTGAGCGGGAACGCCGCACGTTGCGGAGGGATGCCGCATGAGTCACATCCACGTCTGGATTCACGTCCTCCACAACGGTCGAGTCGTCTGCAGTTGCACCTGCGGCCGCACTCTCTCCCCGTCTCAGATTCTGTCGATGCAGGAGTCCAACCGATGATCGGCCCGAAGCTCGACAAGACGGTCCCGGTGGAGTTCACCGGGCCACGCAAGAAGGCTCTCACGGTGCGCGCGAAGGGTGTCTGTGAGGGCTGCGGCAAACCGTTGCGCACCGAGTTGCATCACCGCCTCTACCGGGGTCGTGGCGGACGTGGGGACGTCGTGAACGGGTTGAGCCTGTGCGGGTTCGGCAACCATGCCAGCGAGGGCTGTCACGGCATCGCACACACGGGCGAAGGTCAAGCTCTCGGCTGGTCGGTCCGGTCCGGCTACGACCCGGCCGAGGTTCCTGCACTGGTGTTCGTCGACGGCCGTCAACAGTGGGTCCGGTTCCTCCCGGATGGTCACCATGTGCCAGTCCACGAAGCGGACGCGATCGAGTACTTGCAGCTGATCCACGCACGAAAGGAGGCGTGAAGTGGCGCGCATTCGCTCGGTGAAGCCGTCGTTTTTCATGTCGAGGGCGGTGAAAAAGCTCACCGACAAGCAGAAATTGGTGTGGCAGGGTCTCTGGCCGAACGCTGACGATGAGGGCCGGCTGCTCGATGAGCCCGGCATCCTCGTCGGATTGCTGTGGGCGTTGTCGGTGTCCGAACCGAAGCTGGACCAGATTCTGGACGACCTGCACCGTCACGGTCGCATCATTCGCTATGTAGTTGCTGGGGAGCGGTACATCCAGGTGACGAACTGGCGGGAGCACCAGAAGATCAGCAAGCCGACGCCCTCCCTGATTCCACCTGTACCGCTCACGGATGACTCCCGGAGCGCTCCCGGAGCCGGGCGGGAGGCCTCCACCGGGGAAGGGAGGGGAGGGGAAAGGAAAGGAGGGGGAGGCGTCAACGACGCCGAACCCCCCACGAAATGTCCACTGCATCAGTCGATGGACTTCCCTCCCCGCTGCCCTCAATGCGGTGACGCTCGACGCGCTCACGAAGCGTGGTTGCGGGCACAGAAGAACAAGCCGACCGTCTCCGGGATCGTCACCGATGAGGACTGTCCGAAGCATCCTGGGCGTCCTGCGCGCGGGTGTGACCGGTGCGCTGAGGAGGCGGTGGCGTGATGGTGTTGCGGACTGTTCCGGTGACTCTCCCGGAACCGGTGTGGGGTCGTCTGGCGTCGATCGCTGACCGCCGAGGAGTGAAGGTCGCGGATTTGATTGCGGATGCTGTCCAGGCGGTGGTGTCGGCCCCGAACCATGATGTGCGAGCTCATCTGGTGCCGGTGATGTTGCCGCCGGTGGAGGACCGGTTGGCGGAGTTGAACCGTGAGTTGAATGCGGCTCGTGCGTCGGGTTGGCATGTGCCGCGTCGTGATCGGAAGGCGGCGTCGTGACTGATTCGCATTCGCATGACTGGTGGCGAACACCTTCGGGCGCGTTGGAGTGCGCTTGTGGTGCCAGCCGCCGACCGATAACCGAAGAAACGAAGGAGAAATGATGAACGGCACGATCACGGTCGGCGAGTCGCAGACCTACAGCGCAAGTCTCGTGGTGATCGAGTGCGGCAGCACTGGGTGCGGGGTGGTGTTCGCGTTGAGCGACAACTACGTCGCGGCGCGCAGGCGAGATCACAAGACGTGGTACTGCCCGAACGGGCATGCCCAGCACTATCCGTCCGAGTCGGACATTGAGAGGGCCGAGCGGCGTCGGAAGGAAGCGCTGAGGCACGCTAACGACGGTTGGGCGGCATGGTCGGCGTCCCAGGATCAACTGCGCGCGTCGGAGCGGTCGAAGGCTGCCCTCAAGGGTCACCTGACTCGCGCCAGGAACAAGGTCGCGGCCGGGAATTGTCCCGCCCCTGGTTGTGGCCAGCATTTCGCGAACGTGCGGGAGCACATGAAGTTCAAGCATCCCGAGTTCCATCTGACGGACCCTGAGACGGGGAAGGCGGCGGACCTGTGAGCGCCCCGGAACTGACGCCAGCGCAGCGCGTGAAGGTCGACGGGTTCGGCATCCACCATGAGGATGCGATCGCGGTCATCGCCCGCCATGTCCTCGCGCACCGCCGCGATCGCGACTGGCTCTACGGCTGGGACTTCTACCCGGAGATTGGCGAGCATGACTGGGCGCGTGTCGAAGCGGTACTGAGCGCCGCTAGCCCTTACCCGTCGAACGCCGAGTTCGAGGCGGCCTACGAGTACCTGTCGGGAAGGGCTGAGCACGCGTGATCTGTCGTGACGAGTCCTGCAACGCGCACATTGGGCGCGGACACTGTGCGGTGTGCTTCACCCCGTTCGGGTGTTTCCGTCCTGCCTGCGGTTGTCATGTGCAGTCAGCTGGGGCGCGGTGTCGTGCGGACTCGTGCGGGCAGGCCCTGCTGTTCGTGGCGCCTACGCGGGTTGTGACGTTCGATGTGGTGTTCGGGAGGCGGTGGGCGGCATGAGGATTCTGACGGTGCGGCAGCCGTGGGCGTGGGCGATCATCCACGGCGGTAAGAACGTGGAGAACCGGCCGCAGAACTTGGCGGGCGACTACCGAGGGCCGATCGCGATCCATGCGGGCAAGGAATGGGATCTCCGGGGCGGGCGTTCCGGGCTGATCTGGGACGCTCTGAGCGACGACTTCGGCTGGCCGGTCGGTGCTGAGGCTGCTCGTCATGATCCTCGTCCCGGATTCGATGCGATCCGGCCGCTCGGCGCGATCATCGGTGTGGTCAACCTCGTGGGCGTTCATCGGACGCGCGAGAACGGGGAGTGCCGGCCCATGGGGCTTGGGTGGTGCTCTCGATGGGCGGAGCCGAACGCTTGGCACCTCAGGCTTGCTGACCCGCGTCCGCTGGTCGAGCCGATCCCGTACAAGGGTGCTCTGGGGCTGCGCGAGCTCCCGGCCGACGTCGTCGAGCGCATCCTCGCCGGGGTGACCTCGTGACCCTGATCTGCATCACCCACTCCATGCCGGGCCGTTCGTGCACGTTCCGGGGTCACCACCTCGACACCTGCGACGGAACCCGCAACGGCAAGGAGTGCCACGGGTGTCTCCCCCGGCCGGCCGAGACCGGCATTCTCTGTCGCTCCTGCTGGGAACGTTTCGAGGCTGCCCTGTCGACGGCCGTCGACCTGATCACCCACCTGCGGTCGGTCGAGAAAGGCCCGGTCTCGATTGATGGGGTGCGGACCTCCACCGTGGTGGCTCCGACGTTCCCGGGCTCCTGGCAGGCCGCTGACCGGCTGTGGGTGGCCCTCTGCAAGGTCGCGATCGTGCACGCGATCGACACGCGCGGGGAGGAACCGCTCTGGCCGTCATGGACTTCGGAAGGTCTGGGGTTCTCCATGACCGCCACGATCGACCAGGTCGCGGATGCGGTGAAGGGACTCGTCGAATGGGTCAGCGCATCCCCCGAATCTGTTGTTGCCCGGACAGCTGGTGCTGAGGCGGCGGTGGAGTTCTTCCGTGAAGTCCAGAGAGCTCTGGCGATGTTCCCCATCTCGGAGCGTGACCAGAAACTCCGCCCGATCCGGTGCCGTGAATGCCAACAGTTCACCCTGTGGAAGCACCCGCCATTGCACTATCTGGACGACATTGTGGTGCAGTGCGCGAACCCTGCCTGTCAGGCGCTCTATGACCCGGACATGGCCCGGTTCGACATGCTCGTGCTCGCGCAAGAACTGAGCCAGCAACGCCCGGATGTGAGCGCGGCGATCGCGGAACAGGTCACGAAACTGCTGGCGCAACCGTCCGCCGAACTGCTCAGTCTCGCCGGGTTGAGCGCAGCGTGTGAGGCAGGTGACCACTGGAACAGCCTCGGCTGGGGCGGCTGTCGGTCGGTCTCGTGCCATTGCGAGTGTCACGAGCATGCCGACGTCACGGTCGGCCATGGCGCCCTCACCACGGTGACGGTGGGCGCCCCACTCTCGTTGCCGCCGAGTACGGCGGTGCAGGATCCGGGAACGTGTCCGCGTTGCTGGTTGATTCACGAAGGAGCATGCGCATGAGCGACAAGCACGAAGCACTCGCGAAGGTGATCGCGGACGCTCAGAATGTCCCGTTCCCCGGTGTGAAGCAGCGAAACATCGCTGCTGCGGTGGTCGAGTTCCTGACCAGCGACGAAGCCGTGACAAGGGCTGATCGAGCTGCACGCGGGTGGTTCCTGCTTCGCCCCATGCCGGGCGACATCGGACGCGCTGCGATCCTCGCCGCTGTAGGGGGTTCCGATGATTGACGGAGTGACCACCGAATACACGCCGACAACGGCGCAGGTGCGTGACGGTTACGCGATGAACGAGTTCGGAGAGGTCAGCGATCGCTACGCGGCCGAGTTCGACCGTTGGCTTGCCGCCCATGATCGTGAGGTCGCAGAGAAAGCCTGGGACGAGGGCTACCAGAGGGGTCTCGACACTCAGTACGGCACGGCAACTCCCACTGGGAAGTCCTATGACCCCGACCCGAACCCTTACCGATTGGAGCAGAGCAATGACTAAGCACGACAAGACGGCAATTCCCGAAGATACGAAACTCGTTCGGCTGGCGCACGGCGGACGCGAACAGAACTGGTGGCGAGTCCGCGCACAGGACGACCGCTACGTGGTCCTCACCCGCCAGGCCCCATTCCGCCCCGCTGGCGAGGTTGAGTACACGATCATCGACTGGGAGCGAGGGGTCCGGGGTCCGAGCAACCTGATCGGGCAGGGCTGGCACGAGACGATGCCGGACGAGGAGTGCGAACACCTGCTCAGGGCGTTGAACGGTCTGGACGATGATGGTCACCCCCATGTTGAGGTCTCGCATCGGAACAACGTGCCGATCCAGATTCTCAGGATTTCCGGGGTGGAGCGATGACCGAGAACGACACTCGAAAACTGATCGAGAAAGCCGACGAGTGGCTGGTGAACTTCGGGCAGGGATTCCAAGAGTTCCCCGGAGGCCCGATGGTTGCCTACGAGGGCACCGAACTTATCCGCTCCCTGCATGCGGCTTTGGAGGCGTCTCTCCCCACCGAGGACGACCGGACTGCGTTGATCGAGCATCTTCGCAGGAGGTTGGGGCAGTTCAACGGAACTCAGTTCTGGGTTGAGTTCATGGGGACTGCGGAAGTCATGGCCGACGAGATTCTGGCGGGCTTCCACACTTCTCACTTCCCACCAGAGACCGAGGAGACGAGCTGATGGTCAACATGGTCGGCTTCTCTCACGACCACTACGGCCCCAAGGCAAACTCGACCGAGGTTGGCGCGGCCGGATCATTCCTGCGGATTGAGTGGCTACTGGGCGGAGCGATCAAGGTGGGATTCCCGTGCGGAACTGCGCGGTTCGAGTCTTTGCATGATGCGCGTGCGTATGTGGATGCTCCGGGTGATGTTGGTCTCGCGGCTCGTGCGGTTTCGGTTGTGGGGGTGACGAAGTGAAGCGTTCGGTCGTGGTTCCGTCGCACCAGCACAAGACGTTTGACATCAAGCCGCTCGGTGAGTGCCGCGCGTGTGACGACTTCCACGAGCGTCAAGGGTTGACGAGCGAGGACGTGGAGGCCGCGATGCTCAGGGAACCGCCCGGCGGAATGCTGAGGTTGCTGCGGATGCTGCGCGACCTGAACCCGGAGAGGCACGCCCAGTATCTGGAGTGGATTGCTGAGGGCGTGACGTTGGCGGATGCCGTCGACGAGGCGATGGGCGAATGGCCCAGCGAACGAAAGGAGCAGTGATGACTGACGGAGTGACCACCGAATACACGCCGACAACGGGCGAGGTCAAGGAGGTTTACGCGCAGGGCCTTACTAGGCGGTGGGGGATGTTCGACCGTTGGCTTGCTGCCCATGATGCGGTCAAGGACCAGCAGATCACAGAACAGGCGATCAAGTGCAATAACGATCGGTTCGACTTGCTGCGTCGTGCTGAGGTTGCCGAGGCGAAGATCGCGGCGGTAGCTGAGCTGGCGGATGCGATCACCCGCGACTCGCACTGTTCACACCTGGGGCGCGACATTCGGACGTTGCTCACCACTACAGGGCAGGAGCAGAGAAATGACTGACGGAGATAAGCGAGCAGCGCAGATTGAGTACCTGCGTCTGCTCAAGGACGAGTTCCGGTTCTACTGGCCGCACGGGACTGTGAGGTCAAGCGAGCCGGGCGAGCGCGAGTCGTTCGATAAGGCAAAACAGAAGATCGCGGAGCTAGAGCGGAAGATCGAGATTGGATTGGGGATGAGGTATGTCTGACGACACACGAAAGCTGATCGAGCGACTGCGGACGGATGCGCACCATCCGGGCGTTGCTCCGGCGACTGCGCTGCAAGCTGCGGATGCGTTGGAGGCGTCTCTCCCCACCGAGGACGACCGGGGGGCGCTGATCGATGTCTACCAGTCAACGTGGAGGCTGTGGCAGACGCTTGATGCCCCCGATCGCACGGGCTTTCCGTCGTTCCGCGCGCACCTTGTCGAAGCGCTGATCGCTGCGGGTTTCCGTCGTGCTCCCGTCCCACCCGAGACAGACGAGGGGCCGTGGACCGCTTGGGACGGCATCTGGCGGACCATCCCGCAGGACCGCGCCGAGCAGGCGCGCGTGCTCATGACGTGGACAAAGCGCGAGCTGGTCGAGGCGTTGATTGCCGAGCGTCAGGCAGACCTACAGCGGACCGAGTTCGGCATCCGATTCCTGGAGGGGAAGGTCGCTCGCCTCGAAGCCGCTCTTGCTGCTGTCCCACCCGTGACCGAGGAGACGGAATGGGAGTACCGCCGAGTCGCGCCGGATGGCCGACCGGTGATCGAGTGGACGTTTGAGTCGATGCCTCTATTGGACGAGGGATGGTCGGCTCAACGGCGCTCGCTTGGCCAGTGGGTGCCGGTACCCGAAGGAGGCGACCGTGGCTGAGCGCGGCGCGGAGGTCGCCGTGGACTGGGTGAACGGGCTGGTGCTTCACGAGGGCGATGCTCAATGGCACTCGTGGGATGAAGCGATCTACGGCCCGGTACCCGAAGGAGACAAGCGATGAGCCGCCTCGAGAGTGCCGCGACGATCGAAGCGAAGGTCGGCGTCGAGCGTCACCCGGTGTTCCACTGGGCGCGAGCTGTCTCTGCAGAGCAGCGCGTCTATGTGTTGCATTCTGCCAAGTGTCGGGACTCGGGCATCGACCTTCGCGACTGCGAGTTCTCTGTCGCCCTTGACCGTGGGATCGAAGCCGCCGTGCCACGAGCGGGATGGGCCGGCCAGTATGACCGCCCTGTTGTGCTGTGCATCTTCCGGGGGTACCTGATACCAAGTTCGATGAGTGAAGCCGCGGCGGCTGCGGATCTACACGAGCGGGTCACGGTCGATGCGTACGACCTCGAGTGCAGCTTCGGTGATTGCGAGCACGACGGCGACTGCCCGTCTAGTCCGCTCGAAGTCTGCCTGGCTTGCTCGACGTGGGTGGAGGACACCGAGGTCTACACGCCGTGGTCCGACGCCGAGCAGGCGAACCATCGTCCCGAGGGAGGCGACCATTGAGCGACACCAAGTACGATCACGACCCCGAAGCCCTCGCATGGGCTCGCGCCAAGGTTGAGGCGTTCGTCGAGAAGATGCGCAACTTCGAGGAGCAGGCGTCTCACGCCGATCCTCCCGCTCCTGAGCGTGAGCGGCAGTGGCGGGTGTTCGCGAACGTCGCGGAGTCGCATTTCATCGGCGGTGAGGGCTGTGTGATCGCGGCGTTCGATGAGCGCCTGCCGAAGGTCCTTGACGCGTTCGATTCCGCTCCGGTTGTGGGTGGGCGGTCCGATGCCTGAGCAGGTCTGGCACCACCAGCGCAAGGGTCGCATCGTCGGCGAGATCGTCCGCCAAGACGACACGTGGACTCACATCCGGCTCTCCGAGGACGCATGGGCCGACGTTCGCAAACGTCACCTCGACCCCTCCGGCACAGTGCAGACGTACCGGACCGAGTACCTCGTCGAGTTCGAGGGCACCGCATGACAGGCGCCACTCGTCCCACGGGCCGCACCCTCACCTACGAGGAAGCCGCCGAGCTCGCCGGTAAACACCTGGCCACCATCTACCGGTGGGTGAAGAACGGCCACGTCCGCGAAATACTCGGCACCGACTCCACAGGCCAATCCTTCTGGGGAGTAGCCGAAACCGACATCCTCACCATGCGCGACAAGAAATGGACGCGACGCGCCCGACCACACGCCGCAGCCTAACTTGACACAAGATGCGAAAGGCCATCAGATTGAGATAGATGATGGCCTAGTCCATCCCGAAGCCCCGGAAGAGCCGACAACTCCCGGGGCTTCACTCATTCCACCGAGGAGACGCAATGACTCTCGACACGTCCACGCGACCCGGATACGCGGACATCCGCATCGGCGGCATCCAGTTCGGCGCCACCAACCTACACCGAGCCAACCCAGACGCACGCTGGACAACCGGCATCTACGGCGATCGATGGACCAAACCCAACGGTGAACGCACATGGTGGGTCATGATCGCCCTCCTCGGGTTCGGCATCGAAGCCTGCAAGTAGTCCACAACACTCAACACTCCTGAGGCCCTAAGCCTCATCCGCAAGCAGCCAGGCGCTGCGAACCGAGGTGATGGCAATGGCTTCAGGTGTGCCAGTTCAGCCAGAGCAACGCGCGCGCGCGAAGGCTCTCATGTCCGAGGGCAAAGGCCGCAACGAGATCGCACGCGAGATTGGCATCTCAACCCGTCAGGTGGACCGGATCGCTGAGGAAGAGGGCCACAGCTTCGACGCGTCGGGGACTGAGACCGCGGTCAACGCCCGTCGCACTTCTCGTGCTGCGCGTCGAGCGGACATCATCGACCGCCTGTATGACCGCACCGAGAGAATCCTTGACAGGCTCGAAGCCGACACGTTCGAAACTCTCGGAACTGGTGAGTACGGGACATCCCGAGAGTTGACCCTGAGCTTCGTCCCCACGGCGGACGAGAAGAACCTCGCCTCGACGATCAACATCTACCTCGACCGTGCCGCGAAGCTCGAGCTCGTCGACGACGGTGACGGTGTTGCCGAAGCAGATTCGATGCTGGGCCGTCTGGCGAAGAGGTTCGGTCTTGTCGACTGACCTCGAGTTCGACATCTCCCCGAAGCAGGAGCTCTCCATTCGGGAAGCCACCAAGCAGGTGTGCGTCTGGGAGGGTTCGGTCAGGTCGTCGAAGACGATCGCTTCGCTGATCCGGTTCATCATTCAGGTGCCGTTGGCCCGTCAGGGTCGCATCGTGATCATGGGCCGCACTCGTGAGTCGATCTTCCGCAACGTGTTCGAGCCGTTGATGGACCCGGAGTTGTTCGGCCCGTTCGCTAAGCATGTGAAGTACACGGCCGGCGCCCCGACCGCGCGCATCCTCGGCCGGGTTGTGCATGTGATCGGCGCGAACGACAAGCAGGCTGAGGACAAGATCCGCGGTATGACCGTGGCCCTCTGCTATGTGGATGAGATCACTGTTCTGCCTGAGGGCGCGTTCAAGATGATGCTCTCCCGGCTCACCGCTCCCGGTGCGATGCTGCTGGGCACAACGAACCCGGACTCTCCCGGTCACTGGCTGAAACGCGACTACCTCGACCGTCTCGATGAGCTCCCGAACTGGGCGTCATGGCACTTCGTCCTTGACGACAACATCGCCCTGTCGGCTGAGGCGATCGCGAACCTGAAAGCCAACTACACGGGCCTCTGGTACAAGCGTTTCATCCTCGGCGAGTGGGTTGCCGCTGAGGGCGCCATCTACGACATGTGGGACCCGTCACCGGGCGCCGGCTACGTCATCCCCTGGGAGACCTTGCCGGAGATGCGCGAGCTCGTCGCGGTCGGTGTGGACTACGGGACCACGAACCCGACCGCCGCACTCCTGCTGGGCATCAGCGCCGAGATTGATCATCTGGGCCGGCCGACACCGCGCATGTTCTTCATCGACGAGTACCGGCACGACTCGAAGGTGACCGAGCAGAAGCTCACCGACGCCGCCCTGTCTCGCGAGCTGGTGAAGTGGTTGAACGAGAACCACCTGCCCGCCTCGACCCGCTCCCGTCTGGTGCCCCGCTACACGATCCTCGACCCGTCCGCCGCTTCCCTGCGTGTGCAGATGCAGCAGGACGGTGTCACCACCACCCAAGCCGACAACGACGTCCTGTACGGGATCCGCACGATGGCGTCACTGCTGGCCGAACACAAGCTCATCGTCACCGACCGCTGCAAAGGGTTCATCACCGAAGCATCCGGGTATGCGTGGGACCCCGACGCGACTCTCAAGGGTGAAGAGAAACCGATCAAGGTCGCCGACCACAGTCTCGACGCCGCCCGCTACGCGGTCACCACGACCGAGAACATCTGGCGTCAACACATCAAGCTCGCAGCATAGGAGGCACCCATGGCGTCAGCCGACGAGTTCCCTCCCGCCCCATTCGACATCGCCCTCGACCGGTTCCGTGAGCATGAAGCCTGGTGGACAGGCGACACTCTCACCCTGCAGTCGATGTATTCGGGCGAGGTCGCCACGCACACCCACAATGGTGTCCCGTACCGGGGTGGACTGGTCGGATCACTGTCGAAAGCGTTCTGGGGCGCGCCGATCGTGGCGACCGAGAAGCGCATGAAGATGCACGTCGACCTGGCTGGGGGTATCTGCCGGCTGTCCGCCACGCTCCTGTTCGGGGAGCAGGTGAAGATCCGCTACCCGAAACCGCCTGAGTTGGATGCGGCCGGCAAGGATCCGTCGAAGCCGACCAAGAAGTGGGAGCACGAGGGGCAGGCTCGACTCGACGAGATCATGAGTTCGGATGAGACCCGCGCGCAACTGTTGCAGGCTGGTGAGCTCGCTGCCGCCCTCGGTGGTACTTACCTGTCGGTGACGTGGAATGAGCGCCTGGCTGACCGGGTGCGGATTCGCGCGTACGCCGCCGATTGTGCGCTCCCGGAGTTTCAGGACGGCATCCTCACCGCTGTGACCTTGTGGACCGAGTACCGGGTCGAGCAGGCCGTGTATCGGCTGTTGGAGCGTCACGACCCGGGGATGATCTCCTACTCCCTCCACAAAGGGTCGGAGAAGGTTCTGGGTCCGGTGGTGCCGATCAACTCACTGGATGCGACCGCGCACTACAACGGGCTGCGCTCCCAGGCTGAACTGGATCTCGCGATCGCCGAACCGGGCTCCTGGTCGGAGACTGTGACGGTCTCCACTGGTGTTCCGAAGCTCGCTGTCGTGTACATCCCGAACAGGATGCCGAACAAGGACTGGCGCAAGCAGGGCGTTTTGGCGAACCTCGGCCGGTCTGATCTCGCCGGCATCGAGGATGAACTCGACAAGGTTGATCAGGCATGGTCCGCCCTGATGCGTGACGTTGCCCTCGGGCAGGGGCGTCTCACCGTCCCGGAGTCGTGGCTGGAAACGGCCGGCCGCGGCGAGGGTGGAACCGTCGATCTCGATCGGGAAGTGTATGTCGGCGTCAACGCGCTCGGCAAGGCCGACGAGCAGATGTCGGGGCAGATTCACGAGTCCCAGTTCGACATCCGCGACGAAGAGTTTGGCAACGTCATCGAGGGCCTGAAACGGGAGATCGCCTGGACCACCGGGTATTCCCTCGCCCACCTTGGGGTGGATGGTTCGGGGACGATGAAGACCGCCACCGAGGTGGATGCCGACTACTCCGACTCGGAGCGTGTGCGGGACGAGAAGGCCATGTACGCGAAGCCTGCCCTCGCCCAGCTGGCACAGGTGGCGCTCGCTATCGACGGGATCGTGTTCCCCGGCAAGGGCGGCGCCTGGTTCGAAGAACTGCCCGATGTGGACTTCCCGCCCGTGTCGCAGGAGGACATGGAGAAGGCGGCCCGCATCATCCAGTCGCTGTTCCTGTCCGAGTCGATCTCGAGGCGTGAGCGTGTGCGTCGCTCGAACCCTGACTGGGATGAGGATCAGGTCGACGACGAGGTTGATGCGCTATCCGAAGAGTTCGGGGCTCAGGCGCCGGACCCGACAACGTTCACTGGCGACCCGACCACACCGGACGGGACGCGACCGAAGCCTGACGAGGAGCCGAAGCCGTGAGCGCCGCGACCAAGGCCGCACTCGACGACGCGATCGCCGCGCATGTTGCAGACGAGCTTGACGGCGCTCTGCTCACCAACTATGTCGGCGTAGCCGCAGCGGTGAAGCCGGAGGATAGCGACCAGATGACGTACTACCTGCGGGTCGCGGCGGAACAGCCGATCCATGTGTCCATCGGCCTCACCGAATACCTCGCCAACAGGCTCGCTCTCTCGGTTGCCGACGACCCCGAGGAGTAGCTCATGGCCGTCTTCGTTCCGGATCCGGAAGCATTCGACCTCGAGGAGTTCATCGAGCAACTCTCCGACGAACTCGCACTCAGGTACCGGGATGCCGAAGACGAACTGATCCGAGAACTAGCCACCCGCGTCTACCGTGACCTCGAACTGCGCGAAATGCTCCCCACTGAACCGGTGCGTGGTGGACTAACGGCTGCGGAGCGTCGCGAGCAGAACCGGATCCTCGGCCAGTTGGCTGTGCACCGGGCACAAGCTGTCAGAGAACTGCAGGGCATGGCCGTGGCGATCGTGGAGCGCCTGCGTCGTTCAGGCATGGCTGAGGAGATCATCAAAGTCGCCGCCGAGGAAGGCGAAGCGGCCGCGGCTGCACGTCTCGGGCTTGCCAAGCGTCTCCCCACCGTCTTCCAGACCGGCTCTGCCGCCACAGCGGTGAGTGCCCTCGCGATCTCCCTCCAGTCACGGCTTGAGGTGATGAATCAGCGGATCACCCGCTACCCTCAAGACGCGTACCAGCGCATCGTGTCCCTCACCGCGCCGAACACTCTGCTGGGTGTGACCACGTCCCTCCGGCAGCAGCAGGCCACGGTGCAGCGGTTCCTCCGTGAAGGCATCACCGGGTTCGTGGATAAGTCGGGCCGCAACTGGCGGATCGGTTCCTACGCGGAGATGGCGGGCCGTACCGCGGTCAACCGGGCGTTCAATGATGCCGGAATCTGGCGAATGGAACAGTCAGGCATCCACCTGGTGACCATCGTCGGCGGGTTCGATGCCTGCAAACGGTGCGCGCCATGGATCGGCAAGACTCTCTCCACCGATGGGACACCTGCTGGCCCCCGGATCATGCAGCACTCCACCCAAGACCAGACGGTGACTGTGTACGTCGCGGGGACGATCGAGCAGGCGCGCAACGCGGGCTGGAACCATCCGAACTGCCGGTGCCGGCCGGTGGCGATGCTCCCCGGGCTCGCCGCTCCTCAACAGGACTTCGAGTACAACCAGCAGGCGGACGAGGACCGTCAGAAGCAGCGGGAGCTTGAGCGAGACATTCGGTCAGCGAAACGGGATCTGGATATCGCTCCCGATGCGGTGTCGCGGAAGCGTGCGGAACGGGACCTGAGGGAAGCGCGCGCGGCCCGCCGCGAGTTCACTTCTCGCACCGGTCGGCGTGTGCAGTCTCACCGCGAGCAGTTGCACTTCGCGGACGGCCGCTAACGAATTGGCGTAGCTCAACTGGTAGAGCGCCGGTCTCCAAAACCGGAGGTTGCAGGTTCGAGTCCTGTCGCCTTTGCCACTCACAGACGGGCGTAGAGACCGCCCGGTCTTCAACAAACTCGCGTGGCCCTGCTGTGGGGTTGAGGCGAGTCGGCCCGGCCCCGTGATTGCCGATGGAGGGGCGTCAACGCGGCAATTTCGGGTCTTCCACCGCGAAGGACGTTCCATGATGCTGCACCTTTCCAGCTAGGCGTACCTGCGCCCCTCCCCGCTTCTCGAACCAGCCCGTCCTTTCACGGCGGGCCTTTTCGTCCCTGCGCGCCGAGTGGCGAGCGTCGACACCTCAACGGTAGGCGCGCAGGGCCCTCACGTCCCGGAAGTTCCGGGCGATACACCGATGCGGCCAGGTGCCGCGAAGGAGAATAACCGTGTCCATCACGACGAACACCCTTGCCGAGCGTGGCCCCGATGGGCTGGCGATCATCGGCCGCACCCGCCACGCCCTCATGGGCATCCGCTACGAGAACGGCGAAGGCGGGGATGCTGCCGCGCAGGCCGCCGCCGCTGTAGCCGCCAAGGCCGCCGCTGATGCTGCCGCAGCCGCCGACGCGAAACCACCGTGGGGCGATGACCCGACCAAGTTCGACCCGGACAAGGCGTGGAAGCTCATCCAGAACCTCCGCACCGATGCTGAGGAACGGCAGACGAAGACGGACGCCGCGATCGCCGCAGCCGCGACGAAAGCCGCGGAGGATGCGCAGAAGGCCACCCTCGCCCAGTTCGCCAAGCTTCTCGGCGGTGAAGGGGAACCGGAGACGGACCCGGAGAAGCTACGTCAGGCGCTCGCTGAGCGGGACACGAAGCTCACCGAAGCCACCACGACAGCGGAGACCGCACAGACGGCCGTTAAGACCGCCGAACGCGCCCTGCAGGTTGCCCTCCACGCCCCCGGGCTCGGCGCCTCCGCCACCCTCCTTCTCGCCAACGAGAAGTTCAAGACCTCCATCGAGTCGGTAGAGCCGACCGATGAGGCGGCCATCAAGGCTGCGATCACCAAGGCCGTGCAGGACACGCCAACCCTCAAGGCAACCCCTCGCCGCTCAGGCAGCGGCGAACACCAGGGTGCCACCGTGCAGTCCCTCGAAGCCCAGCTGAAAACCGCTGAGGAGAAGAAGGACGTGTCGGAAACCATCCGCCTGAAGCGTGCCATCGCGTCCGCGCGAGCCGCCCAGGGATAACAACCCAAGGAGAACAGCATGGCTGGAATCAGCGGGCAGGGGACAACCTACAACCTGCCCAACTACGTGGGCGAGCTCTTCAATGTGAGCCCGTCCGAAACGCCCCTCCTCTCCGCAATCGGTGGTCTCACCGGTGGCGAAGAGGTCAAGTCGGTCGAGTTCGAGTGGCAGGAGGAAGACCTCCGCACTTCGACCGCGAACCGGTCCCGTCTGGAGGGTGCGAACGCCCAGACTGCCGACCAGCGTGTTCGCCGCAACGTGAAGAACATCTGCGAGATCCACCAGGAGACCGTCGAACTGTCCTACACGAAGCAGGCGGCTACCGGGCAGACGTCGGGTGTGAACAACGACCAGACCAACCCGGTCACCAACGAGATGGACCACCAGCTTGAGCTTGCGCTCGCGGCGAAGGCCGTCGACATCGAGCTGTCGTTCCTGCTCGGCCTCAAGCACGTCCCGGCCGACAACTCGGAGGAGCGGAAGACGGGTGGCCTGATCGAGGCGATCACCACGAACGTCGTCGAGAACGCCACCACGCTCCTCACGGAGGCATCGGCCGCGACCGACACCATCACGGTCACGCACGCGCTGAACAACGGCGACCGTGTCATGTTCACCGACGTGGGAGCTTCCACGACGATCGACACGAACACGGTGTACTACGTCGTCAGCAAGGCGACGACCGTCTCGTTCAAGGTCTCCCTCACCGAGGGCGGCACGGCGATCACGATCGGCACCGCCACGGTGTCCCTGCGCGTCATGCCCACCGCGGGCCCGACGAAGGACACCTACGACGCCCTGTTCGAGAAGGTGTTCCAGTCGGGCGGTCTCGGCAACGACACCGCCACGATCATCCTCGGCGGCCGCCAGAAGCGGTCCCTGTCGACTGCCTACGCGAAAGCGTTCGGGCAGTACCAGGAGGCGTCGCGGAACGTCGGTGGTGTGAACTTCACGACGATCATGTCCGACTTCGGCGTGTTCAACGTGCTGCTCGACCGGTGGATGCCGGCCGATGCGGTCATCGTGTCGACGCTGTCGCAGCTGAAGCCGAAGTTCCTCGTCACCCCCGGCAAGGGTCACTTCTTCTCCGAGCCGCTCGCGAAGATCGGCGCTGCCGACCGTGAGCAGCTGTACGGCGAGGTGGGCCTGCAGTGGGGCAACGAGCGCGCCCACGGCATCATCCGCGGCCTCCCGGTCGCACCGGTCTGGAGCTAACCCTCCACCCATTGTCCGGCTCGGGTGTGATTCCGAGCATGCCCGAGCCGGACCCCCTCACTTCTAGGAGAGCATCGTGCGCATCATCCATCCGCGTCCCGCACAGGGGCGCCAGAAGTTCATCGGTGTCGAGTTCGTCGACGGGTTCGCCCGTGTCGACTCACTGGACCCGATCATCGAGCAGACCCTGCTGCAGCACCGGTTCGTGATCGAACAGGAACCGACCGTCGACCTCGAGGCGCTCACCGTGAAGGAACTGCGGGAGATCGCCGACGTCGAAGGCGTGGCAGTCCCGGCGAGGGCGTCCAAGGCTGACCTCGTCGACCTGCTCAGCCGCACCCCGGCGGGCACCGGCCCCGACGGGGAACCGTTCGGTATCGCCGAGCTCGCAGACGGGACTGTGATCGGCGACGGCGAGTCCCCCGCCACGATTCCCGCTGACGAGCGCACCGCTGAGGACTGACCATGGCTCAGCGCGTCTACGCCACCGCAAGCGACTTCTATGACTTCACTGGCGGCGACGACCCGAACGAGGACCCGAACGGCGATCCTGTCGCGGAACCGACCACAGACAAGGACCTGAACGCGCTACTAAGGCGAGCATCCGGCCTGATCGACGGCCTCACCCGTCATTCCGTGTACGACGCAGACGATGACGGCTACCCGACGGATGCGGATGTCACGGAACTTTTCAAGGACGCCACCTGCGCGCAGGTCGCCTACTGGGAAGAGACCGAAGATCCCACTGGGGCGGTCTCTCAGGAGGGCACGTTCTCGATCGGTTCCGTATCGATCGGCGCCAGGGGGCGTTCTTCGGGGAATGGCGCGCCCGATGAGCAGCAGTCACGTGTCGCCCCCGAAGCGGTCGAGATCCTGACCACAGCCGGTCTGATCTCCGCAATCACTGCATACCGGTAGGAGCATCATGCCCAGACTGCGTGCCAAGCATCTCCCGCATCTGGTCGATGTGAAGGTTCTGCTCGGTGAGACCTCTGAGGGCGAGTCCTGGTCTGACTGGATCGAGGATGTGCCGGCGTACGTGGAACAGAAGTCGAAGCTCGTCGTCGACCGCCGCTCAACCTCCCCCACAGCGGGGCAGGAGGTCACGTCTTCCACGTTCGTCGTCGTCCTGCATGACAACGACCTCAGCCCCCGCTCCATGGTGAAGGTCTGGAAGGACACACCGCGGGAGCGGACCTCTGAGGTGGTCACCAGCGACTACTTCTCGTACCCGCGCGCACCGGGTCACACCCAAGCCTTTCTGGACTAGGAGGCCACCGTGGGAGTTCAGGCGAATGTCACTGTCGAATCCAACGTCTTCCAGGTGCTCAACGATGCCGAGGGGCGGCTGATGCGCGGCGAGAATAAAGCCGCTGAGCGTCTGCTCGCACTCTCCTCTGCGGAGGTTCCGTTCGAGTTCGGCACCCTCGATGAGTCCGGAGCGGTCCTCCCCGCCGAGAACGCAGAGGATGGGGCAGCCGTCACGTACGACACCCCGTATGCGGCCCGCCTGCACGAACACCCCGAGTACGACTTCCAGAACGGCCGGAAGGGCAAGTACCTCGAGGATCCGGCGATCCACAACCGCGCCGAACTCGGCCAGATTCTCGGCGCGGAGGTGCGTCGTGGCTGACTCCTACCTGGTCCTGTTCGACCGCGCCCTCGCTCAAGCTCTTGACGACCTCGAGTTGGGTTTGTACAAGCCGACGGGCACGTACACGGCCGCCGAATCCACTCTCGCCAAGCCCGCCATTCTGGTGAGCGGCCCAGACCTCCCCACGACTCTGGATAACTGCATCGTCCTGAACCAGCTGGACCCTATCATCGAGGGCCGCGCCGATCTGGTGCACCGGGTGCAGATCATCTCGCGCCTGGCTGGCACCAAAACCCAAGCGCGCAACCTCGCATGGTCATTGCGGGTAGCGCTGGATCAGAAAGAGCAGATCCCGCCGGGCTTCTACGTGTCGTGGTCGACGATATTCTCCGAGCTCGCCGCGACGAGAGATGAGTCCGGTCGGTACACGACGTACCAGAACTTCCACTTCCGCGGTCGCCGACCGCTCTAGACCACCCCTCCATGCGAGGGGCCCGCCCTGATGGGCACCCCCGATAACACAAGGAGAAACCAATGTCAGACACCATCTACGACGCCACCCAGCAGACCGCTGGGACGCTGGCGAAGTCGCATGAGAAGATCATCCGCGTCAAGCGTGACGGTGTGTTCGAGAACATCACCGGCGACGCGAACAACCTCGGCGCTGTCCCCACCGCCGTCATCACCCCACGCGAGAACTACGGCAACAAGGGCATGCCGTCGATCGAGAAGCTCGGCGACTCGTGGGTTGTCACGGTCGACGTCGAGGCGGTGCGTGACTCCAATGGGGTCATCATCCAGACGTGGCTGTCGAACCTCGTCACCATCGCGCAGGCGTCCGGCGCGGACAACAAGGTCGAACTGCAGGTGTTCGATGGTCGCGACGAGAACCTGAAAGCGATCGAAGGTTCCTTCTCGGTCGCCACAGCGGACCTCTCCGCCGTCTCCACTGGTTACCAGGACAAGGGCGCCTACCGGTTCATCTTCACCTCCGACGGTGTCGTGGATCTCGTCACGTCCCCGATCGCCGGTACGGGTGAGCCGATCATCGAGTCGGCGACCCCGACCCTGCAGACGGTGGGCGACCAGATCGTGCTCCGCGGGTACAAGTTCACCGGCACCACCGGGGTCACGATCGACACGCAGGCGGTGACGGAGTTCCTTGCTGGCCCCGAAGGCGGCCTGGACGACTACACCCTCGTCATGGTCATCCCCGCCACGGTGACTGGTGCCGCGGACATCATCGTCACCAACGCGACCGGCGCATCCGCTGCGTTCGCGTACACGGCCCAGACGGTCTAACCCTCGAGGCGGCGGACTCTTCGGGGTCCGCCGCCTCCCTCTCGGAAAGGAACATCATGGCGATCACCGCCACCCAGGAGGGCAGAAACCTCCACCTCCACGTTGAAGGGCTCGACCCTTTCATCGTGAAACCCCTCCCCGGGGAAGCCGGTTACAAGATGACCGAGGCATACCTGAGCACGGCGCGCGGCGGCGGAGACCAGCTGGAAGCGACTCTCGCGCTCGTCATGGCCGTGGATGGCGCAGTACACGATCCTGAGACGGACCAGTGGACACCCGTTCCTGAGGAGGAGCGCACCAACTCGAACCGGATGGGCAAGGAACTCTCCACCTCCGAAACGGAGGACGTCGCCATGGCTGCGTTCTTCTGGCAGACCATCCTCGGTGCAGCAGGGGTGAGCATCTACCTCGAAAACGGGGGAGGTGTCGGCGGCCACACAAAAGCACTGGGGGCGCTGGTCCAGCGTTTGGGGCTCTCACCCCTGCTGACATCGCCCAGTTCGGCATTGGAAAACCTGATCCAGTTACAGGCGTCTATCCCGAGTACGTCTACCCCCGAGGGTGGAAAGAAGCCCGGGCGGCAGCCGCAAGACAGGCTGCCCAAAAAGAAGTAGCCGAACGCTCCCTCACCGCACGAGAGTTCTGGACCCTGCTGCTGCCGAGCCTGTTCGGCGAGATCGAACTGGATCTCGCCCAGTATCACCTGATCCCGGACCTTGACCGCGCCCTGAACTCACGGCCGTGGCATTTCGTCCGCTCCGCCATCGAACGACTCTCCCACGTGGAGGGCTCCTGGACCCAGAGGACGGTGACGGCGCATGTTCGAAGCCGGGTCGATCATCTGGCGAATCCAGACGGTGGGGAAGGACGTTCTCAAGCAGGACCTCGCCCAGTCTGAGGCGGCCGCCCGCAAAACCGGGGACGCGCTGAACCAGACGGGCAAGAAGACTGAAGAGCTCGGCCGGAAGTCCGCTGCTGCCGCGCCACAGGTGCGCACGGTCAAGCAGGAACTCGCCGGCATGTCGTTGACCGCTCAGGCGGCAGCGACGACGGTGGGTCATTCGATGGTGGTCATCGGTGCCGCCATGGTGGCCACCTCCGCCCTGACGGTGAAAGCCGCGATTGATTGGGAGACCGCCTGGACTGGGGTCACCAAAACGGTCAACGCCACCCCGGAGAAGCTCGGCGAGATCGAGGACGGCCTGAGGGGGCTCACCAAGGTCCTCCCGGCGTCACATTCGGAGATCGCGGCGGTCGCTGAAGCAGCAGGTCAGCTGGGTGTCGCCGCCGATGATGTTGTGGGATTCACGAAGGTCATGATCGACCTGGGTGAGACCACGAACCTCTCGGCGGATGAAGCGGCCACGTCTCTGGCGCAGCTGATGAACATCATGCAGACCGCCCCGGAAGACGTTGACCGGCTCGGCTCGGCTGTGGTGGCTCTGGGAAACAATGGCGCTTCCACTGAGCGCGACATTGTCG
The DNA here is from genome assembly GCF_039537265.1 of Leifsonella bigeumensis. NCBI lineage: Bacteria > Bacillati > Actinomycetota > Actinomycetes > Micrococcales > Microbacteriaceae > Leifsonella > Leifsonella bigeumensis. Next base: position 328,747 of record NZ_BAABAE010000001.1, on the reverse strand, counting down.
AAATGTCCCAGCGGATCGCTGGCGCCGGAAAGATCATCGGCCTGTCCGAGGGAGAAACTCTGGGGCTCGCGAACGCTCTCGCCTCCGTGGGGATCGAAGCTCAAGCCGGTGGCTCATCCGTCAGCAACATCATGATCGACATCGCCAACGCGGTCTCCCAGAAGGGTTCGAAGCTTCTCGAGTGGGCGAAGCTCGCCGGGATGGGAGCGGATGAGTTCGCCAAGAAGTACAAAACGGCACCGGCCGAGGCTCTCGCCCTTGTCATCGAGGGGATGGGCCGGCTGAACCGTGCTGGCGGGGATGTGTTCGCCACCCTCGAGACCCTCGGTCAGACCGACATCCGCACCACCCGCTCGCTGCTCGGCCTTGCCGGCGCAGGCACTCTACTGCGTGATTCCATCGAACTGGGCAACCAGTCCTGGAAGGACAACAACGCCCTTCAGATCGAGGCCGAAAAGCGGTACGAGACCACGGCCGCGAAACTCGACATGGCCCGCAACTCCATTGTCGATGCAGCGATCAAGCTCGGCCAGCATCTCCTCCCTGCCGTGGAAGCCGTCGCAGGCGCCGTGGGGAACCTGTCCGACTTCCTCGGCGGCATGCCCCCCGAACTGCAGGGAGCGATTGCCGTGCTGGCGCTGCTGACCGGTGGGATTGTCCTCGCCGGCGGTGTCGCGCTGCTGGCAGTCCCGAAGATCGTCGCGTTCCGGCAGGCGGTGGCCACGCTCTCGACGGAGATGCCGCGCGCCACAACTGCGGTGAAGGGCTTCGCAGGGTTCATGGGCGGGCCGTGGGGCCTCGCGATCAGTCTCGCCCTCATCGGCATTACCGACCTGATCGGTCGAAGCGCTCAAGCGGCCTCCCGCATCGACGAACTCACTCAGTCTCTGGATAAGAACACCGGGGCGATGACCGAGAACACCCGTTCGGTGGCGATCAAGCAACTCTCCGACGCGGGCGCTTTCGACATCGCCAAGAAGTACGGTGTCGCGCTCGACGACGTCACCGATGCGGCCCTCGGCAACCAAGATGCCTACGAGCGGGTCACGAAGGCTATCGACGATCAAACAAGTTCCACTGGGGACGCCAACGGGTACGCGTTCATCTTCCGCAACAGCCTCCGGCAGGTCAGCGGCGAGCTTGACTCGGCGAAGGAGAAGCACGAGCAGCTTGCCGAAGCGCAAGGGGAGGGCACGAAGACCACAATCTCCGCGTCTGATGCCTACGTGGACGCGCAGAAGGAGATCGACGGCCTCGAGCAGGAACTCGATCAGCTGATCGACACCCTGAACAGGGCTAACGGTGTCGGGCAGGACGCGATCACCGCAAACATCGACTACCAGGATGCTCTGGCGGCCGTGGATGAACAGATCGGCAAGATCAAGAAGGGTGCCGACGGGTACGCTGCCAGTCTCGACATCACCACGGCGGCGGGCCGCGACAACATGGCCCTCCTCGTCGACCTCGCCGATAATGCTTGGGATGCGGCGAAGGCGCAGCATGATCTCGACGGTGACACGAAGGCTTACCGGGAGTCATTGGAGACCAGCCGCGCGACCCTACTCGACCGGATCCATGATCTCGGGCTCACGGGGGATGCCGCAGAAACACTCGCGGACCAGATCCTGAAGATCCCTGACGAAACCCAGTGGACGGTGATCGCGGAGACTGCGAACGCCGAGAACCGCCTGCGGGGCTTCATCAATTCGTGGGACGGCAAGCGCATCAACATCACCGTGGACGCTCACGGCGGCACCGTCTATCAGGTCCCCGGAACGAGCATCAAGTTCAATGCCGACGGCGGGAATGTGAAGTTCTTTGCCGGCGGTGGGGAGAACCATGTCGCTCAGTTCGCGCGCGCCGGAGATGTCCGGGTGTGGGCGGAACCGGAAACTGACGGCGAGTGGTACTTCCCCGAGGCGAAGTCGAAGCGCCCCCGCTCCCTTGCTTTGGCCGAAGACATGCTCGCCGGGTGGGGGTTCCAGATTGTTCCTTCTGGGGCGCAAGGTTTCGCCGCGGGCGGCCAGTCTTCTATCCAGTTGAGCTCAGGTCACCCGCGGGCTGAAAGCATCATGGCCACCGATCTATCCGACTCCACTATCGACAAGCTCGCGCGCGCGCTGGCGGGGATTGTGCGAAATGAGAAGCGGCAGGGGTTCTGATGCCAACATATGAAGCGTCCTACCCGTCGAAGTCGTCGTGGAAACTCCGGCTCGTTGTTACCGAGTCGAACCTAGATGCGGTGGCGAACACCTCTGATGTGACCGAAGCGCTCTATATGGTGCGCGGTGACGGGTCTACACCATGGATCAACTCGGGTACCGGGTATTCGGTGGGTGGCCCTGCGGGCGGTTCGGGAGACTTTCCCGCCTACGATTTCGAGGGCATCCATTCGGGGACCGACTACTCGGCCACCCCGACCGGCGGGGCTGTTCTGATCTTCTCGTCTACGCAATCGGTAGTGCATGATGCGGATGGATCGAAGTCGTTTACGGTGTCGGCGTCGCATGCCGCGGCCGCGACGCTGGGGACGGCGTCGATCTCGTCGAAGACTGTCACGCTGACGAAGCTGACTCAGGTGCCGGGGACCCCGACGGGGGTGACCGCGACACGAGTGTCGGACACGCAGACGACGGTCGCGTGGACGAACAATGATGCGGCTAACGGTGCCCGGACGGGGAACAAGGTCCAGCAGTCGGTCAACGGTGGAGCGTATGCGGATGCGGCGACGATCGCTCCGGCATCGTCGGTGGTGGTCTCGACGGCGGTTAACCGGAAGACCGTCTATAAGGTCAACGCGTCGAACTCCGCCGGAACCTCCGCCTACTCGATCCCCTCCGCGCCGATCTACACCACCCCGGCTGCACCCTCAGGTGTGTCGGCGGCGAAGAATGCTTCCCTGGACGTAGTGGTCGTTTGGACCGATAACGTCGCCTTCACGGAGCACACGCACAAGGTGGAGACTGCATCCTCCAGTGATGGCGGGGCGTCGTGGTCAGCATGGTCGACGCTAACATCGGCAGGATCGGGTGGCACGTACACGCATGCGGCACCGGATGCGGCGAAGCTGTGGAAATACCGGGTCACAGCAGTCAACTCGGATACTGCTGCCCTGGCGTCCTCGGCGGTGGAATCGAACACGGTGCAGCTGCTGGCGGCACCGAACAAGCCGACCCTGCCCGCTCTGGGTCCGTTCGTGGACAAGGCTGCCGCGTTCGTGGTCCCGTGGACTCACAATCCGGTGGATACGACACCGCAGACCGCGTACGAGGTCGGCTATTCCACGGACGGTGGCGGGGTGTGGTCAACGACGGGGAAGGTCGCCTCGACCACCTCCTCCAAATCGTTTGCCGCATCAACCTACGCGGCCGATGTTGCCCTGACCGTCCGGGTTCGGACGTGGGGTGAAGCCACCACCGGCGGGGCGGATGGGACCGGTGCGTCACCGTGGTCTGATCTGGCGACGGTGACGGTCAAGACTCGCCCCGTTGTGACGATCACCGCGCCAGTGGATGCGGGGACGTGGACTGAGGCGGAGCTCACTGTCGAACTCGGCTTCTCACAGGCTGAGGGCGCCACGTTCGTGTCCGCGACGATCAGCCTCTACGAAGGTGTGACGCTGCTGGAGCAGTTAGCCTCCACCACGCTCGCGTCAACGGTGATGGATACCCGAGTTGCGAACGGTGGCTCCTACACGGTGAAGGTCACCGGGCTGGATTCGAACGGGCTCACCTCTGCTCTGGTGGAATCCGATTTCACCGTCGCCTACACGGAACCCGTGACGGCAAGTGTCACGGCCACATATTTAGAGGATTCCGGGATCGGGCAACTCGAGGTGACCATTCCGACCGCTGGTGTTGGTGAAGCCGATGCGGTGTCCGTGTCGATCACCCGCACCATTGACGGGGCGACGGAGACCGTGTTCACGGACTACCCCACCGAACCGGTTTTGACTCTGCTGGATCTCACCCCTACGATTCACGGCGACAACCTGTATACGGTCACCACCAAATCGGCTGATGGTGCCACCGCCGAAGTCCAGGTGACGATGACCACGACGGAGGATAGGTGGGCGTTCCTGTCGAAGGGCGCGGATTTCACCGACATCGTGGCGTTCTCGGCAAACCTGAAATTCGGCTCGACACCGACCGTCGACTCGGCTCTCTTGAAAGCTTCGGGCAGGTCACGTCCGATCGGCCTGTACGGCACCGGCGGCGATCTCGTCGTGTCGGGCACGGTCGACATCTTCGAGGACGACCCATCGACTCCGGAAGAGATTGAAGCATTTCTGTTGCTCTCCGGGAAAGCGTGCTACCGGGACCCGAGTGGACGGCGCATGTTCGGGCAGGTGGCCGGTGCGATCAGCCGTGAGAACTCAGCCCTCGCATCGCTGTCGTACTCGATCACCGAAACGTCATAGGGGGCATGGTGGTAATCCCAATCCCTACCGGTGTAGTTCAAGTTCGGTCGCTCACCACTGACGAGATCTTGTACGGAGATCGAGAGACGTCTTACCGGTGGGAGGTTCTTACCCATTCCGACGGGACCGATCATCTGGCCGGCTATCTGGATGGCGTGATCAAACAGTCGGCGAAGTTCGGCCAGTCACTGTATGCGCCGACGGTGAAGGGTAACGGGCATCTCAGGGTTGCCGACCTTGCGGTGGCGCAGCCGGGATTCATGACGTTGAGGGAAGTGACACTCACGTCAGCACGGTTGCGGCCGGTGCTGGTGATTGAGGGCTTGCCGGAGATTCCGTTGGGGGTGTTCCTCTTCGCGGCGGCACCGGAGGACTGGTCAGGATCCGGGAAGGTTGTGAGTCTGGAACTGCTCGATCGGGCGACCGTCTTGGACCAGGATCAGGTGGACGCCTCGTACACCGTGGATACGTCGACCGGGATCCTTGCTGCCGTCTCGGCAGTTATCTCGTCGGCCGGTGAGTCGATCACCATCGACGCCGAAGTGACGACGGCGCTCTCGTCGTCGATGGTGTGGCCTGCCGGGACGACGAAACTGCAGATCGTCAACGACCTCCTCGACGCGCTCGGTTACGACTCGCTGCGGGTGGATGGGGTTGGCCAGTTTCAGGCCAACCCGTACGTTTTGCCGGCGAACCGGTCGCTCACCTATGAGTTATTGAATCTGCCACGCGAGCTCGTCGACGGAGAGACCTCGATCTATTCGGAGGAGTGGTCGCGGGACGTCGACATGTTCTCTGTGCCGAACAAAGTCATTGCGGTGCAGGCCGGGAGTGGGGATGCTCCCGCTCTGGTGGGCGAGTACACGAACACCGACTCCAACTCGCCGTTCTCCTACCCGTCCCGCGGTCGGTGGATCACACGCACCCTGGACAACGTAGACACCCCGGACGGCACCGATGCTGAGGTCATTGCGTTCCTGGAGTCGAAAGCGCAGCAGTCGTTGATTGCGGCATCCGCGGTCCAGGCTGCGGTGACGGTGAGGTGCCTGCCGATCCCGGTTCGAGTCGGGGATGTGCTGCGATTCGCGAATACCCCTGCTGGGATTGATGCTCGCCATGTGGTGACGCGGATCGAGTTGGAGGCGAACTCGCTCGGTCTCATGAGACTCGAACTGCAGGAGGTGGTGAGCCTGTGACGTTCATCTGGGGTACGGTCAGCGCCGTGGGGCCGCTGCGCGTGGTGCTCGACGGCGACTCCGTCGAGATCCCGGTCACTCCTGACTCGCTGGTCGATCCGCTGACCTTCGCCGTCGATGACAGGGTCCGCTGTGAGTTGTCTGGTCGCCGTCTGATCATCCATGGCCGTGCGGGCGGGATCGAGATTCCTCCGTTCGTGGAGACGGTGACGGTCACCTACACGACTTCATCGTTGGCGAACAACGCTTCGGAGACGGCGACGTTGGATCTCGGAGTGGGGTTCACGGTTCTTCATTTCGTGTCTTCGAATGCGGCGAGGTTTCGGGCCTACCAGTCGGCGGCTCATCGAACGGCGGATGCGTCAAGGGTGGTCGGTGTGTTGCCGTCTGGGGATCACGGTCTGATCTTTGAGGATGACGGCAGTGCGGCGTCGAATTATGCGGCCGTCGCGGTCGGGGGGCTCTTGAATGGCGAGACGTTGTGCCCGATCTCGATCACGAACCGGTCTGGGGCGACGCGGACGATCACGATCACGTTGAAGGTGAGGCGGTAATGGCTATCGAGAAGACAACTGCGACGACGTTGGTGTTCACGTCGGCGGACGGGCGCGCCCGTGCGGATGTGAGCACGCAGGTTGACTTGGCGTACATGCTCGACGGTGGTTCGACGGCTGTGGTGTCGTTTCCGCTGACCGGGCTCGACCAGATTGAGACCCTCTTGTCGGCGGTGGCCGCGGATGGGGATGTGCAGGCGCTCGTCGTCGCGGCGACCCCGGTACCGGAACCGGAACCGGAACCGGAGCCGACGCCATGACCTC
>NZ_BAABAE010000001.1:58568-322257 GCF_039537265.1 Leifsonella bigeumensis | reverse complement strand
TCTGGTGGGCTGAGCGGTGGCGCAATTCTGGCCTGCCCGGCCTCCGCAGGCCGGGTACGTGGCGAGCGTCAGCAACACGACGGCGCAGCTCATCAACTTCCCTGCACCCTTCGGAGCACCGCCTATCGTGGTCGCCACGATCGTGCAGTCCCGGCTCCCGCTCACAGTGCAGGACATCACAACGACCGGGTTCAAGTGCATTGTGGAGGGCACTATTCCTCGGGCGGTCAACTGGGTGGCGCTCCCGGCAAGCTGAGGCCCGCTGATGGGCCAGTTCTGGCCACCGATGCCGGATCCTCGCGCGGCCGGTCTTGTCACGATCACCGGCAACGGCGGGTCTACACGAACGGTTGCGATCACGTTCCCGGCCGGCAAGTTTGCAACCGCCCCGATCGTCATCGCGGGCTCGGTCAACTCGGCGGGAGGGGTGCCGCTGACAGCGATGGCGCTGAACGTCACGACAACGGGCTGCGACATTCGCCTCGCGGCGGGCACAGCGTTCTCGTCGTCGTACGACGTTCCCTGGATCGCGATCCCCGCCTGATCGGTGCGGGCCGGTGAGCCAGTTCTGGCCACCGGTCGCCTCCGATACCGGGTGGATCACCCCGACCCTCAACACTGGGTGGACGGCGCTCGTAGGGGAGACGCCCCAGTACCGGCTCATCGGTGACGACATCAAGTTCCGTGGCCGTGGCAACTCGACAGGTGCGACAGCGGATGCGTTCACGCTGCCGTTCACAATGCTGGTGCAGGTTGTCGGCCAGACCGACGCGAACGGCACGCCGGCCCGCTGTATTGTGCGCACGACCGGAGCGGTCGGACAGGTCACTGCGGCCGCGGTCACCGCGTTTTCGTTCGGCGGATTCCCTCCCATCACCCGCTGACCCCACCGTCTATCCCAGGCCCCTGATGGGGCGTTTTGCATTTAAGGAGGACACCATGCTCACTGCCAGACCAACCCCTGCAGGGCGTCAGGGTCGACCCGATCACGGCATCTCTGCACCGTTCGGCCGTTCACCCCAATACTTCGACGGGACTCGTGTGCATCACGGGCAGGACTACTACTGGCTCAACGCCGATCCTGCCGGTTCCCGGAGGGTGTTCGCGGCCGGTGCTGGCACTGTGTCCCGCGTCTACTGGGATGCCACGATGGGCGGTTGCATCGAGGTCAACCATGGCTCCTTCATCACTCGGTACTGCCACATGCCGCAAGGGTCCGCCGCCGTCAAGGTGGGACAGGCGGTGACGACGAGCACCTATCTGGGACCGATGGGGAACGCTGGCACCGCGGCGAACGGGCAGAACCACCTGCACTTCGAGGTGTGGAAGAACGGCGCCCGCGTGGACCCCGAACCGTACTTCCGGATGCTGGGGCCGAATCAGCGGCAGGTGCTCGCGACGGCGAGTGTGAATCGGAGGGCGGAGCCGACGACCCTCGCAGAGAAGATCGGTTCGGCTGCGGCCGGGTCGATTCTGACGCTCACCGGGTGGCGTCACGGTGTGGAGGTTCAGGGCATCGATGAGTGGGTGACTGATGGCAACGGCTGGATGTGGCTGGGAGGCTTCACCGACACGGGCGTACACGATCTGGCGGACCTGACACCGCCGCCCGTGATCGAGCCCCCCGTGATCGAGCCGACCGAACCGCCTGTGGTGATCGAACCTCCTGCTGAGCCGGACCCGCCGATCGAGCCCACAGAGCCTGCTCCGCCTGTCGAGTTGCCGGACCCTCCGGTCGAGGATGAGCAGACCCCACCGGTCACTACCCCCTCGACGTCCACCGTGAACCGGACCGGCGTTCTCATCGTCTCCGGTTTCATCGCCATCATCGCGACCGTCGGGACGATCATGTCGTCCTGCGGGGGTCCCTCGTGAGCCGGGTGCTCGCCACCGTTGGTCTGGTCACGGTCGGCCTCGTCGTGCTTTTCCTCCTCGGGTACTGGCTGCTACCGGCGGCCGCGTTGTGCTTCCTGTTCTGCGGATGGTGGTGAACGATGGCAGCAGAGATCCCGTCCGGGTCGGTCATCATCACCCCCGACGACATGTGGAAGACGGTGCAGGAGACGCGCGATATTGCGCGCGATACCCAGCAGGAGGTCAGCAAGATTCGGCTCCTCATCGATCCGGAGCTGAAGAACATCCGCGAGGATGTGCGCACCCTCGATGACCGGGAGGCCGCACACCACAACGCACACGGGTTGCGCATCACCGACCTTGAGAAAGCGTCCTGGTCGTCACGGTGGATTCCCGCGCTCATCACGTCGTTGCTGTGCAGTGTCGCGGCCGGCGTCGTGCTGTACATCATCACCCGCGGCCTGGCCGCCTAACCGAAGTGGAGTAACCATGATTCTGAACAAGTACCTCGCCGCGCTGTTGAGCATCGCGATCGTCCTCATCACCGCGTTCGTCGCCATCCCTGACGACCAGCGCACCCCCGCCACGCTGTGGCAGCTCGGCATCCTCGCAGCCGGCGCGATCGCCACCTACCTGGTACCCATCGTCGACGGCCGCTGGGCCGGCCTGCTCAAGACCGGTGCGGCGATCGTCGCCGCGGTGATCGGCGCCCTCATCCCGCTACTGGGTTCTGGGCATCTCACGGTCACGCAGATCCTCGTGCTGATCCTCGCGGGCTTGAACGTGCTCGCCGTCGAGGTCGGTGTGAATGTCCGCAAGGACGACGTGCGGCTCGCGGCCTGATGGCCGACACCGAGCGGGTCGATGGCGTGCAGGTGCCAGTCGATCCGCAGGATGAGCTGCAGTGCGACTCATGCCAGTGAGGAGGGCACGATGAATCACCTGACAGCGCTTGAGCGTGCCGATCACACCGGTTGGGCCTACGGGTCACGGAACCGTCGCACGGGCGCCTATGCGCTCGGCTACTGCGCCGAGCAGCCGCACGTGCACCCGACGGAGGATGAGGCGCGCGCCTGCTACGGGCAGTACCAGCGGGATCGCGTTCGCCTCGATAGCCGAACCTCGAACTGGTGCGACTGCGCCGAGTGCGGAGAGCCGACCAAGACGGGCGCTCGCATTGAGGGCGATGGCTACAACCTCGCGACGCTCTGCGAGAAGCACCTCACCGCCGAGCTCGCGATCAAGCACCTCCACATCGACGGCCCGGCAGGTGACTCCTGGCAGTCTTGACCCGCACTACAGCACGACGCCCCCGGCGCTCGGACTTGTGTTCATAGAACACTCCGAGCGCCGGGGGCGTTTTCTCGTCTCTCTGTTCTATGCTGAAGTGGACCCCGCACCCGCGTGAACGGGCCGGGGCGTGACCGACTGATTGGAGTCGATATGTCTGAGGGTAGTTGCTCGGAACCGAATTGCGGTGCTCCCGCGAAAGTTCGAGGCTTCTGTAGTTCATATTACGGGCGGAAGTACCGCCGCGGGGAGATTGAGCTCTTGCCGAAGGACCCGTCGCATCACCGCCTGACTAGCGTCGATCGCGAAGCCAAGACGGCCATATGTAGTGTTTGTGGCCCCACGCGGATTCGAGTCCGCACCGTTCGAGGATGCCAATGCATTTCGCTGCACAGAGCAGAGGCCGCGAAGCGAACCGGACGAAAGGGCAGTCCGCTCAGCCGTGAACAATCTCGTGAGTACCGGCTCAAGGCAAAGTTCGGAATCACAATTGAGGAATACGAAAGAATGCTTGCGATGCAGGACGGCCGTTGTCGAATTTGCGGGACGCTACCGGCCGAGAAGCGCCGATTGGCGGTTGACCACGATCACGCAACCGGCGAGATTCGCGGGCTTCTTTGCAGCCACTGCAATACCGCGTTGGGATTCATGGGCGATGACGTCACGAGGCTCTCGGCCGCAATCGGGTACCTCAAGGCATGAGCACGGAGAGTGGCCGGGGGCGATTCGTCGTTTAAGGCCGCACGGTCACTCGACAGCCCGCGCACCACCATGCTCCGACGGTCGCCTCCATCGGCTCAAGACACGAAGGGCAGTTCGGTGTGTCGAGGTCTTCGAGGTCGTCCACGGTTCGAGGGTAGCGGGATGTCTCACCCCTCGGCCAAGATATTCTCATGCTCTCTGACCGTGACCGCGCTCTGCTCGAGTTCGAGGATGCGCACCCGATACCGGGAGGGGCGAAGCCGGACCTGATCAAGACGACATTCGGTCTGTCGGCGGCACGCTACTACCAGAGACTCAATCGGATCATCGACGACGCAGCTGCGCTCCAAGATGCGCCCCTGCTGGTGCGGCGACTACAGCGGCTCCGTCGGCAGAGGATGGCCGCGCGCGCCAGTTGACCGTCACGGCCATTTTGTGAGTTCACGGTTCAGTAGACCCAGAGCGGTCACACGATCAACAATGAGATCCCCGCACGCTCCCACTTTCGTGTTCGGCACGGCTTCGGTTCCGCACACGGCGCGAATTTTCAACGCGCTCGCCGCTTCAAGGCTGCTGGTCAATGCGGCAAAGTCGCTCTCGCGGCCCTCAGGCGGCCCCAACTCGTCGAGCTCCTGCAACGCGGTCGCAGTCGTCGTATCGACCGTGTCGGCGAGCACGTAACAGTCAGGGCCGGTACTGCGATCGAATACCCACGCCTCAGCACACTCCGATTGTGTCGTGGCCGCCTTGATCCAGTCAGCTTTGTACGGCGCGATGATTCCTGCTACATCGACGGCCGTGGCTGGGGCGGGAACGGACGTGCAGCCGGCGAGGGTTAGCGCTGCAAGAAGGGGGACGGCGAGGAATGCTCTCATGGCGCCCGAGTTTATCGACGTCGCCCGCGATGCGGTAGGCCTCAAGGGAGGATAATCCGCTAGTTACTCGCTACTTTGCGCGGGATAGTGAGGGAATCGCCGGGTGCTACTTTTCGTAAAGTCCTAGATCGGAGCAACCCAGGGGAGGTCAAGGAATCATCACTCCAGAACTCCAGCTTCCCAAGCTGGTAGCGCGGGTTCGATTCCCGTCACTCGCTCCACGCCACCGCCCTAACTTTCCGCCTCGTAAGGACGAAGCAGCGCCTCCCTACGACCCCGCAGGCTCCGCGAAGTCGCCGGCGTCACGCCGGAACCGCGCCAGAATCTCCACGAGAGCCGTGCGGTCATCCGCATCGAGGCCGACATCGCCGAAGAACTCGCGGTTGATGACCTCCGTCGCCTCGTCGACGATCGCACGACCGGGCGGCGTGATCCGGATGAGCGTCGCCCGCCCATCCGTCGGATGCGCGGTGCGCTTCAGCAGGCCGGCGGCCTCCAACCGGTCGGTCGTGTTCGTCACGCTCGTCGGATGCACCTGGAGCCGGGCGCTCGCGCTCGCCATCGGCAGGGTACCGTCGCGCGTGAAGCTCAGCAGTCGCAGCATCTCGTAGCGCGCGAAGGTCAGCTCGAAGGGCCTCAGCAGCGCCTCGACCCGTGCGAGCATGAGCTGCTGCGCCCGCATGATCGACGTCACCACCGCCATGCCGTCGGCCTCGGCGCCCCAACCGTGCTGCGTCCACTGGCGATGCGCCTCGACGATCGGGTCCCAGGGCAGCGGCTTCTTCTCCGGCATCCGCCCTCCCTTTCTGGTTGATGGCGTGCTTTCAGATTAGCGTCGGCCCGCCCGCGCCGGCCCGCATAGGCTGGATGGACATCCGCACCAGAATGAGGACCCTGCCATGACGACACCGATCGCCGTTCCCACCATCAACATCGACCGCGACCCGGCCGTCGTCGGTCGCGAGTTCGACGAGACCCTGCGCGAGGTCGGCTTCTTCCAGATCGTCGACCATGGCGTGCCGGATGAGGTGGCCGACCGCTGCTGGGAGGTCACCCGCTCCTTCTTCGACCTGCCGCTGGAAGAGAAGCTCTCCGTTGAGCGGCAGGAGGGTGGGCTGTATGGCTACTTCCCGATGCTCACCGAGTCGCTCGCGCAGTCGCTCGATGCGATGGCGCCCGGCGACCTCAAGGAGTCGTTCAACATGGGCCCGGGTGTCGTCGCCGGACACAAGCCGGCCGACGAGACCGAGGCGAGCCTGTTCTCCGCGAACCGCTGGCCGGCGGCCCTGCCCGAGTTCAAGCCGGTGTGGGAGGCCTACTATGCGGCCATGTCCACGCTTGCGAACCGGCTCATGACGATGTTCGCCCACGGCCTCGACCTGCCCGCCGACTTCTTCGCCGACAAGATCGACCGCAGCCCGAGCGCCCTCCGGGCGATCAACTACCCGGAGCAGTCCGCCCCGCCGGAGGACGGCCAGCTGCGCGCGGGCGCCCACACCGACTACGGCACGCTCACGATCCTCCGTCAGGAGCTCGGCCGGGCCGGCCTTCAGGTGCGCGACGACCACTCGGATGCCTGGGTCGACATCCCGCCGACCCCCGGCGCCCTCGTCATCAACATCGGCGACCTCATGGCACGCTGGACCAACGATCGCTGGACGTCGACGCTTCACCGCGTCGTGAACCCGGATGCCGGCTCGGCCGTCTCCACCCGTCGCCAGAGCATGCCGTTCTTCCACAACGCGAACTACTCTGCGCTCGTCGAATGCCTGCCCTCGAGCCTCGCCGCGGGCGAGACCCCGAAGTACGAGCCCGTGCTCGCCGGCCCGCACCTCGCCGGGAAGTCGCACAAGGCGGTCGGCTAGAGCCGGGCATCCGGCCACGAACCGATCAGAACCAACGGTCCTGCGGCGGTACGACGAGTTTGCGGACGCGCGCCTTCCTCGGCGGCACGTCGGCACATGCAGCGAGCGCCGGGTCGAGCTCCCACCATTCCCCGATGACGACCCAGCGGCCATCCGGATACTTGAGCCGCCGCGCCCGGTAGCGGGTCTCGCCGGCCACCTCGATCTCGTCGACATAGCCTGCGACCTCGCCGGCAACGCTCACCTGCCAGAACCGCTGATCCAGTGCGGTGACATCCACCAGTTCCTCCTCGGTGCGCACAATCTCTGTTCGCAGCCGGCCCTGTGCGCCGATTCTAAGCAACCTCCACCGACAACTCGCCCTGCGCCACGCGGCCGTCCACGAGGAGAATGGGTCGATGGACACCACCCACGACACGACCACAGACCCGGAGGTCCTCAAGGCCCTCGCACTCGCCCGTGAAGGGACCGCTTACTTCGAGCGCGCACTCGACGCCCTGAGCGACGAGGAGTTCGACGCGCAATCCCTGCTGCCGGGCTGGAGTCGCCGCCACGTCATCGCTCATGTCGGTTACAACGCACAGGGTATCCGGCGACTCGCGGAGTGGGCGGCAACCGGGGTGGAGAATCCCATGTACGCGTCGCCCGCTGAGCGAACAGACGAAATCGAAAAGGGGACGGCACTGGCCGCCTCAGAACTGCGCAGGCTCAACACACGGGCATCGGAGGAGCTCGACCTGGCGTGGCGCGGACTCACCGATGACGCGTGGCACTCCGAGGTGCGCACCATGTACGGCGTGCCGATCGCCACCACCAAGACGATCTGGATGCGCACCCGCGAGGTCTGGCTGCACACCGTCGACCTCGACAGTGGAGCGAGCTATGACGACTTCCCCGCGGGACTCATCGACCACCTCCTCGCGGATGTCCTCTCCACCTGGCGAGGCAGGCAAGCAGCCGAAGGCCTCCCGAACGTCGTGCTCGCACCGACCGACCGCGACACTGTACGAGCGGTCGGTGACGTGGACGATCCGGCCGCCATCGCACTGCGAGGTACCGCCACGAATCTCGCCCGCTGGGCGACTGGGCGCGGATCGGCGGGCGTCGCCACGGTATCCGGAGACCCGGTGCCGGAACCGGCTCGCTGGCTCTGACCCGGCCGGGCGGGCGACTACTTCCGCACGTCCCAGAGGTGATGCACCGGGTCGTGGATGAGGTAGCGCGCGAAGGTCGCGATCGTGAACTTCGCGCCGTCGCCGCGACGACCGGGGCGTGACCATGCCTCCGCCGGCACAGCGTCGAAGGCTGCGGCGAGAGCGCGGCCGGCGGCACCCAACCCGGTCGCGACCACGAGCGGGTCCTGTTCGTTGTACTTCTCGGCGATGGCCGTCTCGTCCTGGTCCCAGTTCGGGTAGATCGGGTCGTCCTGCGTGAGCATGAGGTCGAGCCGCACGGCGAAGAGGCGGAACACGTCCCGCACGTGCGCCGCATACTCGAGCGGAGACCAGGTCCGCTCATCCGGCCGCACCCGCACGTCGGAGCGTTCGAGCACCGCCGGCCACTCCGCCACGTTGGCGCGGAGCAGCCCCGCCACGTCGCGCTCGTCCGTCGTCGAGGCGTCGAATCCGCACTCGGGGCACGCCTTGCCCAGCACCCAGGTCCAGTCCTTCGTGTCCGGTTCGATCGCCATGATTCATGGTCACCCATCAGGCAATGCCATTACCGTAGATTTCATGCCAATCTTCGAAGCGGATGTCGTCACCGCCGTGCTGAAGCATATGAACGATGACCACAACGACGACAACCTGCTCATCGCGCGCGCGTTCGGGCATCCGGATGCCGACTCGGCCACGATGACCGGTCTCGATGGCCTCGGCGGGTTCTGGGGTTACACGATCGGCGACGACGCCCACGAGCTCGGTGTGCCCTGGTCGGGTCCGATCAGCGCCCGACCGGAGATCCGCCGCGAGATCGTGGTGCTCTACGACGCGGCCTGTGCACGACTGGGTGTCGAACCGCGCCCTCACGCGTAGCAGCCATATCGGTTCGCGATCGACTCAGGTAAGCTTAGGCTGACCTAACCACGATCGAAATGGGTTTCCCAGTGACCGTCATCCCGTTCTCTCACGCCCTGCGTGAGCGCACCTGGACGAGCCACGGCCAGTCCGAGGGCGCCACCTTCATGCACGACCTCATGAGCGGCAAGGGCACCCGCGAGGACTACATCGCGCTCGTCGTGCAGCACTACTTCATCTACGAGGCGCTCGAAGAGGCGGCGGATGCCATGGCCGGGGACGAGATCGCCGGCCGCTTCATCACCCCCCAGCTCACCCGCATGCCCGCGCTCCAGGCGGACCTCGAGTTCCTTCTCGGCGAGGACTGGCGCTCGGTCTCAGCACCGCTGCCGACGACCACCCGCTACGTCCACCGCATCAAGGCGGTCGCCGACTGGTCCGGCGGTTTCATCGCTCACCACTACACCCGCTACCTCGGCGATCTCTCCGGCGGCCAGCACATCTCGAAGATCATGCAGAAGCGCTTCGGTTTCGACACCAACGGCATCGGCTTCTACCTCTTCGACCAGATCGCCGACCCCAAGGACTTCAAGGACACCTACCGCGAGCAGCTGGATGCCGTCGCCTGGGACGACGCGGAGCGCGAACGCGTGATCGACGAGGTGCTCACCGCCTACCGACTCAACACCGAACTCTTCCAGGATCTCTCAGCCGCGAAGGCCGCTGCCGCCTAGCCACAGTTCGCCGGTTGAGTAACGCCGAAGGCGCGTATCGAAACCATGACCGATCGTCGCTGCGTCGTGCGTTCGAAATCGGTCTGAATGGCGACTGACTCGTCACTCCAGAAAGAATTCCAGAAAGTCGCCGTTATCCGGATCTCCTTGCATGAGGTACAGGTGGTCAAGATCGACCCAGCCAAACTCTAAGTACAGCTCTACGCCGGAACCCGGAGAGTATTGGAGCCAGATCAGGTTGCCGAAAGGTTCGTCCGGCGGCACGTACTCCCAAGTGCCCGAGAAGGCCACCCGTTCCTGCTCGCTCGTTTCGACCGGTGGAAGTCCGATGCGCTCGAAGGCATCGATTCCGGTGTAACCGACGGGCACATTCCTGACGTCGAACGTCATGTCCTTCCGCAGGATCAGAGTTGCGTCGAACCGATTGGAGTTCCACGTTCCGACCAGATCCGACACGGTCAGCTTGGGCGGAACGAGCAGTGCGCAGGATGACAAGAGCAGCGCCGACAACGCGACACATGACGCCGCGAAAGCTCTCGATGCTCTCATCGCGCTGATGCTTTCCTGACTTTGGCTTCGGCTCGTCTAAGCCCCGTGCGAGCAGGATCGGACTTGAATCAAACGGTTGAGGGACGCGGCCTGTCGCCTGACGGCACGTGGCCCACCAACCGTGGATTGGAGTTCGATCATCCGACCATCCGCGAGCGTGACGCGAATCATGGATGCAAAATTGGTGTCGCTGCTTTTACTGAGGAACCCAGAATACGGGATGGCATCGCTCCTCCGAATACCTGACCATTCCAGGGTGAAACGCCTCATCCAGGAGACGAAGCGGACCCGGTCACTCCCCACATAGACGCCGATGTACATCGATCGAAGCATGGTCACGGTGGCTACGAACTGGAAGATGCAGGCGGCCAGTAGTCCTTGCCCACCTCCATCGGATAGAAATGCCAGGAAGGAGACGGTAACGATGACAAACGCAGCGGTTGCAAGCCATCGAGCGAGAGTCCCGCTACCTTTCAGCCGCTGCATTGCTTGATCTTCCCGTATTCCACGGGGTAGCGGTAGCCCGGTGTTCTCGGCGTGATACCGACGGGCTGGCTGGCGAAAAGTGCCGGCGGCCCCGGGTTTGGCGGGCATCCATGGGCAGGGCTGTCGGCACTTTTCGCCAGGCAGCACGTCACCCCTAGGCTTCGATACCGGGGATGGGCGCCGCGTTCGCCATGAAGCGGCGCACGTTCTCGTCGACGATGATGTCGGATGGCCGCAGCGGCCTCGTGAGGTACAGCCCGTCGAGCTCGGTGATGCGGCTCAGTGCCACGTAGGTCTGCCCTGGCGCGAACGACCGCTGCCCGAGGTCGACGATCGCGCGGTCGTAGGTCTTGCCCTGGGACTTGTGGATCGTCACCGCCCACGCGAGCCGCAAAGGGAACTGGGTGAACTCGGCGACGATATCCCGCGTCAGTTGCTTGGTGGCGGCCGAGTAGGAGTACTTGTACTTCTCCCAGACCGCCGGCTCCACCTCGTGCGTCTCCCCGTCGACCTCGACGTACACCGTCGATGTGATCTTGCGCACCGTGCCGACGGTGCCGTTCACCCACCGCTGGTCAGGATCGTTGCGCAGGAACATGACGCGTGCCCCCACCTTGAGCTCGAGCGTCTCATCCGCAGGGAATGCCCGTCCGCCGAAGTCGCCGGTGATGTCGGCCTTCGCGGTGAGCGCACGGCCGGGCAGCCGGGCGAGTTCGGCGGCGTTGATCCGGTTGACGGTGTCGTTCCTCGTCGCGAGGGTGATCGCATCCGCCCCCGGTGCCGGCCGTGCCCCGACCTCGTTGAGCCGCGCCGCGATCTCGGCGGTGACCGTGCCGTGCCGCACGGCGTTCAGCATCGCCTTGAACTCTTCCTCATGCTGGCGGTGGATCGTGTTGAGCTCGAAGATGCGAAGGTCGGTCTCGTCCCAGACCTTCGCGTCGAAGAACCACATCGACCGGTACTGGTCCTCGAAGTAGGCGCGTTCGTCGGCGTCGCCGGGCACCGGGGCAAGCTGGTACGGGTCGCCGAACAGCACGACCTGCACGCCGCCGAAGGCCTCCTCCTTTCGCTGCCGGGCCTGGCGCAGACTGCGGTCGACGGCATCCAGCAGGTCGGCGTTGACCATGGAGACCTCGTCGATCACAAGGGTGTCGATCGTGTTGAGCAGCTTGCGCAGGTCGCCGTTCTGCTCGATGTCGTGATCGGCGATGACCCCGATCGGCAGGCGGAACAGCGAGTGGATGGTCTGGCCGCCCACGTTGAGCGCTGCGACACCGGTCGGGGCGGAGATCACGAGCTGCTTCGAGGTGTTCCACGACAGGTGGTTCAGGAGTGTCGACTTGCCGGTGCCCGCACGTCCGGTCACGAACACGTTCTCGCGCGTGCCCTCGATGGTCGCGAAGACGGCGGCCTGCTCTGCGGAGAGCTCGTGCACGGTCACGGATGTTCCTTTGCGTGTCGGATGCCGGCCCAGCGTGTCGATGGAGTGTCCAATCTATCGCGTCGGCCGGCGGCATCCGGCGCGGCATGCACAGGGCCAGGATGCGGGGATCGCCAGCCTAGGATTGTGGAATGGTGTCGCCCCCCGAGGATCATCCTCGCCACTCCCGCAGGCACACCATCGTCATCTGGACGGTACTGCTCGCCCTGCTGATCGGCGCCTTCGCGGCGACCGTGGCCATCCTCAACGCCACGGTGTTCAGCGCCGGCGGGTTCGTCGGCTCCTACCTCTCGGCACTCCAGCGCCACGACCTGCGCGAAGCGCTCACGACCTCCGGGGTTCTCGGGTCGGCTCGCGCGGAGAGCGACCTGCTCGTCCCCGAGGCGCTGGGCGCCCTCGACGACATCCACCTCGTCTCGGATCTCGACCAGGGTGCCGGCGTCCACCTGGTCACCTACGAGTTCGAACTCGGCGGCGCGCCCGGCAGCAGCGCCTTCCAGGTGCAGAGCACCGGCCCGCGTCTCGGATTCTTCTCGACCTGGTCGTTCGTGCAGAGCCCGATGGCGGTGCTCAGGATCACGCCGCTGCACGATCCCGCGTTCACGGTCAACGGCGTCGAGGTGGTCTCGGCCGCCGGCGCCAACAACCAGGTCGCCTACCAGGTGCTCGCCCCCGGCCTCTACGTGGTCGACCACGAGTCGCGCTACCTCGAGGCGGACGCCGTGCCCGTCGCCGTGACCGGCCCGAGCAGCGTGACGCCGGTGACCGTCGACATCCAGGCAAGTGCAGACTTCGTGGAGCAGGTGCAGAAGGAGGTCGACGGCTTCCTCGACGACTGCACGACGCAGACGGTGCTCTTCCCGACCGGATGCCCGTTCGGCCAGGAGCTCTCCAACCGGGTCGTGAGCACCCCCGCCTGGTCGATGGCGCGCTACCCGGAGGTTGTGATCGAGCCGGGACCGGACCCGGGAACCTGGGTCATCCCCAACGCCCAGGGCGCCGCGCACCTCACCGTCGACGTGCAGTCGCTCTTCGACGGAACGCAGTCGACCTTCGATGAGGACGTGCAGTTCGCCCTCAGCTGGGTGCTCACGATCGACGGCGACCAGGTCGACATCCGGGCTCAGTGAGGTTGAAGTGCCGCCTGGAGGCGCTCAACAATTTCGCGATAAGCGCGCCGATAGGCCGACTCCAATGTCGGAAGCCGGAAGAGGTACGGGCCCTCGTCATTCAGGAGTTGAAGATGAAGAACCGCCGCCCGACCCTCATTGCTCGAGACCCGCATGCGCACCTTCAAGGGGAGCCGCCGATACCCCTTCGGGTTCCAAAGGCCCCAGACGCGCAGCTTCGCGCGTGAACCGATCCCGTACACGCTCCAACCCCCTTCCCGAGCGAGTGGTCGAGCACGGAATGACCCTATGAGCACGGAGGCCGCCACTGCCTCGGCATCCCCTGCCCCGGAGGCGAGAGGGATACTCACCTCTTCCTCAATCGCAGGTAGCACGCATCATCCCTTTCACTTGCGGCGCCGCTTGAATTCTGCAATTTGAATCGCAAATGCGGCTGCAATAACCAACATGATCGCCGCGACAATCGCGATTCCTCCCCCTGAATCGTGCGCCTGAAGACCGTGAGCAAGGAGCACCGCCCCAACCATAGCCATCAAAGTGAGGAGGGCACCAAATAGCCGTTGATTCTTTGCGTTCATAGCACGACCTTCGAAAGCACACCGATGTTCTAGAAGCGCCGCCGTTGCCGTGACTCACCATCCCTCCAAATCCCTCTATCTGATCCATCAAACCCGGGAAAGCTCAGCTAACTGAGCGGTATTGCAGTTAGGGGTTAATTACGGACTGTGCAACTGTGTGAGGCGCTCGACGAGTCCCTCCAGCTCTGACGAGGTCATTACGACGGTGCTGAATAGCCAACGACGCACGACCGGAAATAGCACTCGCAGTTCGCTCTTCTCCCCGTCTATTTCGAGGACTGCGGTTGGAAGCTTGTAGTCAGAGGAATAACCCACACTGATCCGTTGAATGTCATCCCATGTGAGAGAGCCGAACGGCATCTCTCGCGAGTTCCGCCAGAAGCGCAGACCTGTCGAGTCTCCGATCACTACGATTGCCCTGCCGATCGGCTTCGACCGAAGGCCCGTTTCGAAGCATTTCATCAACAGCGAACGCTCGGTCTCCCCTACTGCACCGATCAGGGTCAAACCCCGCTCTCCTCGAGCTCCCAGCAGAAGTGCACTCCAGCGCCACGGCAACCAGATGAGCGAGAGTGAGCCAGCTAGGAGACTCGTGAGGACCAGAATCGACATCGCGGGTATGACAACCCTCACTAAGACGGCATCCCGTCCCAGCGGCAGCGTCACAAGCGTCAAAACTCCGAAAAAGATCGTCAGGAAGACGACCGCAAAAAGGAAAGGACGAAAAGCTCCGCTCCGAGACCGTCGTTCGGACCTCGACAAGGGAGAAAAAAACCATCCTTCCCCTCGGCTCTTCTTCATCTTCTGCTTCCTCGCCAAAGTTCAACAGTGAACCATGCAGCCCCGGTCATTACTCCGAACAATCCGCCGGCTGGATTGGCCAGCGAGAAGATCGTCGCGACCGAATTCGTTAGCATCTCGCCCTGACACATGCCATCCCAGCTATAACCAGCGCGCCAATGTTCCAGAGGCGCCGCCGTTGCTGCGGTTCACTCATTCCGAACTCCATATCGCGAACGTCATCAATCATGGTCCCCAAGGAAGGCGCCCCCAGTAGACACCGTCCAAGAGAGAACAACCCCCGAATAGAACTCCGTTCCGAAGGCGGACAGGCCCGGTTTCATAGACTTCAGGAGCATTTCAATCGGGTACGCAACGCCCGCTAAGCCTCCAGAAACACCCCGATTGCGCAACTATCACTCACAATATTTGCGTAGCACGCCCTCCCGCAGCTTCCAGCCGCGGCATCACGCCGAACCACTTACACAAAAATCCTTACAGACCCAAGCGAGGGCGAGCTCCTCAGCCCCGCTCCTGCAGCTTCGCGAGCATGTCGTTGTATTCGCCGAGGTCGGCGTCGCCGTCGCGGTCGGCCTTGCGGTCGAGCCGTTTCGCGAGGGTCGAGTCGCTGCGAGCCCACAGGATGACGACGGTGATGGCCAGGATCACGGTCGGGATCTCGCCGATGCTCCAGGCGATGCCGCCACCGATCCGTTGGTCATCGATCGCGCTCGGCCCCCATGGCCTTCCCATCGCACCGAACCAGTCCGCGAGCAGGAGGCCGCTCCCGGTCATGAGGGTGAGCCCGAAGAAGGCGTGGAACGCCATGGTGCCCAGCAGCACGATGAGGCGCATCGGGTAGGCGGCGCGATGCGGCATCGGGTCGACGCCGATGAGGGTCTGCACGAAGAGGTATCCGCTCACCAGGAAGTGCACGATCATGAAGGTGTGGCCGATGTGGTCGACCATCGCGTAGCGGAACAGCGGGGAGTAGTAGAAGACCCACAGCGATCCGGCGAAGAACACCGCAGCGACCACCGGGTTGGCGAAGAGTCCGGCGAGGCGGGAATGGACGGCGAGGAGGATCCATTCGCGCATCCCCCGGCTGCCATCCGACCTCTTGCGGATGGCGCGGAGGGCGAGCGTGACCGGCGCACCGGGCACGAGCAGCACCGGGATGATCATGCCGAGCGTCATGTGCGCGAGCATGTGCACACTGAACAGGTACTTCTCGTAGGCGTTCACGCCGCCGTTGGTGATGTAGAACAGCGCCGCGAGGCCGGCGAGGAAGGAGAGCGTGCGCAGGATCGGCCAGCGGTCGCCGCGCCGGTGCAGCCGCCACACCCCGGCGAGGTAGAAGAAGGCGAGGAATCCGATGATGATCACCCAGAGGATGTCGAACCGCCACTCGGTGATGAATCGGATGGGGGTGAGCTCGGGCGGCAGCGGTTCGAAGGTGAGGATATAGGCCGGGGTCGCCGTAACGACCTCCTGGGGAATGGGCGTCTGGGTTCGCGCGAGGGCGGCGGCGACCCCGGAGGCGAGCCCCATGAACGCGAGCTCGGCGGCGACGAACCACCAGAAGTAGCCGCGCGCGCCGTTGGTACGGTCCTGCATCCGGCCGACCAGGAACCGGCGCTGCACGGCGCCGAAGAGCCCGAGGGCGCCGAGCGCGAGCACCTTGACGATCACGAGGATGCCGTAGGGAGTGAGCAGGTTCTCGAACGTCCCGACGCGCAGCGAGGCGTTCACGGTGCCGGAGACCACGACGACGACGAAGCACATCAACGCGACAGACGAGAACCGGCCGAGCACCGGACCGATGCGGCCGCCCTCGAGCGTGCGCCGGATCAGGACGATGGTCAGCAGCCCGCCGAGCCAGATCGCCGCGAACTCGATGTGCAGGCCCAGGCTGCTGATGGCCAGGTCGTGGCCCGCGGCGCCCGCTGAATGCCCCTGGAGCGCCATCGGCACGAGACCGGCCGCCGCGAGGATCGTCACGAACACGAGGACGGTCCGGTTGCGCACCGCGAAGCACAGCACCGTGACGACGGCAGGAATCAGGGTGCTCGCGAGCGCGGCCTGCCCGATCGGGCGGTCGGTGAGGTACGTCCCGAAGAGCTGACCGAAGCTGTCGTCGAAGGTGACCGGTTGCAGGTACACGCTGAGGAAGGTGAGAAAGCCGGTCGCAGCGCCGGCGACCGTCCAGAACGCGGCGCCGGCCGCCGCGACGTCGAGCGCCGCGTTGTACTCCGGCTCCGCGCTGTCGAGGGCGAAGCACACGAGAACGAGCGAGCCGAGCGTGACGGCGGCGCCGAGGTTGAAGAGCAGTTGGGCGATCGGGAGGCCGAACCGCACGACCGGGCCGGGGTCGGCGAGCGGGGGCGCATCCGCACCACCGCCGAAGCCGAGGGCGACGAGGAGAGACAGCAGCGCCACGACCAGCAGGAGGGCTGGCCCGGCGATTCTCACGAGCCTCGGCACGACTCCAGCCTAGGCGTCTCCGGCGCTCCGCCCAGGCGGACGTCGGGGGGCGTGAGCCGGTCACGTGGCCATCGCGGTCGTTCGAGGCCGGTGCGGTCGCAAAGACCCGTGCAGTCGTTAAAGGACTAAGGGGCGCAGCGCCGAAGCGCCGCACCCCTCACTCGATCTGGTCGATCAGCCCTTAGCCGCAGCCTTGAGCTTGCTGCCGGCGCTGACCTTCACGCCGTAGCCCGCCGCGATCTGGATCGTCGCACCCGTGGAGGGGTTGCGGCCCGTGCGGGCAGCCCGGTGCGTGCGCTCGACGGAGAGCCAGCCCGGGATCGAAACCTTCGTGCCATCGCCCACCGAGGCGGCGAGCTTGTTGAACAGCGAGTCCAGGATGCCGTTGACGGTGGCCTGGCTCTGCCCGGAGTCCGCGGCAATGGCCGCGACGAGCTCGGTACGGTTTAGTGACTTGTCAGCCATTGGTGTCCTCCTCGGACGTCGTTCTTGCGATAGTGCCGAATTTACCAGCTTGACTTGGTGATTCCGGGCAATTCGCCACGGTGAGCCATATCCCGGAATCGCACGCGAGAAACGCCGAATTGCTTCAGGAAACCGCGCGGACGACCGTCGATGGCGTCGCGACCGCGCACGCGGATCGGCGACGCGTCGCGCGGGAGCTTCTGCAGCCCGAGGCGGGCGGCCTCGCGCTGCTCATCCGTCGACGCCGGGTCGACAAGTGCTTTCTTCAGCTCGAGGCGCTTCGCGGCGTAACGCGCGACGATGACCTTTCGCTGCTCGTTCTTGGCGATCTTGCTCTTCTTGGCCATGCTTTAGCGCTCCTCGCGGAATTCGACGTGCTTGCGTACGACCGGGTCGTACTTCTTCAGCACGAGCCGGTCAGGGTCGTTGCGGCGGTTCTTGCGGGTCACGTAGGTGTACCCGGTTCCGGCCGTCGAACGAAGTTTGATGATGGGACGGACGTCCTGCTGCTTTGCCACTAGATCTTCTCCCCACGGGCCAGAAGGTCCTTGACCACGGACTCGATGCCGCGGGCGTCGATGACCTTGATGCCCTTCGCGCTCAGGGTGAGCGTGACGTTACGGCGCAGGGACGGCACGTAGTACGTCTTCTTCTGGATGTTCGGATCGAACCGCCGCTTGGTACGACGGTGCGAGTGCGAGATGTTGTGTCCGAAGCCTGGGACGGCTCCGGTCACCTGGCACACTGCTGCCATGGTTCTTCCTCCAATACCGTAGGGACGCGATGCCCTACCCAAGGTCACTTGTCGGCGCGCACGGTTCCACCGGGAATTCTGGTGGTGGAGGTGCGCACATGCGGAGCGGAAATGCTCAACCGGTCAAGTGTACGTGACCTCGCGCGACGCGGCAAACCGCTTTCCTCGGCGGATGCCGCTGTCCCCCTAGACTTCGCCCATGAGAATCGTCGCCGTCATCCGTTTACTCGTCGCACTCGCCGGAGGCACCGCGATCGTCGCGACCCTCATCGACACCGCATCACGCACCCCCATCAATCCATTCAACTTCTTCGGCTTCTTCACGATGCAGAGCAACATCCTCACGGTGATCATGCTCCTCGTGGCCGCGATCGTCGGTTTCGCAGGCAGGCCGCACAGCGCGGGATTCGCCCTGTTTCGGGCTTGCGTGACGACCTACATCGTCGTCGTGGGGATCGTCTACAACACCCTGCTCATCGGGCTCGAGGGTGGCATCACGCTCGCCTGGGCGAATACGGTTCTGCATGTCGCGATCCCCCTGTATGTCGCACTCGACTGGATCATCGTGGGTGACCGTCCCGCCATACCGTGGTCGAAGCTCTGGGTCGTGGCGGTCTACCCGATCGTGTGGATCGGGGTGGTCCTCGTACGCGGTGCGACTGACGGGTGGGTTCCGTACCCGTTCCTCGACCCGGCACTCGGTTACGGCGTCGTCGCCGCCTACTGCATCGGAATCGCCGTGGCCATCATCGCGGTGGGTGCCCTCGTGTGGTGGGTCAGTCGCATTCGGTTGCTGCGCGTCTGACCCTCGGCCTCGCAGCCCGCAGTACACGCCCCGACTGTCCCAAATGAAGGAGAATCGCCCGGGCCCCATGAATCAGGCCTATGTTGGCGTGGGCCGCATCCATCAACGCCTTCATTTGGGACAGGCGGATACGCTCGGTGCATGCGCATCGGATATGCGACCGGATACTGGAAGCAGGGGCCGCCGCCCGGCGCCCTCACGGCCATCCGCGCGGCGGAGCGCCTCGGCTACGAGTCGGTGTGGACCGCAGAGGCTTACGGCTCGGATGCCTTCACCCCACTGGCCTGGTGGGGATCCCACACGAAGCGGGTCAAGCTCGGCACCGGCATCGCGCAACTCTCCGCCCGCACTCCGACGGCCGCCGCGATGGCGGCGCTCACGCTCGACCACCTCTCGGGCGGCCGGGCCATTCTCGGGCTCGGAGCATCCGGTCCCCAGGTCGTCGAGGGCTGGTACGGGCAGCCGTTCCCCAAGCCGCTCGCCCGCACGCGCGAGTACGTGGCGATTGTGCGCGACGTGCTCGCGCGCGAGCATCCGGTCACCGCGCCCGGCCCGCACTACCCGCTGCCGTATGCGCCGCCGGCGAGCGGCAGTCCGGATGCCACCGGGCTCGGCAAGCCGCTGCGATCGACCGTGCATCCGCTCCGCGCCGACCTGCCGATCTACCTCGCGGCAGAAGGACCCAAGAACGTCGCCCTCGCCGCCGAGATCGCCGACGGATGGCTGCCGTTCCTGTTCTCGCCGCGCGCGAACGCCGAGTTCGCCGGCTACCTCGCCGAGGGCTTCGCCCTGCGCGAGCATGGGCTGAGGTCGCGGGAGGAGTTCGATGTGGCGGTGCAGCTGGCCGTCATCCCGCATCCGGATGTCGAGGCCGCCGCCGACCTCGTCCGCCCGACGATCGCGCTCTATGTGGGCGGGATGGGCGCGAAGGGCGCCAACTTCCACCGGAATGTCATCGACCGGCTGGGCTATGCCGAGGCGTGCGATCGCATCCAGGAGCTCTACCTCGCCGGCCACAAGAAGGAGGCCATCGCCGCGGTGCCCACCGCGCTCGTCGAGGAGGTCGCGCTCGTCGGGCCACCGGAGAAGATCCGGGACGAGCTCGCCGCGTGGGAGGAGTCGGTCGTGACGACGATGCTCGTGCAAGGGCCGGCCTTCGCGCTGCGGGCCATCCGCGACGTCGTGACGGGGACGGGCTCGCTCGCCTACGCCCGGCTCGCGGCCCGGATGTTCGCGGCCAGGCGCCCTTAGGCCCGCCGCCTTCTCGATTGATGCTCGTTCGGACGAGTGATGATGCCGCGGCGGGCACACCCGTCCGGATGACCATCACTCGCGAGCGGGAGGTACCTGCTAGGCGCGCGAGCAGTCAGCGCACAGCCCGAAGACGTCGACGACGTGCTCGGGCTGGGTGAAACCGTTCTCGGCGGCGACCTTGCGCGCCCACTGCTCGACGGCATCCGCCTCGATCTCGACCGTCACGCCGCAGTTGCGGCAGATGAGGTGATGGTGGTGCTGCCCCGGCGTGCAGGCGCGGTAGAGCGCCTCGCCCTCGGCCGACTGCAGTGAGTCCGCCTGGCCGCCCTCCGCCAGGTCCGCGAGCGCCCGATACACGGTCGCGAGGCCGATACTGGTTCCGTCGTCACGCAGCGCCGAATGCAACTGCTGGGCGCTCACGAAGGCGTCCTGCGTGTCGAGGGCCGTTTTGACGGCCTCCCGCTGCCAGGTATTCCGCTTCACCGGGTGAGTCACCCTCTCTCCAACTCCACCGCGCATGACCGCATCCTAACCCCGGGCCATCGCAGGCGTTCGGCGAGCGCGGATCCCCATCCGGTCGCGACGCCATCCGATCAATCGGCAGACCAGGTAGATGAGGAAGGAGATCGTGGTGACATAGGGGCTGATCGGCAGTCCACCACCCAGCGCGAGCAGGATGCCGCCCACGACCGCCACAACGGCAAACACGACGCTCAGGATCGGGGTGAGCAGCGGGGACGCCGTGACCCGCATCGCCGCAGCAGCCGGCGTCACCAGCAGGGCGAGCACGAGCAGGGCGCCGATGATCTGGATCGACACGGCCGTCGCGAGCGCCAGCAGGATCATGAACAGGATCGAGATCGCGGTGACGGGCAGCCCCCGCGCCCTGGCGACATCCTCGTCGACGCTCGCGAAGGTGAGCGGACGCCACATGACCACGAGTCCGACGATCACGACGACCGAGACGAGGATGAGCCAGAACAGCTGCGGGTTGTCGACCGAGACGATCTGGCCGGTGAGCAGACCGAACTTGTTGGCGGCCCTGCCCTGGTAGAGGGCGAGGAACAGGATGCCGAGCCCGAGCCCGAAGGGCATGAGCACGGCGATGATCGAGTTGCGTTCGCGTGCTCTCGCCCCGAGAACCCCGATGAGGATCGCGGCCAGGAGCGATCCGACGAGGGACCCGGCGACGACGTTCGCCCCGAACAGGAGGGCCGCCGACGCGCCGGCGAAGGAGAGCTCGCTCACCCCGTGCACGGCGAAGGCGAGATCGCGCGTCATGATGAACGGGCCGATGAGCCCTCCGACGACCCCGAGCAGGGCACCGGCGATGATCGAGTTCTTCACGAGGACGAGCAGCTCCCCGTAGTCGGAGAAGCCGAAGATCTGCGACCAGAAGTCGCCGACATCCGTTGCGAGCAGAGCATCGAGCATCAGCCGATCACCCCCGACGGCCGGACGTGGTGCTCGAGATGGTCGTGCACGCCGTAGCCCTCCGGCGCCCCGAGCACGGCGACGCGACCGCGCGACCGGATGACCTCGACCGGGGTGTTGTACATGGAGGAGAGCACCTCGGAGCGCAGCACCTCATCCGGTGTCCCCACGCTGAACCGGCCCCCCGCGAGGTAGAGCACCCGGTCGACGAAGGGGAGCACCGGGTTCACGTCGTGCGTGACGAAGACGACGGCGGCACCGGTCGCCGTGCGCTGCTCGTTGATGAGCTCGCTCACCGTGCGCTGGTGGTGCAGGTCGAGCGAGAGCAGCGGCTCGTCGCAGAGCAGCAGCCTCGGATGCGCGGCGATCGACTGCCCGACCCGGATGCGCTGCTGCTCTCCCCCCGAGAGCATCGCGACAGGCACGTCCGCGTACTCGGTGGCGCCGACCGCCTCGAGCACCTCGTCGACCCTATGCCGTACCGCGCGGGAGGGGACGGGGAGCCCCCAGCGCTGCCCGTCGACCCCGAGCGCCACGAGATCCCGCGCCCGCAATGGCGTGCCCTGCTCGAGGAGCTTCTGCTGCGGGATGTACCCGATGCCCTTGCTGCCGCGGGCGACCGGCCGGCCGAAGAGCTCGATCGCGCCGGCGCTCAGTCGCTGCTGGCCGAGGATGACCCTGAGCAGGCTCGTCTTGCCCGTGCCGTTGCCGCCGAGCACGGCGACGAACTCGCCGGGCTGGATCTCCAGGTTGAGGTTGTTCCAGAGCGTGCGGTCGCCGAACGACAGCGTCGCCGCCGTCATCCGGAGCACGGGCGCTGCACGTCCGGAAGCCGCGGTGACGGCCGGAGCCGGGCCACTACCGGATGCGGCGCTCACTGGGTTCCGGCGCCGAGCGCTGCGACGATGGCGTCGATGTTCGATCGCATCCAGTCAAGGTAGTGCATGCCGGCGGGCAGCGTCTCCGTCATCGGGACGACCGGAACGTCGTGCTCGCGCGCCGCGGTCACCGCCTGCTCGATCTCGGGGCCGGTGGTCTGCTCGTTGTGCACGAGGAGGGCGACCTGCCCCGATTCGATCAGGCGGAGCGCCTCGAGCAGCACGGACGGAGCCACGTCGACCCCGCCTTCGACGGCGGACACGTAGTCCTCCGGCGTGACGTTTTCGAAGCCGAGCTCCTGCAGCAGGTAGTCGGGAACCGGCTCGGTGGCGAAGGCCTTCTTCCCCTCGAATTCGTGCCGGAGTCCCTCTGCCCGTTGGATGAGCTGGTCAAGCTGCTCGGTGAAGGAGGCGAGCTGCGCGTTGTACTGTGCCGCACCATCCGGATCGAGCGTGCCGAGGCTCTGCGCGAGCTCGCCGGCGAAGGCCTCCATCACGTGCAGGTCGTACCAGACGTGCTCGTTGAAACCTTCGATGTGGCCATGGTCGTCGTGGCTGTCGACGTCGCCGCTCTCGGCGTCATCGTGGCTCTCGGCCTCGCCATCGTGGTCGGCGGCGAGGTCGCTCACGGTGATCACGACGGTGTCGGACCCGCCTGAGGCAGCGAGCATTCCATCGATGAAGGAGTCGTAGCCTCCGCCGTTCTCGATCACGATGTCGGCGTTCGCGACGGCGAGCTGGTCGCGCGCGGTCGCCTCGTAGCTGTGCGGATCCTGCACCGTACCGGAGATGATGCTCGTGACCTCGGCGCGGTCCCCGGCGATCGCCTGCGCCACGTCGCCATAGACGTCGGTCGAGGCGACGATGCGGATGCCGTCCGCCGTCGTTCCCGGCTGCGTGGCGCATCCGGAGAGCGCGACGACGAGCGCGGCGAGCGCGGCGATGGGGATTGATCTCATGGTGGAACCTGTTCTAAGGGCGGGGTAGGAAGAGCGCCCACAGGCACACTAAGCGCTAATGATAATCATTGTCAATACGAGCCTCACGGCCCCGCAACGCTTAATCGAGCAGCAGCGCCGGCTCCTCGATGATGCTCGCGACATCCGCGAGGAAGCGGCTCGCGACATCGCCGTCCACGACGCGGTGGTCGAAACTCGCGGCAAGCGTCGTCACGAACCTCGGCCGCACCTCGCCGTCGACCACCCAGGGCTTCTGCTTGATCGTGCCGAGCGCGACGATGCCCACCTCGCCGGGGTTGAGGATCGGCGTGCCGGCGTCCATGCCGAACACCCCGATGTTGGTGATCGTGACGGTGCCTCCCGCCATCTCGGCGGGGCTCGTCCTGCCGTCCCGCGCGGTGATGGTGAGCTGTTCGATGGCCCTGGCGAGGTCGAGCAGCGAGAGCGCGTGGGCATCCTTGATGTTCGGCACGACGAGTCCGCGCGGCGTCGCCGCCGCGATCCCGAGGTTCACGAAGTGCTTGACGACGATCTCCGAATCGGTCCACTGCGCGTTCACGGTCGGGTTTCGGCGCACCGCCCAGATCATCGCCTTCGCGACGACGAGCAGCGGCGAAACCTTGACGCCGGCGAAGTCGGTCGAGGCCTTGAGCCGCCGCACGAACTCCATCGTCCGCGTCGCGTCGACATCCACGAAGAGGCTCACATGCGGTGCGCTGAACGCGCTCGCCACCATTGCCTGGGCGATCGCCTTGCGCACCCCCCTGACCGGGATGCGCTCCTCCCGCTCCTCGCCCCACACCGGGGTCTCGAGGTTCTGGAACACCGACGCCTGGGAGGCGTGTCGCACGACATCCTCACGCGTCGTCTCCCCGCCCTCACCGGTCGCGGTGACCGTCGCGAGGTCGACGCCGAGGTCCTTCGCGAGCTTGCGGATGGGCGGCTTGGCGATCACGGCGCTCGCGGATGCCGCCTGCCCCGGCCCCGTCGACACCACGCGTGCCGGCGGCGGCTTTCCCGCGCCCCGGCGTCGCCGCGACGACGCAGACCCGGAGATGCCGTAGCCGACGAGAACGGCGCCGGGCTTGTCCTCCTCCGTGACGCTCGCGGCGGTATCGGCGATGACCGGCTCGGCGGCTGAAGCGGTGCGAGCACCGCCGGCAGCACCGCCGGCAGCACCGCCGGCAGCGTCCCCGGCGGGCGCCGCGGCATCCGCAGTCGCCGTCGCCGTCGCCTCCGTGGTGACCGAAATGATCGGGGTGCCGACGGCGACCGTCTGCCCCACCTCGACGAGCAGTGCATCCACGACGCCGGTGAACGGCGACGGAAGCTCGACGAGAGACTTCGCGGTCTCGATCTCGACGATCACCTGGTTGACCTCGATCGCCTCGCCGGGCGCGACGCGCCACGAGACGATCTCGGCCTCGGTGAGGCCCTCACCGACATCCGGGAGCGGGAACTGCGATGTGCTCACGTGCACTCTCCTGTTCAGTGGCCGTTCGGTTGGTCCAGCGGGCCGGGTTCAGTAGGCCATGGCGCGGTCGACGGCCTCAAGGACCCGGTCGGCATCCGGGAGGAAGACAGACTCGAGTTTGGCGGGCGGGAACGGCACGTCGAAGCCGGTCACCCGCAGCACGGGCGCCTCGAGCGAGTAGAAGGCCCGCTCGGCCACGGTCGCGGCGATCTCGGAGGCGACGCTCGCGAAACCCGGCGCCTCGGCGGCGATGACGACGCGGCCCGTCCGGCCGACCGAGTCGAGGATCGGGCCGTAGTCGACGGGGGAGAGCGAGCGCACGTCGACGACCTCTGCGCTCGTGCCCTCCTCCTCGGCGATCTCGGCCGCCCGCAGGAGCATGCTCACCATCGCGCCGTAGCCGACGAGCGTGACATCGGTTCCGCGGCGCACGATACGGCTCGCGTGCAGGGGCGTTCCGCTCGCGGCGAGGTCGACCGGCCCCTTGTGCCAGTACCGGCTCTTCGGCTCGAAGAACATGACCGGGTCGTTCGACCCGATGGCCTCCTGGATCATCCAGTAGGCGTCGTGCGGGGTGCTCGGACTCACGACGCGCAGGCCGGGCGTGTGGGCGAAGTACGCCTCGGGGCTCTCCTGGTGATGCTCGATCGCGCCGATGTGCCCGCCGTAGGGCACCCGGATGACGATGGGCAGCGCGAGAGCGCCCTCGTGCCGGTTCGTGAGCTTGGCCAGCTGGGAGGTGATCTGGTCGAAGGCCGGGTAGATGAAGCCGTCGAACTGGATCTCGCACACCGGACGATAGCCGCGCATGGCGAGCCCGATCGCCGTGCCGACGATGCCCGACTCCGCGAGCGGCGTGTCCATGACCCGTCGCGCGCCGAACTCGGCCTGCAGGCCCTCGGTGACGCGGAAGACTCCGCCGAGCGGGCCGATGTCCTCGCCCATGAGCAGGACCTTCTCGTCGTCGAGCATCGCCTGGCGCAGGCCGGCATTGAGCGCCTTGGCGAGCGGCAGCTCCTTCGGATCGCTCATGCCCCGGCCTCCAGCGACGCCTCGTAATCGGCAAGCCAGGCCCGCTGGGCATCCATCTCCGGATGCTGCTCCGCATAGACGTGCGCGAACATCGACTCCGCCGGCGGCGGCGCGAGTGCGAGGGTCCTGCGACGGATGTCGGCGGCGAAGTCCTCCGCTTCGGCGGCGACATCCGAGAAGAAGGCCTCGCCCTCTCCGCGGCTCCGCAGCCAGGTCTCATACCGGGTGATCGGGTCCCGCGCCCCCCAGTCCTCCAACTCCTCGGCGGCGCGGTACTTGGTCGGGTCGTCCGAGGAGGTGTGCGCGCCGATACGGTAGGTGAGCGCCTCGATGAGCTGCGGCCCCTTCCCGGATCGGGCTTCGTCGAGCATCCGCCGGCTGACGAGGTAGCTCGCGAGCACGTCGTTGCCGTCGACCTGGATGCTCGGAACGCCGAAGCCCCCGCCGCGGAGATAGAGCGGGGTACGCGACTGCGTGGTCACCGGCACGGAGATGGCCCAGTGGTTGTTCTCCAGGAAGAACACCTGCGGCGTCTGCCAGCTCGCCGCGAAGGTCAGCGCCTCGCTCACGTCGCCCTGCGAGGTCGCGCCGTCGCCGAAGTACACGATGACGGCCTGGTCGACATCGGGATCGCCCGTGCCGCTCAGCCCGTCGAGGACGATGCCCTGCGCGTAGCCGGTCGCGTGGAGCGTCTGCGACCCGATCACGAGGGTGTAGAGATGGAAGTTGCCGGTCTCGACCGGGTTCCAGCCGCCGTGCGTGACGCCGCGCAGCATCCGGATGATGTCGAGCACGTCGAGCCCCCGGATCATCCCGATCGAGTGCTCGCGGTAGGCCGGGAAGATGTGGTCCTGCGGCCTGGCCGCATGGCCGGAGCCAACCTGCGCGGCCTCCTGGCCCATGCTCGGCACCCAGAGGCCCATCTCGCCCTGGCGCTGCAGGTTGGCCGCCTCGACGTCGAACCTGCGGATGATGACCATGTCCCGGTAGAAGGCCTTCAGCAGGTCGTCGCCGAGCTCCTCGACGAGAGGCAGGTATTCCGCGGCAGAGGCATCCTCCGTGTTGAGCGCCCCCTCGGGCGTGAGCAACTGGAGAGCCGATGCGGGTTCTGCCACGTGCAACCTCGCTCTGGTCGATCGGGCGACACTCGCGCCCGGCGGATGCGGCACCGCCCGGTCGGGGCGGGTGCCAAGGTTCTAATCTAACGTCGGCCCGGTGAGCACACCTGGTAGCTTCTCCACAACCTCCGCGCTGGCGGCTAGGAGTTTCTCCACAGATTCGGCTTCTCCGATGGAGATCCGGATGCCCTCCGGCAGCAGCACGCGCCCGACGATGCCGTGCGCGAGGAAGATGTCGTTCGCCGCCTCGGTGTCGGCGCCGGTTGCGAACCAGAGGAAGTTCGCCTGCGACCTGGGTACCGGCCAGCCCTGCGCGCGGACCGCCTCGAAGACGTCGTCGCGCCGGGCCGCGAGCACAGCCACGCGCTCCAGGAGTTCCTCCTCGTGATCGAGCGCGGCGAGCGCAGCACGCTGGGCCGGTTCGGTCACCGAGAGCGGAATCGCGGTCGCTCGGGCGGCGTCGAGGATGCGCTCCGGCCCGATCGCGTAGCCGACGCGCAGCCCGGCCAGCCCGTAGGCCTTCGAGAAGGTGCGCAGCACGACGAGGTTCGGGTACCGGCCCAGCACATCACGGCCGTTGACGGCGGCGGGGTCGGTCACGAACTCGACGTAGGCCTCGTCGAGCAGAACGAGCAGGTCGCCCGGCACGGCCGCCATGAACGCGGCGAACTCCTCCGCCGTCACGATCGAACCGGTCGGGTTGTTCGGGGTGCAGACGATAGCGACCCTGGTGCGATCGGTCACGGCAGCCGCCATCGCGGCAAGGTCGTGGCGGTGGTCGGGGAGGTTCGGGATGCGGATGCTCGTGGCGCCGGCGACGGTGACGAGCCCCGGGTAGGCCTCGAACGAGCGCCACGAGTAGAGCACCTCGTCGCCCGGGCCGGCAGCGGCCTGGATGAACTGGGCGAGGATCGACACCGACCCCGAACCGACGTGGACTTCACCACGGGAGACGCCGAAGCGCTCGGCGAGGCGTTCGCTGAGCAGCGTGGCTGCAGCATCCGGATAACGGTTGACCGACATGGCGGCAATCGCCTCGACGACGGCGGGGATCGGCGGGAACGGGTTCTCGTTCGACGACAGCTTGTAGGCCTCGGCCGGCGCCGGCTTGCCCTGCCGATACGGTGCGGTGGCGAGGATCTCCGGGCGGAGGCGGACGGCGGGGGTTCCGGGCGAATCTGTCACGGTCTCCAGCCTATTGCCGAGTCCCTTCGTTGCGCGGCACAGAAGGTGCAGTGCATAGTTGTGGAATGTCACGTTTGCTCGTCCGCCTCGTCATCAACGCCATCGCCCTCTGGCTGACAACCCTCATCGTCCCCGGGGTCACCGTCACCGCGTTCCCCCCGGGCGACACGCTCGCGGTGGTGTTGACCTACCTGCTCGTCGCCCTCATCTTCGGCGTCGTCAACGGGGTCATCGGCAACTTCATCCGGATCGTCGCCTTCCCGATCTACATCCTGACGCTCGGGCTCATCGCCCTCGTCGTGAACGCGCTGCTCCTGCTGCTCGTGAGCTGGATCTCCGGGCTTCTCGGCTTCGGCCTCCACGTCGACAGCTTCCTGTGGGCAGGGGTGCTGGGCGCCCTCGTGCTCGCGCTGCTCAGCTGGCTCATCGGGATCGTCCTGAGGCCCTTCGTCAAGACTCGCTAACGCCACCGCCCCTCAGCCGCCGTCCCCGAACAGCCCGCCCCTGAACCACCCATCTTTGAGGAACGCCGAAGGCCCTCATCAGGGAGCGATGTCGGGGGCGGTGACACGATGCGCCAGATACACCGTCGAGGTGACCGTTCCGTGCGCGGGGTGCTGGAGCCGGCGCAGCGTCGCCTCGATCCTGGGATCGCTCGACCGGTCGATGAGTGTGGCGGTCTCGAGATAGTTCGACAGGCGGTGCGCGGGCAGCACGAAGTCACCCGGCGGTGGCGGCCCGTCGAAGAGCTGCCGACGCACGACGACCGGTTCCGAGGAGGCGAAGGTGCCGCCGAGTGCCGGCACGAGGTCGTTGCTGTGCTCGAGGGCGAGGTACGGGATGTCGTGCGGGACCGCGACCTGTCCCGCCGGTGCGCCGAGTGTGACCAGTCCGTTCACCGCGTAGTCGCCGGATGCCGCGAGCTGCGCCGCGATGAGCCCACCCTGCGAATACCCGGTCAGGGTCACCGGCGAGGCGGAGTCGATCCCGGCGAGCCTCATCGCCTCCTCGACGGCCCGGTACGAACCTGCGCTGCCGCCGCCCATGGCCACGAGGTTGCTCGTCATGTCCCACGGCTCGTCGTCGCCGGAGACGGAGAGCTCAGCGGTACCCGCGATGTACACCTCGAAGCGGTCGGGCCCGCCCCGCGCTGAGATGCGGTCGATGCGGATCTGGTCCGGCTCATCCGGAATCCGCTCCGCCCGGTCGCGAACGCCGCCGGCCTCCGGCACGCCGGTCACGCTCGACCTCGGAGCCACGGTCACCGGGCTCTCCCTGGCGAGACCGAGCGCACCCGCCGCTCCCGCCACGACAGCAGCCGAGGTGTCGACTCCGACGAGACCGAGTCCCTCGTCGCCGACAACCCGGCCGACGATGGGGGCCACGCGGCCGAGCCCGGCGCCGGCGTCATCGGCGGCCATGACCGAGTACCGCACCGCCTCCACGAATCCGGGGTCGTTGAGTGCGGCATTGTTGTTGCGGAGCCAGCCCCCCAGGGTTGAGCCGAGACGCGATCGGCCTTCCGGTGAGAGGCTCGCGAACACCGCCGCGCCGATTCCGCCCATCACGAGGAGCCCGGGCATCGCCATCGCGAGAAGGTGGGGCACCGCGACGCCGGCCAGATATCCGAGTCCCGCCGCGAGCTCCTGGCCCATCCGGGCGGCGAATCGATCCGCGAACTCGTAGCCGCCGGCCGCGTTGCGGAGGCCGAATCCGAGCCGGCGGCAGTCGTCGCGCGCCCGTAACAGCGCTCCGAGCGCCGTGTCGATCGCCGCCTCGGCGAGCACGGCGCTGCGCGGGGCGTCGACCGCTCCGAGTATCCCGTCGCCGATGACCCGGTTGAGAGAGGCTAGCCGCCCGCGGTAGTCATCGAGCTCGGCGGAGAGGAGCCAGAACCTCGCCGACTGCTCCAGAAGGGCCGAGGTCGTGACCGAGACCGCGTTCGGCCCGCTCACCACGAGCTCGTCAGCCACGGCTCTCCAGGGTCGCCGACGCCCGGGTGCTGTGCGCCGACGCCTCGGCCAGGCACGACCGCGCCTCCTCGATCCCGATGCGAACGCGCTCCACTAGTTCGTCGTAAGCGGCACGGGCGGGACCATCCCAGTCGGCAGGAGGGAGCTCCGGCATCCGGTGCCGTGCCGCGTCGGCGACGATCGCGGCGAGGCTGCGGAGCCGCCAGGCCTGTTCGTCGAGGAGCAGGCGAAGGCACTCCGCCGTCGACGGTTCGGCGATCAACACCGCACATCCTCCTCGTCTCGCGGCTTGTAGCCAGGCTCGCATTCGACCCCCATGCTGGCCCTGCACCGCATCGGGCCTGCGTTTCACGGGACGGATCGGTGGAGAACGAGCCTCATAACGGGCTCTGGAGGAGTGGAGCGCCCGAGCGGGGACTGGGGCTGGGGCGAGCGCCGAAACTGCGGGAGAATGGAGGCATGAGCTTCGACCGCACCCTCGACGAGTCGGCGTTGTTCAGGATCTGCTTCGTGTGCACCGGCAACATCTGCCGTTCCCCGATGGCCGAAGTCGTGTTCCGCGAACTCGTGCGCCGTGCCGGTTTCGCCGGCTCCGTCACCGTCATCTCGGCCGGCACCGGCGACTGGCACGTCGGCGAGAACTCCGACGAACGCACGATCGCCGCTCTCGCCTCGCACGGCTACAACGGCGCAGGGCACCGCGCCAAGCAGTTCGACCCGGGGTGGTTCGACCACCTCGACCTCGTCGTCGTCTTCGACCGCAGCCAGGAGCGCATCCTCAAGTCGTGGGCGACCACCGAGCAGGATCGCGGCAAGGTGCAGTTGCTGCTCGGGTTCGACCACGACCAGGCCCCACAGCTCGAGGTGCCCGACCCGTATTATTCGGATGCGGCCATGTTCGACACCGTGCTCGGCATGATCGAGCACGCCTGCAGCGCCCTCTTCCACCAGGTCGAGCCGGGAATCAGACGGAGAGTCTCATGAGCCAGTTGCCCATCCAGCCGCTCAGCCCCCTCGACGGGCGCTACCGCGAGGCCGTCGCCCCACTAGGCGAGCACCTCTCCGAGGCCGGGCTCAACCGGGCGCGCGTGCGGGTGGAGGTCGAGTGGCTGATCTTCCTCACCGATCACCGGATGTTCGGCTCGACGCCGCTCGGCAATGGCCAGAAGGAGGCGCTGCGGGGCATCGTCTCCGGTTTCGGCGAGGACGACATCCGGGAGCTCGCCGAGCTCGAGGCCACGACCCGGCACGACGTCAAGGCCGTCGAATACTTCCTGCGCGCTCGGCTCGAGGCTCTCGGCATCGCCGGGGTCTCTGAACTCGTGCACTTCGCGGCGACGAGCGAGGACATCAACAATCTCGCCTACGCGCTCACGATCGACGCCGCTATCGGTGAGGTCTGGCTGCCGAAACTGCGCGCCGTCATCGGGGCGCTGCGCGAGCGCGCGCGGGCCCACCGGGCGGATGCCATGCTCGCCCACACGCACGGCCAGCCGGCCACCCCGACGACCGTCGGCAAGGAGTTCGCGGTCTTCGTGCGACGCCTGGACCGGATCGCCGGGCAGGTCGAGGCCACCGAACCGCTCGGCAAGTTCAGCGGGGCGACGGGAACGTTCGCGGCGCACCTCGCCGCCGACCCCGGGCAGGACTGGCCGGCGCTCTCCAGGTCATTCGTCGAGTCGCTCGGCCTCGTGTGGAACCCGCTCACGACGCAGATCGAGTCGCACGACTGGCAGGCGGAGCTCTACGCGAGGGTGAGCCACGCGAACCGCGTGCTGCACAACCTCTGCACCGACGTCTGGTCGTACATCTCGATGGGCTACTTCACGCAGATCCCGCAGGCCGGCGCGACGGGGTCGTCGACCATGCCGCACAAGGTGAACCCCATCCGGTTCGAGAACGCGGAGGCGAACCTCGAGCTCTCCAGCGCGATCCTCGACTCGCTCGCCTCGACCCTCGTCACCTCGCGACTGCAGCGCGACCTCACCGACTCGAGCGCGCAGCGCAACATCGGGGTGGGTCTCGGGCACTCCGTGCTCGCGCTCGACAACATCCTGCGCGGGCTCGGCGAGATCGCGGTCAACCTGCAGCGGCTCGCCGAGGACCTCGAGGCGAACTGGGAGGTGCTCGGCGAGGCGATCCAGACGGTCATCCGTGCCGAGATCACGGCCGGGCGCAGCACCATCGCCGACCCCTACGCGCTGCTCAAGGAACTCACCCGCGGCAAGCGGGTCGGGCGGGAAGAGCTCGCGGCCTTCATCCAAGGCCTGGATGTCGGGGCCGAGGCGAAGACCCGACTGCTCGCTCTCACCCCCGCCGACTATGTCGGTCTCGCGAGCGCTCTCGTCGACCACGCGGACTGAGCGGGACGCAGCCGGCGGCCCGGTTCAGTGACCCGCGCGATCCTGCTCGTCGAGGTCGGTCCGTTCGTCTGCGTTCGGGGTCGCCGAGAGGGCGAGCAATGCGATCGTCACGACCGAGAGGATGAAGGCGACGCCGAATCCGATCGCGGCGAGCCACACCTCGCGTGTCGTCAGCAGGAGCACGAGCCCGGTGAACAGGCCGATCACGGCCGAGAGGCCGAGCAGTTCGAGCGGCCGGAGCCGATCGCGAAGACTTGGCGTTTCCATCAGTCACGCTCCGTTGCTGGTTGGGCCGTCGCCGGCTTCTCCTGTGCCGCCCACCGGGCGGACAGCCCGCCGATCACGAGGAAGACGCCGACGAGGATCGCATAGGCGCCGATGATCCCGACGACGATGATCTGGGAGGTGAGCAGGCCGCTCACGACGACGCCCTTGTCCTCGGCCGACCACGGCAGCGCGTAGTCGGCGGGCACGATGAGTACGGCGATCGCGAGGAGCGCCGTCATGACGCCGAGGGTCAGCCACTCACGCGAGGCCGGATGCCGCCCCCGCCCGCGGAGACCGAGGTACAGCTCGAGAAATCCGGTCACGGCCGCGAAGGCGATGACCACGAGGAAGAGCGCGCCCGGCCCGGACGTGCAGAAGACGAGCGCGACGATGCCGGCCAGGGCCGAGACCGCAGCCTGCGTGAGCGAAACGCCCCGCAGCATCCGGTCGTCGAGGCGGAAGGAGCCCCAGGCGATGACGGCCCCAGTGATGATCGCGAACGCACCGAAGGCGACGAGCCCGAAGAGCGCGGTGTGGTCGGCGGAGAAGGTGATGACGAGTCCGACGACGATAGCGGGGATCGCCCGGGCGAGCGGCACCGGCCAGTACGGTGCCCGCGTTGTCCCTGCGGACACGTGACCTCATTCCCTCCGTCGGACGAATGACTCCAGCTTACGCGCCGACCGCACCCCGGATCATGCTGACCAGGGCGCCGATCAACTCGGGCAGGGCATCCGCGTCGGGTTGCTGCGCGACGAGCCACATGTCCATCGCCTCGCCCATGCCGAGAATCACGGCGATCAGGAGGGTCGGCGGCAGGTCAGCACGCACCGCCCCCACGCGCTGTCCCGTCGAGAGCGCCTGCTCGATCCAGGGCAGTGTGGCCTGTTCGACCTCGCCCATCGCCTGCTGGAAGGCCGGGTTCTTCGAAACCGCGACCCAACCGCGAAGGAGGGCCGCGAGCTGGGGGGAGGCTGCGAGGGCGGTCATGAGCCGCAGGTAATAGTCCTCGAGGGCCGCCCAGAAGCCGTCGGCGCCGCCGTGCTCCAGCTCGGGCAGCGGGCCGACACTGGCGAAGAGCCCCTCGAACTCGGTGCGCGTGACGTAGGTGTAGAGATCCTCCTTGCCGTCGAAGTAGTAGTACATCGAGCCCTTCGAGATTCCGGCCGCCTCGATGACGCGATTGAGCGATGCGTCGCGGAATCCATGTGCGGCGAACTCGTCCAGTGCACTCCGCAGAATCGCCTGCTGCTGTGCCGACGGCAGTTTCGCGAAACGGGGGCGCACCATGCGATCAGCGTACCGACGGGCTCTCCACGAACCTCGGCAACTCGATGGCATCGCGGAAGCTGCGTCCCATGATGAGGTCGCCCGCACCGGGCAGCCCCATCATCCGCATCGCGGTGTTCCGCACGAAGAGCTGCCAGCGATTCTTCGGCGCGAACGCCAGCCCGAGGCCTTCCGCCGCATCCTGCTTCGACCGGATGAACGGGAGGAGCCGCTCTTCGTAGCGGGCGAAAGCCTCGCCGTGGTCGTCGGTCCGCGCGAGCTCCGCGGCCAGCGTGTACGCGCCGATCATCGCGAGAGCGGAGCCCTGACCGGCCAGGAAGGAGGGAGCGGCACCGGCGTCGCCGACGAGGGCCACGCGCCCGGTCGACCAGGACGGCATCCGGATCTGGCTCACCGAGTCGAAGAAGAACTCCCTCGCCTTCGGCATGAGCTCGAGGATGGCGGGCACCTCCCAGCCTGCGTTGCTCAGCGCCGTGCGCAGCAGTTCTTCCTGTGCCCGACGATCCTCAGGCATCGCGCCATCGTGCAACGCGGAGATGAGGAACAGGGTGTTGTCGTCGTCGAGCGACAGGCGAAGGGTCTGGAATCCGATGTCCGCGTACATCATCGCCACGAGCTCGTCACGCGGTCGATATCCGGTGGCTTCGAATGCGGCGAAGACGATGCCGAGGTACCTCTCGAACCGGTCGTCGGGACCGAACGCGAGCCTGCGCACTCTCGAGTGAAGACCGTCCGCGCCCACGACGAGATCGAACTCGCGGGTCGAGCCGCTCTCGAAGGCGACGCGAACCGATGCCCCCTCATCCTCGAGCGCCATCACCGAGTCCCCGAGGATCAGTTCGGCGCCGCCCTCGAGCGAGTCGTAGATCACGGCTGAGAGGTCGGAGCGCGCGATGCTGAGGTAGTGCTCGCCCGACTTCATGATCTTCGCGGGCTTCACGGATGCCAACCGGCGTCCGGTGCGATCGATCGCCCTGGCGTCAGTGAAGACGTAGCCGCGGCGACGCAGTTCCGGCACGATGCCCATCTGCTCGGCCACGTCGAAGCCGGCGCCCCAGAAGTCCACGAGATAGCCGCCTTTGCGGAGTTCGGGCGCATGTTCGACGATGGTGACCTCGTGCCCGGACCTGAGCAGCCAGTAGGCGAGCGTCGGTCCGGCGATGCCCGCTCCCGAAATCAGCACCCTCATCGTGTGCTCCTCTCCGAGCGCGATTAGACCACCAGTCTAGACCGGTGGTCTAATTCGTCAAGCGGAAGCGCTAGATCGCGGCCATGTCCTGGAAGCGCGAGAAGTGACCCTGGAAGGCGACGGTGATCGTGCGGGTCGGACCGTTCCGGTGCTTGGCGACGATGAAGTCCGCCTCGCCGGCGCGAGGGTTGTCCTTCTCGTACGCGCTCTCCCGGTGCAGGAGGATGACGACATCCGCATCCTGTTCGAGGGAGCCCGACTCGCGCAGGTCGGAGAGGGCGGGCATCTTGTCGGAGCGCTGCTCCGGGCCGCGGTTGAGCTGGGAGAGCGCGACGACCGGAACCTGGAGCTCCTTGGCGAGCAGCTTGAGCGCCCGGGAGAACTCGCTCACCTCCTGCTGCCGCGACTCGACCCGCTTGCCGGAGGTCATGAGCTGCAGGTAGTCGATGACGACCATCTTGAGCCCGACCCGCTGCTTGAGCCTGCGGCACTTCGCCCGGATCTCGACGAGCGTCATGTTCGGGCTGTCGTCGATGTAGAGCGGCGCGTCGTTGATGCGGCCGCGGGTATGGGCGATCGTCGTCCAGTCCCGGCTGTCGACTGTGCCCTTGCGCATGTTCTGCAAGGGCACCGAGGCCTCCGCGGAGAGCAGCCGCATCGCGATCTCGCTGCGACCCATTTCGAGGGAGAACACGATCGACGGCAGGTCGTTGGCGATGGATGCCGCCCGCGCGAAATCGAGGGCGAGCGTCGACTTCCCGAGCGCCGGCCTCGCCGCGACGATGATGAGCTGCCCCGGATGCAGCCCGTTGGTGAGCTCGTCGAGCTCCGCGAACCCGGTGGGGATGCCGGTCATGAGGCCATCGCGACCCTTGGCCGCCTCGATCTCGTCGATCGCGGTCTCGACCGCGGTTGTGAGCGGGACGAAGTCCTCCGAGTCGACGCCGCCGGTCACACCGTAGATCTCGGCCTGCGCGTTGTTGACGAGGTCGACGACCTCCCCCTCGCTCGCGTAGCCCATCTGCACGATGCGGGTCCCCGCCTCGACGAGTCGCCTGAGCACGGCCTTCTCGGCGACGATGTTCGCATAGAACCCGGCGTTCGCCGCGGTCGGCACGAGGCTCGTGAGGGTATGGAGATACTCGGCGCCGCCCGCGCGACCGAGCTCGCCGGTCTTGGTGAGCTCGTCGGTCACGGCGATGACGTCGGTGGGCTCCCCATGCGAATAGAGCGTGAGAATCGCGTCGAAGATGAGCTCGTGCTTCGGGATGTAGAAGTCGATGGCGCGCACCGTCTCGATGACGTCGGCCACGGCATCCTTGCTGAGCAGCATGCCGCCGACCGCGCTCTGCTCCGCGAGGAGATCATGCGGAGGGGTTCGGTCGGTGGAGCGGTACTCCGACGACTGCCGCTGGCCGTACCCCTGGTCCGGCCGTTGGTCGGACGACTGGCCACCGGCGAGGCCGAGGTGAGCTATCGACATCCGGTGCCCTCTCGCTTTCCCTGCCGCCACCGTGGGCGCAGCTCTGTTCCAGACTGCGCCAGGCGCGCCGATTCGCAGTCCGCCCACGCCGACGCGGCGGTGGCTCTGCACCCATTCCTACACAGCACCAACGACATCCGGCACACGCTGGAGCGTCGGATGTCCCTGTTCGGGTTGATGTGGCTACACCCTAGGAACAACCGGCCCCCGCCCTCAAGCAGGCCTGTGGACAAGCCTGTGAATCGAATGCGCGAAACGCCGGGCTCAGTGTGGGCAAGCTGTGGACTGTCCTGTGGACAAATGGCGATTTTCGTAGTGGATATCTACCCTGACCAGCATTTCCTCTGAAACCTGGCTGTGTGTAGAAACATGTTTATAGTTGTGGTTGAGGGTTGGCCATCACCGGACCGACTGTGTACAGGACTGTGAGACTTTCCGCAACCGGAACCGGGTCTCCCACACAGAAGAAGCGGCAGTGACGAGCCGTCGCCCGCCCCTGCCGCTCCCGTGAAACGCCTACTTCGCGGCGACCACCCGAACGGTGATCGTCGCCACCAGGTCGTCACGGAGGCGAACGGTCGCCTCGTGCTCACCCGTGGCCTTGATCGGAGCACTGAGCTCGATCTTGCGCTTGTCGATGGTCCCGAGCCCGGCGGCCGAGACGGCATCCGCGACATCCGAGGTCTTGACGGAGCCGAACAGCCGACCGCCCTCTCCGGCCTTGACCGTGAGGGTCACCGGCGTCGCCTGGAGCCTCGCCTTGAGGTCCTGGGCCTCCTCGATGGTCGCGTGCTCGCGCGCGGAGCGGGCGGCCTTGATCTGCTCGATCTGCTTTTCGCCTCCGCGCGTCCAGACCACGGCCCAGCCCTGCGGGATGAGGTAGTTGCGGGCGAAGCCGTTCTTGACGTCGACGACGTCACCGGGGGCACCGAGACCGGTGACCTCATGCGTGAGAATCAGTTTTGACATGTCTCGTGTCTCCTAACGGCCCGAGCCCGCGTACGGAAGCAGAGCCATCTCGCGCGCGTTCTTGACGGCACGGGCGATGAGACGCTGCTCCTGCACGGAGACACCGGTGATGCGGCGAGCGCGGATCTTTCCACGCTCGGAGATGAACTTGCGAAGGGTTGCGACATCCTTGTAGTCGATGACGCCGACCCTGATCGCCTTGGCGGGGGCGGCGTTCTTGCCGCCCTTCGCGCCGCGGAGCGGCTTGCGGCGAT
This sequence comes from Leifsonella bigeumensis, assembly GCF_039537265.1. Lineage (NCBI taxonomy): Bacteria > Bacillati > Actinomycetota > Actinomycetes > Micrococcales > Microbacteriaceae > Leifsonella > Leifsonella bigeumensis. The sequence goes on along the minus strand of NZ_BAABAE010000001.1, from coordinate 284,328 downwards.
CGCCGCTGGACTTTCCGGCCATGATTTCCTGCTTTCAGTGAAAAGTTGGGGAGAGGCCTAGAAAGGCGTCTCGTCGTTGAAGTTGCCGGGCGTGTTCCACACGTCACCGGAGGAGGCGTCGGATGCCGGAGCGGACGATGCCCACGGCTCGTCGCCGCCCTGGCCGCCGCGGGAGGATCCGCCACCACTGGTGGTGCGGGTGACCTGCGCGGTCGCGTAGCGGAGGCTCGGGCCGATCTCGTCGACCTCGATCTCGTAGCTCGTGCGCTTCTCGCCCTCCTTCGTCTCGTAGCTGCGCTGCTTCAGGCGCCCGGTCGCGATGACCCGCGAGCCCTTGCTGAGCGAGCCGGCGACGTGCTCGGCGAACTCGCGCCACACGGAGGCGCGAAGGAAGAGGGCTTCCCCGTCCTTCCAGTCGTTCGTGGCACGGTCGAAGTTGCGCGGCGTCGAGGCGATCGTGAAGTTCGCCACGGCGAGACCGTTCTGCGTGTACCGCAGCTCGGGGTCGGCGGTGAGGTTGCCGACGACAGTGATGATCGTTTCGCCCGCCATGGCCTACTCCGCGTCCTTGTCGGATGCCTCGGCATCCGGGGTGGTCTCGGCGGCGGCCTTCGCCGTGGTCTTGGCCGGAGCCGCGGCCGGCGCTGCAGCTGCAGCCGGTGCCTTGGCAGCGGTCCTGGGTGCGGCGGCAGCCTTGCGGGCGGCCTTCTCGGCGGCGAGCTTCTCGGCCTCGGCGACCTGGGCGATCGCCTCCTCCGCACGCAGCACCTTGGTGCGCATGACGGCTTCGCTGAGCTTCAGCTGGCGGTCGAGCTCGATCGTGGCAGCGGGGGTCGCCGTCATGTCGACGACCGCGTAGATGCCCTCGGTCTTCTTGTTGATCTCGTAGGCCAGACGACGCTTGCCCCAGATGTCGACCTTGTCGATCGTGCCGCCATCCGCGCGGATGACGCCCAGGAACTTGTCGAGGCTCGGAGCGACGGTGCGCTCATCGATCTCGGGATCGAGGATCACCATGAGTTCGTACTGATGCATAACTAACCCACCTCCTTCGGACTAGAACGGTTGCAGACGATCTGCAACAGGAGGGTTGTGGCATCGTGCCACCCGGTCAACAGACCGAGGGCAACCTGCCTAGTGTAGTCAGTGTCCCCCTCTCGTTTCAAGGAGCTCTGAAGCAATGCCCATTCGGGTTGCCATCGCCGGTATCGGAAACTGCGCCAACGCGCTCGTCCAGGGCGTCACGTTCTACCGTGACGCCGCGGAGTCGGAGGTGATTCCCGGTCTCATGCACAACCGGCTGGGCGGCCACGCGGTCGGCGACCTCGAGTTCGTTGCGGCCTTCGACGTCGATGCGCTCAAGGTCGGAACCGATCTCGCCGACGCCATCTGGGCGAGCCAGAACGACACGCTCCGGTTCGCCGAGGTCGCCCCGACCGGCGTGCTCGTGCAGCGCGGCCCCACCCTCGACGGGCTCGGCGAGTACTACCGGGAGCTGGTCGAGGAGTCGGTGGCTCCGGTCGTGGATGTCGCGCAGGCCCTGCGGGACTCCGGTGCGGAGGTCTTCGTCTGCTACCTGCCGGTGGGCTCGGATGCCGCGGTCAAGTTCTACGCGCAGGCGGCACTGGACGCCGAGGTCGCCTTCGTCAACGCGCTCCCGGTGTTCGTCGCGAGCGACCCGGAGTGGGCGCAGAAGTTCACCGACGCCGGTGTTCCCCTCGTCGGGGACGACGTCAAGAGCCAGCTCGGCGCGACCATCACCCACCGCGTGCTCGCGCGGCTGTTCGAGCAGCGCGGTCTCGTACTCGATCGCACCTACCAGTTGAACGTCGGCGGCAACATGGACTTCAAGAACATGCTCGAGCGAAGCCGCCTCGAGTCGAAGAAGATCTCGAAGACCCAGGCGGTGACGAGCAACATCAGCGCCAGGCTCGACCCGAAGAACGTGCATGTCGGCCCGAGCGACCACGTCCCCTGGCTCGTCGATCGCAAGCTCGCGTTCGTGCGACTGGAGGGCCACGGCTTCGGCAACGCTCCGACGAGCCTCGAATACAAGCTCGAGGTGTGGGACTCCCCGAACTCCGCCGGCGTCGTGATCGACGCGATCCGGGTGGCGAAGGTCGCGCTCGACGCGGGCATCGGCGGTCCGCTCGTGGCGGCATCCGCCTACCTCATGAAGTCGCCGCCCGTGCAGTACCCCGACGAGGAGGCACGGGCACTCCTCGAGGCGTTCATCAGCGATCCAGCCTGAGCCGGCCCCTCAGCGGGCGGCGTGCCAGGCGAGCAGGCGACGGGTTGCCTCCTCCTCGCCGAGCGGCCCCTCGGAGAGCCGCAGCTCGAGCAGGAACCGGTAGGCCTCGCCGACCTCGCGTCCGGGCTTCAGCCCCAGAGCGGCCATGATCTGCTCGCCGTCGAGGTCGGGTCGGATGGCGGCGAGCTCCTCCTCCTCGCCGAGCGTCGCGATGCGGTCCTCGAGGTCGTCGTAGGCGAAGGCCAGCCGATCGGCCTTCCTGCGGTTGCGCGTCGTGACATCCGCCCTCGTCAGGATGTGCAGCCGTTCGAGCAGCGGACCGGCGTCGCGCACGTAGCGCCGCACGGCGGAGTCGGTCCAGGCGCCTTCGGTGTAGCCGAAGAATCGCAGGTGCAGCTCGATGAGGCGCGCGACACTGCCGATGGTGTCCTTGTCGAAGCGCAGTTCGCGCATCCGCTTCGCCGCGAGCTTCGCGCCGACGACGTCGTGGTGGTGGAAGGTCACGACTCCGCCCGGCTCGATGCGCTTCGTCGCCGGTTTGCCCGCGTCGTGCAGCAGGGCTGCCAGGCGCAGGACGAGGTCGGGGGCGTCATCCGGATGCCGTTCCCGCTCGAGGTCGATCGCCTGGTCGAGCACGGTGAGGCTGTGCTCGTAGACGTCCTTGTGATGATGGTGCTCGTCGACCTGGAGCTGCAGCGCGGGGAGTTCGGGCAGGACGAGCGCGGCGAGCCCCGTCCCGACGAGCAGTTCGAGACCGGCCCGGGGCGACGGCGTTCGCAGCAGGCGGCTGAGCTCGTCCCGCACGCGTTCGGCGGAGACGATGGAGATCCGATCGGCGAGGTCGGTCATGGCGCCGGCGACCTCGCCGGTGACCGTGAACCCGAGCTGGGAGGTGAACCTGGCCGCCCGCATCATCCTGAGCGGATCGTCTCCGAAGGAGACCTCCGGGGCGCTCGGTGTGGTGAGCCGCCGAGCCATGAGGTCCTCGATGCCACCGGATGGGTCCACGAGCACGAGCTGGGGGAGGCGCAGCGCCATGGCGTTGACGGTGAAGTCGCGTCGCACGAGGTCCCCCTCGAGCGAGTCGCCGAACTCGACGACCGGTTTGCGGGTCTCCCCGTCGTACGCGTCGGTGCGGTACGTGGTGATCTCCACGGTCTTTCCGCCGATCGTCGCGCCGATCGTGCCGAACGCCCTCCCCACATCCCAGTGCGCGTCGGCGATGGGCGCGACGATCGCCAGGATCGCGTCGGGGTCGGCATCCGTCGTGAAGTCGAGGTCATTGAGGGGCACACCGAGGAAGGCGTCGCGCACGGAGCCCCCGACGAGCGCGAGTTCGCGCCCCGCCGTCGCGAACGCCGTGGCGAGCCGGCTCACCTGAGGCGACGCCGCCAGTGACCCGAGTTGCGCGATGGCCGAGGCGGCGCTGTCCATGCGCTCAAGACTACCCAGCGTCCGACCAATAGAATCGCTTCAAGCCGGCCGAGGAAAACCCCGGGGCCCGCTCCCACCTATGAGAATCGTCCCTGTACTGCTCGCGCTCGGCCTCGCCGTCGGGGTTCTGGTCGTGCCCTCCGTCGGGAACGCCGCCGTACCGCCCATCGACGACGGCAGCGTCAGCCTCGTCGCCGCGCCCGCCTTCTCCGGCGTTCTCCGCGCCGGCCAGGCGCTCCAGGTCACCGGCACCGTCACCAACAGCACGGGCCAGGACATGGATGCCGGGGTCGCTTCCGTGTATCTCCCCGAAATCGGCCTCGGCAGTCGTGACGCACTCTCCGACTGGCTCGACTCGGACGCGGGCAGTGCCGGCGTGCCACTCGGAACCGCGCTCGGAACCACCGAGATCGGCGAGCTCGCACGCGGCCAGGTGCGCACCTTCACGATCACGATTCCAGCCAAGGCGCTCCGGCTCTCCGGGACCGCGACGACCGCGCACCCGCTCGCGATGCGCCTCGCGAGCGGGGATGTGGAGGTGGACTTCGCCCGCAGCGCGGTCGTCTGGCTGCCGGACGGCACCGTCCCCGAGGTCTCAGTCGCCGTGGTGACCCCGCTCGTGGCCCCGTCAGGGGGGACCGGGCTCATCGATGCCGCAACGCTCGAGACGCTCACCGCCCCCGGCGGCCTGCTCGACGTCCAGCTCCAGACGGCTCTGTCGCATCCGGTCGCCATCGGCGTCGACCCGATGATCATCGCCTCGATCCGCATCCTCGGTTCGAGTGCATCGCAGTCGGCGCTCGACTGGCTCGCCCTCCTCGCGAGCGCGTCGAACGACGTGTTCCCTCTCGGCTACGCGGATGCCGACCCCGCACTCGCCGCCCAGGCCGGCGCGACCCTGCCGCTCGCCCCGCTCGCATTCCCGATCGACGAAAGCCTGTTCCCGGTGACGCCGGAGGAGACTCCCGAGCCTGGAGTGACGCCGGTGCCGACCCCGCCGCCGGCCGTCCCCACCCCGGAGACCCTCCTCGACTGGACGTACACGATCGAGGGACTCGCCTGGCCCGCCGATTCCACGGTGGCCCCCGACGACCTCGCAGCACTCGCGAACGCCGGATACTCCCGTCTGCTGCTGAACTCCACCCAGCTCGAGGGCACCATCGGATCGAGCCCGAATGTCACCCTGCTGAGCCCGGACGAAACCGATGCGGCAGCGAAATCCGACACGAAGCTCACCGCGACCGTCAGCGACGACGCCCTCTCCCGGCTCGTGCGCACGGCAGCGACCGCGCTGACCGATGTGGAGGCGAACGCCGCCCTCGCCGCGATCTCCGCGCAGCTCGCCGTCACGGCATACGCCGATCGGGGGACGACGCTCGTCGCCACCCTCGGTCGTGACGGCTCGGCGGCCGGGCCGCGCATCGACGACGTGCTGGGCACCCTCGAATCGCTTCCCTGGGTCTCCGTCACGAGCCTCGGCGAAGCCCTCGTGCTCCCCGCGCAGGCCGCCAGGCTCGCACCATCCGCACAGCCCGACGACCGTGTGTCGACGGCGCGGTCGCTCCTGGCCGCCGAACGGGATGTCACCGCGTTCTCCTCCGTCGCCGACGACCCGACCCTCGTCACCGGTCCGCACCGGCTCGCACTGCTCGGCCTGTTCGCCGAATCCTGGGCCTTCGACCAGGCCGGATGGGCCGCCGCGACCACCGCCTACCTGGAGGAGAGTCGCGCCACACTCGAGTCGGTCCACATCCCGGACGGCAGCACCGTCAACTTCCCGCTGGAGAAGGGCAACCTGCCGATCGCGGTGAGGAACGAGCTCGCCTTCCCGGTGACCGTGTATGTCAGGGTGCAACCGGAGCGGGCCATCCTGGACGTGCTCGACAGCCGGGTGGAGCTCAAGATCGAGGCGAACTCGCAGGCGAGGGTTCAGATCCCGGTGCAGTCGATCGCCAACGGCGAGGTGCGCACGATGGTCACGCTCACGAGCTCCAACGGCACGCGCATCTCCACGCCGACCGTCGTCGACCTCAACGTGCAGGCGGGCTGGGAGACCACCGCCACGGTGGTGCTCGTGATCGTCGTCATCGGATTGTTCGGTGCAGGAATCTGGCGTACCGTGCATCGACGACGCAAGGTTCTGCGCGCGGCGCACGAACCTGACGGCGCCCCCGAAGCGACCGGAGAGGACGAGTCGTGAGCACCGACGCCGACCCGCTGCCCGGCACCGCCGCCGGCACCGCGCGGCTGGGGTCGGCAAGCGCCCTGCTGGCCTCCGGCACGATCGTCTCGCGCATCCTGGGCTTCATCAAGGTGGCCGTGCTCGCTGCCGCCATCGGCCAGGTCGGCAGTGCGAGTGCGGACACCTTCGCGATCGCCAACCAGCTTCCCAACAACGTCTACGCGCTCGTCGCCGGCGGGGTGCTGAGCGCCGTGCTCGTTCCGCAGATCGTGCGGGCGAGCAGCGGAGCGGATGGCGGCCGTCAGTACATCAACCGGATCGTGACGCTCGGTGTCGTGATCTTCGCCGTGGTCACGCTCATCGCGACTCTCCTCGCCCCCGCGCTCATCGACCTCTACTCGCAGTCCGCCGTCGCCGCATCGGACGGCACCGGTCGTGGCTTCAGCCCTGAGGCCTTCGCGCTGGCGACCGCGTTCGCGTACCTGTGCCTGCCGCAGATCTTCTTCTACGCGCTCTACAACCTCATGAGCGAGGTGTTCAACGCCCGCAACGTCTTCGGACCCTTCGCCTGGGCGCCGGTCGTCAACAACATCGTCGCGATCGCGGGGCTCGTGGTGTTCATGGCGCTCTTCGGCGGGGCGCAGCAGAACAGCGCCGTCGACGTGTGGTCGTCGGGGCGCATCCTGCTCCTCGCCGGCACCGCGACCCTCGGCGTCGCCGCGCAGGCCGTCGTCCTGTTCCTGTTCTGGAGGCGCTCCGGCCTGAGCTACCGGCCCGACTTCCGCTGGCGCGGTGTCGGCCTCGGGGCGACCGGTCGAGCCGCCGGCTGGCTGTTCGGGATGGTCGTCGTCACCCAGATCACCGGGGTCGTGCAGAGCCGCGTCGCCTCGATGGCCTCGGGGGATGCCGCCTCGATCTCGGCCCTGCAGAACTCCTGGCTCATCTTCATGCTCCCCCACTCGGTCGTCGCGGTCTCGATCGCGACGGCGTACTTCACCCGGATGAGCGGGCATGCCGCCCGCTCCGACCTCGCCGCCATGCGCACCGACCTCTCCGGCTCCCTGCGTGGAATCGGGCTGCTCATCGTGTTCGCCTCGGTGGCGCTGGCGGTCGTCGCCTACCCGTTCGCCCGGTTCTTCGAGAGCGACTACCCCAACGTCGTGGCCATGGGCAACGTCATCCTCGCGCTTCTGCCCGGCCTGGTCCTGTTCAGCGCGCTGTTCGTGATGCAGCGCGCGTTCTACGCGCTCGGCGACACGCGCACCCCGTTCATCCTGCAATGCGTCCAGTCCGTCGTCTTCGTCGTCGGGGCCATCGCGTGCATCGCACTGCCCACCCAGTGGATCGCCGTGGGAATAGCGGTCTCCACCACCGTCTCCAGCAGCACGCAGGCGGTCATCGCGATCCTGCTCGTTCGTCGGAGGCTCGGCGGGGGCGGCGGGGGGCTCATCCTCGTGCGCTACCTCCAGTACCTCGGCCTCTCGCTCGTCGCGGGGGGCATCGGATTCGGCGTACTGCTCCTGCTCGGCGGCCTCGACGCATCCGGATTCGCGCAGTCCGGCAGGGTGCAGGCGATCGTCGCGATCGCGATAGTCGGGGTCGTCATGGCGATCGTCTACGGCGGGCTGCTGGCCGCCATCCGCAACCCGGAGCTCGTCGGGGTCACCAGATCGATCGCGCGCCGCCTCGGTCGCCGGAAGGCGGAATAGCCGCCGAATAGGATGTGTTGTAGCCAGTACGACGTGAAGGGGATCTCCAACGTGCGCCAGCTCATCATCATCGGCTCCGGGCCTGCGGGCTACACTGCGGCGATCTACGCCGCACGCGCCAACCTCTCTCCGCTGCTCATCGCGAGCTCGGTCGAAGCCGGTGGCGAACTCATGAACACGACGGATGTGGAGAACTATCCGGGCTTCCCCGAAGGCGTCCAGGGGCCGGAACTCATGGGGCTCTTCCAGGCACAGGCCGAGCGATTCGGCACCGAGGTCGTGCTGGACGACGTCACGAAGCTCGAGCTCGACGGCCAGGTCAAGAAGGTCACGCTCGGGTCGGGCAGGGTCGAGGAGGCCCTCGCCGTGATCTATGCGACCGGCTCCGCCTACCGCAAGCTCGGGGTCGAGGGCGAGGACCGCCTGAGCGGCCACGGCGTCTCCTGGTGTGCGACCTGCGACGGGTTCTTCTTCCGGGAGAAGGTCATCGCCGTCGTCGGCGGGGGAGACTCCGCGATGGAGGAGGCCACCTTCCTCACCAGGTTCGCGAGCAAGGTCTACATCATCCACCGCAGCGAGACGCTGCGGGCATCCGAGATCATGCAGGAGCGTGCCCGGCAGAACCCGAAGATCGAGTTCCTGCTCAACAAGGTGGTCGAGAAGATCGACGGCGACGCCCTCGTCACGAACGTCGTGCTGCGCGACACGGTCGACGGCGGCGAGAGCACGCTCGACCTCAATGGGCTGTTCATCGCCGTCGGGAGCGACCCCCGGGTGCACCTCGTGCACGGCCAGCTCGAGCTCACCGCTGAGGGCACGATCAAGGTCGACGGGCGCACCTCGAAGACCGACATCCCCGGCGTTTTCGCGGCCGGCGACGTGCTCGACCCCACCTACCGCCAGGCGGTGACCGCGGCCGGCTCGGGCACCGTGGCCGCACTCGACACCGAGCACTACCTCGCGTCACTGCCCAAAGACCTGCTGGCCGAGGCCAGCGCCACACCGACCGCGGTACCGGCCTGACCGCCGGCGCCACCACTGAAGGAGAAGAACCAGCAATGTCCACAGCGACCGACGTCACCGATGCCACCTTCGAGCAGGAGGTCCTGAACTCCGAGACCCCCGTCCTCGTCGACTTCTGGGCCGACTGGTGCGGCCCCTGCCGTGCCGTCTCACCCATCCTCGACCAGATCGCGTCGGAGAACGAAGGCAAGATCCGGCTCGTCAAGGTGGATGTGGACGCCAATCCGCAGGTCGCCATGAAGTACCAGATCACGTCGATCCCGGCGATGAAGGTGTATCAGGGCGGCGAGGTCGTCAAGACCGTCATCGGCGCGATGCCGAAGCCGGCGCTCGAGGCGCAGCTCGCTGACTTCCTGAAGTAGTTCCGTGGTCACCTCGGGGGGAGGGCTGGGCGAAGTCATTTCGGGTCTCCGCCCGTAAACGCCCGCCACACCCGAGACCCGAAACGTCTTCGCCCAGCCCTCCAGTCACGTCGACCCGGGACGATCTCCCTGAGGCGGCGCAATCGGGACTTCTACCCCGTTATTGTTGAGGGATGGCCGGGCTGAGCGAGGGCAACAACCTCGACCCCTGGTACGGGCACTACGCTGCGCGTACGACGGGGTTGAGCGCCTCCGAAGTGCGCGCGCTGTTCGCCGTCGCGTCGAGGCCCGAAGTGGTCTCGCTCGCCGGCGGAATGCCGTTCGTCTCCGCCCTCCCCACCGAGCTCGTGACCAGCGCGATCGATCGCCTCATGCGCGAACGCGGCCCGGTGGCGCTCCAGTACGGCTCCGGGCAGGGGGCGCCGGAGCTGCGCGAGCAGATCCTCGACGTCATGGCGCTCGAGGGCATCCGGGGCAGCGTGGACGATGTCGTCGTCACGACCGGCTCGCAGCACGCTCTCGAGCTCATCGCGAAGCTCTTCCTCGACCCGGGTGACGTCGTACTCGCCGAAGGGCCGAGCTATGTCACGGCGCTCGTGGTGTTCCGGTCCTTCCAGGCCGAGGTCAGCCATGTCCCGATGGACGAGCACGGGCTCATCCCTGCCGCTCTGCGCGAGCGGATCGCCGCGCTGAAAGCCGCCGGAAAGCGCCTCAAGCTGCTCTACACGGTCCCGACGTTCAATAACCCGGCCGGGGTGACCCTCAGCTGGGAGCGACGCCTCGAACTGCTCGAGATCGCCCGCGAGAACGACATCCTGGTTCTCGAGGACAACCCGTACGGGCTGCTGTACTTCGACGGCCCGCCCCCGCACGCGATGCGGTCGGTCGAGAAGGATGGTGTGGTCTACCTCGGCACCTTCTCGAAGACGCTCGCCCCCGGTTTCCGGGTCGGCTGGGCACTTGCACCCCACGCAATCAGAGAGAAGCTCATTTTAGCGAATGAAGCGGCCGTGCTCTCCCCGAGCTCCTTCACCCAGCTGGTGATCTCCGAGTACCTTTCCTCCGCCGACTGGAGGGCCCAAATCGACACCTTCCGCGGCGTCTACCGGGAACGCAGGGACGCCATGCTCTCCGCCCTCGCCGAATACCTGCCGAAACTCAGCTGGACCATACCGAACGGCGGTTTCTACGTCTGGCTCAACCTCCCAGAACAGGTCGACGCGAAGTCGATGCTGCCCCGTGCGGTCAAACAGCTCGTCGCCTACACTCCGGGAACCGCCTTCTACGCGGATGGCAATGGCCGTAACAACATCCGGTTGTCCTTCTGCTATCCCACCCCCGAATTCATCCGGGAGGGCATCCGGCGCCTCTCCTCGGTCATCACGGGGGAGCTCGAGTTGCTTGACACCTTCTCCCAGACCGGACCGCTCACCCGGATCACAGCCGAGCGGAACGTCACGAGTCCACCGCCGAACCTCGGCTAGCACCGACATGAGCACCGCACCCACCCGAGTCCTCGTCCTCGCCGGAGGCATCTCCCACGAGCGCGATGTCTCCCTGCGCTCCGGGCGCCGCGTCGCGGACGCCCTTGCCGAGCACGGCATCACCGTCGAGCTCCGCGACCCGGACGCCGCCCTCCTCGACCACATCGCCGCCAGCGCCCCCGACGTCATCTGGCCGGTCCTGCACGGCTCGAGCGGGGAGGACGGCTCCCTCTACGCGATCCTCGAGTTCGTCGGCATCCCCTTCATCGGCTCCGCCTCCGGCGCGGCCCGACTGGCCTGGGACAAGCCGACCGCGAAGACGATCATCGGGCGGGCCGGTCTCCAGACTCCGCGCTCCATCACCCTCCCACGCGACGCCTTCCGCGACCTGGGCGCCGCACGAGTGCTCGGAACCCTCACCGACTCACTGAGGCCACCGCTCGTCGTCAAGCCGGCACAGGGCGGCTCCGCACAGGGCGTCACGATCGTGAAGGACCTCGATGAGCTCTCCCGCGCCATGGTGGACGCCTACACCTACTGCGACGTCGCCATCGTCGAGGCGGCGATCACCGGCGTCGAGGTCGCGATCGGGGTGATCGACACCGGCGACGGCCCTGTCGCCCTCCCCGCAGTCGAGATCGAGCCGGTCTCCGGCGTGTACAGCTTCGAGGCCCGCTATAACGCCGGCGAGACGCGTTTCTACACGCCGGCGAGGCTGGATGCCGTGGTGGCCGAGCGGGCCGCCTCAGCGGCCATCACTGCGCACACGGCGCTCGGTCTCGGGAACCTCTCCCGCGTCGACTTCATGGTGGATGCGGATGGCGTTCCCTGGTTCCTCGAGTGCAACGTCGTGCCGGGGCTCACCGAGACCTCGCTCCTGCCCCAGGCGCTCGAGGCGGCCGGCCACGACCTCGGCTGGATCTACAGTGCCCTCGTCGAGGCCGCGCGTCGCTAGTATCACGCGATGGATTTCGAGTGACTTTGCCGTCGCGGCGGCTCCGTTCACTGCCAGAGCGAGGGGAAAGTCACTCGAAATCCGCCCCGTGATACACGCGGCCTAGGAGTATCCGGGCTCGCCCAACTCACCGAGGATGCGGTTGAGGTCGGCGACCGACGCGAAGTCGATCGTGAGCGTGCCCTTACTCGCCCCGAGCGAGACCTTGACCCGGGTGTTCAGACGGTCGCCGAGCCGTTCGGCGATCTCGTTGAGCTGAGCCTGGCGCTTCCCGGCCGTCGGCCTGGCCGAACGAGGAGGCTTGGTGGACACGAGACCGGCAGCCGCCTCGGCCCCGCGCACGGTGAGGTCCTCGTTGACGATCTTGTCGGCGAGCCGCTCCATGGCGGCATCGTCCCCCGCAGCGAGCACCGCTCGCGCGTGGCCCGCGCTGAGCACGCCGGAGGCGACGCGCTTCTGTACCGAAGCCGGCAGCTTGAGCAGGCGCAGCGTGTTGCTGATCTGTGGTCGGGATCGTCCGATGCGGCCCGCGAGCTGATCCTGCGTGATGCCGAAGTCGGCGAGGAGCTGCTGATAGGCCGAGGCCTCCTCCAGCGGGTTGAGGTCCGCACGATGCAGGTTCTCGAGGAGCGCGTCGCGCAGCATCTCCTCGTCGGCCGTGTTCTTGATGACGGCCGGGATGGTGTCGAGCCCGAGCTGCTTGGTCGCCCTCAGCCGCCGCTCGCCCATGATGAGCTCGTACTTCGGTTCTCCGGGTGCCGCGCCTTCGATGGCGCGTACGACGACCGGCTGAAGGACGCCGACCTCGCGAATAGAGGCGACCAGCTCATCCAGCTTCTCCTTGACGAAGTCGGTGCGCGGCTGGGCGGCGTTCGGGATGATGTCGTCCGGGGAGATGTTGGCCAGGCGCGCACCCGGCACCGAGACGAGCCCCTCCCGCGCGCCGGTCGGGAAGAACACATCGACGGGGCGGTCCGGGGTTCCCTCCTCGGTGGGGATGAGGGCGCCGATTCCGCGCCCGAGTCCGGTTCTCTTCGCAGCGGCCATCAGCGCGGTGCCCCTCTGTGTGCGATCTCGGCGGCCGCCTCACGGTAGGAGAGGGAGCCGGATGAATTGGTGTCGTAGCTGATGACGCTCTGCCCGTAGCTCGGCGCCTCGGAGATCCGCACCGAGCGCGGGATGAGCGTGTCGAGCACCTGTTCGGGGAAGTGTTCGCGGACATCCTGCACGACCTGGTTGGCAAGGTTGGTCCGCGAGTCGTACATCGTCATGAGGATCGTGGAGACCGTGAGTTCCGGATTCAGGTGGCGCTCGATGAGCTGGATGTTGGAGAGAAGCTGGCTGAGCCCCTCGAGCGCGTAGTACTCGCACTGGATGGGGATGAGCACCTCGGTCGCCGCGACGAAGGCGTTGATGGTCAGGAGGCCGAGCGAGGGCGGGCAGTCGATGAAGACGTAGTGGTACGGCTCGGGGGAGCCCTCGAGGAAGGTCTCAAGAGCCGTGCGCAGACGCTGTTCGCGGGCGACGAGCGAGACCAGCTCGATCTCGGCCCCGGCGAGGTGGATGGTGGCCGGAACGCAGTACAGCGTCCCGAACTCGGGGCTCGCCTGCACGACCGCCGCCATCGGCTCGTCGTTGATGATGACGTCGTATACGCTCGCGGTGTCCGCCCTGTGCTCCACACCGATCGCCGTCGACGCGTTCCCCTGCGGGTCGAGATCGATCACGAGGACTTTGGCCCCGGCCCGCGCGAGCGCTGCGGCGAGATTGACCGTCGTGGTGGTCTTGCCGACTCCGCCCTTCTGGTTGGCGACCGTGAACACTCGAGTGGAACCGGGCAGCGGAAGCTCCTGTGCGGCCAGGGCCTGCCGGCGGCGGGTCAGGTCGGCGAGTTCCCGGGCGAGGGGAGTCGTCTCGTCGGCCGTCATCGGCGTCTCGGCCTCGTCGGTCTTCTCAGGATGTTTCACGTGAAACCTCGGTTGTTCGATCACGGGATTCGCCTGGCCGCTCGGCGGCGCCGGCGAGTGGGGCCGGCCCGCCGGGCGGCCACAGACGGTCAGTCAACTGTAGCCCGAAACACTCTGGTGGATTCCGTGCCGAGCTCCTCGCCCAGGGTCAGGATCTCGGCATCCACGAGATGCGCCTTGCGGATCGCCTTCTCGGCCGACGCGAACTCACGCTCAACGCTGGCGCCCTTGAGGAAGAGGAGTTCTCCACCCGATCGTACGAGCGGTGCGGTGATCGGGATGAGCTTCGACAGCGCGCTCACCGCCCGGGCGGTGACCTGGTCGAGGAACGGCGAGAGCTTCGCCTCCTCGGCTCGCGCCCTCAGCACCTCGACGTCGTCGAGTCCGAGCCGGCCGACCTCCTGAAGCAACCACTCCACACGGCGCTCCATCGGCTCGATGAGGATGAAGTGGACGTCGGGTCGTGCGATCGCGAGGACGATACCGGGGAGGCCGGCACCGCTGCCGACATCGCCGACCCGACCCGGCCGAAGCAGGGGGGCGACGAGCGCCGAGTTCAGGATGTGCCGGGTCCAGAGGCGGGGAAGCTCGAGCGGTCCGATGAGGCCGAGTTCCGGGCCGCGTTTGGCGAGATCGGCGGCGTACCTCCGTGCAAGCTCGATGCGGTCGCCGAAGAGCTCCGCCGCAAGTGCGGGTTCGGGCTCTACGGTCGGGTGATCCATCTATCGACTCCTTCGATGTTTCACGCGAACGCGCTGGAGCTTGGAGCGAAGGCCACTTCTGGCCTTCGCAGCAGGCGAAGCCGTGCCAGCGCCGTCGACCGTCTCGGTCGACGTTTCACGTGAAACATCTCTAGGCAGCCGTGATGACGGTGTGCCGGTCCCGGCCTTCGCCCTCGGATTCCGAAGTCAGCCCCTTCGCCGCGACGAGGTCGTGCACGAGCTTGCGTTCGTACGAGGACATCGGTGGAAGGGCAACGGATGCCGCCCCTTCCTCGAGCCGCTCCGCCGCGCGCTCGACGAGCCGGGCGAGCTCCGCCTCACGCGTCTCCCGGGAGCCGCCGACGTCAAGGATGAGCCGCGAGAAGGAACCCGTCTTCGCCTGGACCGCGATCCGGGCCAGCTCCTGGAGAGCGGTCACCGTCTCCGGCTTCGACAGGAGGCGAAGGTTGCTGTCCTGACTGGAGTTGACGGACACGTAGGCGCGACCATCCCGTGCGTCGATGTCGATGTCACCGTCGAGATCCGTGATATCGAGGAGCTCCTCGATGTAGTCGGCCGCGATATCGCCCTCTTCCTCGAGCTGTGCGGTGGTGCGCTCACGGTCGGCCGATGGGGACGGCTCCTGGGCGTCGACGTCCTCGACGACCTTGTCGTCCTGGGGGGAGAGCTCGGACACCTGCTACCTCTTCTTCTTTTTGCGGTTCTTCGGATTGACCGGCTGGGTCCGCTGGGTCGGCTTCGGCGGTTCCGGAGCCTCGGGGGCCTCGTCCTCGACGATCGTGATTCCGCGGCGCTGGTTCCTCTTCGCCATGCGTGCTTCACGGGCGAGCGCCGCCTCGCTGCCGGGAGTCGGCATGTTCCGGATGACGATGAACTGCTGCGCCATCGTCCAGAAGTTGGAGACGAGCCAGTAGAACATCACGCCGAGCGGGAAGGTGAAGCCGGAGAAGAGGAAGACGAAGGGGAGCACGTACAGCAGCATCCGCTGCTGCTTGTACATCGGGCTCGCCTTGGTCTCCGGAGCCTGGTTCTTGGACATGATCTGCAGTTGCGTGATGAACTGCGACGCGGTCATGAGAACGACCATGATCGAGGCGATGATGATGACGGGAACGCTGCCGTCCGCCGTGCTGATAGCGAGCTTGAGCGGGGCTCCGAGGAAGATCGACTCCCCGAAGGACCTCGACAGGTCGAGATTCAGCAGACCCACACCGACCTTCTCGTGCTGCGCATCCTGCAGCACCGAGAACAGTCCGAAGAAGATCGGCATCTGGAGCAGAAGAGGGAGGCAGGAGGAGAGCGGGTTCGTCCCGGTCTTCTTGTACATCTCCATCGTCTCGCGAGACATCGCCTCGCGGGAGAACTGGTCCTTCTTGCCCTTGTACTTGTCCTGGATCTTCTTGAGGTGCGGGGCCACCTCGAGCATCTTCCGCTGGCTCTTGATCTGGCGGACGAAGATCGGGATCAGGAGCGCACGGACGACGAGCACGAGCCCCACGATCGAGAGCACCCAGGTGGTTCCATCGTCCTTGTCCATGCCGATGCTCGTGAATACCCAGTGGAACGCTACGAGGATCGCCTCAATGGCCCACTTGATGGGCCAGAGGATGGTGCCGATGAAGTCCATTCGGGCGTCAGGCCTTTCCGTTCAGCGGGATGACGAAACCGAATCTCGTCACGCCGTACTTCTGTCTCGGGTTCTCCGGAACGTCGTCCACGCCACCGCGCGCCCACGGGTGGCACCGTGCGATGCGCAGGCTCCCGAGCCAGATCCCCTTCACGACACCGTGCTTCTGGATGGCGTGAAGCGCGTAGTGGGAGCAGGAGGGGTAGTAGCGGCAGACATCCCCGTAGAGCGGTGAGATGACCGCGCGATATCCACGGAGAATCAGAACGAGAGCGTTCCGGGGAAGCAGGTAGAGGAAGGTGGCGAAGGTTCTCACCGTCGTGTGCTCCCGTCCATCGCTGCCGTGATCTCAGAGTGCAGGGTAGCCCAGTTCGCTGACGCGGCATCGGGCAGCGCGCGAACGACGACGTCGACACCCCTCACGCCACCGTCGACGAGTTCGCGGGCGATCGCCTTCATGCGACGCCTCACCCTGTTGCGGCTCACGGCGTTCCCCACCTTTCTGGTGACGATGAAACCGAACCGTGCCATGGTTCCGCTGCCGGTGTCGAGGATGCTGACCACCGTGTTCGCTGTCGCAACGCGTCGCCCGCGACGGAGAACCGTGCGGTAGTCATCGGCCGAGACCAGTCGGTTGGCCCGCGCCAGCACTGTCGACTCAAGCGGAGAGTTCGGTGCGGCCCTTGCGGCGACGGGCGCTCAGGATGGCGCGGCCGGCACGGGTGCGCATCCGCAGGCGGAACCCGTGGACCTTCGCGCGCTTGCGGTTGTTGGGCTGGAAAGTCCTCTTGCTCATTGCTTGTCTCCACAGTGTTGGGATCTCCACTGGGCGCACAGCACGTGAACACTGAAGCCCTGGGAAGTAGGGTAGCCGAATCGGCAGAAGTCAACTGATTAAAGGTACGGGCTTTGCGGCCCCGGGTCAAACCGCCGCCGAAAGCGTCCCGATCGCAGTCGGCGGCTCTCCTCGGTTCGAAACCGGGGGTTGCCTGCCACTGCCCTCGACAAACTAAGGTGGTCTCACTGCACAGTCGGTGGATAACCCTGTGAGTAACCATCCGTTGAGCAAGGGGAATCATGGACGAGGGAGCCGATCCGATCCAGGAACTCTGGCAGGCCGTGCTCACGGCCCTGCGCAGCGATGACCGCATCACACCGCAGCTGGAAGGCTTCCTCTCCCTCGTCGAACCCAAGGGTGTCATGGCGGGGACGCTCTACCTCGAAGTTCCCAACGATCTGACTCGCGGCATGCTCGAGCAGCGCATCCGGCTCCCGCTCCTCAATGCGATCTCGACCCTCGGCGAGGATGAGTCGGTCTCGAACTTCGCCATCGTCGTCAACCCGGATATCGCCCAGGACTACCTCGAACAGACCGTCGAACCGGCAGAACAGCCTTACATCGAACAGCAGCTGAGCCTCGCGCCAGTGGAATCGGGTCGTAAATCGGACTCGCGGCTGAACCCGAAGTACAGCTTCGACAATTTCGTCATCGGCGGTTCCAACCGCTTCGCCCACGCTGCCGCGGTCGCTGTGGCCGAGGCGCCCGCCAAGGCCTACAACCCGCTCTTCATCTACGGCGAGTCCGGCCTCGGCAAGACCCACCTCCTTCACGCCATCGGCCACTACGCCGAAAGCCTCTACCCCGGCATCCGCATCCGCTATGTGAGCTCGGAGGAGTTCACCAACGACTTCATCAACTCCATCGCCAACAACCGGGCTTCGGTGTTCCAGTCCCGCTACCGCGAGATTGATGTCCTGCTGATCGACGACATCCAGTTCCTGCAGGGCAAGGACTCCACCCAGGAGGCGTTCTTCCACACCTTCAACACCCTGCACGATCACAACAAACAGGTCGTCATCACGAGCGACCTGCCGCCCAAGCACCTCACCGGGTTCGAGGACCGGATGCGGTCGCGGTTCGAGTGGGGCCTCATCACGGATGTCCAGGCCCCCGACCTCGAGACCCGCATCGCGATCCTCCGGAAGAAGGCGCAGAGCGAACGCCTCCAGGTTCCGGACGACATCCTCGAGTACATGGCCTCGAAGGTCTCCTCGAACATCCGCGAACTCGAGGGCACTCTCATTCGCGTCACCGCCTTCTCGAGCCTCAACAAGACCCCGGTCGACCTCTCGCTCGTCCAGACCGTGCTCAAGGACCTCATCACCCTCGACGAGGACAACGTCATCGCGCCGGTCGACATCATCAATCACACCGCCGAGTACTTCAAGCTCACGGTCGACGACCTCTACGGCTCTTCCCGTTCCCAGGCCGTGGCCACCGCCCGCCAGATCGCCATGTACCTGTGCCGAGAGCTCACGAACCTCTCGCTGCCGAAGATCGGGCAGTTGTTCGGCAACCGGGATCACACGACGGTCATGTACGCGAACAAGAAGATCAGCGAACTCATGAAAGAGCGTCGATCGATCTACAACCAGGTCACCGAGCTCACGAGTCGCATCAAGCAGAATCATCGCTATAACAAGGCCTGATCACATTCTCCCCAGACTGTGGATAACTTGTGGATAAGTATCAGGGTCGATGTGCATACCCAGCCCGAAGCTGTGAACGCGGGAGGAGAACTACCGCGCATCGTGACACCCATCTCCCCTCGAGCCCACACGGCATCCACATCTCACACCATTGTGATTACCCTGTGCCGGTTGACGACCGTCGTGTTCTCCACACTTTCCACAACGGTTAATGTCATTAGTTCTTTAAAGAATGAGAGGGAGAAGATAACCCTTGAGGGCCGGACTACGTGCAATCGAGCGCCTGTGCCAGTATTAAGGCCCTGACCGAACTTTCGGCTGCGCAAGGATCGACAGAGGTGATCATGAAGTTCCAAGTCAATCGTGACGTCTTCAGTGAGGCTGTTTCATTCGCGGTCAAAATGCTTCCACAGCGAACGACCCTGCCGATCCTGAGCGGTGTACTCATCGACGCCACGGATGCCGGACTCACCCTCTCGTCCTTCGACTACGAGGTATCGACCCAGGCGACGATCGCCGCGGATGTCGAGGACGGCGGTCGCATCCTCGTCTCCGGCCGACTCCTGGCCGACATCGCGAGCCGGCTGCCGAACGCTCCGGTGCACCTCGAGACGGAAGGCTCGAAGATCGTCGTCAAGTGCGGATCGGCGAACTTCACGTTGTTGAGCATGCCGGTCGAGGAGTACCCGACACTGCCGGAGGTCTCCGAGAAGTCGGGCATACTGCCGGCCGAGGCGTTCTCGACCGCGGTCTCCCAGGTCGCCGTTGCCGCGAGTCGCGACGACGTGACCCCGGTCATCACCGGAGTGCAGCTCGAGGTCGGCGAGAACAGCCTGAGCCTGGTGGCCACCGACCGTTACCGTGTCGCCATCCGAGAGATCGACTGGGAGGCCTCCGGAGCGAAGCCATCCGACCCGGTCACCGCCCTGGTCCCGGCCCGGACCCTCACCGAGATCGGCAAGACCTTCGGTCACAGTGGAACGATCGCGGTGTCGATCACGAGCACCGACGAACGCGAGCTCATCGCCTTCAGTGCTGACAACAAGACCGTGACCTCTCTGCTCATCAAGGGGAACTTCCCGCCTGTTCGCCGGCTCTTCCCCGAGTCGGTCGACAACTACGCCGTCATGAACACCGCCGACCTCATGGAGGCGGTGCGTCGTGTCGCGCTCGTGCTCGAGCGGGAGGCCGCGCTGCGGTTCACCTTCACGATCGACGGCGTCACCCTCGAGGCGATCGGTTCGGAGCAGGCCCAGGCATCCGAGACCATCGACGGTCACCTGAACGGCGGGGACACGGTCGTCTCCCTCAAGCCGCAGTTCCTCCTCGACGGCCTCGGCGCCGTGCATTCGGAATTCGTACGGATCTCGTTCACGAAGACCGACAACCCGAACAAGCCCGGTCCGGTGCTCATCACAAGCCAGACCTCGAAGGACCAGCCGGGGGCGGACAATTACAAGTACCTGCTGCAGCCCAACCTGCTGTTGCGCTGATTGTCGCCGGTAGCGACGCCTAAGGAAGAAGTGATGGCAATGCACATCGGCCTCGTCGGTCTCGGCAGGATGGGCAGCAACATGCGGAAAAGGCTGCGAGACCAGGGGATCGAGGTCACCGGGTACGACAAGAATCCCGATGTGACGGATGTCGCGAGTCTCGCCGATCTCGCCGCGGCACTCCCGGCTCCGCGCATCGTCTGGGTCATGGTCCCGGCCGGCGACATCACGCACTCGGTCGTCGAGGAACTCGTGGGCCTGCTCGAGAAGGGCGACCTCATCATCGACGGGGGGAACTCGCGCTTCACCGAGGACGCCCGCCACGCGGAGCTCACGGCGAAGAAGTCGATCGGTTTCGTGGATGCCGGGGTCTCCGGGGGGATCTGGGGTCTCGAGAACGGCTACGGCCTGATGGTCGGTGGCGCGGACGACGACGTGACGCGGGCGATGCCGATCTTCGATGCGCTGCGCCCGGAGGGTCCTCGTGCTGAGGGCTTCGTCCATGTCGGCCCGGTGGGGGCCGGCCACTACGCCAAGATGGTGCACAACGGCATCGAATACGGTCTCATGCAAGCATTTGCGGAGGGCTACGAACTCCTCGATAAAAGAGAAGACCTCATCAAAGATGTCACGGGAACCTTCAAGGCCTGGCAGCGCGGAACAGTCGTACGCTCCTGGCTGCTCGAACTGCTCGTCCGCGCGCTCGAACAGGACCCGGACTTCGAGGAGATCGAGGGCTATGTCGAGGATTCGGGTGAGGGCCGGTGGACCCTCGAAGAGGCGATCGACAACGCCGTTCCCATGCCGGCGATCTCGGCATCCATCTTCGCCCGCTTCGTGTCCCGGCAGGGTGACGAGTCGCCCGCGATGAAGGCGGTGGCGGCGCTGCGTCACCAGTTCGGCGGGCACGCGGTCAAGAAGGCGGACTGAGCCGATGCCCGGTCGCCACCCCGCCCGAACACCGTGATCGTCTCAGCGCTCAGTCTCACCGACTTCCGCAACTACGCGTCGGCCGAGGTCGAGCTCGTCGCGGGTCCGAACCTCTTCGTCGGCAGCAATGGGCAGGGCAAGACGAATCTCGTGGAGTCTCTCGGCTACCTGAGCACGCTCGGCTCGCACCGGGTCTCGACGGAGCAGGCGATGATCCGGCAGGGGGCGGATGCGGCGGTCATCCGCGCGCGACTGCGGCACGACGGTCGGGAGCTGCTCCTGGAGGTGCAGCTCAATCGGGCCGGTGCTAACCGCGCCATGCTCAACCGCAACGAGATCAAGGTGCGTGAGCTGCCGCGCTACGTCTCCACCGTTCTCTTCGCCCCGGAGGACCTTGCGCTCGTGCGGGGGGAGCCGGCCGGCCGGCGCCGCTTTCTCGACGAGTTGCTCGTGCTGCGCACTCCGAGGATCTCGGGGGTCATCGCCGACTACGAGCGCGTGCTCCGGCAGCGCAACTCCCTGCTCAAGTCGGCCAGGGCATCCGGTGTGCGCGAAGGTCAGCTGGGCACGCTCGAGGTGTGGGATGAGCGGCTCGTGGCGCTCGGCTCCGAACTCATCGAGGCCAGGGGCAGGCTCGTGGATGAGTTGCGCCCGGAGGTCTCCGCCGCCTACATCGCGGTCGCGGGCGACGATCACCGCGCCGCGCTCGCGAGCCGGCTGAGCATCCTGGGAGGGGATCCGGATGCCGACGGCGATTCCTCGGTCGCGACTGGCGGCGCGCTGTCCCCGGCCGGCGTCGATGGAGCCGGTATCGACGCGACCGAAGCCGCGGTCAGGTTCCGCGAGTCGCTCGACCGGCTTCGCCGGAGCGAACTGGACCGCGGTGTCACTCTCGTGGGACCCCATCGAGACGACCTGCTGCTCGAACTCAACGGGATGCCGGCGCGCGGCTATGCGAGCCATGGTGAGTCCTGGTCTTTCGCGCTCGCGCTCAAACTCGCCTCGGCCGCGGTGCTGAGGCGGGAGTCGACCGCGGGGGACCCGGTGCTCATCCTCGACGATGTGTTCGCGGAACTCGACGAGTCCCGACGCACGCGTCTCGCCGAGGCGGTGGCCGACTTCGAGCAGGTGCTCATCACGGCCGCCGTGTTCGGGGACGTCCCGGAGCGGCTCGCCCACCACACCGTGCGCATCGAAGCGGGCAGAATCGTCGGTGGAGAGGAGGACCGGTGACGCCTGAGAACCCGTCTCCCGACCCCGCCGTCCGGGGCGAGGCCACTCCGGAGCACGTCGCCGTGTTCCAGCGTTTTCGCCGGGTCTTCGGCGATGCGTCGTCGACCTCCCGCGATGCGCGCAGGCGGGCGAAGCGGGAGCCGGGCTTGAGTGCGCCGTTCGGCGAGGGGCGGGATCCGAAGGGGATCGCCGAGGTCGTCGACGCG
This sequence comes from Leifsonella bigeumensis, assembly GCF_039537265.1. Taxonomy (NCBI): domain Bacteria; kingdom Bacillati; phylum Actinomycetota; class Actinomycetes; order Micrococcales; family Microbacteriaceae; genus Leifsonella; species Leifsonella bigeumensis. The sequence continues at coordinate 262,260 of NZ_BAABAE010000001.1, read as the reverse complement.
CTCACCGCCCGGCTCGGCTGGAACTCGCCGCTCGCGAGGTCCGAGCTCCTCTCCTCCTGGCAGGACATCGTGGGTGCCGAGACGGCCGTTCACTCGGCCCCGGTCGGCATCGAGGACGGCGTGCTCACGGTCTCCTGCGACTCCACGGCCTGGGCGACGCAACTGCGTCTCATGCGCTCGCAGATCCTCACCCAGGTCTCCCGGCGCTACCCGGATGCCGGCATCCGCACACTGCGCTTCGACGGGCCGGGTGTTCCCTCGTGGAAAAGGGGCCGCAGATCAATTCCAGGGCGCGGTCCACGCGATACTTACGGCTGACAGGGCAAAAATGGGGTTCTGACGGCGAACCAGTCCCCAGATGCCCGAATTCGGCCTTTCGTGAGGCTGACTTTGATAGAATCGAATGGTCGTCGAGGCAGCTACTGGCACAGGAGCGGAGCCCGAAGAAACCACCAGGCAGGAGCCCGATTCATTCATGTCAGCAAAGCCCACGTCCTCCGCGCCTGACGACAGTTACGGCGCCGACCAGATCCAGGTACTCGAAGGACTTGAGGCGGTGCGCAAGCGCCCCGGCATGTACATCGGGTCCACCGGCCCCCGCGGCCTCCACCACCTCGTCTACGAGGTCGTCGACAACTCGGTCGACGAGGCGCTTGCCGGGTACTGCGACACGATCATCGTCTCGATGACGAAGGATGGCGGCATCCGGGTCGTCGACAACGGCCGCGGCATCCCGGTCGCCCAGAACAAGCAGGAGAAGAAGTCCAGCGTCGAGGTGGTCATGACCATCCTCCACGCGGGCGGCAAGTTCGGCGGCGGGGGATACTCGGTCTCGGGCGGGCTGCACGGCGTCGGCGTCTCCGTGGTCAACGCGTTGTCGAGCCGGCTCGAGGTCGAAGTGCACCGCATGGGCCACGCCTGGCGGCAGGAGTACCGGCACGGCGTGCCTCAGGCACCGCTCAAGCAGGAGGAGGCGGTCGAGGGCACCGGAACGATCATCACCTTCTGGCCGAGCGCCGACACCTTCGAGACCGTCGAGTTCGACTTCGAGACGCTGCGCGCGAGGTTCCAGCAGGTCGCCTTCCTCAACAAGGGCCTGTCGATCACGCTTCGCGACGAGAGGGACCTCGAAGGCGACGGTGAACTCCTCGAGGTCACCTACCTGTACGAGCAGGGTCTCGTCGACTACGTCGAGTACTTGAACTCGGCGAAGAAGGTCGAGGCCATCCACGAGGAGATCATCTCCTTCGAATCGGAGGACACCGAGCGCAAGATCTCGGTCGAGATCGCGATGCAGTGGACCAACGCCTACCAGGAGAGCGTCCACACCTACGCGAACACGATCAACACCCACGAGGGCGGCACCCACGAGGAGGGCTTCCGCGCCGCGCTCACGACGCTCGTCAACAAGTACGCGCGCGACAAGGCCATCCTCAAGGAGAAGGACGAGAACCTCACCGGGGATGACATCCGGGAGGGGCTCACCGCGGTCATCTCGGTCAAGCTCGCCGAGCCGCAGTTCGAGGGCCAGACGAAGACCAAGCTCGGCAACACCGAGGCGAAGAGCTTCGTGCAGCGCATCGCCGGCGACCAGCTGAACGACTGGTTCGACCGCAACCCCACCCAGGCGCGCGACATCATCCGCAAGTCGATGCAGGCGGCGGCGGCGCGGATGGCGGCGCGCAAGGCGCGCGAGCAGACGAGGCGCAAGGGGCTCCTCGAGTCGGGCGGCATGCCCGGCAAGCTGCGGGACTGCTCGAGCCGCGACCCGAGCGTGTCGGAGATCTTCATCGTCGAGGGCGACTCGGCCGGCGGCTCCGCCGTGCAGGGCCGCAACCCCGAGACGCAGGCGATCCTTCCGCTGCGCGGCAAGATCCTCAACGTGGAGAAGGCCAGGCTCGACCGGGCGCTCGCCAACAACGAGGTGCAGGCGATGATCACGGCGTTCGGCGCCGGCATCGGCGAGGACTTCGCTCCGGAGAAGGCCAGGTACCACAAGATCGTGCTCATGGCCGATGCGGATGTCGACGGCCAGCACATCACGACCCTGCTGCTCACCCTGCTGTTCCGCTACATGCGGCCGCTCATCGACCTCGGCTACGTGTACCTCGCGCAGCCTCCGCTGTACCGGCTCAAGTGGAGCAACTCGCCCCATGAGTACGTGTACTCGGATCGCGAGCGCGATGCGCTCGTCGAGGATGGCGTCGCGGCAGGGAAGCGACTGCCGAAGGACAACGGCATCCAGCGCTACAAGGGTCTCGGCGAGATGGACTACCAGGAGCTCTGGGAGACCACGATGAATCCCGAGACGCGAACCCTCATGCAGGTGACGCTCGACGATGCGCTCGCCGCCGACGAGATCTTCTCCACACTCATGGGCGACGATGTCGAGTCGCGACGCAACTTCATCCAGAAGAACGCCAAGGACGTTCGCTTCCTCGACATCTAGTCCCTTCTCCGGTCGAGCCCGTCGACACCGACCCGCGACCACCTCGGAACACCGAACGAAATCAGAAATATGGCAGACGAACCAGACACCACCGAGCCGGAGGACCCGCAGATCCCCGGCCGTGAGATCGACCTCGCGCACGACAAGATCGAGCAGGTCGACCTGCAGCTGGAGATGCAGCGCAGCTACCTCGACTATGCGATGAGTGTCATCGTCGGGCGCGCGCTGCCCGAGGTACGGGACGGCCTGAAGCCCGTGCACCGCCGGGTGATCTACGCGATGTACGACGGCGGATACCGTCCAGACAAGGCCTTCTCCAAGAGCACGCGCGTGGTCGGCGAGGTCATGGGCCAGTTCCACCCGCACGGCGACGCCTCGATCTACGACACGCTCGTGCGCCTCGTACAGCCGTGGAGCCTGCGCTACCCGCTCGCGCTCGGCCAGGGCAACTTCGGCTCCCCCGGCAACGACGGGGCGGCTGCCCCCCGGTACACCGAGACCAAGATGGCCCCGCTCGCGCTCGAGATGGTGCGCGACATCGAGGAAGGGACCGTCGACTTCCAGGACAATTACGACGGCCGCACCCAGGAGCCGTTCGTGCTCCCGAGCCGCTTCCCGAACCTGCTCGTCAACGGTTCGGTCGGCATCGCGGTCGGCATGGCCACCAACATCCCGCCGCACAACCTGCGCGAGGTCGGCGCCGCAGCTCTCTGGCACCTCGCGAACCCTGAGGCCAGCCAGGAGGAGCTCGTCGCGGCACTCCTCGAGCGCATCAAGGGGCCGGACTTCCCGACGGGCGCGCAGATCCTCGGGGTCAAGGGCATCCAGGACGCCTACCGCACCGGGCGCGGGTCGATCACGATGCGCGCCGTCATCAGTGTCGAGGAAGTCCAGGGCAGGCAGGCCCTCGTCGTCACCGAGCTGCCGTACCAGGTCAACCCCGACAACCTCGCCCTCAAGATCGCCGAGCTCGTCAAGGAGGGCAAGATCTCGGGGATCGCCGACATCCGGGATGAGACCTCCGGGCGTACCGGCCAGCGGCTCGTTATCGTGCTCAAGCGCGACGCGGTGGCGAAGGTCGTGCTCAACAACCTCTACAAGCACACCCAGCTGCAGGAGAACTTCGGCGCGAACATGCTCGCGATCGTCGACGGCATCCCGCGCACCCTCCCGCTCGACAGCTTCATCACGCTGTGGGTGGAGCACCAGATCGACGTGATCGTGCGGCGCACGACGTTCCGGCTCGCGAAGGCCGAGGCGGATGCCCACATCCTGCGCGGCTACCTCAAGGCACTCGACGCACTCGACGAGGTCATCGCGCTCATCCGTCGTTCGCCCACCGTCGAGGAGGCGCGCGACGGCCTCATGAAGCTGCTCAAGGTCGACGAGCTGCAGGCGAGCGCGATCCTCAACCTGCAGCTGCGCCGGCTCGCCGCGCTCGAGCGGCAGAAGATTCAGGACCAGGCGGCCGAGCTCGAGCGTCTCATCGCCGAGTACCAGGACATCCTGAAGAAGCCGGAGCGCCAGCGGCAGATCGTGAGCGACGAACTCACCGAGATCATCGACCGGTTCGGCGATGACCGGCGCACTGAGATCATGTTCGGGTTCGACGGCGACATGAACGTCGAGGACCTCATCCCCGAGGAGGAGATGGTCGTCACGGTGACGCGCGACGGCTACGTCAAGCGCACCCGCAGCGACCATTACCGCAGCCAGCACCGCGGCGGCAAGGGAGTCAAGGGCGCCCAGCTGCGCGCGGACGACGTCGTCGAGCACTTCTTCGTGACGACGACGCACCACTGGCTGCTGTTCTTCACCAACAAGGGCCGGGTCTATCGCGCGAAGACCTACGAACTGCAGGAGGCCGGCCGGGACGCGAAGGGCCAGCACGTCGCGAACCTGCTCGCACTGCAGCCCGACGAGGAGATTGCGCAGATCCTCGACATCACCGACTACCAGTCGGCGACCTACCTCGTGCTTGCCACCCGCGGCGGACTGGTGAAGAAGACCTTACTCACCGAGTACGACACGAATCGGTCGGGCGGCGTCATCGCGATCAACCTCCGTGAGGACGACGAGGTCGTCTCTGCGCTGCTCGTGGAGGAGACTTCAGAGATCCTGCTCGTCTCGCGCAAGGGGATGTCGCTGCGGTTCCGTGCGGACGACGAGGCGCTCCGACCGATGGGCCGGGCGACCTCCGGGGTGATCGGCATGCACTTCCGGGCGGGCGATGAACTGCTCGGGGCATCCGTTGTGGCCGACGACGGCTTCGTCTTCGTGGTGACGGAGGGCGGGTTCGCCAAGCGCACCGAGGTGGAGCAGTACCGGGTGCAGGGCCGCAGCGGCCTCGGCATCAAGGTGGCGAAACTGCAGGAGGCGCGCGGCGATCTGGTCGGGGCGCTCATCGTCGAGGAGGACGACGAGGTTCTTGTGGTTCTTGCCAGTGGCAAGGTGGTACGCTCTGCCGTGGCCGAAGTGCCGGCCAAGGGTCGTGACACCATGGGTGTCGTGTTCGCCAGGTTCGCGGACGACGACAGGATCATCGCAATCGCGAAGAACAGCGAACGAAACTTGGAGGGCCAGGACGAGGGCGGCGATGTCGCTCCGGCGGCTGGGCCCGAAACGGATGCCGACCAGGTCGGGAAGGACGAAACGGTAGATGAGTAGCGTCGCGGAGAAGCTCCAGCGCAAGTCGCAGCGGGCGGCTGCCACCAAACAGGTGCGCCTGAAGCTCGTGTACATCGATTTCTGGTCAGCGGTGAAGTTGTCGTTCCTGATCTCGCTGTGCGTCGGGATCGTTCAGATCGTGGCGACGTTCCTGATCTGGATCGTGCTCAACTCGACGGGGCTCTTCGAGCAGCTCACCAACATCATGATCGATATCCTCGGGGACGCGACGTTCAACGTGCTCGACAGCTTCTCCCTGGTGAAGGTCATGGTGTTCACCCTGATCGTCGCGGGGCTGAGCGTCATCATCGGAACGGCGCTCGGTGCGATCGCTTCTGCGCTCTACAACCTGAGCGTGCGCCTCACCGGTGGTCTGCTGGTCGGTTTCACGAACAACTAGTTGATTACGTGATCGCAGGGCCGGTGCGATACTCTCGTATCTGCCCACTCGGGGATATAGCTCAGGCGGTTAGAGCGCTTCGCTGATAACGAAGAGGTCCCAGGTTCAAGTCCTGGTATCCCCACGCAACTCAATAGTTTGGTGCGACGCACCTACTTCAGGTGGCCGGTTTTGCCGAGCGCTCGCGCGCGGTCGGCAAAACCGCACGCGCGCCGGAGAAGCGCCGGCGCGCTAGCTAGCACGGGGCCTTAGCTCAATTGGTAGAGCGCCTGCTTTGCAAGCAGGAGGTCAGGAGTTCGATTCTCCTAGGCTCCACTCTCAGTTCGCAGCGAAGCCAGCAGGCGATCCAGGGGCCGTGGGATGCGGCCTGGCTCCGCCGCATTGATGAGTGCGCTCGCATAGCGAGCCTTCCTCCCCCCGATCGAACCCATGAAGCGATGGAGCTGCTCTTCGCGCGTACGTGCGCGTTGTGCCGGTTGGCGCTGGAGGCTTCGAAGCGCCCGCAGGTCCCCCTCCGCCTCGATGACCCGCTCCACGCCATCAGACCCGAGAGCGCGGATGAGTTCCGCCTCGAGATCGGCGTCGCAGACGAAGAATCCGAGCGCCTCGAGGTCACGGGCGCCGAGTTCGCGTCCTACGCCGGCGAGTTCGAGTCCGCGACGGAAGTAACGCTCCTCACCGACGTCGCACAGGCCGAGCAGCCGGAGATCGAGACCGTGTGGGCCGAGTCGCTCGAGGAAGCGCCGGATACTCGTCGCCCCGCCGAGCGGGACGATGCAGACACCTTCTGCCTCGAGGTCGCGAGCCCGGCGTGCGGCCAACGTCTCCAGTGCAGCCTGGTCGCTGACCCCCTCGACGAGGATTGCCGTCGTCACTCCGGCGTCTCGCGCGAGCGAACGCAGCGGAGAGAGCGATACCGGGGTGCCGCGGGAGGCCTCGTCGATGACGGCCTCACGGAACCGCGTCATCCGAGTCACGCGATCCAGTCTGCCATCGGGACTGCTCCCTCACGCTTCGACTGCGGAGTTTCATTAGAGTCATGGGGTGGACATCCGGATCGCCGCGTACGGCGTCATCATCGAGGGCGGTCGCATCCTTCTCGCCCACTGGAATGAGGCCGGGCACACCGGCTGGACGCTACCCGGTCGCGGGCTTGAACCGGGTGAGGATCCGGCGGATGCGGCTCGGCGCGAGATCCTCGAGGAGACCGGCCACACGGCGGCCCTTCGTGGCCTGCTCGGCATCGACTCGCACGTCGTCGCGCCCGAGGATCGCATCCGGGGCGGCGCGACGCCGTTGCACTCGCTCCGCATTCTCTACCGGGCGGACGTCACCGGCGGCGAGTTGAGGAACGAACTCGGAGGCAGCACTGACGAAGCGGCCTGGTTCGACCTCTCCGAGGTCGCCGGCATCCCGCATGTCGAGCTCGTGGACATCGGAATCGGGTTCGCGACCGATACGAACACTGTCTGAGATTTCCTCTTGCGCGGGGTCGCCTGAGGAGTAATGTTCTGGTTGGCCCGCCGGGACATCCGACGAACCTTTCATGCATTCACCAGGCCGATTCCGTCCTCGCGACGGGCCGGCGCAAGGGAAGGAACAACGTGAGTTCTGCAATAACTACCCCCTCCACAGCAAGCAAGCCCGTCGCCGGCTGGCGCGTCGTCTGCGATGTGATCTTCAAGTGGCTGGCGCTCCTGGGCCTCGTGCTCGGCCTTCTCCAGGTCGCCTTCGCGGCCCTCGGCTTCTGGGGCGCGGAGGAGAAGCCCGGCGACCAGGCGTGGGGCATGGCAGCGTTCGAACCGCACGCGATCAACGGCATGATCCTCTACGGGCTCGCCGTGGTGCTCCTCATTCTCGGAGTCCTCTCCCGGGCGAACTGGAAGGTGTGGGTGCTGCCGATCGTGCTCTTCCTTCTGCTGTACTTCGTCCAGGGGCTGCTGGTCGGCCTCGGCTTCGGTGTCAGCAAGTGGTATGGGTTCCTGCACGCCGTCGACGGTGTGCTCATCATCGCCGGTTTCGCGTGGCTCTACTTCGACCGGATGCGGCATCCGCTCAAGAAGGGCTGACCGACCGCTGGTCTGACTGGCTGCTGGTTGGGCGGCGGGCCCGGGGCTAGGCCTCGAGCTCGTCGCTGACCCAGAGCTCGTCGTCGGCGCGCAGGGTCTGCCAGGCGGCGTAGGCGATGCCCGCTGCGGCGACGATCCCGATTCCGATGAGGAGATAGCGACCGGGACCGGGTGCCGCCTTGGCCGGCACGACCGCCCTCGAGGCGGTGCCCACCCGGCTGAGCGCCCGGCGCACCTGCGGGCTCTTCGCGACCTCGAGCGCGGCGAGCGCCGTGCCGAGAGCCGACGACACGGCGGGAAGCACGTCGCGCGTGACCTTCCGGCCCGCAGCATCCGCGAACTGGCGTCCGGCCTCCAGACCGGACTCGACACCGGGGCGAACCCGGTTCTCGAAGGCGTCGCGCACGCGGGGGGCGACCTCCTCGCGGCTCACGTTGGAGAGCTGTCGACGGGCTTCCCGCACGACCTTGGACGCGTGCTCGAGGACATCCTTCTGGTCATCCCACAACTCGGATGCTCCGCGCTTCAGCCGGCCCAGCTCGCGCCGACGCTTGCGTGACAGTCCCATCGGTAACCTCCGTCTATGGTGGTCGGACACTCCCACTATCCTCGCACGGGCTCATCCGGCAGCAAACACGCTCAGGCTGGGCGAACGCTGAAACGGCGCCGGCCTCGCCGCTGTGAAACAATTGGCAGATGCCTGCACACACCCACGTCGCGACCCTCCACACGAGCCTCGGCGACATCACCGTCAACCTGCTCGCCAACCATGCGCCGAAGACCGTCGCCAACTTCGTCGGCCTCGCCACCGGCACGATCGAGTGGACCGACCCGGCCACCAACCAGAAGACGAACCGGCCGCTCTACGACGGGGTGATCTTCCACCGCATCATCGACGACTTCATGATCCAGGGCGGCGACCCGCTCGGGCAGGGCGTCGGCGGACCCGGCTACCAGTTCGACGACGAGATCCACTCCGAACTCCACTTCAACGAGCCCTACGTGCTCGCGATGGCCAATGCCGGCATCCAGATGGGCCACGGTACGAACGGATCGCAGTTCTTCATCACGACCGTTCCGACCCCCTGGCTGCAGGGCAAGCACACGATCTTCGGCCTCGTCGAGGATGAGGAGTCGAAGAACACGGTCAAGAGAATCGAGTCGGTCAAGAAGGACGGCCGCGACCGTCCGATCGAGCCGGTCGTGATCGAGAGCATCACGATCGAAGAATTCTGATCGTGGAGGGCTCCCCCGCGTGAGCGACGCGTCCCGCGACCCGGAGAACTACTGCTACCGGCATCCGGATCGCCAGAGCTTCGTACTGTGCCAGCGCTGCGGCCGCACCATCTGCGGCGAGTGCCAGACACCCGCCGCGGTCGGCTTCCACTGCCCGGAGTGCATGCGGGAGGCCCGGCAGAGTGCGCCGAGGACCAAGCCGCGCGTCGTGACAGCCTTGCGCAGCACCAGCACTGCGCCGGTCGTCACCTGGTCGATCATCGCGCTGTGCTTCGTCGTCTTCATCGTCCAGTACCTGACGGGAGGGCCCAACTCGGGCGCGGCGACCAGAGCGCTCGTCTACTTCCCGCCGATCACCGAGTTCGAGCCGTGGCGGATGCTGACCGCACTGTTTCTCCACGGCTCGTTCCTGCACATCCTCTTCAACATGTACTCCCTGCTCATCTTCGGACCGATCCTGGAGCGCTCGCTGGGGCGCTGGCGATTCCTTGCCCTCTATCTGCTGAGCGGGCTCGGAGGGTCGGTTGCGGTCCTGCTGATGGCGCCCACGAGTGCGGTGCTCGGTGCATCCGGGGCGATCTTCGGCCTGCTCGGGGCGTTCTTCGTGATTCAGCGAAAGCTGGGAGGCAACAGCCTTCAGCTCGTCATCGTGATCGGCCTGAACCTCGTGATCGGCTTCGTCATTCCGAACATCGCCTGGCAGGCCCACATCGGCGGGCTCGTGGTGGGTGGGATCGTCGCGTTCGTGTTCCTGAGGACGCGGGCGGCGGCCAAGCGGAACGAGCAGCGCCTGCTGCTTCTCGGCGTGCTGGTCGGGCTCGTGGTGTTGACGGTGGTGGGGGTTCTGCTCCTGCACGCCAGATTTGGTGCCTGACTCTCCACAGGGTTATCCACAGTGGGGATAATTACACGACTGTAATTGTTCCCCGGGACCAATCGCTTTGGCTATGACCGCCAACGCGTCGTCATGAGGAACCCGACGAAGAGGATGCCGAAACCGACGAGGATGTTCCAGTCCTTGAGCGAAGCGACCGGCAGCGTGCCCTGGCTCACGTAGAAGACGATGATCCAGGCGAGCCCGACGAGCATGAGTCCGAACATGATGGGCTTGAACCAGATGGCATTGGGCGCGTCGTCCCCCGTGCGGTTCTCGCCACCGTTGTTCTCCTCGGAGCGGTTGGACTTCGTCGTGGTTCTGGCCATGCCGGAATTCTAGCGTGAAAGATCGGGGGCGGTCTCGGCGAGGACCTCTCCGACCCGACACCGCCGCGGGTGCGCCTAGAATCGACTCCATGGCCGACGACCCGATCGTGACCCGCAAGGCGCTCGCACAAGTGAGACGGCGGCGTCTCCGTCGCGTCAGCGTCGTCGGCGTGCTGGGGGAACTCCTCATCACCGCGGGGGTGCTCGTCTTCCTGTTCCTCGGGTGGCAGCTCTGGCTCAACGATGTCATCGTCGGCGACGAGCAGAACCATGTCGCCGCCGAGATCGCCCAGACCTGGGACGCCGGCAACTTCTCCCTCAACCGGGAGCCGACCACGGTCGACTACGGGGATCCCGTCGTGACACCGGCCTCCGGCAACGCGGAGACCTTCGCGGTCATGTATGTGCCGCGGTTCGGAAAGGACTGGGTGCGCCAGGTGGCCGAGGGCATCGGGGTCCAGGACGTGCTCAACACGAAGCGCATCGGCCACTACCCGGAGACGCAGCTCCCCGGGGAGCTGGGAAACTTCGCTCTCGCAGCGCACCGGCTGACCTATGGTGCGCCGTTTCGGGACATCGACCAGTTGCGGCTGGGAGACAAGCTCTACGTGATGACCAAGGACGGTTACTACACCTACAGCTTCCGCAATCTCGAGTACGTCGGTCCACGCGGGGTGGGGGTGCTCGATCCGGTTCCTCAGAGCTCCGGTGAGACCGCCGGTGAGCGATTGCTCACCATCATGAGTTGCAACCCGAAGTGGTCCGTCGCAGAACGCATCGTCGCCTATGCGATCCTCGATTCATGGCAGCCGATCTCCGCCGGGCCTCCGGAGGCGATCGCCGACCTCGTGAATGCGAAGGGCTAGACCATGTACGGTGCATTGTGGCGCGTGCTGCCCGGACCGATATGGGTCCGCGTCCTCATTCTGCTGGTGGCCCTCGCTGGAGTGCTGTTCTGTCTCCAGGAGTGGGTCTTCCCCTGGGTGAACTCCCTCATTCCGATTCCGGATGCGACGGTGACCGAATAATGACGCGCATTCTCGTCGTCGACAATTACGACAGCTTCGTCTACACCCTGAACGGCTACCTGCTGCAGCTCGGCGCCGAGACGACCGTGGTGCGCAACGACGACGCGGTCGTCGCGGATGCCTCGACTGCCCTCGACGGATACGACGCGGTGCTGCTCTCTCCCGGGCCGGGCACTCCGGCGCAGGCCGGGGCGTCGATCCCGCTCGTGCACGCGGCCATCGACGGGGGAGTCCCGCTGCTCGGAGTCTGCCTCGGCCATCAGGCCATCGCGGAGGCGCTGGGGGCGACGGTCACGATCGCCGAGGAGCTCATGCACGGCAAGACCTCGCTCGTCACGCACGACGACAGCGAACTGTACGAGGGCGTCCCCCAGCCGTTCACCGCGACGCGGTACCACTCGCTTGCGGTCGTCGACTCCACGGTTCCGCCCGAGCTGATCGTGACCTCGCGCACGGTCGCCGGAGCGGCCGGTTCGAGCACGCCGGCTCCCGGCATCCGGGGCGGTGTCATCATGGGGCTCCGCCACGAGTCGGCGCCGGTGTTCGGGGTGCAGTTCCACCCGGAGTCGGTACTGACCGAGGGTGGCTATCAATTGCTCGCGAACTGGCTCGCGGTGGCCGGCCTCACGACGGCGAGGGCTGCGGCCAAGGGGCTCACCCCCCTCGTCAACCTGGGGTAGCGCTCCTCACTCCTCCTCGGCGGGCGGCTCTTCCGGCGAGCCGCTGCAATAGCGCAGCGTGATGGACGACTTCTGCGGGTGGTCGCCCGGCGAGAGCGACTGGCTCGCCACCTTGTTACCGATACAGCTGTCATCGGGGACGATCGAGATGTTGAGTCCGAGCGGGGCGAGCTTGCTGTTGGCCTCCGACACCGTGAGCCCGGTGACTTTCGGGACCGTGACGAGGCCGTCGGAGACGAGCAGGTCGATGATCGTCCCCTGGCGCACGGACGCACCGCTGTCAGGGCTCGTTCCCATGACGACGCCGGCGGCAACGGTCGGAGAGTGGGCCGAGTTGGACTGCCCGTATTCGAGGCCCGCATCCTTGAGGGCCTTGATGGCGTCCTCCTCGGTCATGTTGGTCACGGCGGGCACCGAGACGACACTGCGACCGGTCGACACCCACACCCTGACCGGGTAGCTCTTCGCGACGTTGGTGCCCGCCTCGGGGTCGACGCGCGTGATGGTGCCTTCAGGGGCGGTATCGCTTGCTTCCGCGAGCCGGGTCGGCACGAGGTTCAGATCCATCAGTTCCTGTGCGCCGCTCTCGTAGGTCATGCCGACGATGTCGGGCACATTCACCGAAAGGGCGGAGCCGATGTCCGTCGGTTTGAGGTTGAGAACCCAGACCGTGACCCCGATGAGGATGACCGCCATGATCGTGATGCCCGCCCAGATCCAGGCGACCGGCGGACGGGACTGGGTCCTGACGACCCGGTCATCGGCCGAGTTCGAGAGCTGACGCATCGTGGCCTCGGAGCCGGCCCGCGCGTTCGGGTTCACTCCGAACAGCGTCGCGTTGAAGTCGTCCTTGGCGACCTTGCGTACCGGCAGTTCGCCGGCCGCGGCGGCCTCGAGGTCGGCACGGAATTCGGCGGCGGACTGGAACCGCTCGAACTTGTCCTTGGCGAGGGAGTGCAGCACGACGGCGTCGAGCGCCGGTGAGACCTTCGGGTTGAGCGAGCTCGGCTTCACCGGGGTCTCGCTGATGTGCTGATAGGCGACCGCAGCGGGACGTTCGCCGTGGAACGGCGGCTTGCCGGTGAGCAGCTCGAAGAGCACGACCCCGGTCGAGTACAGGTCGGTGCGCGCGTCGACCGTTTCGCCGCGCGCCTGCTCAGGGGAGAAGTACTGTGCGGTGCCGAGCACGGCGCTCGTGTCGGCGACGGTCGCCGAGTTGTCGGAGACCGCCCTGGCGATTCCGAAGTCCATGACCTTGACCTGACCCGACTGGGTCACCATGATGTTGCCCGGCTTGATGTCGCGGTGCACGAGGAGCGCGCGATGGCTGTACTCGAGGGCGGTCAGCACCTGCCCGGCGATGCGAGCGGCCTCGCTCGGTTCGAGCGGGCCGTCCGCGATGATGTCCTTGAGCATCCGTCCGTCGACGTACTCCATGACGATGAAGGGCAATTGCGTTTCGAAACCGTGGGCGTCGCGCACGGTCTCCTCGCCGGCGTCGAACACGCGCACGATCGTCGGATGCGCCATCCTCGCCGCCTTCTGCGCCTCCTCGCGGAACAGCAGGCGGAATCTGGGGTCGTTCGCGAGTGAAGGACGCAGCAGCTTGACGGCCACCTTGCGGCCGAGACGGGTGTCGGTGCCGACGTGGACGTCCGCCATACCTCCGTGACCGAGGAGGGCACCGATCTGGTACCTGCCGGCGAGCAGGCGAGTGCCTTCAGTCACGTGTGATTCTCCCGGGTGCAGGGGCAATTGCCTGCAAGTGTACCCGCTCGTCGCTGCGGATCATTCGACCGTGAGTGTGAGCACGTTCGACATCGGCGAGGCGACCCCCGAGCAGGATGCCGTGTAGGAGACCTTCGTGGTGCCGGGGTCGGAACGGACGGTGATGTTCGCCGTCGTCGTTCCGGGCGGGACCGGGTTGGCACTCGTGACCGTGCCGTCCTCGATCTGGATGCTGTATCCGTCGAGCGTCCCCGACTGGCAGTCGTAGGTGGACCAGTTCAGGGTCACGGCATCGTTGGGAGCGTAGGGACCGCCGGGGCTCGCACTCAGGTCGCCCGGCTTGGCCGGTGGTGGGATGGGCGCATAGATGCTGACATTGATGACGGTCCCCTTCGGCACGTTGCCCGCCGGGGCGATCCAGTACACCCTGCCCTCATCCGCCTTCGTCGGGGCCACCGTGCCCTCGGTGACGTTGTAGGCCAGTTCGAGCTTGTCGAGTGCCGCCTCCACCTCGTCCTGGGTCATCCCCTCGAAGTCGGAGAGCTTGATGTTGACGAGGTCCGAGCTGGGCGTGGTCGATGAGGTCGGCTTCTGGGAGACGGTGTTCGACGGCGGCGGGGAAGACGGGCCGGTGTTGCCACTCGGTTGCGTGAGCAGGGCGATGATCGCGCCGACGAGCACCACGAGCAGGATGGCGATGAGGGCGATGAGAGGCCAGGTCCACGGGTTGCGACGCTTCGTCTCCACGGGGAGCACGCGAGTGCCGTTCTCCTCCAGGGAGGGGAGAACACGGGTCGTCGCAGTATTGCCGAACGCGGTACCGAGCGATGAATCCCCGAGCACACCGGGTACCGCCGCGGCTGCCGCGGCGACATCCCCGCGCCGAAGGGCCTGTGCAGCGCGCGCGAGGTGTGCGGCGGAGGCGGGCCGGTCGGAGGGATTCTTCGCGATGCACGAGTAGACGAGGTTCCGCACCGGTTCGGAAACGGTGACCGGCAGGTCGGGCGGCGTCTCATTGATCTGCGCCATGGCGATCGCGACCTGCGACTCGCCGGTGAAGGGGCGGCGCCCGGCGAGAGCCTCGTAGGCGACGATGCCGAGGGAGTAGATGTCGGTCGTCGGCGACGCCGGATGTCCGCTCGCCTGCTCAGGGGAGAGGTACTGCACCGTCCCCATCACCTGGCCGGTCGCGGTGAGCGGTACCTGGTCGGCGATGCGGGCGATGCCGAAGTCGGTGATCTTCACCCGCCCGTCCGGGGTGATGAGCAGGTTGCCGGGCTTGATGTCGCGGTGCACGAGCCCTGCGGCATGTGCGGCGTGGAGCGCGGAGGCCGTCTGGGCGACGATGTCGAGCACGCGATCGGTCGCGAGCACGCGCTCGCGCTCGAGAATCGTCGAGAGCGCCTCGCCGGGGACGAGTTCCATGACGAGGTAGGCGCTGCCCTCCTCCTCGCCATAGTCGAAGACGTTGGCGATGCCCTCGTGGTTGACGAGCGCCGCGTGGCGGGCCTCGGCGCGGAACCGCTCGAGGAAGCCGGGGTCGCCGAGGTACTCGTCCTTGAGGATCTTGATGGCCACGGTGCGGCCGATCACGAGGTCGCTCGCCTGCCAGACCTCACCCATGCCGCCGATGGCGATGCGGTTGGCGAGCTGGTATCGACCACCGAAAGTGAGGCCGCTTGTGGGTCTCATTTGTTCAGCACCGCCTCAATGACTTTCCTCGCGATTGGTGCTGCGACGGCGTTGCCGAAGCTGGTTCCGTTCTCGACAACGACTGCAACGGCAATCTGTGGGTCGTTTGCAGGGGCGAATCCGGTGAACCAGAGGGTCAAGGGCCGACCCTCGCCGTTCTGTGCTGTTCCGGTCTTGCCGGCCACATCGACTCCACTTATTCTGCCATTGCTCGCGGCACCGTTGTTGACGTTGTTGACCATGAGCTGGGTGAGTGTCGCGCTCGTCTGTGCGCTGATCGGCGTGCTGAAGACATCCGGCTGGAACGGCTGGAGGACCGTGAGGTCCGGCGCGATGATCGAATGGATGAGGTTCGGCTGCATGACGACCCCCCCGTTGGCGATGCCCGCGGAGACCATGGCCATCTGCAGCGGGGTGACCTGCACGTTCGCCTGGCCGAAGGAGGAGAGCATGAGCTGGGGCGCATCCAGCTGGTCCGGAATCGAGCTCGGGGTTGCGGGCATGGGGATGTCGACCTCGGTGCCGAAACCGAACATCGTGGTGTACTCGCGCAGCGTCTGCTGGCCGATCGCGGCGCCGACCTCGGCGAACGGGATGTTGCAGCTGAGCCGCAGCGCGTCGGCGATGCTCACCTTCTCGCCTGGACCGCAGGTTCCGCCGCCGGAGTTCGAGATGGTGTTCGTGCTGAGCGGGAGCTGGAGGCGGGCGGGGTTCGGGAAAGTGCTCTCCGGGAGGAACTTCCCGCTGTCGATCGCCGCCGAGGCGACGATGAGCTTGAAGACCGAGCCCGGATGGTACAGGTCGCCTGCGATCGCCCGGTTGATGAGCGGGTCGGTCGGATCGGCCAGCAACTCGTCATAGGCGGCGATGACCGCACCGGTGTCGTGGGAGGCCAGCCGGTTCGGGTCGTAGGAGGGCTTGGAGACCATGGCGAGGATGGCACCGGTCTTCGGATCGAGTGCCACGACGGCGCCGGTGTTGCTGCCGAGCGCATCCCAGGCCGCCTGCTGAACGACGGGGTCGATCGTGAGCTCGACCGCGGCACCCTTGGGAGTCTGACCGGTGAGGATGGCGTTGACCTGGGCGAGGAACTGATCGTTGGCGCTCCCGCTCAGGTAGTCGTTGAGGGAGCCCTCGACACCTGTCGTGCCCTGGTTGAGCGTGAAGTATCCGGTGATCGCCGCGTAGAGTTCGGGGTTCGTGTAGACGCGCTGGAACTTGTACTGGTCGTCGACGGGCGACGACTCGGCGATCGGCTGGCCGGCGACCAGAATGGGGCCGCGCTCGGCGGAGTAGCTGTCGTAGAGGGTTCTCACGTTGCGGCCGTCCGCCCGCAGGTTGTCGACCTGCAGCACCGTGATCGTGGTGGCCGAGCACAGCAGGGCGACGAACATCACGAGGATGGCCGCACTCACGCGCTTGAGCTCCTTGTTCACGGACTCACCACCAGTCGCGGCTGGTGCCGCACGGTGTCGGTGAGGCGCAGCAGCAGGGCCACGATCACCCAGTTGGCCACGAGGGAGGAGCCCCCCGCCGCGAGGAAGGGGGTGGTGAGGCCGGTGAGCGGAATCACCCTGGTGACCCCGCCGACGACGATGAACACCTGGAGGGCGATGACGAAGGAGAGGCCGACCCCGAGCAGTCGGCCGAAGTCATCCTGTCCGGCGAAGCCGATGCGCATGCCGCGCGAGACGAGGATGAGGTAGAGCGCGAAGATCGCGAAGAGTCCGGCGAGGCCGAGTTCCTCGCCGAGGCTCGCCATGATGTAGTCGCTCTCGGCGAGCGGGACGATCTGGGGACGCCCCTCGCCGAGACCGGTGCCGATGAGGCCGCCGTGCGCGAGGCCGAACAGCCCTTGCACAAGCTGGTAGCTTCCGCCGGCGGCGCCGTAAACATCCGGGTTGAACGCGTCGAGCCAGCCGTGGAATCGCGAGGCGACGTATCCGAACAACTGACTCGCGACGATCGCACCCCCGACGAAGAGGAGGAGGCCGAGCACGATCCAGCTGAGCCGTCCGGTGGCGACATAGATCATGACGAGGAAGAGGCCGAAATAGAGGAGGGAGGTGCCCAGGTCGCGCTGGATGATGAGGACGCCCATCGCCGCCGCCCAGATGACGAGGATCGGGCCGAGGTCGCGGGCGCGCGGAAAGCGCATTCCGAGGAACCTGCGGCCGACCAGGGAGAGGCTGTCGCGGGCCTGGACGAGGTAGCCGGCGAAGAACACCGCGAGGGCGATCTTGGCGAACTCGCCCGGCTGGAACGAGAAGATGCCGAGGCGGATCCACAGCCGGGCGCCGAACTGCTCGTACCCGATCAGGGGCAGCATGGGCAGCAGGAGCAGCACGATCCCGGTGAACATCGCGATGTAGCGATAGCGCTGCAGAACCCGGTGATTGCGGATGAGGATGATCACGCCGAGCGCGATGGCCATGGCGATCGCGGTCCAGACGATCTGGCGGATGCCGTCCGCCCCCCAACCGACGTGCTTCGCCGCGATGTCGAGCCGGTAGATCTCGGCGATTCCGATCCCGTTGAGCAGGGTCGCTATGGGAAGGATGAACGGGTCGGCCTGGGGGGCCACGAACCGGAGGGCGATGTGCAGGCCGATCGCGAGCGCCGCGAGGCCGCCGCCCAGCCAGATGATGTCGGTCTGGATCTCGCCGAGAGCCCCCAGCTGTACGAGGACGACGGCTCCGCCGTTGAGCAGGCAGGCGAAGGTGAGGAGGATGAGCTCGAGGTTGCGCAGCTTGGCCGGCATGTGCAGCCGGAGCCGGATCGACCCGGTGCCGGTTCCGCCGCCCGCCCGGCTGCCGGATGCGGCTGGCGGGGCGGGCCTGGTCGTCGAGACCTCCCGGGTCAGGTCAGCCATCGGTCGAGTCGGCCAATCTCTGGATGATGGCGCGCGCGTCGTCCAGGTTGTCCGCGCTGATGGTGTCCTCGATCGTCGATCGCGTGTACGGGGTCAAGTCTTCGAGCTTGATACTGGTCTGCTGGTAGACGCTGTGCAGTGAGATCGGGCCGAGATCCTGCTGCACGCCCTGGAAGATCGCGACCGTCTCGCCGTTGGCGCCCACGTAGTAGTGGGTCTGGGTCCAGCGGTAGACGAAGAGCAGGGCGACGACGATCGCGGCGATGATGAGCAGGATGCCGACGAGCCAGGTGATGCGGCGGCGGAGGGCGCGGCGCTTGTCCTCGAGGATGAGCTCGTCGAGGTACTCCTCCGATTCCGGCTCGAAGTGGCTGTCCTCGTGTTGCGCCGACTTGAGCGGATGCAGCAGGAGCGTCGGGAGGCGAAGGGCCCGCCTGGCGCTGTCCGCCTCGTAGGTGAGGGGCAGGGCGGCGGAGCCGACCGTCTGCGGGGGGTTGGAGGAGGAGTCCGGTCCGTCCCCGACGTCCACGAGCACGACCGTGACGTTGTCGGGCGCGCCCTGGTCGAGGCTTTCGCGCACGAGGCGGTTGGTGGCATCCTTCGTGCCAGGGAAGTTCCCCAGCGTCGCGGCGATCTTGTCGTCGGAGACGTAGCTGCTGAGACCATCGGAGCAGATGAGCCAGCGGTCGCCCGGGCGGGTGTCGAGGATGGTCGTGTCGATCTCGGGCGAGGAGTCGACGTCGCCGAGCACGCGCATGAGCACCGATCGGCGGGGGTGCACCGCAGCCTCCTCCTGCGTGATGCGGCCGCTGTCGACGAGGCGCTGCACGAAGGTGTGGTCGGCGCTGATCTGTTCGAGCAGGCCATCGCGGTAGAGGTAGATGCGCGAGTCGCCGATATGGGCGAGCGCCATCTGGTCGCCGACGCGCGCGAGGGCGCTGACGGTCGTGCCCATACCGGTGAGTTCTGCATGGTCGAAGACGGTCTCGGCGAGCATGGTGTTGGCGGCGAGGAGGGCGGTCTGCAGGGCGAACTCGGCATCCTGCGCGGAGGCGTAGGACTTGTCGGCCTCGATGATCCTCTTGAGGGCGATCGCGGAGGCGACGTCACCGCCGGCATGGCCGCCCATCCCGTCGGCGACGAGGAAGAGGTGCCGCCCGGCGTAGCCGGAGTCCTGGTTGTTGGCCCGGATCTTCCCGACATGGGAGACGGCCGCGCTCTTGCCCGATATGGCCATCCGGTTACCGTCGCAGTTCGAAACTCGTCGTGCCGATCCGGATCGGGGTATTAAGAGGTACCGGCGTCGGCACGGTGACCCGGACATCGTCGAGGAAGGTGCCATTGGTCGAGTCGAGGTCCTGGATCACCCATTCCTCACCCCACAGCATGAGCCGTGCGTGGTGCGTCGAGGTGTAGTCGTCGCGGATGATGAAGCCGCTCTCGCCGGATCTCCCGATGGTGAGCGGCTCGGCGGTGAGCTCGAGTTCGAGACCCTCTTTGGCGCCGGAGGTGATGACGAGGCGCTTGGCGGTGTCGACGGTCGCCGGGCCGGCCGCCGGCTTCGGCGAGGGCTGGGACTTCGGGGCGGTCGCGCCGGCGGATGCCGGTGCCCCGGCCGGGAACGGCGAGGCCGCGTTCTCGGTCGGCATCCGTCGCACCCGCTGGCCGAAGAGGTCGGTGCGCAGCGCGTAGACGACCGCGAAGACGAACACCCAGAGCAGCGCCAGGAATCCGAAGCGCAGGACGAGGAGGGTGAGTTCGCTCACCAGCCACCACCACCGTCGCGGGAGCTCTCACCGGAGCCGGTGCGCGGCTTGTCGATGCGCAGGTCCGAGAACTGGTCGATCGTCGCTGATTGGGCAAGCACCCGGAACACGATACGGGTTCTGCCGATCGAAATCACGGAGTCGGGCGGCAGGGCGGCTTTCGTGACCGGCGTTCCGTCGAGCTGGGAGCCGTTCGTGGAGCCGAGGTCGTTGACCTGTGCGCGCTTGCCGTCCCAGAGGATTTCGACGTGTCGACGTGAGATGCCGGGGTCGTTGACGGTGATGTCGGCTTCGGCGCCGCGCCCGATCACCGTGTGCGATCTGGTGATCGGGTACCGCTTGCCGCTGATGTCGAGGATCGGGGTCCACCTGACCTCGCCCTTGACGTTGGTGGATTCGATGCGCACGACGCCTTCGCCGAGTCCGGTGTCCTCTGCGAGGCGGATGCTGATGCCTCCGGCGAACTGGTAGTGCTGAGCGGTGGCGTGCGTCTGGACGAGCTGGACGAGTTCGTCGATGAGCGTCGGGCCGATGCCGGACATCCGCTCGTGATCGCGCGTGCTGAGGTTGACGACGAACTTGTTGGGGACGAGGATGCGGTCGCGCGCGACGACCGCCGCCTTGGTGTCGAGTTCTCGGCGGAGGGCGGCGGTGATCTCGATCGGCTGGAGCCCGCTCTTGAAGGTCTTGGCGAAGGCGCCGTTGACGACTCGCTCAAGTCCCTTCTCGAAGCTGTCCAACAGGCCCAAGGGTCTCCTCCTCCTACCCTGTCGATGTTAGCCGCTGGGTTTGGGGCCGAGGTCGAATCACGGCGAATCCCCGTCGAGAGGATGATGTCGGCGGTATCCGAGACCTCGGCCCGCGGATGCCGCAGCGGGCCGCTCAGGATGCCCTGGCGCTGTGATAATCTCGCTAGCACGCGCGGGTGGCGGAATTGGTAGACGCGCTGGCTTCAGGTGCCAGTACTCGCAAGGGTGTGGGGGTTCAAGTCCCCCCTCGCGCACAGTTGTCTGCTTCTCCTTCGCCCGGGCTGTTCTCCGTGCTGCGTCGGCCTGCCCGGTCAGCGAAGACATACCCATAGGGGGTATAGTCGAGTAGGCGCCCATCGCATCCGCGCGCCGCCGACCACGAAGGAAGCAGCATGGACATCACCAGCCCGAACGAACTCACCCTGACCGACCTGAGCGCGCCGGCGAGCGCGGGCTGTTCCTGCGGCGGCTGCGGGTGCGGCGAGGGTGCGAGCGCATCGACCGAAGAACCCGTTGCGGAATCGGCTGCGTTTCGGGAGGACTTCCTCGTGACCGGCATGACCTGCGGGCACTGCGTCGCGAGCGTCACGGAGGAGCTGTCCGGCCTCGCCGGCGTCGCCTCCGTCGACGTCGCGCTCGAGGCGGGCGGAACATCCGTCGTCACGGTCGAGAGCTCCGCAGCGCTCGACACCGACGCGGTCCGCGCCGCCGTCGAGGAGGCGGGCTACGCCCTGGTGAACTCGCCCCGGTGACCGCCATGTCGCCGAGCAATGCCATCGGTGGCGCCGGACTCGCGCCCGCCCTCGAACTCGAAATCGGCGGGATGACCTGCGCCTCGTGCGCCACACGCGTCGAGCGAAAGCTCAACAAGCTGCCCGGGGTCGAGGCGAGCGTCAATTACGCCACCGAGAAGGCGCGCGTGCAGGTGCCGGACGACCTGAACGTCGAGGCCGTCATCGCCGCGGTCGAGGCCGCGGGCTATACGGCCGTACTGCCGGCCCCGCCGCGCACCGCTGAAACGGATACCCCGGTCGCCGAGGCGCCCGACTCGGTCACGCCCCTGCGCCACCGATTGGTCGTCTCCGCGGTGCTCGCCGTTCCGGTTGTGCTGCTGTCGATGGTTCCGGCGATCCAGTTCGACCACTGGCAGTGGCTCGTGCTCACCCTCGCCGCCCCCGTCGCGGTGTGGGGTGCCTGGCCGTTCCATCGCGCGGCCTGGATCAACGCCCGGCACGGCGGTGCGACCATGGACACGCTCATCAGCGTCGGGGTCCTCGCCGCGCTCGGCTGGTCCCTCTACGCCCTCTTCTTCGGCATGGCTGGTGAGACCGGCATGCGCATGAGCTTCCACTTCCTGGCCGTGCCCGGCTCTGGCGCGAACGAGATCTACCTCGAGGTCGCCGCGGCCGTCACGGTGTTCATCCTCGCCGGGCGCTACATCGAGGCGCGGGCGAAGCGGGCATCCGGTGCCGCCCTGCAGGCTCTGCTCGAACTGGGCGCGAAGGATGCCGCCCTGCTGCGCGACGGCGTCGAAGTGCGCGTGCCGATCGGCACCCTCGTTCCCGGCGATCGGTTCGTCGTGCGCCCCGGGGAGAAGATCGCCACCGACGGAATCATCATCGAGGGCGCCTCGGCGGTGGACGCGAGCATGCTCACCGGCGAGTCGACCCCGGTCGAGGTCGCGACCGGCGACCGGGTGGTGGGCGCGACGATCAACGTCGGCGGGCGGCTGGTTGTGGAGGTCACCCGGGTCGGCGCCGACACGGAGCTCGCGCGGATGGGGCGTCTCGTCGAGGACGCCCAGACCGGCAAGGCCCAGGTGCAGCGCCTCGCCGACCGGGTCTCCGCCGTCTTCGTGCCCATCGTCTTCGCGCTCTCCCTCCTCACCCTCGCCGGCTGGCTGCTGCTCGGCGCCGGCCCGGAAGTCGCCTTCACCGCGGCGGTCGCAACGCTCATCATCGCCTGCCCCTGTGCACTCGGGCTCGCGACCCCGACAGCGTTGCTCGTCGGCACCGGCCGTGGCTCGCAGCTCGGAATCCTCATCGGCGGCCCGGAGGTGCTCGAGCAGACCCGACGCGTCGACACGATCGTCCTCGACAAGACCGGCACCGTGACGACCGGACGGATGGAACTCTCCGGCCTGGTCGCGGCCGACGGCGGGGATACGACCGAACTGCTGCGGATGGCGGCAGCCGTCGAGCACGGTTCGGAGCATCCGATCGCGCGCGCGATCGTGACGGCGGCGCACGAGCAGAGTATCGCGGCCGGAGAGGCGGAATCGTTCCTGGCCGAGCCGGGCAACGGCGCACGGGCCGTCGTCGACGGTCGCCTCGTGCTCGTCGGGCGACTCGACTGGATCGAGCGGGAATGGGCCGGCGCGGCCGCCCCGATGATCAGGGATGCGGCGCTCGCCGCGGAGCAGGCTGGCTCGACCGTGGTGGCCGTGGCCTGGGATGGTGCGGTCCGCGGGCTCGCCATGGTGGGCGACACCGTGAAGCAGAGCAGCGCCGCCGCCATCGGCCACTTCGTGCGGCTGGGGCTGACACCGGTTCTGCTCACCGGCGACAACGCCGGGGTCGCCGCGGCCGTCGGCTCGGCGGTGGGGATTGCGGATGTGCGGGCCGGCGTGAGCCCCCAGGGCAAGCTCGAGGCCATCCGTGCGCTCCAGGCGGAGGGGCGGGTCGTGGCGATGGTGGGCGACGGCGTGAACGACGCCGCGGCGCTCGCCGCAGCCGACCTCGGCATCGCCATGGGCTCCGGCACCGATGCCGCGATCGCGGCCGGTGACATCACTGTCGTGAGCGGGGACCTCGTGGTCGTCGCCGACGCCATCCGCCTGGCCAGGCGCACGCTCGGCACGATCAAGGGCAACCTGTTCTGGGCGTTCGCCTACAACGTCGCGGCGATCCCGCTCGCGATGCTCGGCCTGCTGAACCCGCTGCTGGCCGGTGCCGCGATGGCGTTCTCCTCGGTGTTCGTGGTCACCAACAGCCTGCGTCTGCGGCGATTCCGCGGCACCGCCTGAGCTGCTGCTGGTCCCTCATCGAGGCGAGGGATCTGGTCGAGTCACCGGCCCTCAGGCATGATCCGGGCGGTGGAGCCGCGGACGACGAGATGTGGTGCTGGAGCGGTACCGCAACCCGGCGATCCGGGACTCGCTCGCTCGCCTGTGCGCCGGGGCCTCGGATCGCATCCCCACATTCCTGCTTCCGGTGGTCCGGGCGGAACCGGCGGTTGGCGGCCCCGTGGAACTCTCCGCCGCCGTGGTCGCGAGCTGGGCACGATACGCCGAGGGTATCGACGGACTGGGCGCAACGATTCAGATCGTCGACGCACGACGGGAACGGCTGATGTCGGCCGCCCGCCGCCAGCACGACGATCCCACGGCGTTCATCGAAGACACGGAACTGTTCGGAAACCTTGCAGAGCAGGAGTCCTTCGTCGGCCCGTAGCTGAGGACGCTCGATCTACTGCACTCGGGGACGGCCGGAGAGGCCCTCGAAGCCCTGTTGGAGTAGCGGCAACCTCTAGAGTGATGGCATGAGCAGGGCCAATCGCGAGGATGTTGCGCGACTCGCTGGCGTCAGCACTGCAGTTGTGAGCTACGTCGTCAACAGGGGTCCTCGGCCCGTCGCCGAAGCCACTCGAGAGCGTGTCCTTGCTGCGATGGAAGAACTCAACTATCGGCCGAATGCCTCGGCGCGTGCCTTGAAGCTGGCGCGAACCTATGTTCTCGGCCTGATGATGACCGACATCACTAATCCGTATTACTCCGAATTCGCTCGGATTTTCCAGGACCTTGCCTATGAGGCCGGCTATGCCGTGATGATCGCGAACACCGCACACGATGGCGCGAAGGAGATCGCCGAGCTCAAGTCGCTGCTGGCTCGCGAGGTCGATGGCATCGCGGCATACGGTGTTCGTGAGGAAGAGACACTCGAACTGTTGGCTTCGTCGGGAGTACGCACAGTCTCGATGGATTGGCATCTGACCCGGGACGGAATGCCGTCGGTCGTCATCGATGACTACCGTGCCACTCGTCTCGCCATCGAGCACCTCCAGGGTCACCACCATCAGCGAATCGGACTGATCGGGGGCACGGGCGATCGGACGGCGCGGCAGCAGGCATGGCGCGACGCGATGGGACCGATATTGGGACGAGACCTGGAAGGCCTCGCCGAGTGGGGCGAGTTCTCGCGCGACGGCGGGTATCACGCGACGATGCGTCTGCTCGATCGCCCTGACCGACCTTCCGCGATGTTCGTATCGTCAGATGTTCAAGCCTTCGGCGCTCTCAGGGCGGCGCAGGTGCTGCGGCTGAATGTCCCCCGCGACGTTGCCATCGTCTCCTTCGATGGAACTGTTGCGTCGGCCTATACGAGTCCGCCGCTTACGACGATTCAGGTACCTTACGAGCAGGTCGCCCGGCAGTGCCTTCGCAAGCTCACCGACCCGCGGGACTCGTTCGAAATGCACACCACGCTCGACCACTATCTGGAAGTGCGCTCAAGCTGTGGGTGCAATCCCGAGCCCTGACGCGCGAGTGTTAGAAGTACGTTCTGATTGCATCGATCACCCGGTACTGACTATCGACGACGGGGATCAGCCGCCACTTATCGAAGGTCGTGCAGGGGTGCGAGATCCCCGCGACAAGAACATCTCCGGGGAAGACCGTGATCGCGGAGTCGAGTTTTACGTAGACGTGTTGATCATTGATGGAGACGATTCGAGAGTCTCCCGCGGAGAACTCCCCACCGGAGCGCATGAACCGTAGTGGCAGCGGAAGTCCTGCGTCGAAAGAGACATCTCGGCGCCCAAAGCCCGCTATTGCAAGGCCTGGCTCCGGGCAGGACAACACGGACCCCCAAACCTCGATCGCAGGTTGCAGCCCGGATGCTAGCCGCCCATCGGACTTCGGCCCGTTGGCTGCATACAGGCCGTGATCGTGCGTCACGTAGCAACCACTGCGTAGTACAAGCGAGACGAGATGCCCTTCGAGCCATTGTCCCGAAAGCTCATCGAGAACGATGTCGAAGTAGGAGCTGCCTCCGAACGTCACTATCACCTCATCGGCCAGGAAACCGCGTGCAGACAAAGCATGAACGGCCACCTTTGCCTCTCGAAGCAACGAGCTTATTCCCGGGGTGGCCTCGGTCCGGGACGCGCCGGGCACCGCACCCTCAAAGCCCTCGACGCCCGCCAGCCGCAAGCGGCTGGACGACTGCACGGCCTCCGCGATCGCCAAGACCTGCGGAAGGGAACGGGCCCCCGCCCGCCCGCCAGTAGCTCCGAGCTCAATCAGCACCGGAAGGGCCACAGTCGGCTTCAGAGAAGGTGCCAACCCTGAGTCCAGAAGCCTTACCGCGTCGACGGAGTCGACGAGCACGAAGAGTTCCACGTTCGGATGAGTCGACATCGTTTCGGCGATCCAGGCGATATCGGTGGCGGACACGACCTCATTCGCAATGATCATTCGCGATGCACCGAACGCAAGAAAAATCCGTGCCTGCGAGACGTTCGCGACAGTGACAGCCCAGGCCCCCGCCTGCAACTGGCGTTCCACCAACTGGGGGCTCATCGTGGTCTTCGCATGCGGCGCCAGCAATGCGCCCGAAGTCTTGGCGAGCCGCGACATCCACTCGATATTGCCCGCCAATTCATCTGCTTTGAGCATCACGATGGGCAAAGTGAATCCACCCGTAAAGATGTCCAGGCCCAGCTCAGGAACTTCTTCCAGGGTCCCACCGCCGAGATCGGGAAATCCCTTGTATCTCCAATCGACGACTTCCTGCCGGAGCCGCCGCATTTCGACGGGAAGAAGAGAGCTCATCGGCCGCCTCCTGCGTTTCGCGAATAGTGGGATCTTCGGACATCGACCCGCAGTTGACATCACGTTATCTACTCTAGTAGATTCCAAAACTGACATACCCGGGCATCGTTCAGGATGATGAGAGAACGAGGCTGTTCGACCCGGCATTTTCCCACCGAACGCACGTTCGCGTAGGGCCAAGCAGAGTTAGGAGAACCATGTCCGCAATCCGTAAGCGTGCGCTTCTTGCGCTCGCGATGACGAGCGTCGCCGCTCTCTCTCTCGTCGGCTGTGCCGCCGGCGAGTCGCCCAATGGCGACAAGATCGAGCTCAACTTCGTTCATTCCGCCTATTCCGACCCGCTGTGGGGAGCCGCCATCGACGCGTTCGAGGACGCACACCCCGGCGTGACCATCAAAGAGCAGCAGATCGCCTTCGATGACCTGAGCACCCAGGTACAGGCACGGTTGTCGAGCAAGGACACGTCGATCGATGTCATCGCCGTCGACGGACCGCGACTCGCCAACATGGCCGCCCAGGGCTTCCTCCGCGACCTGTCCGACTCGCGAGATGAGATTCTGGCCAGCACCGGCGAGTTCGCACTCAAGCAGGTGACATACGAAGACGCGCAGTACGCGTTCTCACAGTGGACATCCACGAACGTGATGTTCTACAACAAGGCGCTGCTCGCTGCAGCCGGCGTCGAAGCGCCATCCGCGGATCTGGCCGACAGGTTGACGTGGGAGCAGATCGTTGACGACGCGAAAAAGGCCCAAGCCGCAGGGGCGAAGTATGGTTTCAGCTTCGAGCAGGTCGATCGGTACTACCAACTGCAGCCGCTCTTCGAGTCAGCGGGAGCGGGCAGTGGGCTGACCGGCACCGGGAACCTGACGCCGGACATCACGAGCGCGGCCTGGGAGAAGGTCGCAGGTTGGTACGGAAGTCTTTATGCGGATGGAGTCTCCCCACGAGGTGTTCCAGTAGAGCAGCTCCCGGATGAGTTCATGTCGGGGAACCTCGCCTATCTTGTCGCCGAGCCTGCCCACCTGCAGAAGTTCATCGACTCCGGCGTCGACTTCGGTGTCGCTCCGATGGGGTACTTCGACGGAGGTACTCCTGTGACCCCGACGGGATCGTGGACGATTGGGGTCAGTGCATTCAGCGAGCACGGTGACATCGCCGCAGAGTTCGCGAAGTACATCACGCTTGATCCGGAGGGAGCCTCGCTCGTTCAGCTCAATGGGATCCCCATTCAGAAGGACAGTCTGGCGGCGTATATCTCTGACCTCTCCACAGGCGGACCAATACAGTCGAATCTTGCCGGCATCATCCAGGGTGAGCTCGCGGCCACCCCCGTAGCTCGTCCATCGAGCGTCGCTTATGTCGACTTTGAGGGCATCATCAATGCGGCATTCGCCGACATCCGCAACGGTGAGCCGGTGGATGCCGTGCTTGCGACGGCCAACGACAAGTTGGATGTCGCCTTCGCGCGTTACCAGTAAGACCACGACAGTTGGGCGGGCCATCCGGCCCGCCCAACGCGTGCTCAGCGAAGCGGAGAGCCAACGGATGTCCCGATCCAAGCGTCAACGCCTGCTCAGGCGAGAGGGCGCCATCGCCATCGCGTTCCTTGCACCTGCGGTAGCGATGCTGGTCTTTCTGCGCCTGCTACCGCTGGCCGAGGGCCTGAATACCTCCTTTCAGGCCTGGAAATTCGGGGACAGCGGATTCGTCGGGCTGGAGAACTATGCCAGGATCCTGCAGGACCCGACCTTCGTGAACGCGCTCGTCGTCACGTTAGTTTTCGCGCTCATTGTCAATCCATTCCAGATCGTGATTGCGTTGCTCCTCGCCGTGCTGTTGAATCAACGGCTCCCACTCGTGGGACTCTGGAGATCCTTGGTGTTCTTACCCGCGGCCATCCCGCAAAGCGTGTCCGCAGTTATCTGGCTGATCCTGTTCCGACCGGACGGACCACTGAACGCCATCTTCGAGGCGGTGGGTCTGCCGCCACAGCCGTTCATCACCTCGTCCTCTCAATCGCTCTTCAGCATCGTTCTCGTCGTGAGCTGGGTCGGTGTCGGATTCTGGATGATGTTTCTGATTGCCGGCCTCAATGACATTCCTCAGGAGCTATATGAGGCGGCAGACGTCGATGGCGCAGGGCCGCTTCGGCGGTTTTTCAGCATCACGATTCCTCAGTTGCGCCGACCGCTACTCTTCGTCCTGGTGGCAGATACTGTTGCGAACTTCCTGATCTTCGCGCCGGTGCAGATCCTGACCAAGGGAGGACCGGCCGACTCCACCAACCTGATCATGTACGAGATATTCAATCGTGCATTCAGCACGGGCGACTCGACCGGCGCAAGTGCCGGCACCATCCTGCTGATCTGCGTGATTGTGGTCATCGTCTCCATCCAGTTCCGCCTCCTTCCCGGGAAGGACTGACTGATGCGACCGGTGAAGTCAAAGCTTTCTCTTGTGGCGCTGTCCATCGTCGCCATCGTGGTCTCGTTCCTGGCCATGGCTCCCCTGCTCTGGGCGATAGTTTCGGCGTTCCGACCGGCTGGCGACATTTTTCGATACATGAATCCGCTGACGTGGCTGACCGTCCTGCCCATCCCGGCGACGTTGGATAACTTCGTCGTGGTGTGGGAGTCGTCGTTCCCGCTAGCGCTTGCAAACTCGGTCCTCGTCACCACCGTGACGGTCGCGCTCGGGCTGGCGATCTCCGTGCCCGCTGCCTTCGCCTTATCCGCGCTCAACTTTCGGGGGCGTGGTCTCCTTTTCGCGATCGTGCTCGTCAGTTTCCTGATCCCGTTTGACAGCATTGCGATTCCGCTGTCCACGATGTTCCGTACTTTGAAGCTGAGTGACAGCTACCTCGGAATCATTCTTCCGGCGATCGGAAACGGGCTGGCCATCTTCCAGCTGCGCCAGTTCTTCCTCAACATTCCGGTGGAACTGAAGGAGGCAGCTCGACTGGATGGTCTCGGCTGGTTCGGTCTCATGTCCCGTATCTACATCCCGCTGGCTAAGCCAGCGATCCTCGGGGCGGGCCTGCTGATCTTCATTTTCCAGTGGCAGTCCTACCTATGGCCGTTGCTGATCGCCCCCGACCCGCAATTCATCCTCGCCCCGATTGCGATCGCAAACTACGCCGAACAATACAACGTTGCCTATGGGGCGGTGTTCCTCGCCGGGGTCGTCACCGCGATCGTCCCGTTGCTGGTGCTTCTCGCCACTCAACGTCTCTTCGTCCAGTCCATCGCCACAACAGGAAGTAAAGGGTAATCGCAATGCCGAGAAAGCCAGGAGGCTTGCCCGTCATCATCGAAACCGACATGTACTGCGATGTCGATGACATGGGAGCGCTCGCAGTAGCCCATGTCCTGGCGGATGAGGGGCGTATCGACCTTCTCTGCGTCGGCGTCAATACGCCGAGCAGGTACGGTGTGGGCGCCGTGCGTGCCGTCAACGAATTCTACGGCCGCCCCGAGCTCCCGGTTGGGGGCATGTTCCCGCAGACTGACGATGTCTTTCCGCGTGATTATGCCAAGTTTGTGGCCGAGCGCTTTACGACATCGCAAGGCACTGTGCCGGATGCACCAGCGGTCGACGTTCTCAGGGCCGCACTCGCCGGACAGGAGGACCACTCGGTGATCATTGTCTCTATCGGCTACTTTCAGAATCTGCTCGCACTGTTGCATTCCGCACCCGACGCAGCCTCCGATCTCTCCGGCGAGGAGCTTGTGATCCGCAAAGTTCGTCAGACGACAGTGATGGCCGGACAGTTCCCCGTGGGTCGGGAGACGAACATCACCGACTTCGCGGAAGTATCCCGCGACTTCGTCGCGCACTGGCCACTGCCACTGGATTTCCTGGGGTGGGAGCTGGGGTTCGATGTCATCACGGGATCAGGCCTCTCACCGCACTATTCGCAGGACAATCCAGTTGCGGCTGCGTACGAACAGTACTGCGGCAAAGGCGTCGGGCGCCGAAGTTGGGACCCGATGACAGTCAGTCTCGCGGTGCTGGGCGAATCTGCGGGATACCGCTACTCGAACCACGGTCGCGTCGAAGTGCTTCAGGACGGTACCACGACGTGGACAGAGGACCCCACCG
This sequence comes from Leifsonella bigeumensis, assembly GCF_039537265.1. Lineage (NCBI taxonomy): Bacteria > Bacillati > Actinomycetota > Actinomycetes > Micrococcales > Microbacteriaceae > Leifsonella > Leifsonella bigeumensis. The sequence continues at coordinate 231,787 of NZ_BAABAE010000001.1, read as the reverse complement.
GCCCTCACAGGATCACGTTCAGAACTCGTAGGGCGGAAGACATCGCCACTGAGCTCGACCAGATGCTGTTGCGTTCGCCAAAATTCGCGGCGAAGTCGGACATGGTCGAAACCGAGGTTCGTCCCGGCGGTACCCCGAATTAGCAACCATCGCTCGCGTCCCTCCACTTTGGCTGCAAGACGTCATGAATCCGGGTCGCCTGATGAATGGGGGGAGTCAACGCCCCCGCAGCCGCTCCATCTCCCTGCGGTCGCGCTTGGTGGGGCGCCCGGCCCCCGGGTCGCGGCGGGGTGCGAGCGGTACGGACTCGCGTGGCGGTGGGGGCGGTGTGAGGTCGACGTAGCACTCGGCGGCCTCCGCGGCCGAGACGCGCTTGACGATCAGGCGCTGCACCGTGAGGATGCGGTCGAACCCGGCGATCCTCACCCGCACCTCGTCGCCGACCCGGATGGGCTGGGCCGCCTTCGCGCGGTCGCCGGCGACGCGCACGTGGCCGGCACGGCATCCGGATGTCGCGGCCGACCGGGTCTTGAAGACGCGCACCGCCCACAGCCAGGCGTCGACGCGTACCGATTCAGCCATGGAACGAGCCTATGGTCCGCGCCGTGCGATCGCATGGCCCATCGGCGAAAATACCTCTTGTCGCGCGCGTTTGCCCTACTCTAAAGTTGCCTGATCAAGTGATAAGGGCCATTCCGGCCATCGATAACTGCACGGGGAAATCAATGGTCGGATTCAGGCCCGTCATGAAGTTGACGGCGATCGTGGTGGCCGCCACTTTGCTGCTCACCGGCTGCATCTTCAACAGCGGTGACGAGCCCGGCGACGCCGCGGTCGACACCCGGCTCTACCTCGGGCCGATCCCCGAGCCGGCGCCCTTGCCTGCCCTTGGTGCCCAGCCCGAGGCGCCGACCCCGCCCACCGACGTCAACGACCAGGCTGCGATGGAGGAGTACATCGCCGCTGTGGAGGAGTACGCCGCCCAGATGCAGAACCTGGACCAGCCCGGCAGCCCTGCCGCCTTCCAGAAGGCGGTCGTCACCCTCGGTGAGACCGCACAACGGGGAGGAGCCCAGGCTGTCGCCGCCTGGCAGTCGCTGCTGGTCGCTTCCGGGATCGCGGTGGCCGGCCATGACGGCGCACCGATCACCGTCAACGGGAGCGTCGGCTCCGGGTGGCCGGTGACGGATGCCGAGCTCAGGATACTGGCCCTCATGGGCACCTCGAATGACGGGATGCTACTCGTCGATCTCGCCGACGTCCTGGAGGGCATCCCCGAACTCGCCGGCCGCGACGTTGCGGAAGACCTTTACGACGACCTCCTGAATTTCAGTGGCGCGGATCTCGGATTCGACGCTTTCATGCACGCACTGAACCCGTCATACCTTGTGCGGGACATGGAGATGATTCCGATCGACGAGGTGGCGCTGACCTGGGGCCAGATCGGGTTGGTGCTTCGTCGGCTCTCCGCTGAACTCCTGACCGTGACCGGTGCGGTCACCGCGGAACCCGCGGCGAACGCCGGGGTGCGCATGCAGCCGGCAGCCTTCACCACCGCATCCACATCGGCGGCGGACAAGCAGGCCTGCGCCATCGAGACGGGTAGTCCGTGGACCGACGAACTTCTCAAAGCGGTGACGAAGGCGCACTCTGTCGGTTTCGACTCGGTGCTCGACCCGTACATCACCAAGATATCCACCAAGGTCGGCATGGCCGCCGCCCGGCTGGTCCTCGCCTTCCTCGCGGTGGTCGTGAAGGCGTTCGCGCTTGAGGCCGACTTCTCGATGTCGGACTCCCCCCTCGTGCGCACGAAGAGGACCCAGCCGGGCGAGGTGCGCGACCTCACCATCGACTTCGAGTTCAACAGCGGTCGATGGAGCGAGATCGCCGGATGCCTGAACCTGTTCCTGGGGTTCGCCGGTTTCGAGCTGCCCGCTGCGCCGCGCGGCCCGGCCGTGGACATCAGCGTGGATCTCGCGAGCACCCGACCGGGACTTCTGCGGGTCGGTGACGGCCAGGGCGGTGGCACGCCGGTCAACCAGGCGACGACGAACTCGAGTGGTGAGGCGAAGTTCAAACTCTCGGGGGCCCCACAGGCTGACATCATTCCCGAGCAGGCGGAGCCCGACCTGAAGACCGTGACGCTTCGCGCGGAGTCGAACCTCGAGAACAACGATCTCTTCAAGGACATCATGTCCCTGCCGTGGGCGGCGCTCGATGCCGTCGGCACCTTCGGGCTCAGCCTCGTTCCCACCATGCTCAGTCGGGTGAGGATCCTGAGCCACTCGGGCACGGTCGACGTGCGGGACTGGAAGCTCGACGCCGATTTCGAGGTCACCGCGGTCGGCGCGATGACTCTTCACGACGGAAGGAACGTGCAGCTCTCCGGAGGATGCACGCCGGGGACGACCATCATCTCGACTTCGGATCACGCCGAAGTCTCCTTCGCCTCCGACCCGGTCACAGTGTCGGCCCTGCTGTTGAGCAACCCGCAGGGCAACGTCGGAGACCAGGCGGTCGTGTTCACGCCGATGGGCGAGGATTTCTACCCGATGGACCAGGGACACGGCGTTCGGATGTTTGAGCTGCCAGTGGTGTACTCGGCTGACAAGTCGCATGCGGAACCCGGTGTATCGCCCATGCCGCCGCTCTACAAGGTCCCGCCGAGCAATGCCTGTGGCGACGGAGGAGGCGCCACGAACGAACCGCCGCCACCTGACTGCGGCGTACGCACCTACAGTGGAACGCTCGAGGTCACCATCCCGATGAGGAGGACCCTGCACGTCGGTGGAGAGCCCATCACCGAAAGTGTCTGGAAGCACTGCGGTTCGCCCCTCAACTTCGGTGAACCGCCCGTCGCCATGCACCTGGAGGGATGCACGTCTCCCGACCGCTCCGGCGGCGCGTTCCCCTCCATCGCGGACGTCTTCGACACCTCGAAGACGCGCCTCGAGGTCAGCGGAGAGCTCACCTGCACTTCGGAGTACCCGGGTTCCCAGAGTCTGGTCGTCTACACCTGGACACTGACCTTCTGCCGCATCGTGGAGGACAAGCCGGCCTGCTGACGCGAGGCCTCTCGACGGGATGGGCCTGCCGCAGCAGACTTGACAGGGTGACCGGTACCGAGAGCCTGGAGAACCCGTGATCGACGTGACCGTGGTCGGAAGCGGCCCGAACGGGCTCGCCGCCGCGGTGACGGCGGCGCGCGCAGGGCTCGGCGTCCGGGTCATCGAGGCCGCGCCGACGCTCGGCGGTGGCCTGCGCACGGCGGAGCTGACTCTGCCCGGGTACCGCCACGACGTGTGCTCCGCCGTGCATCCTGCGGCGCTCGCCTCGCCGTTCTTCCGCGCGTTCGGGCTGGCGGAGCGCATCGAGTGGATCATCCCCGACGTCTCCTATGCGCATCCGATGCGGGGCGGGGAGGCCGGTATCGCCTACCGCGACCTCGACAGGACCGCAGACGCGCTCGGCAGGGATGGCGCGCGGTGGCGCCGCCTGCTCGGACCGCTGCTGCGGCGGGCGGACGGGGTCGTCGACTTCACCGGTTCCCAGCTCCTGCGCATCCCGCGCGACCCGGCCGCGGCGGTCCTGTTCGGCCTGCGGGCGATCGAGCAGGGCTCCGGCCTGTGGGACCTGAGGTTCCGGGGAGAGACGGCCAGAGCGATGCTGACCGGTGTCGCGGCCCACGCCGCCGGCCGGCAGCCCTCGCTCGCGACCGCCGGCGCCGGGCTCCTCCTGGCGGTGCACGCGCACGCGGGCGGCTGGGGTTTCCCGGTCGGCGGTTCCCAGGCGATCGCGGATGCCCTGGTCGCCGACCTGGTCGCCCACGGCGGCAGTGTGGAGACCGGCAGACGCGTCGATTCCCTCGCACAGCTCGAACCATCCCGGGTCACGCTGCTCGACACCTCGACCGCATTGCTGATGACCGCCAACCTGCCGGCCGGCTATCGCCGCGCGCTCGGGCGGTACCGTTACGGCTCCGGCGTCGCGAAGGTCGACTTCGCGCTCTCCGGCCCGGTGCCGTGGTCGAACCCCGAGGTTCGGCGCGCGCCGACCGTACACCTCGGCGGCACGCGCGAGGAGATCGCCGCGGCCGAGCACGCGGTGGCGCGGGGGACGGTTCCGCAGCATCCCTATGTCCTCGTCACGCAACCGAGCGTCCTCGACCCGACCAGGGCACCGGCCGGGCACCACGTGCTCTGGGCCTATACGCATGTGCCCGCCGCCTCGACGCTCGACGCGACGGAACTGGTGACCGCCGCCGTCGAGCGCTCCGCGCCCGACTTCCGGGATATCGTCCTGGCCTCGGCCTCCCGATCGGCCGAGGAACTCTCCCGGTACGACGAGAACTACGTCGGCGGTGACATCTACAGCGGGGCGCTGAGCCTGCGGCAACTCGTGAAACGCCCGGTGGTCTCCACGCGTCCGTGGCGCACGCCGATCGACGGGGTGTACCTCTGCTCCTCGGCCACACCGCCAGGCCCCGCCGTGCACGGTATGAACGGGTGGTTCGCCGCGCGCCTGGCTCTCCGCGAGAGGTTCGGGATCGAGATCCCCACTCCCTGAACCGGGCCACCGCGCGTAGCGTGGACGGGTGGACTGGTTCGCCGCCCAGGATTACGAGATCGCCCGGCAAGTGCTGCAGCGGGGCGTCGCGGGAGTCTTCGTCGTCGCCTTCCTGTCCACCGCGGCCCAGTTCCCCGCCCTCCTCGGCGAGCACGGGCTTCTGCCCGTGCCGCGGCTGCTCGAGCACAGGCGGTTCCTCCGTGGGCCGACGCTGTTCCGCTGGAGGTACAGCGACCGCCTGCTGCGGTGGGTGGCCTGGACGGGGGTGGCGCTCGCGGCATCCGTCGTCGTCGGCCTTCCCCAGTCGGGCCTGCCCTGGGTTCCGATGCTCGTGTTCCTCGCCCTGTGGCTGCTGTACATGTCGGTGGTCAACGTCGGCCAGACGTTCTATGCCTTCGGTTGGGAGATGCTGCTGCTCGAGGCCGGGTTCACGGTCGCCTTCCTCGGCTCGGATGCCATGCCGCCGCCGACCGCGATCCTGCTACTGACCGCGTGGCTGGTCTTCCGTCTCGAATTCGGGGCCGGCATGATCAAGATCCGCGGGGACCCGGCGTGGCGCGACCTCAGTGCGCTGTACTACCACCACGAGACGCAGCCGATGCCGAATCCCCTCAGTCGCTTCGCTCATCTGCTGCCGAAGCCGGTGCACCGGCTCGAGGTGCTCGGCAATCATTTCTCGCAGCTGATCGTACCGTTCTTCCTGTTCGCGCCGCAGCCGATCGCGAGCGCGGCGGCCGCCGTGATCATCCTCACCCAGTTGTGGCTCGTCGTGAGCGGCAACTTCGCCTGGCTGAACTGGATCACGATCGTGCTGGCCTTCAGCCGGATCAGCGATCCGGTCGTGCACTGGGCGCTTCCCTTCCTCCCGCGGGAGGGGGGTTCCGGCACAGTCCTGCCGATCTGGTGGCTCGTGCCGGTCCTTGCGGTGAGCGCGCTGCTCGTCGTTCTCAGCTATTGGCCGATCCGGAACCTGTTCTCCCGTCGGCAATTGATGAACGCCAGCTTCAATCGGTGGCAACTGGTTAACGCGTACGGCGCCTTCGGCACCGTCACCCGTCGCCGGATCGAGGTGATCGTGGAGGGAACCCTGGAGGCGTCCCCCGACGACACCGCCGAGTGGCGCGAGTATCAGTTCAAGGGGAAGCCGGGCGACCCGGCGCGCATGCCTCGGCAGTTCGCCCCGTACCACCTGCGGCTGGACTGGCTCATGTGGTTCCTGCCGCTCGGTTCGGTGCGGGAGGAGTGGTTCTACGCCTTCCTCGGCAAGCTGTTGGAGGCCGACCGCTCGACGCTGCGGATGCTGCGGGTCGACCCGTTCGACGGTGAACGGCCGAGCTGGGTGCGGGTCAGAACCTTCCACTATCGCTTCGCGACGCGGGCCGAGAAACGCAGGACCGGACTGTGGTGGATGCGGGACCAGCCCCGCGTGGTGATTCCTCCCGTGTCACTGCCGTAGCACGCGCAGCGGTAAGCCACGCGTGCTACGTTCAGCGAATGACGCGGATCGCAGCCGTCGCACCGGTTCTGCCCGAGTACAACTACTCACAGGCTGAGATCACTCGTGAGTTGGCCCCGCTCATCTCCTCCGATCCGGCCCGGCGCGCGGTCCTGGAACGGATGCATGCCGCGACGGGCATCGGAACCCGCCACACGGCCCTCCCGCTCGAGCAGTACCGGGAGCTCGGGCCGTTCGACGAGACGAACGACATCTTCATCGGGGTCGCGACCGACCTTGCGGAGCGCGCGCTCGGCGACGCGCTCGCGCAGGCCGGGTTCGCGGCAAGCGACGTCGACTTCGTGCTGTTCACGTCCGTGACCGGGATCTCCGCGCCGTCGATCGACGCACTCCTCATCCCGAGGCTGGGCCTGCGCAGCGACGTGAAGCGCCTTCCGTCGTTCGGGCTCGGCTGTGTCGCGGGAGCATCCGGCATCGCGCGCGTGCACGACTACCTGGTCGGGCATCCGAACGAGGTCGGGGTGCTGATCAGCGTCGAATTGTGCTCCCTCACGCTACGGCGTGCGGATGAGACCATGGCGAACTTCGTGGCGACCGGGCTGTTCGGCGACGGGGCCGCCGCAGTCGTCATGGTCGGCAGCGGGCTCGAGGCGGCCGGCCCGCGCGTTCTCGACACGCGCAGCGCGTTCTACCCGGACACGGGCGACGTCATCGGCTGGAACGTGAAGGCGAGCGGTTTCGAGATCGTGCTCACGGCCGGGGTCGCCGATCTGATCGCACGCCACTTCCCCGCCGACGTCCGCTCGTTCCTCGCCGACAACGGCCGCGTGCTCGCCGACGTCGGGTGCTGGATCGCGCATCCCGGCGGCCCCCGCGTGCTCGAGGCGTTCGGCGACTCCCTGGGCCTCCCAAGGGAGGTCTTCGACCTGAGCTGGGCGTCGCTCGAGAAGGTCGGGAACCTCTCGTCGTCCTCCGTCCTGCACGTGCTCGCGGATGCCGGCCCGCAGTCGAGCGGGACCCCTGGGCTGCTCTTCGCGCTCGGCCCGGGCGTCGGGGCGGAGTTCGTGCTCCTGGAGTGGCCGTGATCGCCTACCTCGCCCTGGTCCTCGCGACGGGAGCGGAGCGCATCGTCGAACTCGTGATCTCCACCCGCAACGCGCGGACCGCGTTCGCCCAGGGCGGTGTCGAGTACGGGAAACGGCACTTCCCGTGGATGGTCGCCCTGCACAGCGGGCTGCTTCTCGCCTGTCTCGCCGAAGTGTTCCTCGCCGGCCGGCCGTTCCTGCCCTGGCTCGGATGGCCCATGCTCGCACTCGTCCTGCTCAGCCAGGCGCTGCGGTACTGGTGCATCGCGTCGCTCGGACCGCAATGGAACACGCGGGTCATCGTCGTGCCCGGGCTGCACCTCGTGACGCGCGGTCCATACCGCTGGCTGCGGCATCCGAACCTGCGTCACCCTAACTACCTGGCCGTCGTCGTCGAAGGGTTCGCACTCCCGCTCGTGCACACGGCGTGGATCACGGCGCTCGCGTTCACGGTGCTGAACGCCGTTCTGCTGCTCGGCTTCCGCATCCCGACCGAGAACCGGGCACTCGCGAGCCTCGCGCGATGATCGACGTGCTGGTCGTCGGGGGCGGGCCGATCGGCCTCGCCGCCGCGATCGAGGCGCGGATGGCGGGTCTCTCCGTGACGGTCGTCGAGCCGCGGACCGGCCCGATCGACAAGGCCTGCGGCGAAGGCCTCATGCCCGGTGCGGTCACCGCACTCGCGCGTCTCGGGGTGGACCCGCAGGGCCACGGCCTCGCGGGCATCAGCTACCGGGGCGGTGGGCGTCGGGCCGATCACGGCTTCCGTCACGGCGTCGGCCGCGGGGTGCGCAGGACGATCCTGCACGCGGCGCTCGCAGAGCGCGCGGAGGAGGTCGGAGTCGATCGCATGGTCGGGAAGGTCGACGCGTACGAGCAGTCCGCGGACTCGGTCGCGGCCGCCGGGATCGAGGCGCGCTGGATGCTCGGGTGCGACGGCCTGCACTCCACGGTCCGCGAGCTGGCCGGGCTCGCCGCTCGCACGCGCGGACCGCGGCGATTCGGGCTGCGCCGGCACTTCGCGGTCGCACCCTGGAACGACCTCGTCGAAGTGCACTGGACGGGCAGCGCCGAAGTGTACGTGACGCCGGTCGGCGACCTCGAGGTCGGCGTCGCCGTGCTCGGACCCCGGCACACCGACTACGACGCGGCGGTCAACGCGGTGCCGTCGCTCGCGCAACGGCTGGACGGGGCGGCGGTCACCACGAGCACGCGCGGGGCCGGTCCGCTCCGGCAGCGCACTCGAGCGAGAACGGCCGGACGCGTGCTGCTCGTCGGGGACGCATCGGGCTACGTCGACGCGATCACGGGGGAAGGCATCCGGGTCGGGCTCGCCCAGGCGCGCGCAGCGATCGACTGCATCGTCGCCGATGAGCCGAAGAGGTACGAGCGGGAATGGCGCAGGGCGACCCGGGACTTCCGGATGCTCACGGTCGGTCTCGTCGCGCTCGGCGCCTCACCGCTGCGGCCCACGATCGTGCCGCTGGCCCGCGCCCTGCCGAACGTCTACGGCGCGATCGTCGAGCGCCTGGCCCGATAGGGGCCGGAGGAGCTCAGGCGCACTCCGCCTGGGGGTCGGCCTCGGCCGGCGCATCCTCGAGCCGGATGTCGAACAGGGCGTCGAGCGCCAGGGCGACATCGTCGGAGCGGCCCTCGACCGCGAGTTCCCTGGCCCGAACGGACGGCCCGTGCAACAGGACTCCGGCGAAATGGCGAAGGGCCGCCTCGGTCTCGGAGCTCGCGGGGCGCCGCTCGAGTTCCGCGGCGAGCACGGCGAGCACATGCTCCCGCAGTGCGACGACCGCCGGGGCGATGGCCGCTCCCGCCGCGAACGCCGACGCGGCGCTTCCGACGATCTCGCGCGCATCCTGGGTCGAACTGAGTTCCGCGAGCGGAGCGTGCAGGCTGATCGTCTCGAGGTCGAGGAGGTCGACGCCGTCGACCGTCGTGACGTTCGGATCGACATTGCGCGGAAGCCCGAGATCGATGACGAGAGTGCGATGCGTTCCTTCGAGATCCTCTGCCGCGACGACATATCCCTCGTGCGAGGTGCAGGTCACGACGAGATCGGCGGCGGCGAGTTCGGTGCGGAGATCTCCCGCCGCCCGGAGCCCGTGGCTCACGGCGAAGGAGGTCTCCCTCCCCGTCACCGAGAAGACCACGATGCGGCTCGCGCCGCGCTCGCGCAGGGCTGCGACGGTGGTCGCGGCGTACCTCCCGGTCCCGACGAGCAGCACGGTCAGGTCGGACCAGTCGGCGAAGCGGCTCGCGGCGAGGTCGAGGGCGAGGCGCACGAGTGAGCGGCCGGCCGTGCTGAGCTCGGTGCGGGTCTTCACCCCGCGACTCGTCTTCGCGGCCGCCTGGAACAGTCTCTCCAGCGATGAGGATGCCGCGCCGCTGCTTCGCGCCGCGCTCAGGGCCCTGCCGACCTGGCCGGAGATCTCCTCCTCCCCGACGACGACGGATTCGAGCCCGGATGCCACGGAGAACAGGTGCCGGGCGGCATCCTCCCCGTGGAACACGCTCGCGTGTTCGCGGAGAGCCCGGGCGTCGACCCCCGCCGTCTCGGCGATGATGGGGATGGCATCCCGGAGCTCGGAATCCAGGTAGACCTCGAACCGGTTGCACGTCGACAGCACGATCGCACCGTCGACATCGGAACGTCCACCGAGGCCGGACAGGGCGGCGGATGCCGAACCCGCAAGCTGCTCCAGGTACTCGAACTCCGCGTTTCGGTGACTGACGGAGACGCAGAGGAGCACGCCGTCCAGTGTAGAACTACTTTCTGCATGCCTAAGCTGTTCCCGTGGCTCTTCCCCCAACACACCCCCTGGTCGACGGCAGGACGCAGAGTTCTCCCCTGATCCGCGCCTTCCGCGGCGAACGGCCGGAAACCCTCCCGGTGTGGTTCATGCGGCAGGCCGGGCGCTCCCTCCCGGAGTACCGGGCGCTGCGCACGGACGTCGCCATGCTCGATGCCTGCCTCGACCCTGCGCTCGCAAGCGAGATCACCCTGCAGCCGGTGCGCAGGCACGGCGTCGATGCCGGCATCCTGTTCAGCGACATCGTCGTTCCCGTCAGGCTCGGCGGTGTCGGTGTGGAGATCGCGCCGGGCCGCGGCCCGGTGCTCGAGCATCCGATCCGCAGCGCCTCGGACGTCGCGGCTCTGCGCCCCATCGACCCCGACGTCTTCTCGCCGATCCGCGAAGCCGTCGCCCTCACCGTCGCAGAGCTCGGCAGCACGCCGCTGATCGGCTTCGCGGGCGCCCCGTTCACGGTCGCCGCCTACCTGGTCGAGGGCGGCCCGTCCAAGGATCATCTTCGGGCGCGCACCCTCATGCACTCCGACCCGCACACTTGGGCGGCACTCATGAACTGGGCGGCCGACGCGGCGGGGGAGTTCCTTCGCGCGCAGGTCGAGGCCGGCGCATCCGCCGTGCAGCTGTTCGACTCCTGGGCCGGGTCGCTCGGCGTCGACGACTACGTGCGCCGGGTCGCCCCGCACTCCAGGCGCGCGCTCGACCACCTTCGCGGGCTGGACGTCCCCACGGTCCACTTCGGGGTCGGGGCGGGCGATCTTCTTGCCGCGATGCGGGGGGTCGGCGCGGACGTGATCGGCGTCGACTGGCGGATGCCGCTCTCCGAGGCGAATCGCCGGCTCGGCGGGAGCACCCCGCTCCAGGGCAACATCGACCCTGCGCTGCTGGCTGCACCCTGGCCGGTACTGGAGGCTCACGTGCGAGAGGTCGTGGATTCCGGACGGGCGGCTCCCGCCCATGTGGTCAATCTCGGGCACGGCGTGCCGCCGGACACCGACCCCGACACGCTCACGCGCCTCGTCGAGCTCGTGCACTCCCTCCCACGGTGACGGCCGCGACAACCCGGCGCGGCATCGTGATCGGGGGCGGGATCGCAGGCCTCGTGGCGGCGCGGGATCTCGCGGTGGCCGGTGTTCCTGTGGTGCTGCTCGAGGCCGGCGATCGCCTGGGCGGGCAGGTGCGGCGCCACAGTGTCGGCGGCATCGAGCTGGATGCCGGGGCGGAGGCCTTCGCGACCCGCACGAGCGTCGTCGCAGATCTCGCCACGGAGCTCGGGCTGGGCCCCGACATCGTCGCACCGGAACCGGCGGGAGCCTGGTTGTACTCCGGCGACGGCAGAGCCCTTCCGCTTCCTGCGACGAGCCTGCTCGGCGTCCCCGCCTCCCCGTTCGACGCCGCCGTGACCAGGATCGTCGGGCGCCGCGCCGCGATCCGCGCCGGCCTCGACGCACTGCTGCCGGTCCGGGTCGGCGCGAGCTCGCGCACTCTCGGTGAGCTCGTGCGCCGCAGGATGGGCGCCTCGGTGGTCGAGAAGCTCGTCGCCCCAGTGGCGGGCGGCGTGCACAGTACCCACCCCGACGAGCTGCTCCTGGAGCAGGTCGCCCCCGGGCTGCTCGCGGCTCTCGCGGCCGAGGGATCCCTCGCGCGCGCCGTTCGTGCGCTGCGCGGCTCCGCGATCGCCGGATCGGCCGTCGCGGGGATCCGAGGCGGGATCGTGCGGCTCGTGGACGAACTCCAGGCCGACCTCGAACGACGCGGTGCCGACATCCGACTCGGTGCGCGCGTGGACGAGGTCCGGGCTGACGGTGTGCTCGTGGGCGGGAGGCTGCTCTCCGGTGTCGTGGTGGTCGCCGCTCCCGGCCTGGTCGCGCCGGCGGAATCGCGCACGACCACGCTGGCGACCCTCGTCCTCGACAGCGCCGAGCTGGATTCCGCGCCGCGTGGCAGCGGCGTCCTGGTGGCCCGGAATTCCCGGGTGAGGGCCAGGGCGCTCACCCACCAGACCGCGAAGTGGTCCTGGCTGGCCGAGCGCGCCGCCGGCCGGCACGTCGTGAGACTCTCCTACGAGAGCGCGTCTCCCGACCTCAGGGATGTGGCGAGGACGGATGCCGCCGAGCTGCTCGGTGTCGGCCTCAGCCCCGGACAGGTCCTCGATTTCGCGACGGTGGAGTGGGCTCGCGCGGTGCGGCGGCCACCGGTTCCCGGTGTCGCCCAGGTCGGCGAGGCTGTCGCGGGGACCGGGCTCGCCTCGGTCGTCGCCCAGGCTCGGGCGCAGGCGGCCGGGCTGCTCGGGTGGTTGCTCGGTGGGCCGCTCAGGGGACCGCGCGGTCGCGGTGAGAGTGCGAAGCCGAAAAGTCGTAGCGTGGTACCAGGCAAGGAGAACAACACAGAATGACAACGGAAACCCCCGAACTCGGTTACACCCTCTGGGCGGTGCTGCGGCGAGACCCCGCCAGGACCGCGGAGGGGCCCGTCGACGACCTCGCCGAACGCCTCGCCGCGGTGCAGAAGACAGGAGTGGTGGTCCGCGGCCTCTATGACACCTCAGGCGTGAAGGCGGACTCCGACCTCATGGTGTGGCTGCACGGACCGGACCCGCAGCGACTGCAGTGGGCGCTGCGCGAGCTTCGCCGATCGCCGCTGCTGAGAACGCTCCTGCCGACCTGGAACGCGCTCGGGGTGCATCGCGACGCCGAGTTCTCCGCGAGCCACCTCCCGGCCTACCTTCGGGACACCGAGCCGAAGCGTTGGCTGACGGTGTACCCGTTCGTGCGCTCCTACGAGTGGTACCTGCTGCCCGAGGATGAGCGCAAGCGGATGCTCGCCGAGCACGGCAGGAAAGGTCGCGACTTCCCACAGGTCCTCGCGAACACCGTCGCGAGCTTCGCGCTCGGCGACTACGAATGGCTTCTCGGACTTGAGGCCGACGACCTCGTCGACCTCGTCGACCTCATGCGTCACCTGCGCTATGTCGACGCGCGGCTTCACGTGCGGGAGGAGATCCCCTTCTACACGGGCCGCCGCATCGAACTCGCGGAGCTGCCAGAGGTCCTGGCGTGACCGAGCCTGCCGTCTACGACGCCATCCTGCTCGCGGGGTTCGGCGGACCGGAGGGGCAGGATGACGTCATCCCGTTCCTTCGCAACGTCACGCGCGGGCGCGGCATCCCCGACGAGCGCCTCGAGACGGTCGCCGCCCACTACCGCCATTTCGGCGGTGTCAGCCCGATCAACGACCACAACCGGCAGCTGAAGGCCGCCATCGAGACGGAACTGGTCGCGCGCGGCATCGACCTGCCCGTGCTCTGGGGAAACCGCAACTGGGCGCCGTTTCTGAACGATGCCGTCCTCGAGGCGAACCAGCGCGGATTCACGAGGCTGCTCGGGGTCGTCACGAGCGCCTACAGTTCGTACTCCAGTTGTCGCCAGTATCGCGAGGACTTCGCGAGAGCGCTGGCCGAGACCGGGCTCGCGGGCACGGTCCACATCGACAAGGTCCGCCAGTACTTCGACCACCCCGGCTTCGTCACGCCGTTCATCGAGGGGGTGCGCGAGGCCTACGCGGAGTTCGCGCAGCGGGGCATCGACCCCGACCGCATCCACGTGCTGTTCTCGACACACAGCATCCCGACCGACGATGCGGAGCGCAGCGGGCCGCGCGAGATCGACTTCGGCCCGGGTGGGGCGTATGCGGCGCAGCACCTCGCGGTCGCGCGCGTCGTCATGGACGCGCAGGAACACCCGGGGAGCTGGGAGCTCGTCTACCAGTCGCGCTCCGGGGCGCCGAGCATGCCGTGGCTCGAGCCCGACATCAACGACGCGATCGACGCCCTCGACACCGAGAAGCTCGACGGCGTCGTGATCGTGCCGCTCGGATTCGTGAGCGACCACATGGAGGTGCTCTGGGACCTCGACACCGAGGCCATGCAGGCGACGCGCCGGCGCGGCCTAGAGGCCATCCGCGTCGCGACTCCCGGCATCCATCACGCGTTCGTGTCCGGCCTGGTCGACCTCGTGCTCGAACGTCTGCGCGGCACGCCGGATGAGGAGCGGCCGACCCTGACGAACCTCGGCCCGTGGTACGACGTCTGCCGTCCGGCGTGCTGCGAGAACATCCGCGCCGGGTTCAAGCCGGCCGTCGCAGGGATCGCACCGTGACCCTCCGCATCGGCACGCGCGCGAGCGCCCTCGCGATGGCACAGACCGGCCAGATCGCCGACCGGCTGACGCGCGGGAGCGGCGAGCCCGTCGAGATCGTGAAGATCACGACGGCGGGCGACCGCAGCACGGCATCCCTCGCGTCGCTCGGGGGGACAGGGGTGTTTGCGGCGGCGCTGCGCGAGGCTCTGCTCGCCGGGGAGTGCGACATCGTCGTCCACTCGCTCAAGGACCTGCCGACCTCGCCGCTTCCCGGCCTCGTCGTCGCCGCGACGCCGAAGCGGGCCGATGCGCGCGACGCCCTGTGCGCCAGGGACGGATTCACCCTGGAGACCCTGCCGGTCGGGGCACGGGTCGGGACCGGGTCGCCGCGACGCCGCGCGCAGCTGCTGTCTCGCCGGCCGGACCTGGAGACCCTCGACATCCGCGGCAACGTCGACACGCGTCTCGGGCGCGTCTCGACCGGCGACCTCGACGCGGTCGTGCTCGCGGCGGCGGGTCTCGACCGGCTCGGAAGACTCGACGCCGCCACACAGTTGCTCGAGCTGTCGGAGTGGCCGACGGCACCCGGCCAGGGATCCCTCGCGCTCGAGGTCCGCGCTGGGGAGGAGCACCTCGTGGCGGCCCTCGACCACCCGGCCACCCGGTTGATCGTCGAGACCGAGCGCGGGGTCCTCGCCCGACTGGAGGCCGGATGCGCGGCACCGGTCGGTGTGACCGCCATGCTCGACGGCGGGCTGCTGTTCGCCTCGGCGCGCGTCTACAGCCTCGACGGCAGCAGCCTGCTGACGAGCTCCCATGCTCTCTACCCAGCGGATACCCCGGCACCCGCCGACGAGCTCGCGCGGCGCATCGCCGACGAGCTGCTCGCGGCGGGGGCGGCAGAGCTCGCCCCGCTCGGAGGGTAGTGCCGTGACCAGTGCCATAGCCGGATGGCGCGTGCTCGTGCCGCGCGGCGGCCCCTGGGGGCGTGCCGTTGCGAACCGTCTGGTCGAGCGGGGGGCGATACCGGTCATCGCCCCTCTCATCGAGTTCGCCCCGACGGAGGACGCGGCAGAGCTCGCCGCGGGACTCGAACGGCTCGCCGCGGGCGACTTCGACTGGCTCGTGGTGACGAGCGCGACGACGGTCGGTCTGCTGGAGGGCGTGGAGGTTCCCGCGACCACGAGGATCGCTGCGGTCGGCTCCGCGACGGCGGATGCGCTCGCGGAGGCCGGGCTCCGGGTCGATTTCGTGCCGAGTGCCGACTTCTCGGCGGACGCCCTGGTCAGCGAGTGGCCGGGCGGGGCGGGATCGCGGATCTTCCTGCCGCAGTCCGCCATCGCGGAGCCGACCGCCGCCGAGGGCCTGCGTGCGGCGGGGAACCGGGTCGACGCGGTTGCGGCCTACCGGACTATCGGCGCGCGTGTCGCGCCGGAGACCGTCGCGGAGGTGCGGTCGGGCGGCATCCGGGCCATCCTCGTGACGTCGGGGAGCGTTGCGCGGGAGGTCGCCGCACAGCTCGCGCCCATATCCCCAGGCACCGTGATCGCCTGCATCGGACCGCGCACGGCGGCCGAGGCCAGGGCGGTCGGCCTCGACGTCGACGCGATCGCCGAGCGGCAATCCATCGAAGCCCTGATCCTCTCCATCATCCATTCTGCGGAGGTACGACCATGACCGGACCCGACCGGCGACCACGCCGACTGCGGGCGACCCCCGCGATGCGGCGACTCGTCGCCGAGACGCGACTGCACCGGGCGGAGCTCATTCTGCCCATGTTCGTGAGGGAGGGCATCAGCCAGCCGGTACCGATCCGATCGATGCCCGGTGTCGTGCAGCACAGCCTGGACTCGTTCCGTGCCGCACTGGGCGAGGCCGCCGCCTCCGGCATCGGCGGCGTCATGCTGTTCGGTGTTCCGGAGCACAAGGATGCGATCGGTTCGGGCGCCACCGACGAGAACGGCATCCTCAACGTCGCGACGCGGATCGCGGCGGCGGAGGTCGGGTCCGCGCTCGTCGTCCAGACGGACCTGTGCCTCGACGAGTTCACCGACCACGGCCACTGCGGTGTTCTCGATGCGGATGGTCGCGTCGACAACGACGCGAGCCTCGAGCGCTACCAGGAGATGGCTCTCGCGCAGGCCGCCGCCGGCTCCGCCCTCCTGGGGCTGTCCGGGATGATGGACGGCCAGGTCGCCGCCGTGCGGGAGGCGCTCGACTCCGCAGCGTATTCCCAGACGGCCATACTCGGTTATGCCGCGAAGTACGCGTCCGCGTTCTACGGGCCATTCCGCGAAGCGGTCGACTCCTCGCTCGTCGGCGACCGCCGCACCTACCAGCTGGACCCGACCAACCGGCGTGAAGGACTCCACGAGGCCAGGCTCGACATCGACGAGGGTGCCGACATCATCATGGTGAAACCGGCGATGAGCTACCTCGACATTCTCGCCGACGTCGCCGCGGAGAGCCCCATTCCGGTTTGGGCATACCAGGTGAGCGGAGAGTACGCGATGGTCGAGGCTGCGGCGGCGAACGGATGGATCGACCGCGAGCGCGCGATCATGGAGAGTCTCGTGGGCATCCGCCGCGCCGGTGCCGAGGCCGTTCTCACCTACTGGGCCATCGAAGCCGCGGAGGCGATCGCATGACGACCACCAACCGGCAGCAGTTCGAGCGGGCGCAGCAGGCGATCCCCGGGGGTGTGAACTCCCCGGTTCGTGCGTTCGGCTCCGTCGGCGGCACCCCGCGGTTCTTCGTGAGCGGCACCGGCCCGTACCTCACTGATGTCGAAGGTCGCGAGTATGTCGACCTGGTCGCATCGTGGGGCCCTGCCCTGCTCGGGCACGCGCATCCCGAGGTCGTGCGCGCGGTCCAGGATGCCGCGGCGCGCGGTCTGTCGTTCGGGGCGTCGACGCCCGGGGAGACGGAGCTCGCCGAACTCGTGGAGGCGCGGGTGAGCGCTGGGGGGCGGCATCCGATCGGGAAGCTCCGCCTCGTGTCGACCGGCACCGAGGCGACGATGACCGCGATCCGCCTGGCCCGTGGCTATACCGGACGCGACCTGCTCGTGAAGTTCGCCGGCCACTACCACGGACATTCGGACTCGCTGCTGGCCGAGGCCGGCTCCGGCCTCGCGACCCTTGCCCTGCCCGGCTCGGCCGGTGTGCCGGCGGCCGTGGCGGCGCAGACCCTCGTCCTCCCTTACAACGACGAGGCGGCGGTCCGGGCCGCCTTCGCGGAGCACGGCGATCGCATCGCCGCGATCATCACCGAGGCGGCCGCGGCGAACATGGGGGTCGTCGCCCCGGACCCGGGATTCAACCGGGCGATCGGTTCGATCGCCCGCGAGCACGGGGCACTGCTCATCCTCGACGAGGTGCTCACCGGGTTCCGGGTCGGGGAGGCCGGATGGTGGGGGCTCGAGGCCTCCGGCGCCGTTCCCGGCGGAGAGGACTGGGAGCCCGACCTGTTCGCCTTCGGCAAGGTGATCGGCGGCGGCATGCCTCTGGCGGCGCTCGGCGGTCGCGCGGACGTCATGGATCACCTGGCCCCGCTCGGCCCGGTCTACCAGGCCGGCACGCTGAGCGGTAACCCGCTCGCGGTGGCCGCGGGCATCGCGACTCTGCGCGCCGCGGATGCCGGGGTGTACGAGCGCGTGACCTCGGTCGCGAACGAGCTGTCCGCCGCCGTGTCGGACGCCCTCTCCGCCGAGGGTGTCGCGCACGTCGTGCAGCGGGCCGGCACGCTCTTCTCGTTCGCCTTCGCCACGGAGTCGCCGCGCGACTACGCTGCGGTCAGGCGTCAGGAGGCGTTCCGCTATCCACCGTTCTTCCACGCGATGCTGTCCGCCGGCGTCAACCTTCCGCCATCGGTGTTCGAGGCGTGGTTCGTGACGGCCGCCCACGACAGCGCCGCGGTCGGGCGGATCGTCGACGCGGTGCCGGCTGCCGCGAAGGCCGCCGCCGCGGCACGCCCCGCCGACTGAGCGCGCCCGCCCCCTGCCTTCTCGTTGACTCGGGTCAATCTGCGACTTCGATGGCCCCGACACCCGCAGATCGACCCGAGTCAACGGAGCCGACGCGTCCCCGGATGACGAACCCGAAGGCCGCCGCGACGAAGAACATGAGCACGCCGTACACCGCGGCCGGCAGCGACAGTTCGACGCTGCCCAGCACCGTCTGGGCGATCACGATCGCGAGCGTCGCATTGTGGATGCCGATCTCGAAGCCGCTCGCGACCGCCTGCGCGCGACGCACGCCGAACAGCTTCGGCACCCAGTAGCCGATGGTCAGGCTCAGCAGGCAGAACAGCACGGTGATGAGTGCGAGTGAGGCGAAGTTCGCGACGAGGATGTCGATGTTCGAGTACACGGCGCCCGCGATGACGACGATCAGGATGATGACGGAGGCGATCCGCACCGGCTTGTCCATGGCATCCGCGAACCGAGGCTTCCACCAGCGCACGAGCATGCCGAGCGCCACCGGCAGCAGCACGATCGCGAAGACCTCGAGCACCTTGGAGAGCTGCAGGCCGAGGGTGGGGTCGCCCGGCATGAAGAAGGCGATCGCGAGGTTCGCGATGATCGGCAGCGTCACGACGGCGATGACGGAGTTGATCGCGGTGAGACTGATGTTGAGCGCGACATCCCCGCGGAAGAGGTGGCTGTAGAGGTTCGCGGTCGTGCCGCCCGGCGAGGCGGCGAGCAGCATCATGCCGACCGCGAGCACCGGTGACAGCTGGAACGCGAGCACGAGGCCGAAGCAGAGCGCCGGCAGCAGGAGGAGTTGGCAGACGAGGGCGATGACGACCGCCTTCGGATGCTTGCCGACCCTGGCGAAGTCGCCCAGGGTGAGGGTGAGACCGAGCCCGAACATGATGATGCCGAGGGCGACGGGCAATCCGATGGTGGTCAGCGCTGATCCCATGGCCATACCCTACTGGGCCGGGGCGGTCTAGGCGATGGCCGCCTCGATGAGACGGTGCAGCACGTGTCTTGCGTGCTCGAGCTCTTCGAGTGGAAGGCCGAGCTTCGCGACGATCTGACCGGGGACCGCGAGGGCCTTCTCGCGCAGTGCCACCCCGTCCGGGGTGAGGGTGACGGCGAGAGCGCGCTCGTCGCTCGTGCTGCGTTCGCGTGTGAGGTAGCCGGCGTTCGCGAGCCTCTTGAGCAGTGGGGACAACGTCGCCGGTTCGAGCAGGAGTTCGGCTCCGAGCTCGGAGACGGTGCGCGGGCTCTTCTCCCAGAGTGCGAGCATGACGAGGTACTGCGGATGGGTGAGGCCGAGCGGCTCGAGCACGGGACGGTACAGCGCGATGACGCTGCGGGATGCGGCGGCGAGGTTGAAGCAGACCTGCCACTCCAGGGCCAGTGGATTCTCCTGCACTGTCGTCATCGTCCGCCTCCGTGAGCAAGCCTAGCAGGTTTATATAGTACGCTAATAGTAAGTGTACTAAGGAGTGGGATGTGACGCCGAAGACGAACTGGGTGCATCGCCTGAACGCCGCGCTGTTTCCCTGGATCGGGCCACCGCCGCTGGGTCCCTACGGCGAGCCGGAACTCCCACCGTCATCCGGCAAGGCGTGTCCGCTGTGCGCCCAACCGATGTCCCGGCACGCGATGACGAAGAGGGAGGGGAGGCCGACGTTGCTCCACTGCCCGGTCGAACTGGTCGCCTGAGCCTTCACCTCACGGCAGCAGCAGCGTCTTGAGCTCTGCGCTCGTTCCGACGGAGGCGATCGCATCCTCGCTCTCCGCGGGCGAGCCGTAGCCCCACTCGACATAGATTGCCGGGATGCCGTTCGCCTCCGCACCCTCGACGTCATAGAAACGGTCGCCGACCATCACCGGGTTGCTGAGGTCGGCCTCGATCATGGTGAAACGGTTGATCGCCTCGGCGATGACATCCTTCTTGGCGCTGCGGATCTCGTCGATCGACGAGCCGGAGATCACCCGGAAATATTGGGTGAGGTTGCCATGGTCGAGGATGAGCGAGGCGGCGAACTCCGGTTTCGAGGTGGCCAGCGCGAGCGGAACCCCTGCCTCGTGGATCTGCCGGAGAACCCCGGACACCCCCGGATAGATCGGGCTGCCGTTGCCGCTGTTGGCCAGGTAGTGCTGCCGGTAGATCGCGAGCGCCTGCGCGGACTCGACCGGATTCATCCCGGCCAGGTCCCGGAAGGAGTCGAGGATGGGCGGGCCGACCCAGGCGCGGAGCTCCTCCTGCGAGGGCACCGGACGCCCGAGCTTCTCGAACATGAAACCGAGCGATGCGGTGATGCCCGGAGCGGAGTCTGCGATGGTCCCGTCCAGGTCGAACAGGATGCAACTCCAAGGGGCTTTCACACCGTCAACATTACGAGGTTCCGCCTGCGCGGTCAGAAGAGTCGCAGGTGGTGGTCGTCGAGGCCTCGCAGGGCGTCGTAGTCGAGGGTCACGCACCGGATGCCTCGGTCGGTCGCGAGCGTCCGCGCCTGGGGCTTGATCTCCTGGGCGGCGAACACGCCGGCGACCGGCGCGAGCAGCGGATCGCGGTTCATGAGCTCGAGGTACCGGGTGAGCTGCTCGACCCCGTCGATGTCGCCGCGCCGCTTGATCTCGATCGCCACGCTACCGCCGTCGGCATCCTTCGCGAGGATGTCGACCGGGCCGATCGCGGTCATGTACTCCCGGCGCACGAGCCGGTATCCGTCGCCCAGTACCTCGATCTGCTCGGCGAGCAGGCGCTGGAGGTCGGCCTCCACGCCGTCCTTCTGCAGGCCGGGGTCGACGCCCAGTTCGTGCGAGCTGTCGTGCAGGATCTCGTGGATGGAGATCACGAGCAGGTCGGCCGTCTTCACCTGGCTGACCTTCCAGAGCTCGACGACCCCGGCATCCGCCTGCTCCGGGTCGGGGTCGAGGACCGTGAGTACGCACGGCGGGCTCATCCAGTTGAGCGGCTTGTAGGAGAGCGAGTCGGAGTGCACGAGCACGCTGCCGTCGCCCTTGAGGACGAGCAGCCGGGTCGCGAGCGGGAGGTGCGCGCTCAGCCGGCCGGCGTAGTCGACGGAGCAGCGGGCAATGACGAGGCGCACGAGATCGAGGGTAATCGATATCCGTTCGTCTCCGGTCGAGCTTGAATCTTCTCTGATTGAGCTTGTCGAAATCGGGTCTCGACAAGCTCGACCGGAGAGGAGGGGGGCTCGACCGGAGAAGAGACGGCTCGACCGGACCGGGTTAAAGGCGCAGACTCGAGGGACAAGGTCGATCAACGAGGAGGAACCATGGCATCCGTAGCGCGGGTAACCACCTTGAGCGTGAGCTCTGACACATCATTCGAGGACGCGATCGCAGCGGGCGTCGCAAGGGCGAACAAGACCCTTCGCGGCGTGACCGGCGCGTGGGTCAAGGAGCAGAAGGTCGAGGTCTCCGGCGGTGCCATCGTCAGCTGGCGCGTCGTGCTCGAAGTGACCTTCGTGCTCGACGACTAGGCGCTCGGCGTCTTCGTGCGGTCGCGGGCCGAGCCGGAGGCGACGCCCGCGACCACGATGAGCACGAGCACGAGCAGGAGGGCGTGCAGCAGCCCGAAGTGCTCGCCGAGGAAGCCGATGAGCGGCGGCCCGACGAGGAAGGCGCAGTAGCCGATCGTGGCGACCGCGCTCACCCTGGCCGCTGCCGTGCGGGGATCGTCGGCGGCCGCCGACATCCCGGTCGGGAAGCCGAGCGCAGAGCCGAGACCCCACAGCACGACGCCCACGACGGCGATCCACAGCACCGGTACGAAGATGAAGACGAGCAGGCCGAGTGCGGCGAGAGCGGCGGATGCCCGCAGGACCGGAACGCGACCGTAGCGATCCAGGACGCGCGGCCCGGTCAGCCTGCCGACCGTCATCGCGGTCACGAAGATCCCGAACACGACCGCGCCGGTCGGCCGGTCGACCCCGTGGCCCTCCACCGCGGCGAGGGAGAGCCAGTCGTTGGCGGACCCTTCCGCGAAGGCCATGCCCAGCACGATGAGGCCGATGAAGAGGGTGCGCGGGTCCTTCCAGATCGCCAGGCGCGTGCGCCAGCCATCCGGTACGAACTCGCCCGACTCGTCCGGCACGTGCAGGATCGTCTCGGACTGCGTCATCCGCACTGCCGCGAGACCGGCGATCACCATGACGGTGGAGACGATCACCGCCTGCAGGGCGATCGAGACCTGCAACAGTTCAGTGAGAGCCCCGAGCCCGGCGCCGATCATGGTGCCGAAGCTGAAGAAGGCGTGGAACACCGGCATGATCGTGCGCCTGAGGATGCGCTCGTTCACGGCGCCGGAGAGGTTCATGGCGACATCGCAGGTCGCCATGCCCACCCCGAAGAGGCCGAGCCCGAGGAACGCCACCCAATAGAACTGCCCGAACGTCACCGCGAGCCCGGCGATGGCCAGTCCGATCGGCGCGATCAGGAAGCACGTCGCCATGACCGCACGCGCGCCGAAGCGGGCGAGCAGATGGCTCGACGACAGTAGCCCGAGGATCGAGCCGAGGGCGATCGCGAAGATCAGGATGCCCATCTCGGCGGTCGTGACGGCCAGTTCTGCCTTGATCGCGGGGGTGCGGGCCATCCAGCTGGCGATGCCGATTCCGCACAGGGCGAAGATGACCAGGATGCCGTTGCGCCAGGCGATGACCTGACGCCGGCTGAGTCCGGCCGGATAGGTGGCGGTGGGAGCGGTTGCGGAGTCGTCTGCCATGGCCCATCTAGCCTATTTGCGCCGGACCGTGCCGGTGACCATCCAGCGGTCGCCACGTGCTCGAAGGCCGAGGGTGATCGCCCGCGCGCCGATGTAGCCGAGGCCGAACGCGAGCCACAGCCACACCATCCCCGGTTCCGGGCGAAGCGCCTCGACGAGCCAGAGCAGCGGCACGTAGACGAGCAGGTTGACGACGCCGGTGAGGGCGAGGTACCGGGCATCGCCGGCCCCGATGAGCACCCCGTCGAGCACGAACACGAAGCCCGCGAGCGGGACTCCAGCGGCCATCACCAGCAGGGTGATCGTGAGCATCCGGTGCACTGCCTCGTCGCCGCTGAAGACCGGTCCGGCGAATGGCGCGAGCACCGCCACGGCGACGCCGAGCCCGATGCCGCCGAGGATGCCGTGGTCGACGAGCCTCCTGGTGACGGCCGAGACGCGGGGCACGTCGGCCGCGCCGAGCCCATGACCGATCATCGCCTGGCCGGCGATCGCCAGCGCGTCGAGGATGAAGGCGAGGAGGGAGAACACGGTGAGGGCGATCTGCAGCGTGGCGAGCTCCGTCACCCCGAGGTCGGTCGCGACGAAGACCGTCGCGATCATGGCCGCACGAAGGCTCGCCGTGCGCAGCAGCAGCCAGCCGCCGCTGCCGGCCGCATTCCCCACTCCCGCGAGCCCCGGTCGGAGCGGAACGCCGACCGCCCTGGCCGCGCGCACCGCGATGACGATGTACACCGCGGCCATCAGCCATTGGGCGATCACGGTACCGATGGCCGACCCAGCGATCCCCAGGCCGAAGCCGTAGATGAAGAGCGCGTTGAGCAGGCCGTTGGCCGCGAACCCGCCGATCGCGACGACGAGCGGGGTCCTCGTGTCCTGCATCCCGCGCAGCAGTCCGTTCGCCGCGATGACGATGAGCATGCCGGGAATGCCCCACAGGGAGAGGGAGAGGTAGGTGTCGGCCGCAGCGGTGACATCCGGGTTCGCGCCGAACAGTCCGACGACCCAGCCCGATGTCGGCAGCCCGATGACGACAATGGCCGCCCCGATCCCGAGGGCGAGCCATAACCCGTCGATACCGGCGCGGATGGCTCCCGGGCGATCCCCTGCGCCGAGCCGTCTGGCGACGGCGGGCGTCGTCGCGTAGGCGAGGAAGATGAGCAGGCCGATCGCCGTCTGCAGGATCGCGCTGCCGATGCTGAGGCCGGCGAGCGGCACCTCGCCGAGGTGCCCGACGAGCGCGGTGTCGGTCAGCAGGAAGAGCGGCTCGGCCACGAGGGCTCCGAGCGCGGGCAGCGCGAGCCGGAAGATGTCACGGTCGATGGCGTTGATGCAGCACACTCTAGCCGCGGCCATGGACGTGGCCGGGGCCGCGGGGCCGCGCGTGTGCGAACCCTCCGCACAACCTAGGCTTGAGGCCATGACCGACACCGCTCCAGTGATCTCCGGGCCGCTCGCTTCCGGCATCGCGACCGACGAACTCGACCCCGCCATCCGACCGCAGGACGACCTGTTCCGGCATGTCAACGGCAAGTGGATCGACCGCACCGAGATCCCGTCCGACAAGGCGCGCTACGGCTCCTTCTACCTGCTCGCCGAGGAGGCGGAGAAGGCGGTGCGCGACATCATCGTCGAAGCGCAGGATGCCGCCGCCGGCACCGAGGAGCGCAAGTTCGGTGACCTCTACGCGAGCTTCATGGACGAGGCCCGGGCCGAGGAGCTCGGCGCGACCCCGCTCGCCCCCATGCTCGCCGGGATCGACGGTGTCACCACGATCGAGGGCGTGCTCGCCGAGCTCGGCCGCCTCGAACGCACCGGCATCACCGGCCTCGCCCAGCTCTTCGTCGACAACGACCCGGGCAACCCTGAGCGCTACCTCGTCTTCGTCGAGCAGGGGGGCCTCGGCCTTCCCGACGAGTCGTACTATCGCGAGGAGAAGTTCGCCGAGATCCGCACCGCCTACCTCTCCTTCCTGGAGCGGATGTTCGCGCTCGCCGGCCTCGACAACGCCGCCGAGCGCGCCCGGCGGGTGTTCGCGCTCGAGACCGACATCGCGACCCACCACTGGGACAACGTCGCGAGCCGCGACAGCGAGAAGACCTACAACCTCCGCCCGTGGGCGGAGCTCGCGGGGCCGGACCTCACCGGATGGCTCGCGGCGCTCGACCCCCCGAAGGGCTCCTTCGACGAGGTCGTCGTCCGGCAGCCGAGCTTCCTCGAGGGACTCGGGACGCTCCTGAGCGACGACCGGCTCGAGGACTGGACCGATTGGATGCGCTGGCAGGTCATCCGCTCGTCCGCCGCCTACCTCTCGAGCGACTTCGTGAACGCCAATTTCGAGTTCTACGGCAGAACCCTCACCGGCACCCCGGAGCTGCGTGCCCGCTGGAAGCGCGGCGTCTCCTTCGTCGAGGGCATGATGGGCGAGGCCGTTGGGCGCACCTACGTCGACCGCCACTTCCCGCCCGCGGCGAAGACCGCCATGGACGCCCTCGTCGCCAACCTCATCGAGGCCTATCGGCAGAGCATCACCGGACTCGCCTGGATGACGGGGGAGACGAGGAAGCGCGCCCTCGACAAGCTCGACAAGTTCACCCCGAAGATCGGCTACCCGGTGAAGTGGCGCGACTACTCGTCGCTCGAGACGAGCGCCGACGACCTCATCGGCAACCTCCGGGCCGGCAGCGAGTTCGAGTTCCAGCGCGAGCTAGGCAAGATCGGCAAGCCGCTCGACCGCGACGAATGGTTCATGACTCCGCAGACGATCAACGCCTACTACAACCCGGGATTCAACGAGATCGTCTTCCCTGCGGCGATCCTGCAGTACCCGTTCTTCGACGAGAACCGGGATGCCGCCGCCAACTACGGCGCGATCGGCGCCGTCATCGGACATGAGATCGGCCACGGCTTCGACGACCAGGGATCGAAGTACGACGGCGACGGCCGCCTCACCGACTGGTGGACCGCAGAGGATCGCGCCTCCTTCGAGAAGCTCACCGGATCGCTCATCGAGCAGTACAACGCGCTCGCCCCGCGCCAGGTCCCCGAGCACAACGTCAACGGTGCCCTCACGATCGGCGAGAACATCGGCGACCTCGGTGGCCTCGGGATCGCCTGGAAGGCATATCTCATCTCGCTCGGCTCGCAGGAGCCCCCGGTCATCGACGGCATGTCCGGCGCCGAACGGTTCTTCCTGTCCTGGGCGCAGGCGTGGCAGCTCAAGGCCCGCGACGAGGAGGTCATCCGACTCATGGCCATCGACCCGCACTCGCCCAACGAGTTCCGCTGCAACCAGATAGTTCGCAATCTCGACGGGTTCTATGAGACGTTTGGAGTGACCGAAGCGGATGCGCTTTGGCTCGGACCCGAAGAACGCGTGACCATTTGGTAGCACCCACTCGAGACGCAGTACGGCGCGAGCGGGCGCGCGCACCACGGGCGGCCCGTCATCGCGGAGCCGGCGGAGCAGAGAACTTCACCGGCAGCTTCACTGCGCTCGGGCGGCTCGCCTACGACGGCGCGCACGTCTCTGCGAACGTCATCGACCTCACGAGCGGACACGTGCTGTGCGCGATCGACGACCGCATCGTGCTGCCGACGGCGAGTGTCGGCAAGGTCCTCCTGCTCATCGAGGTGTCAGCGAGGCTGACCGCGCGGGAGTTCTCCGGCTACGGCATCCTCGACAAGTCCCCCAGGGATTCGGTGGCCGACTCCGGCATCTGGCAGCACCTGCAGGCGCCGTCGCTGCCTGTCGCCGATCTCGGCGCCCTCGTCGGTGCCACGAGCGACAACCTGGCGACCAACGTGCTGCTGCGCCAGGTCGGCCTTGATGCCGTGCGCAAGAGGACGGAGTCGCTCGGCCTCGCGAGAACCGCGCTGCTCGACCTCGTACGGGACTCGCGCGGCCCGGATGACGCCCCACAGCTCTCCGTCGGCTCGACAGCGGAGCTCGCCTGGCTCTTCGGCGCGCTCTACCGGGGGCAGGTCGTCGACCAGGTGACGAGCCAGCGGGTCATGGGCTGGCTCTCCCTCAACACCGACCTCTCGATGGTGGCCGGCGCGTTCGGACTCGACCCCCTGTCGCACCGCACGATGGACCACGGCATCCAGCTCGTCAACAAGACGGGGTCGGATGTCGGGGTGCGCAGTGAGGCCGGCATCCTCAAGGGTTCGCGAACCGCTGTGGCGTACGCGGTGACCGTGCAGTTCCGCGACGACAATCTCGCGCGCAGGCTCAGGACGCTCGACGCCATGCGCACGGTCGGCTACGACCTGCTCGAGTACGTCGACTGATTTCGGACTCGGTTCGGATTTATCCGCTGACCCTCTTGGTTCTGTATATCGGTTAGTGGTACTGTGCAATCTGCACCTGAGTTCCGCGAAACCCGAATCGCGAAACTAACCCCCGACGGGTGCCTCAAAGAAGGTGATTACCCGACACCGATTCCGGCCATCCCGGCCGCATCACCGAGCCCAGCGCTCCCCGACTTACCCCTCGATCCGATGTCTTCTGAATGACATCCGAATCATCGTCGGTGCGCCCCTGCGCGCTCGCTTCATGATGCAACAACACCCGAAAGCAATCTTGCTTGTTGTCATTTAAAGGAGATACCCCCCATGAAATCCAAGAAATTACTGGCACTCGGGAGCGCCCTGCTCCTGGTCGCCGGCTTCGTCTCGCTGGGAGCGTTGCCCGCCAACGCCGACGCCGGCACCAACGATCCCGCTAACTGGGTGACACTGACCGGTGAGACCTGCTTCAAGTACGAGCCGGTGGCAACTCCCTACGTGCTGCCTGCACCGGACGAAGGTCGCACCTACTCGAAGGTGATCATCAAGTCCGGAAGCTCGGGGCAAGGCGGCGTGGTCGATGAGAACACCGTGTACACCACGGGGCTCAACACTGGCGCCTCCTTCACCCACGCGAGTGGAAAGAACATCAGCCATGTGATCCTGTGTACGGTTCCGACGCCTACGCCTCAGGATGCGACGGCGTCGGCGGCGACGACGGATGCCACGTGTGAGGCGCCTGGTGGCGTGTCGTTCTCGATCAACAACGCGACCTGGGATGACGTCAACGACATCTCTGACGGTTCGCGGACGGCGACGGCGAACTCCGGTCACCTGTTCAGCAACGGCCTGACCACGCTGACGGTGACGTACACGATCGCCCCGCAACTCACTGGCGAAGAGTGCCAGACGACGCCTCAGGATGCGACGGCGTCGGCGGCGACGACGGATGCCACGTGTGAGGCGCCTGGTGGCGTGTCGTTCTCGATCAACAACGCGACCTGGGATGACGTCAACGACATCTCTGACGGTTCGCGGACGGCGACGGCGAACTCCGGTCACCTGTTCAGCAACGGCCTGACCACGCTGACGGTGACGTACACGATCGCCCCGCAACTGACCGGTGAACAGTGCCGTACGGTGATCCAGTTCATCGCTCCGCACGCGTTCGACCCGACCTGCCCGGAGGAGCTGGATGCGGCGAGCGGTTACATCCAACTCGACCTGAAGGACCACCTGCACTACGCGATCGATGGAGTCCCCGCGACCCAGGCCAAGAATGACGTGGCTCCGGGAACGTACACGATCAGCGTGACGGTCGATGATGGTTACACCCTGGTGGGCCCGAGCAGCTGGCAGATCACGGTGAACCCGCCGTTCTGCCCGCCGACGCTCGCCCTGCTGAGCACCACGGCATCCATGTCGAACATCACCTGCAGCTCCGCGGGCAGCTTCACGCTGGCTGCCACAGAGGGCATTCAGTGGTTCGTGAACGGTTCGGCGACGGCCACCCCGGCCGGGACCTACGCCCGGACCACTCCGGGTGTTGTCAACGTCGAGGCGAAGCTCATCGACACGGTGAACGACGGTTGGGAGGAGGGGGCCAAGACGAACTGGACCTTCACCTTCACGAACCCGGTCGACTGCCTGCCGACGCTGGCCTTCACCGGATCTGACAGCGCCGGCCTCGGGCTGCTGCTGGCCGGCGGTCTTCTGCTGGTCGGTGGAGCGGCCATCACGGTCGAGAAGCGACTCCGCCGCGCAGCCCGGTAAACTCCGGCACCCCTAGAGTTCGGGTGTCCCACTCTCCCGCTTCGGGTGGGGAGGTGGGGCACCCGAATCATGTGCGCCGGAGTTCCGCCGGATGGCCGTTGGCTGGGAATTTGCTGACCGGGGCACAGGCCGGCGGCGCTACGCTGGACCGAGAACACCGGCCTGGATACGCAGTGGCGGTGAGGCGAACGGAGACGTGATGCGAGGCAAACTGGTCCTGCTGGTCGGTATCGGAATCGGCTATGTACTCGGCGCTCGTGCCGGCCGTGAACGCTACGAAGAGATCAAGCGTGCGGTGCGCGGTTTCTGGAACGACCCTCGCGTGCAGCACCAGGTGCAGAACGTCGAGGAGTTCGCCAAGGACAAGGCCCCGGATGTCGTCGACTTCCTCGGCGAGACCGCCAAGAAAGCGGTGCAGCGCAAGCCGGCAGCGGACAAGACCACCGCCTCGTCGTCGGCACGCAAGCCGGCGGCATCCTCGACCACCGCGAAGAAGAAGTGACGTCCGGTCTCGGCAGGGGGAACATCCAGTGACCGACCGGACGCGCGAACACGAGCAGAAACGCTCGCTCTTCTCCCTCATCGGCAGCCTTCCCGGGCTCGTCGTCGAACTGGTCAAGAGCGAACTCGACCAGCTGAAGAACGAGTTGCTGCGAAAGCTCAAGCACGCCGGCATCGGAGTCGGACTGCTCGGGGTCGCCGCGGTGTTCGCATTCTTCGCGACAGGTGTCCTCACGGCCGCGGCGATCCTCGGACTCGCGGTCGTTCTGCCGGGCTGGCTCGCTGCGCTCATCGTCGCCGCACTGCTCCTGATCTTCGTCGCGATCTTCGTCCTGCTGGGGGTGCGCGAGCTCGGGAAGGGCAACCCGGAGCCCACCGAGACGATCACGAGTATCAAGCGCGACGTGCGGGTCATCAAGGGGACAGCGAAGCGGAGGACACCATGAGCGCTGGGGCGAGGAGCGCGGCGGCACGGGCCGAGCTCGAGGCGACGCTCGACGCCATCGAGGACAAGCTCAACGTGCCGAAACAGTTGGGGGCGCTCGGAACGAGGGCGAAGGCGTCCTGGGATGTGAACCCCATTCCGTGGCTCGTGGGAGCAGCCGTGGCCGTCGTCGTGGTCGGCGGACTCATCGCCTGGGCGGTCGCCGGAGACGACTGAGTCGTCTACCCCCGCTTTTGGCTCTCGCCGCGCCGCGCGGGAGGATAGACGGCATGAGTTCCGCAATCCCGAGCGCTGCATGACGCCATCGCGCAGCACCAAGCCTCTCTCCGGCTGGCGGGTTCTGGTCCCCCGCGGCGGCGAGTGGGGGAACGGTATCGCCGCGACCCTGCGGCAGGGCGGAGCGGTTCCGGTCATCGCTCCGATGATCAACTTCGCGAGCACCGAGAACGCGGATGCGCTGGCCGGTGCCTTCGAGCGCCTGCAGACCGGCGCCTTCGACCTGCTCGTGGTGACGAGTGCGACGACGGTGGACGTGCTCCTCAGTCACGAAGTCCGGGTGCCGGAGAAGACCCGGATCGTCGCGGTCGGGGAGACGACCGGTTCCGCGCTCGCGCTCGCCGGGTACCGCGTCGACTTCGTTCCCGAGCAGGACAACTCCGCGCGCGGTCTGGTGAAGGCCTGGCGGTCGCTCGCGGCATCCGGCCCGGCCCTCATTCCGCAGTCGAACGTTCCGGAAGAGAGCCTCGTGAGCGGCCTCCAGGCACTGGGGGCGGACGCCGAGTTCGTGACCGCTTATCGCACCGTCGGCGTTCCGGTGGCCCCGGAGGTCGCGGCGGATGTCGCCTCCGGTCGCATCGGCGGCATCCTCATCACCTCGGGCAGCGTCGCACGGCAGATCCAGGAGCAGCTCGCCCCGCTGCCCGAGGGGACCATCGTGGCGGCGATCGGCCCGCGCACCGCCTTCGACGCACGCAAGGCTGGGATCGCGGTCGACGCCATAGCCGAAACCCGCACGGCCGACGCCCTCGTCGAGGCGTTCATCGAGCACGTGCGGTCGCGGTCCAGATGACGCGGCAGCTCAGCTGACGGCGCAGCTCAGATGACCATGAGCGGCGCGTGCGCCGCAACCGCCCAGAGCAGGAACACCACCGCGAGCAGCGGAGCGACCCCCTGGATGAGTGCGGCCCGCCAGAGGCGTCGGCTCGAGATCATGAGCACCACACTGGCCAGCACCATCGAGGAGAGGGTCACGAGCAGCACCCACTTGCCGCCCATGGCGTTTCCGGAGGAGAGCAGGTAGAGCCCGAGACCGGTCCCGATCGCGAGGAACAGGTTGTAGAAGCCCTGGTTGAAGGCCATCGGCTCCACGACATCCGCATCGGACTGGGAGCGGAGCCCGAACCGGCGCCAGGTCGACGGCGTCGGCCAGAGGATGCTCTCCATGACGAAGATGAGCACATGGATGAGCGCAGCGATCACGGCGAAGACGACGGTGAGAACTTGCAGGGTTGCGATCATGAGCGCTAGTGTGCCACGGTGCGCCCGCCCGCGCCATCGACCCGAATGGCGAGCCGCGGCTGCGGCGGGCCGGAGAGGCTGCCCATGCCCGAGACGATGACGACGACGTGCTGTATCTCGGGAGGCGGTCCGGCCGGCATCATGCTCGGCCTTCTGCTCGCCCGGGCCGGGGTCGACGTGGTCGTTCTGGAGAAGCACGTCGACTTCTTCCGCGACTTCCGCGGGGACACCATCCACCCCTCGACGATCGACCTCCTCGACCAGCTCGGCCTGCGTGAGCGGTTCGACGCGATCCCGCAGAGCGAGATCCACACCCTCGACGTCGTCGTGAACGGCAACCGGCTGACGCCGGTCGACTTCTCCAGGCTGCACCGCAAGAACGAGTACATCGCGCTCATGCCGCAGTGGGACTTCCTGTCGCTGCTCGCGGAGGAGGGGAAACGGTACCCGAACTTCCATCTCATGATGGGCGTTGAGGCGACCGGCATCCTGCGTGACGGGGACGGCGATGCCGGTGGCGCGCGCGTGCGCGGTGTGACGGCGACCACGAAGGACGGTCCGATCGAGATCGAGGCACTGCTCACCGTCGCCGCGGATGGCCGGGATTCGGCCGTTCGCGACTCCGCAGGGCTCGTCCCGGTGGACTTCGGCGTCGCGATCGACCTGCTGTGGTTCCGCCTGCCGCGCACGAAGGTCAACCCGCCCGACACGCTCGCCTACCTCGATGCGGAGTCGATGGTCATCACCATCCCGCGCCACGACTACTACCAGGCCGGGATGCTCATTCCCAAGGGCGGTTACCCGGACGTCCAGGCGGCCGGACTCGAAGACTTTCGTGCGCGCATCGTGCGCGTCGCGCCGTTCCTGGCGGAGGTCGTCGGCTCCCTGAAGGACTGGGACCAGGTGAAGCTCCTGACCGTTCAGGTGGACCGCCTCGAGCAGTGGTGGCAGGACGGCCTGCTCTGCATCGGCGACGCGGCGCACGCGATGTCGCCCGCGTTCGGCGTCGGGGTGAACTATGCGATCCAGGATGCGGTGGCGACCGCGAACCTCCTCGTCGACAACCTGCGTGCCGGCGCGGTGACGACCGAGGATCTCGCCCGGGTGCAGGCGAGGCGGCTGCCGCCGGTGGCACGGATGCAACCCATCCAGTTGCGCCTGCACAACGTCATCGCGAAGCCCGGCGGTGGCGGCTTCCTCGCCAACCCGATGCGCTGGTGGCAGCGGGCTGCCGCGGCGGTGCTCCTGCCGATCCTGAGGAGGATCTCCGCGCGCATCGTCGGCCGCGGGTTCCGTCCCGAGGTCATCGGGCCTCAGCTCGACCCTCGCTGAACACGACCGGGGGTCGCCGTGCTCAGCCGAAGAGCGCGCTCACCTCGTCGTAGCGCGCATCCGGAACCGTCTTGAGCGAGCCGAGCGCCTCCGCGAACGGCACGTCGACGATCTCGGTGCCCTTGAGCGCGACCATGAAGCCCCATTTGCGCTCGCGCACCATCTGCAGCGCACCCCAGCCGAGCCGGGTCGCCAGCACGCGATCGAAGGCGGTCGGCGTTCCGCCACGCTGGATGTGACCGAGCGTCGTCGCGCGCGTCTCGATTCCGGTGCGATCCTCGATCATCGGCGCGAGCATTTCGCCGATGCCGCCGAGTCTCGGCCGCCCGAAGGCGTCGAGGCCGCGCTCGTTGTGGACATCCGTCATCGAGTCGAGCAGGAATCCCTCGGCGACGGCGACGAGGGGGGCCCGGCCGCGGCCGTGGGCCTTCGTGACCCAGTCGCAGATCTGGTCGATCGAGGTCTTCTTCTCCGGGATGAGGATGACGTGGGCGCCGGCCGCGACGCCGGAGTGCAGGGCGATCCAGCCGACGTGCCGGCCCATGACCTCGGCGACCATGCAGCGCTGATGGGAGTCGCCGGTCGTGCGCAGGCGGTCCATCGCCTCGGTCGCGATCTGCACGGCGGTGTCGAAACCGAAGGTGTAGTCGGTGGCGTCGAGGTCGTTGTCGACGGTCTTCGGAACGCCCACGATGGGGAGGCCGAGGTCAGAGAGCCGATTGGCCGCCGCGAGGGTTCCCTCGCCGCCGATCGCGATGAGAGCATCCATGCCGGTGCTCTCCATGACCTCGCGGACGCGCTCTGCCCCGCCGTGCTCGAAGGGGTTGGTGCGGGAGGTGCCGAGGATCGTGCCGCCCTGCTTGCTGATGCCCATGATGTCGTGTCGGACGAGCTCGAACACGTCCTGGTCGACGAGGCCCTTCCAGCCGTTCCGGATGCCGAGGAACTCGAGGCCATGCGTCTGGATGCCGCTGAACACGATCGCGCGGATGACCGCGTTGAGACCCGGCGCGTCTCCGCCGCTCGTGAGGATGCCGATTGCCATGGAACCATCTTGGTGCACGTACGGGGCTCGCTCCGAACCGGTGAGCTCGGAGAGTTCAGGCATCCTCGTCGTCGCCGGCGTCCGGTTCTGGAAGCCGCTCGAGGTCCGACTCGCCATCCGGTTCCTCGTCCGAAAATTTCGAGGGCCCGGAGCCCGGCTCGTCCTCCGTCGCGGCGAGGCGCCGCAGGAGTTCGTCGGAATGCTTCTTCGCGTCGCCAGCGTGCTCTGGGTCCCAGGCGGCGGGGCCGCCCTGGTTGGCGAACGGGTCGAAATCGGCCATGGCAGGCTCCTCCCGGTCGCCGGTGCGCAGCAATGTGGCTGTGGGTGGAATTCAACCAGCCTTCGGACCGTAGGTAAAGAGTCCGAGAGGGTCGTAGGACTTCTTCACAGCGGACAGCCGGGTGAAGATCGCGGGTGGCCAGGCGCTCGCGGAGTGCTCAGGCGACCGGAATCGGCCGGCGGGGCTCAAGCGGACGAGGCCGGATGCGGCTCAGCCGGCCTCGAGCATCGCCATCGCCGCGTTGTGGCCCCCGAGGCCGCTCACGGCGCCGCCGCGCCGGACGCCGGATCCGCACAGCAGGATGCGGTCCCACCCGGTCGCAACGCCCCAGCGTTCGGCCGGGGTCGACAGCGGGGCTTCGTCCTCCACGAAGGGCCAGGACAGCGGACCGTGGAAGATGTTGCCGCCCGGCATCCCGAGCGCCGCCTCGAGGTCTAGCGTCGTCTTCGTCTCGACGCAGGGCTCTCCGTTCGCGTCCGGCAGGAGCACCCCCTCGATGGGTTCGGCGAGCACCGAGTTCAGGGAGGTGAGCACCGCGGCCTGCAACCGGTCGCGCATCAGGTCGTTGTTCTCCCGTGTGAGCAGCCGGTCGGGGGCGTGCAGAGCGAAGACCGTGAGGGTGTGGGCGCCGGATGCCTGCAGTTCGGGCGAGAGGATGCTCGGGTCGGTGAGGGAGTGGCAGTAGATCTCTGCCGGGATCGGGTCGGGGATGCCTCCACCGCTTGCCGCCTCGAACGCCGTTTGCAGCTGGCTGTAGAGCTCGTTGATGTGGAAGGTGCCGCCGAAGGCTGCGGCAGGGTCGACGGAGGAGTCCTTGAGCCTGGGCAGACGCGAGAGCATGAGGTTGACCTTGACCTGGGCGCCCTCCGGTCGCGCGGACCTTTCTCCGGTCGAGCCTGCCGAGACCCCCGCACCCCCGACCAGCCGGTCGAGCACGTACGGTGCGACGTTGGCGAGCACCGTGCAAGCGCCGACCACGTGTTCCTTGCCGCGAGAGACGTATCGCACCTCGCCGTCGGGCGAGATCGACGTGACCTCGGCACCCGTCAGAAGTTCGGCGCCCGCGCGCCGGGCCGCATCGGCGAGCGCGCTCGTCACGGCACCCATTCCGCCGATCGGCACGTCCCAGTCCCCCGTCTCGTTGCCGATGACGTGGTAGAGGAAGCAGCGGTTTGCGGCGAGGGTCGCGTCGTGGGCGGCGGCGAACGTGCCGATGAGGGCATCCGTGAGCACGACGCCGCGCACGAGGTCACTCGTGAAGGCAGCCTCGATCGCCTCGCCGATGGGGCGTTCGACGATCGACGACCAGAGGGCGTCGTCACCGAGTGCACGCCGCGCCTCGGTGCGCGTCGCGAGCGGCTCGCACACGGTGGGGAAGAGCGCGCGGGCGAGCCTCGCGGTCCCGGCGTAGAACTCCTGCCAGGCGTCGGCGTCCTTCGCGGCGCCGATCGACGCGAAGGATGCGGCCGTCGCGCTCGCATCCGCGTTGTCGACGAGCAGGCCGCGATCGCTGCCCGGCTCGGGTGTGAAGGAGGAATACCGTCGCCTGGCCAACCGGATGTCGAGTCCGAGTTCCCGGATGATGCGCTTCGGCAGCAGGCTCACGAGGTAGGAGTAGCGGGAGAGCCGCGCATCCACCCCGGCGAACGACTCGGCGGACACGGCCGCCCCGCCGACATGGTCGAGCCGCTCGAGCACGGTCACCGAACGGCCGGCCTGGGCGAGGTAGGTCGCGGCGACGAGCCCGTTGTGCCCGCCGCCGACGATGACGACATCAGTATCAGAAGCCATACTGCGAGCCTACTCAGCGCCCACACCCCCGAGTGATGGTCGAGCGGACGACCGGGGGTGCTTCGGCACCATCACTCGTCCGAACCGCCGGCAACTCGGGGCGAGACCGGGGGTGAGACCGGTCTCGCCGACCGTTCAGGCAGGCGAAGTAGGCTTTTCGCATGGAACTGCGCGATCGCGCCCTGCCAGAAACGGTCGCGGACCTTGCCGACGAGGCGGCGGCGACCGTGCGACGCTGGCTGGATGCCGCCGCAGGCATATCCACACCGGCCCACGAGACCCGGTTGGGCGAACTCGTCACAAGCCCGGAGGGTGCATCGTTCGCGATCGGATTCGTGGATGGTGTGCTGCGCCCGCATGACCTCCGGGTCGCGGGTCGCAACCTCGATCGTCTCTCGCGTGCGCTCCCGGATGCGCTCCACTGGTACTCGGAGTTCGGCGCACAGCTGGCCGGCGGATTCGCACCACTGCTGCCGGCCCCGATCGTCCCTCTCGCGAGGGACGCCTTCCTGAGGTCGATCGGTCACCTCCTCATCCGGCTCGACGGCCCGGACCTCGAGAAACAGCTCGCCGAGCTCATCGAGCCGGGCGGCATCCGGCCCGTCCTCGCTCCCATCGCCGCGACCGCGAGCGGGCGGAGGGAGGCCGATCGCCAGGTCATGGACGCCCGCGAGTTGCTGTCGAGGCCGGATGCCGCCGGCGTCTCGATCTCGCTGGCCTCGGTCGTCGGGCGTCCGCGGCTGGTCGACCTCGACGGCGTCGTCGCCCAGGCCCTCGAACTGCTAGGCCCCCTCGTCGAGTTCGCGGCGTCGAAGGGGGACAAGTCGATCGACTTCGACGTGCAGCGCCTCGACGAGCTCGAACCGACCTTGCGGGTGCTGCACGAGCTCGCCAAGCGCCACCCCGCACTTCGATTCGGGGTCGGCCTCCCCGCTTATCTGCCGGAGTCGCTCCCGGCTGCCGAGGCGCTGGCCACCTGGGCGAAGAGGCGAAAGGCGGCCGGGCATCCGCCGGTCACGATCCGGGTCACGAAAGGCGAGCAGCTCGGCGAGGAGAGGGTCGACGCCCTGCTGGGCGGGCTTCCCCCGGCGCCGTTCACGAGCCGCGTCGAGACGGGCGCCCAGTTCTTCCGGATACTCGATCACCTGCTGAAGCCGGCGCTCACCGGAGCCGTGCAGGTCGTCGCCGCGACCCACAATCTGTTCGACGCCGCCTGGACCTGGCGCCTCGCCCGCCGGCGCAGAGTCGAGGGGAGCCTCGAGCAGGAGTTCATGCTCGGGCTCGCGACCGCTCAGGTCGCCGCCGCCAAGCGCGACCTGGGCGGCATCCGGCTGTACACGCCGGTCGTGCAGTCGGGGCAACTGCCGCTCGCCGCGGCGTACCTCGTCCGACGGCTTCGTGACCTCTCCGGCCCCGACAGCTCGCTCTCGACTGCGGCGACCATCGGAAAAGACGAGGAGCTCTTCGCGCGGGAGGAGGAGCGCTTCCGCGCCTCGCTCGCCGTTGCAGCCGGCGCCGCGCCATCCGGTGAACGGCGTTACGACCCGCTGCGTACGACCTCGGCCGACTTCAGCCTCGAGGCGACGCGCGAGTGGGCGGCCGGGGTCTTCGCGCGGACGCGGGACTCCGCTGCGGGGGAGGCCCTTCTCGCGAGGACCCGTCTCGACGGCAGCACGGCGCTCGCGGCTCTTGTCGAGCGCACGGCGACCGCCGGCCGAGAGTGGGGGGAGCGTCGCGGGTCGACGCGCGCGGCCGTCGTCGAGAGCGTCGCGGAGGTGCTCGCCGAGTGGCGTGGACTGCTCGTCGAGGTCGCGGTGAGCGAGAGCGGCCTCACGATCGTCGAGGCGGATGCCGAGGTCACGTCGGCGATCGCCCTCGCCCGTCGCGCCGCGCAGAGCGCTCGCGAACTCGACGGGATCACGGATGCCGTCTTCCATCCCCCCACGCTGACGGTCGTCGTTCCGCCGCGATCCGGTCCCATCGCCCGCCCCGCCGGAGCCGTGCTGGCGGCCCTCGCGGCGGGGAGCGCCGTCATCCTGAAGACCGCGCCGGAGACGCGACGCAGTTCGGCGGTGCTCGTCGAGACGCTCATCGCCGGCGGGGTGCCGGCCGAACTGCTCGGCCTCGTGGACGACGAGAGCACGCTCGCCCGAGAACTCCTCTGCCACCCCCGGGTCGACCGCGTGCTGCTGGGCGGCAGCCGGCACACCGCGAAGCTCTTCCATTCCTGGCAGGCCGAGATCCCGCTCTTCGCGACGACCGGCGGGCGCAACGCGATCATCGTGACGCCGAGCGCAGACCTCGAGAGCGCGGTCGGGGACATCGTCGCGAGCGCGTTCGACCACGCGGGACAGTCGGCCACGGCGACGGACACCGTGATCCTCGTCGGGTCGGTGGGCGAGTCCAGCCGGTTCCTCGGCCGGCTGAGGGATGCCGTCGCTTCGCATCCGACCGGCAGGCCGGGAACGGCGGCGGCAGGGATCTCAGCGCTGGCCAGGCCTGCGGTCGGTCGGGTGCTGGACGCCCTCGACGTGCTCGGGGCGGACGAGAAGTGGCTCGTGCGGCCGCAGCGACTCGACGAGAACGGGCGCCTGTGGTCGACCGGGCTGCGCGACGGGGTGCAGCCCGGGTCGAGTTTCCAGGCCAGGGAGAACCGGGCCCCCGTCCTCGGCATCATGCGCGCCGCGACCCTGTCCGAGGCGATCGAACTGCAGAACGCACCGGGCTTCGGCCTCGCGGCAGGTATCCAGGCGCTGGATGCCGACGAGCTCGCCGAGTGGTTCGACACCGTTCAGGCCGGCATGCTGTTCGCCAATCGTCCCGTCGGGACGGGCTCAGCCACCCTCCTGCCGCACGGCGGCTGGAACCGGTCGAACATCGGATCGGGCACCGCCGCGGGCGGACCCGACGAACTGATCGCTCTCGGCCGGTGGTCGGCCGTGGCGGCCGAGCCCGGTCCCACGGTCTCTCTCGAGGGGATCGACGCCCAGGTGGCGAGGCTCATCGATGCCGCCCTGCCCTCGATGGCGTTCGAGGAGTTCGACCAGGTGCGCCGCGGAGCCCTGAGCGATGCGGAGGCCTGGCGCGAACGGTTCTCGGTACCGATCGAGCTCGGCGATACGGGGCTCGCCACCCGGCCCGCTGCTGGTGAGGCCGGCATCGAGCGCACCCTGCTGCGACACCGCCCGGTGCCGGTCACGATCCGGCTGGCGGAGGGGGCGTCGCCCGCCGACCTCATTCGGGTGCTCGCTGCCGCCACGACGGCGCGTGCTGCCGTCGCCATCAGCTCCGCCGTCCCGCTGCACGCGAACCTCATCGAGCTCTTCGGCGCGCGCGACGCCCCGATCGGTATCGCGCAGGTGCTGGTCGAATCGGATACGCGGTGGCGCGCCAGGGTCCAGGCCGGGGAGGTCGCGACGACGCGCATCCGCCTCATCGGGGGAGATCGCATCGTGCTCGCCCGCGTGCTGCACGGGCAGCCGGGGATCGCCGTGTACGCCGATCCGGTGACGGCGAGCGGACGGATCGAGCTGCTGCCGTTCCTCATCGAGCAGTCGATCAGTGCAAGCACGGTGCGGTTCGGACAGCCCGACCCGGGCCTGGCGAACGTGCCGCTAGCCTGATCCTCATGGTGCAGCAAGAGCACACACCGTCACCCGAGTCGACGACGCACGGTGTGGGTCCATGGTCCGGCGAGTGGCCGTCGGACGATCGCTACGACCCCGACCTGCTGCGCGACGGCGACACGCGCAACGTCATCGACCGGTACCGCTACTGGCGTATGGAGGCGATCGTCGCCGACCTCGACACGCACCGGCATCCGTTCCACGTCGCGATCGAGAACTGGCAGCACGACATGAACATCGGCTCGATCGTGCGCAGCGCCAACGCGTTCGCGGCCGAGACCGTGCACATCATCGGGCGCCGCAGGTGGAACAAGCGCGGCGCGATGGTGACCGACCGCTATCAGCATGTGATCCAGCATCCGGATGTCGTCGGCTTCGTCGACTGGGCGCGCGAACGCGATCTCCCGATCATCGCGATCGACAACGTGCCCGGCAGCGTCGTCATCGAGACGTTCCCGCTACCGGAGCGATGCGTGCTGCTGTTCGGACAGGAGGGCCCAGGGCTCACGCCGGAGGCCATCGAAGCGGCCGAGGCGGTCGTCGAGATCAGCCAGTTCGGTTCGACCCGCTCGATCAACGCCTCGGCCGCCGCCGCTGTCGCGATGCACGCCTGGATCCTGCAACACGTGACCTTCGAGGGTTAGCGCTCGATAGACTGGGGTGTAATCCCCCACCCAATCGAAGGGATCCCTGCCATGCCCGCAATCGTCCTGATCGGCGCCCAATGGGGCGATGAAGGCAAGGGAAAGGCCACCGACCTGCTCGGCAGCCGCCTCGACTACGTCGTGAAGTTCAACGGGGGCAACAACGCCGGGCACACGGTGGTGGTCGGCACCGAGAAGTATGCGCTGCACCTGCTGCCGTCCGGCATCCTCACCGACGGTGTCGTACCCGTCATCGCGAACGGCGTCGTCGTCGACATCTCCGTGCTGTTCGAGGAACTCGACGCTCTCGAGGCCCGCGGCGTCGACGTGTCGAGGCTCCGCGTGAGCGCGAACGCCCACGTCATCACGAGCTACCACCGCACGCTCGACAAGGTGACGGAGCGCTTCCTCGGCAAACGGCAGATCGGCACGACCGGCCGCGGGATCGGCCCGGCATATGCGGACAAGATCAATCGGGTCGGGGTGCGCATCCAGGACCTCTTCGACGAGAACATCCTTCGCCAGAAGGTCGAAGGCGCCCTCGACCAGAAGAACCAGCTGCTCGCGAAGATCTACAACCGGCGCGCGATCGCGGTCGAGGAGGTCGTCACCGAACTGCTCTCCTACGCCGACCGGCTGCGGCCCATGGTGGCCGACACCGCGCTCGAGTTGAACCGGGCGCTCGACGACGGCAAGACCGTTCTCTTCGAGGGCGGCCAGGCGACGATGCTCGATGTCGACCACGGCACCTACCCCTTCGTCACCTCCTCCAATGCGACGAGCGGCGGTGCGGCGACCGGATCGGGTGTCGCCCCGAACCGTTTCGACCGCGTCATCGGGGTCATCAAGGCGTACACGACGCGCGTCGGGGCTGGACCGTTCCCCACCGAGCTGTTCGACGAATGGGGCGACTTCCTCACCGAGAAGGGCGCGGAGTTCGGAACGACGACCGGCCGCAAACGACGCACCGGTTGGTACGACGCGCCCATCGCGCGGTACGCCGCCCGCATCAACGGGGTCACCGATTTCGTGCTCACCAAGCTCGACGTTCTCACCGGCCTCGAGTCGATCCCGGTCTGCGTCGCCTACGAGGTCGACGGGAAGCGCTTCGACGAGATGCCGGTCAACCAGACCGACTTCCACCATGCGAAGCCCGTCTACGAGAACTTCCCCGGCTGGACCGAGGACATCACCGGCGTGCGCGAGTTCGACGACCTCCCGAAGAACGCCCGCGACTACGTGCTCGCCCTCGAGGCGATGAGCGGTTCACGGATCTCGGCGATCGGGGTCGGACCCGCTCGCGATGCGATCGTCGTCCGCCACGACCTCGTCGGGTGACTCCG
This sequence comes from Leifsonella bigeumensis, assembly GCF_039537265.1. Taxonomy (NCBI): domain Bacteria; kingdom Bacillati; phylum Actinomycetota; class Actinomycetes; order Micrococcales; family Microbacteriaceae; genus Leifsonella; species Leifsonella bigeumensis. Next base: position 190,423 of record NZ_BAABAE010000001.1, on the reverse strand, counting down.
GGCGTTCAGACCACGCTGAAGCCTTCGGGCAACGGACCGCGCCCGGTGGCCGCGAGAAGAAGCGCATCGCCCCGGCCGCTGCGCGCGGCAGCCCGGGCAGCGAGGCCCCCCGCCTCCTCGAGCGCTCGCACCGGGATCGCATGCGGGATGCCGGTCGCCCGGGAGAGGTCGATGGTGTGCACGACCAACTCGAACACCCGCGTTCGCAGGTACTCCGCGAGCGGTATCGTGCGCCCTCCAACCACGGAAACGATCCGATCGACCGGCTGGGTTGCGAGCGTCACAAGGGTGCGATCGAGCGTCTCGGTAAGGGAACCGACCGGATCGTCGCCGAGCGCCTCGCCCGCCGCGGTTCCCCGCGCCGCGACCGCCTCGTGGTCGGCGCCGGCGCCGGCGAGGTCCAGAAGGTAGGTCTCGGCATCCGGGCAGCCGGACCCATCGGATGGGGACGCGCCACCAGGCAGCACGCCGTCGGGCGGACCGGCGGCGAGGTATTCGCCCACCGTGATGATCGCGCGCGAGGTGTGGCCGGCGAGCCCGCGAACGGTCCACACGCCGAGCCCCGGGCGCTCCCACTGGCCCGGTTCATCCGTCTCACGATCCCGGATGCCGGCGAGCACCTGGAGGAAGGCGCGGGCGGCGCTCTCGAAGATCACGGTGTTCGTCATGTCACCATCGTGTCACCGGTGTGCGGTGCGAGTGGCCTCCGGTGCCAGAATCGACTGGTGACCGCCACGCGACCCGAGCCCGCCGTTCTGGCCGGCGACTACATCCGTCTCGAGCCGGCCGAGGACCACCACCTCCTAGCACTGTTCGAGGCGATCGCGCAGCCTGCGGTGTTCGAGTACGGCTTCGGGGGAGGGCCCTCGGCACTGCCGGTGGACATCCAGGAGTTCCGGGACTGGTTCGCCCGCACGCATCCGTCGACCAACAACATCTTCGTCGTCGTGCTCGTGGGCGGGCCGCGCGACGGTCAGGTTGTCGGCACGACGAGCCTCGGCGACTTCGATGAGCATCGGGAGGCGACCCACATCGGCTGGACCGGCTACGACCCGCGGGTGTGGGGGACCGCCGTCAACCCCGAGGCGAAGCTGCTCCTGCTGCAGTACGCCTTCGACGCCGGGTTCGGGCGGGTGAAGATCCAGACGGATGTGCTCAACGAGCGCTCGCGGGCGGCCATTGCCGGCATCGGCGCGACGTTCGAGGGCGTCGTGCGCCGCGAGCAGCCGCGCGCCGACGGAACCTGGCGGGACACCGCTATGTTCTCGATCGTCATCGAGGAGTGGCCGCGGGTGCGCGCGGGTCTCGAGGCGCGACTCGCCGGCTTCGGCGGCCGGCCCGTGCTGTTCCGGACGCCGCGCGCGTGAGAAGCGCGTCCGGGTCGCTTGGGGCGGCATCCGTGTCGGTCGTCACGGGTAGTGTCGGCCTGTGAACGAGAAACTCGCGGGAATCGGAAAGTACGGCGCCCTGCTCCAGTTCGTCGCGATGGGTCTCGTCTGGGGAGCGAGCTTCCTCTTCATGAAGGTCGCCCTCGACGGCGTCTCCTTCACCCAGATCGCCTGGTCGCGCGAGATCCTCGGCGCGCTGACCCTCGGCATCGTCATGATCATCGGCAGGCACCGCCTTCCGCGAGACGGAGTCGTCTGGTTGCACTTCGTCGTCATCGCCTTGACGAACTGCGTCATCCCGCACACCTTGTTCGCCTGGGCCGAGCAGCACGTCTCGTCGGGGCTCGCCGCCATCTACAACTCGATCACCCCGATCGCAACGGCGATTCTCGCAGCCGTCGCGTTCCGGGTGGAGAAGCTGGTTCGCGGCCAGATCGTCGGCGTGCTCCTCGGCGTGGCCGGCGTGCTCGTGATCATCGCGCCATGGCAGTACTCCGACCTGAGCGGCGACCTGTGGGGGCAGCTGGCCTGCATCGCCGCCGCCGTCTCCTACGGGGTCGCGATCAGCTACATGCGCAAGTTCGTGAGTCCGCGCCCGATCAGCGGAACGACCGTGGCCTTCATGCAGATCGGGACCTCGGCGGCCATCATGCTCCTCCTCACGCCGATCCTCGCCGTCGGCCCGGTCGATCTGAGCTTCCCGGTCGTCGCGAGCCTCGTGCTGCTCGGAGCGCTCGGAACCGGCCTGGCCTACATCTGGAACATCGGGGTGCTGCGCGCCTGGGGGCCGACCAATGTGTCGACCGTCACCTACCTCATCCCGATCGTCGCGGTCGTGCTCGGATTCCTCGTGCTCGGCGAGACGCTCTCCTGGAACGAACCGCTCGGAGCTGTGCTCGTGCTCGTCGGCATCCTGTTCACGCAGCAGCGCCTCAAACTCCGCGGGGGCACCGCGATGGCGCCTGGGCAGTAACCTCGTACCATGCCAGACCACGAGAGTGATCACGACGAGAAGGTCCGCGCCGAGCTTGACGGCATCCGTCTCAGCATCGACAACATCGACGCCGCGCTCACCCACCTGCTCGCCGAGCGGTTCCGGTTCACGCAGCAGGTGGGCCGGCTCAAGGCCGCGCACGGGATGCCCGCTTCCGACCCCGAGCGGGAGAAGGTGCAGCTCGCGCGGCTCCGTGCGCTCGCCGCCGAGAGCCACCTAGACCCTGCGTTCGCCGAGAAGTGGTTCAACTTCGTGGTGGCCGAGGTCATCCATCACCACGAGCAGATCGCCAAATCCTCCTGACGCGCCCCCGCCCTCCGTTTGTGCGCACTTTTGGTCGCTCTAGCTGAGTCCATTGCGACGAAAAGTGCGCACAAGCGGGAGGCTATGGGCGCCAACCCTGAGCGAGAAGAGCGGCGCGGACGTGATGGACCGCGACCTGAGCGTTCGCTCCGAGCATGCCCTTGTGGATGCGGACGACATACCAACCGTCCTCGACAGCCTCCGAGAGCCTGTCGATGTCGCGTTCGAACTGGCGGGAGTCGTCACGATGGCGCCAGCCGTCGTACTCGACCAGGACGCGAAGCTGCGGGTACACCAGATCGCCCAGACGCAGCTCCACCCCGAAGCGATTGAGCACCGGATGATTGATGAGCGGCTCCGGAAGTCCGGCGCGCACGATGACCAGGCGGAGTTCGGTCTCCTTCGGGGAATCGGTGCGGGCACGCGCGAGCGGTAGCGCGGCACGGAGCTGCTTGGCTCCATGCCGCCCGGTGTGGGCGCGGGCGGCGCGAGACAGCTCCGCGAGCGTGGCCACCGGATGCTGGCGCTCCATGAGTTGGTCGGCGATGACCACGGTCTGGTCCAGGGACAGGGAGCTCGCCAGCATGCACCAGGTGTCCAGCGGCGCCGTTGTCACCAGATCGTCGACCGTGGCGAGTTCGACACGGCCTTCCGGCATGAGGTGGCCGCGCACTCCTCGCGTGCGGGGCCGATATCCCGGAGCCGCAGTGGCCACGTGGAGGGTGAGGTCGGTCGCGAGGCGTGAGGGCAGGTAGAAGCCATGGATGTGGGCCGCCGTCGCGTGGCTGAAGACGACTCTGCCGGACATCCTGCGTCGATAGCTCCGCGCGCGGGCGAGCACGAGTTCGCGAACTCGGGTCCAGTATTCGGGATCGTCGGGCCCGGCGGGAAGGTCCCTGAGAAGGAGAGTGTCATCGCCGCCGAGCGGTGAACGTACGCCGGTGAACGGGGTCGAGAGGTCGCTTCGACGAAGCCGTTCGCGGCTGACCCCCGCGGCCATCGCCTCGGCGACGGATATGGCGCGGCCGGAGAGTTCCTTCGGAAGGGGGGGCGGGTCTGCGCATCCGTCGATCGTTGCGCATCCAGCGCGTGTATCGAGCGCTCTCTCCACAGGCCTCGTTTGTGCGCACTTTTGGTCGGAATCCGCCTTGTCGGAGCGACCAAAAGTGCGCACAAACGGAGGGGGTCAGGGGGAGGGGGGGTGAGGAGGGGGGTCAGGAGAAGGAGGCGGGGAGCGTGCCAGTGTGGGCGGCGCGCAGCTCGTCCAGGTCGAGCGTGAAGACATCCTGGATCTCGAGGGCCGGCGCGAGCTTGTCGGTCACGCCGATGCGCAGCACCGGGTAGCCCCGCCCCTCGCACAGCCCCTGGAACTTCACATCGTCCTCGCGCGGCACGCTCACGATCACGCGACCCGTCGACTCGCTGAACAGCGCCGTCGCGACATCCACGCCATCGCGATGCAGGATGTCGCCGAGCCAGACCCGGGCGCCGACGCCGAACCGCAGGACGCTCTCCGCGAGCGCCTGGGCGAGCCCGCCGTCGGCGAGGTCGTGCGCGGAGGCGATGAGCGACTCCTGCGCGCCGGCCGCGAGCAGTGCCGCGAGCTTCTTCTCCCGTGCGAGGTCGACCGCGGGCGGCCGCCCGCCGAGGTGGTCGTGGATCGTTCCGGCCCAGGCCGAGCCGTCCAACTCCTCGGATGTCGTCCCGAGCAGGTAGATGTTGTTGCCTTCGTCCTGCCAGCCGCTCGGGATGCGTGCTGCGACATCCGGGATCACCCCGAGCACCGCGACGACCGGCGTCGGGTGGATCGGCACGTCGCCGGTCTGGTTGTAGAAGCTCACGTTGCCGCCGGTCACCGGGATCTCGAGCTCCAGGCATCCGTCGGAGAGACCCTCGACGGCCCGCGAGAACTGCCACATGACCTCGGGGTTCTCCGGGGAGCCGAAGTTGAGGCAGTCGGACACGGCGGCCGGCACGGCGCCGGTGACCGCGACGTTGCGGTAGGCCTCCGCGAGGGCGAGGCGGGCGCCCTGATACGGGTCGAGCTGGGCGTAGCGACCGTTCGCATCCGCGGCGATCGCGAAGCCGAGCCCGCTGTTCTCGTCGACGCGCACCATGCCGCCGTCATCCGGGAAGCTGAGCGCCGTGTTGCCGCCGACGTAGCGGTCGTACTGGTCGGTGATCCAGGACTTCGAGGCGAGATTCGGCGAGCCGAGCAGTTGCAGGAACTGCTCGCGCAGCGCAGCAGGCTCGTTCGAGCGCGGCAGCGCGGATGCCGAATCGGCCTGCAGCGCGTCGATCCAGGCCGGGTAGGCCACGGGTCGCTCGTACACCGGTCCGTCGATCGCGACGGTGCGCGGTTCGACGTCGACGATCTCCTCGCCGTGCCAGTGGATGACGAGCCGCCCGGTGTCGGTGACCTCGCCCAGCACGCTCGTCTCGACATCCCATTTCGCGGTGACGGCGAGGAACGCCTCGAGCTTGTCGGGCCGCACGATCGCCATCATGCGCTCCTGGCTCTCGCTCATCAGGATCTCTTCGGCGGTCAGTGACGGGTCGCGCAGAAGCACCTTGTCGAGCTCGATGAACATCCCGCCGTCGCCGTTCGAGGCGAGCTCGCTCGTGGCGCAGCTGATTCCGGCCGCACCGAGATCCTGGATGCCCTCGACGAGATCGCCGGCGAACAGCTCGAGGCAGCATTCGATGAGCACCTTCTCGGCGAAGGGGTCGCCGACCTGCACAGCCGGGCGCTTGGTCGGCCCGCCCTCGGCGAAGGTATCCGAGGCCAGGATGCTCGCCCCGCCGATGCCGTCACCGCCGGTGCGCGCGCCGAACAGCACGACCTTGTTCCCGACGCCGCGGGCGTTCGCGAGGTGCAGGTCCTCGTGGCGCAGTACGCCGACGGCGAGCGCGTTCACGAGCGGGTTGTCCTGGTAGCAGGCGTCGAAGTAGGTCTCGCCGCCGATGTTCGGCAGGCCGAGGCAGTTGCCGTAGAAGCTGATCCCGGAGACGACGCCGTGCACGACGCGGGCGGTGTCCGGATGGTCGATGGCACCGAACCGAAGCTGGTCCATGACGGCGACCGGCCGTGCCCCCATCGAGATGATGTCGCGCACGATCCCGCCGACGCCGGTCGCGGCGCCCTGGAACGGCTCGATGAAGGATGGATGGTTGTGCGACTCGACCTTGAAGGTCACGGCCCAGCCCTCGCCGATGTCCACGACGCCGGCGTTCTCGCCGATGCCGACCATCAGCTTCTCGCGCATCTTCGGGGAGACCTTCTCGCCGAACTGGCGCAGGTAGACCTTGGAGCTCTTGTAGGAGCAGTGCTCGCTCCACATGACCGAGTACATCGCAAGCTCACCGCTCGTCGGTCGGCGCCCGAGAATCTCCCGGATGCGCGCGTACTCGTCGGGCTTCAGTCCGAGCGCCGCGTACGGCTGCTCGTGGTCGGGGGTCGCGATGGCGTTGGCGACGGAATCAGTCACAGCGGGAGAGCTCCAGTGGGTGGGGTTGAGCCGGACAGCTCAAGCCTAGCCGCGCGTGCCGCCGCCGCCGTTGCGCGGTGCGAACCCCTGATCGGGCATCCGATTTCGCCGATATCCGCACTGTCCACCGCCTTCCCCCGAATGTACGTGATGTCGATTGTTGGCTATCAGAACGCCCACATAGAGTTGCCGGAAGCAACCGGGCCACATCGACGTCCATGTTGAAGGGCAGTCGTTTTCCGGGGGTTCATGCGGGGCGTGACGATGACGTTCCACGGGCTTCGAAGGAGCAATATGACCGGCAAGAGCGGCGGCGCCGCGGTCCGGGTGAAGGATGTCAGCAAGACCTTCACCACACCGACGGGGCAGACCCATGCCGTGGATTCCGTGTCCTTCGATATTGCGGCAGGCAGCTTCGTGTCGATCATCGGTCCGTCGGGTTGCGGGAAGACGACCGTCGCCCGGATGATCGGCGACCTGCTGCCGCCGACGTCCGGTGAGATCCTGATCGACGGGGAGTCGCCTTCGATGGCTCGCGCCGGCCGCAAGTTCGGGTTCGTGTTCCAGCGACCGACGCTCGTGGAGTGGCGGTCGGTCCTCAGGAACGTCACGCTGCCTCTCGACGTGCTGGGCTGGTCGAAGCAGGACAAGGAGGACCGCGGCCGTGAGCTGCTCAAGCTCGTCGGCCTCGAGGATTTCGCCGACCACCGCCCCGACCAGATCTCGGGCGGGATGCAGCAGCGGGTCGCGATTGCGCGAGCGCTCTCCTACGACCCCGGCGTGCTCATCATGGACGAGCCGTTCGGCGCCCTCGACATGATCACGAGGGATCGGATGGGGTTCGAGCTGCTGCGCATCTGGGCCGAGTCGGGAAAGACCATCCTGTTCGTGACGCACAGTATCGAGGAAGCCGTTCTGCTGTCCGATCACGTGCTGTCGATGAGCCCGCGTCCGACATCCCTTCAGAAGTCGGTACTGATCGACCTCGAGCGCCCCCGCACCGTGCAGCACCGGACCGACTCCCGGTTCATCGCCGCCACGCAGGAACTGAGAGAAATGCTGGAGCCCCATGCCTAAGCAAACGCGCCTTCGCGCCACCGGTTCACCCCGGCTCCTCAGGGCCGTCAAGGGCAATATCCCCGCAGTGCTGTTCTACGCCGCCCTCATCGTGGCCTGGGAGATCGCCTACCTGGCCGGCGCGGTGCGGGCCTTCATCCTGCCCGGCCCGTCGCTGATCTGGCAGTCGATGGTCGACAACTGGGAGACGCTGCTGTCCAACGGCATCGTCACGGCGAGGGAGATCCTGCTCGGATTCGTGGTCGGGTCCCTGCTCGGCTTCGTGCTGGCGCTCGGGATCTTCTACTCGAAGATGCTGCGCAAGATCATCTATCCCGGCGCGGTCTTCCTCCAAACCGTCCCCAAGGTGGCACTCGCCCCACTGTTCATCATCTGGTTCGGCGTCGGGGAGAACGCCATCGTCGCGATCACGGCGCTCATCTGCCTCTTCCCTGTGCTCGTGAACACCGTGGTCGGCTTCGAGGGCGTCGACGTGAACCTGTTGGAGATGATGCACTCCGTCTCCGCGAACGGCTGGCAGAAGTTCCGCATGATCTATGTGCCGGCGAGCCTGCCGTCCATTGTCGCGGGCCTCGAGGTGGGCATGTCGCTCGCCGTCGTCGGTGCGATCGTCGGCGAGTTCGTCGGTGCTCGCGCCGGGCTCGGCTACCAGATCCTGATGGCGAACAGCCGTATCGCCACAGATGAGGTGTTCGCCGCCATCATCCTGATCTCGGTCCTGGGAATGATCTTCTACTTCGGCATCAGAGTGCTGGGTCGAATGATGGTCGGCACCCGGGCCAACAACCGCAGTCTGCGCGAGAGCTGATCGACGCGCCACCACAGTTATACCCCCCTACAAACAGAAGGAGAGTCATGTTGCATTCACGTGTTATTCGCACAGTCGCCGTCGCCGTTGCCGGCTTGGTCGCGGCGGTGTCTCTCGGCGCCTGCTCCAGTGGCGGCACCGACGTCCAGAAGGAGGACGGCCTCGACATAGTGACGATGCGTCACTCCTGGGTCCCCGACCAGCTCACGCTTCCGTATGAGTACGCCAAGGCCCAGGGTTTCTACGAGGATGAGGGCATCCAGCTGGTCGACCAGGCCGGCAACGGCGGCGCCACGTCGGTACAGCTGGTGGCCAACGGCGAGGTGATGTTCGGCACCGGGGAGAGCTCGCACCTGCTCTCCGCCCAGTCGAAGGGCATCAACGTCGTTTCCGTCATGCAGCAGTATCAGGAACAGCCCATGGCGGTCATCACGCTCAAGACCTCGGGCATCGACAGCTGGGAGGAACTCGAAGGGAAGTCGATCGGTGGCACCGTCGCAAGCTCCGGAACCGTCGGAATCCTGGCCGCGCTGAGCCTGAAGGGAATCGGGGAGAAGGACATCGACTTCGTCAACCTCAGCCCGGGAGCCCAGTACGCGGCTCTGCTCGAAGGCGACATCGACGCCGCCGGCACTTTCATCGGCAACCTCGCCGCATTCGACTTCTACGACGAGCTGAACATCCTGCCGCTCTCTGACGCCGGCTATGTCGCTCCGTCGACGACGCTGTTCACGAGCGAGGAGTTCCTTGAGAAGAACCCGGACCTCGTGGAGCGTTTCGTGCGCGCCACTCTTCGGGGCATGGTGGCGACTCTCGAGGACCCGAAGGCCGCCGCCGAGGCGATGGCGTCACGGATCGCCAACGTCAAGGCCCCGGCGCTGGAGGCGACGTTCCTCCTCGACCGGCAGTTCGTCGCTACGGCATTCACCGATGAGAACGGCCTCGGAATTCACAACGCGGACTCCTGGGCACAGCAGGCGGAGATGCTCTTCGAGCTCAAGCAGCTCGACACAAAGGTCGACTCGACGAAGAACTTCACGAACGAGTTCGTCGAGGCCACGCCGATCGAAGAGCGCACCTACAGCTCACGCTGACCGGACCGTCGCAGATCATCCAGGTGAGGCGCAGGCCTCGCCAGAAGCTAAGGAGCAATAAGTGGCATTCGCAGAGGAATACCGACTGAAGTGGACCGACTTCCCGCGGGACGAGTATGAACGGCGCACCCATCGTGCGCAGGAGCTCATGGCCGTCGATGGGCTGGATGTCGTGGTGCTGACCTCCCAGGAGAACGTCGAATACTTCTCCGGCTTTCAGACCGGACACTGGAATTCGAAGTCCTTCCCAACGGCTGCACTGGTGCTCCACCGCACGAAGGACCCCATCCTGGTCATCGCGCAGTTCTTCTCCGGCACAGCGTTCTCGACCACCTGGGTCGATCACCTGATGACGTTCAACGAGCCGCACGCCGCACCGCGCGAATACGCCAGGGTGCTGGTCGAGGCGGTTCGCACTCTGGGCGGCGCCACCGCGACGATCGGGTTCGAGCGCGGGAGCCACCTGCTTCCGAACTGGAACGTCGACGACTACCTGTATGTGATGAGCGAGCTCGCGCCGGGCGAGATCCGCAGTGCCGCCAATGTGATCTGGGGCACCAGGATGATCAAGTCGGAACGGGAGCTGGAGCGCATGCGCTGGCTCACCGCGATCACCGACGAGGCGATCACGGTGGCGCGCCGCGATCTGGCGCAGGGCCAGACGGAGGTCGAGGTCGGCACCAGGATCGCGACCGAGATGATGGCCCGTGGCGCGAACGGCACGTCGTTCCGCAACATCCGCGCCGGCAAGGATCGCTACCACTGCAGCGACTCCCTGCCCCAGGATCGCCCGTTCATCGACGGTGACCTGCTCATCATCGACATCGGCGCGAAGTTCAACACCTACGTGACGGATGTCGCGTACACGACCCACATCGGAAAGGCCACGTCGCGCCATCACGAGATCTATGACGTCGTGGTGCGAGCGCAGGCCGCTGCGGTGGCGAAGTGCCGCCCCGGCATCCCGGCGAAGGAGGTTTTCTTTGCCGCGGAATCGGTGATCAAGGAGTCCGGCCTGGTGAGCCTGGACATGATCGGCCACGGTATCGGCATGGACCTGCACGAGCCGGTCATGCTCACTCCGTACAACGATGAGCCATTGCAGGCCGGTATGGTTCTCGCGGTCGAGCCGTGGTTGTACGACTCGTCCGGCCTCGGTGTGTTCGCGCTCGAGGAGCACGTGCACGTGACCGATGACGTGCCGGAGATGCTGTCGTCCATCGAGCGCGACTCGCTCATGGAGATCGTGTAACGCTGCAAGTCGGGTGGGGGTGCGGCGCCGCCGCACCCCCACCCCCCACCGGGAGGTCCCCATGAGCACGCCACTGCTGAGCCTGCACCTGTCGAACCATGGTTCGGCCCGGGAGACGGTGGATTCCGTCGTCAGGGCGGAGCAGTCCGGGATCGAGCGCGTGTGGCTCTCCGAGGACCTCTTCTATCGCGGGGCCATCCCCATTGCGGCCGCGAGCCTGGTGTCGACGTCGCGGATCGGCATCGGCTTCGGCATCCTCGCGCCGCAGCACCGCCATCCGGCGTCTCTTGCCATGGACATCAGAACGTTGACCGACCTGTCGCCGGACCGGGTGACGGTCGGCCTGGGCGCCGGGGTCGCCGAGCGGGCCGCCCTCGTGGGCATGCCGGCCTCGCCGCCGCTGGCGATCGTGTCCGAGGCGGTGTCATCGCTGAGAACCCTGCTGGCCGGTGAGGTGCTCGACCAGGGTGGCGTGCTGCACGAGTCCGCCGGCCTCCGGCTCACCGGTGAGGTGTCCGGCGCCGTTCCGCCCATCTTCGTTGCCGCGGTGGGCCCGAAGGCGCTCGCGCAGGCCGGCGCCGGCATGGACGGCGTCATCCTCACGATGATGTGCTCTCGAGCGCACGCGAGCTGGGCGGCCGGGACGGTCGCCGAGGCTGCGGCCGCGGCCGCGCGTCCTGCGGTGCCCGTCGTCGCCTACCTTCCCATCGCGGTTGACGCAGACGGCGCTCTGGCCAAGCAGCGCATGCGCGGTGTGCTGGCCGACTTCATCGCCCGATGGTCGAAGGTCGGTTTCCTCTCCAAGCTGTTCACCGAGTGGAGCGACCTCGACGACGAGCGCATGCAGCGCATCGCCTCCGCCGTCGCGTCCGGCGACGACCTTCGCGACCTCGTACCGGATGATCTGGTCGACCAGTTCTGCATCGCCGGCTCCCCGGCGGAGTGCCGTGACCTCGTCGAGGAGTTCGGCAGGTCCGGGATAACCGAGATCGCGCTCGATCCGGGCGGGGACATCGCGGGCGCCCTGGAATTCGTCCGCGACACCACAGGGAGCTGACGATGGCATCGACCCGATTCGGCATTGCGCTTCCGCAGAGCGGGGCCTCCGGGGCCGCTCTGGTCGACGACACCGCAGAATTCGCCCGCGCCGCGGAAGGCTACGGTCTGGACAGCCTGTGGGTGCAGGAACAGACGATCGGGGCGGACCCGAGTCTCGAGCCGATCGTCAACCTGGCCTACGTCGCGGCGCTCACGAGCACGATCAGGCTGGGCACCGCCGCGATCATCGCTCCCGCCCGCAACCCCGTCGTTCTGGCGAAGCAGCTGGGCTCCCTGGACCGCCTGAGCCGGGGCAGGCTCATCGTCGGACTCGCGATCGGCGACATGCTCTCGCTGTACCGCGCATCCGGCGTCCCCGTCGAGGCCCGCGGTGAACGGCTCGACGAACTGGTGCGCGTGCTCAAGGGGCTGTGGACCACGGAGCGCTTCGACCACGAGAGCGCGTTCCGGAGCATCGTCGATGCTCCGATGGAGCCGAAGCCCGTCCAACGGCCGCATCCGCCGCTGTGGTTCGGCGGCAAGAGCCCTGGCGCCCTGGCGCGCGCCCTGCGCGAAGGGCAGGGCTGGGTCTCCGCCGGCGGCACGTCGATCGCCCGGTTCGCGGAACTCGTCCCATCGGTCGGCCTCGCGCTCGAGGGTCAGACGCGCGACTTCACGATTTCGAAGAAGGTCTACATCGCCGTCGAGGACGATCGGGAGACGGCCAGGCGCCGACTGGCGCGGTGGTTCGCGGTGCACTGGATCACCGGCGAGAACCCGGATGAGCTGGCGGCGTCCGTCGGCATCTCCGGCACCCCGCAGGACTGCGCCGAGGCGCTCGCCGCCCTGTCGGATCTCGGCCCGGACCTGATCATCCTGAACCCGGTGTACGACGAGCTCGACCAGCTCGCCAGGCTGGCGGAGTCCGTACTGCCCGCCCTGGGCCGCTAGCGGGTCTGCTGGCGCAGCCCCGGCAGGACTTCCGCGGAGAAGCTGCGCAGGAAACGCTCCTGATCCGCCCCCGGAGCGTGGAAGACCAGGTGGTTGAAGCCGAGCGCCTGGTATTCGCGGATGCGCGAGATCATCTCTGCAGGGTCATCGGAGACGATCCAGCGCGTCGCCGCGCGCTCGACGGGCAGTGCGTCCGCCAGTCGCTGCATCTCGATCGGGTCCTCGACGCCGGTCTTCTCGTCCGGGGTGAGCGCGAGCGCCGCCCAGTTGCGGGTGTCCTGCATGGCGCGGTCGCGGTCGCGATCGTACGAGACCTTCACCTCGAGCAGTGTGTCGACCGCGGCTCGCTCACGACCTTCCTTGTCGAGACCCTCCGCGAGGGCGGGCAGCAGCACATCGGTGTAGAGCTCCGGAGCCTTGCCGGATGTCGTGATGTAGCCGTCCGCGATCCTGCCGGCGAGACGAGTCGCCGCCGGGCCGGAGCCGCCGATGTAGAGCGGTACCGGCGTATCCGGCCGGTCGTACACGGTCGCATTCTCCGTGGAATAGTACGTGCCGTGGTGGGTCACCCGGTCCTCCACCCACAGCTGTTTGATGAGCAGGATGGCTTCCTTCAACCGGGCGAACCGCTCGGGCGATGGCGGCCAGTCGATCCCGAGCGGCACCTCGTTGAGAGACTCGCCGGTACCGACGCCCAGGATGATGCGCCCGGGGAACATGAGCCCGAGGGTCGCGAAGGCCTGCGCCACCACGGCGGGGTGGTAGCGGAACGTCGGAGTGAGTACCGACGTCCCGATGGCGATCCGCGACGTGCGGGCCCCGAGCGCACCGAGCCAGGGCAGGGCAGCGGGCGCATGCCCGTCGTCGTGACGCCACGGCTGAAAGTGGTCGGAGAGGAAGACCGAGTCGAACCCGAGCTCCTCGGCCAGCACGGAGAAGTCCAGCAGCGGGCCGGGAGCGAACTGCTCGGACGATGCCTTGTAGCCCAGGCGCAGGCGCGACTCAGACATCCGTGCCCTTCTGGTGCATCTCGAGCACCAGACCGCCGACCGCCCGAGTCTCGAAGTACGCGAAGCTGCCGCCGTCGGTGAGCTTGCCCTCCGAGATCACCTCGAACCCGGCCGCCGTCATGCGGGCGATCTCGGCCTGAAGGTCATCCGTGTAGGCGCACAGGTGCAGGGCGTGCTCGCCCTTCTCCTCGAGCGCCTGCTGCTGGATGCTGTCGCCGCTGACCGGCTGGAGGAGCTCGAACTCGACCGGCCCCATCTGCGCCAGCGCGCCGCGGACTACCGCATCGGTGGGCTTGCCGTTCACGCGGCGGTCGAATGCCGCCTGGGACGGTCCTTCGACGAAGGGGCCGATCCCCGCCTTCTCGAAGTGCTCCTTCGCGAGATCCAGGTCTTTGACGACCACCCCGATCTGGTAGGTACGGTCCCAGTTCATCCGATGTGCTCCGTCTCGTGTCGCTGCCGGGGGACAATTCCCTCTACCGTATGGGCGTGCCCTTCCCGCATCGATCACCGCTTCGTACAATCGCCCGCGACGGCACGCCGGGACGGATAGCGGCATGCCCGTCGCGTCCTGCGGGAGGTCTGCCATCGGGCACGCATGAGAAAATGGACCATGGTGACCCTTCGAGAGGTGCTGCGTTTCCCCGGTCTCGGCCTGTCGCTCCTGACCGGTGAGCACGCCCTGGACCGGGAGGTCCGCTGGGCGCACGTGAGCGAGCTGGACGATCCGACGCCCTGGCTGGAGGGCGGCGAGCTGCTGCTGACCACGGGCTTGAACGCCCAATGGGGCTATGACGGTGCGCTGGAGTACTGCCAGAGGCTTGCGCTCGCCGGCGTCTCCGCGCTGGGCGTCAGCACGGGGCCGAACGTGGCGCACGACTCGGTGCCGGACGAGCTCATCATGGCGGCGCGGGATGCCGACCTCGCGCTGGTCGACATCCCGAACCTGACGCCGCTGCAGTCGGTCGTCCGCGCGGTCGCGGATGCGATCAACTCGGAGCTGAACCTGCCGTTGCGCTCGACCGTCGAGATCCAGCGACAGCTCAGCGAGGCCGCCGCCTCCGGTGACGGCATCCTGGGTGTGTTCTCCCGGCTGCGGGAGTCCGCCGGACTGGACTGCGTCGCCTACGACACGCGACTGCAGCCGCTGACCCCCGAGGGGGATCCGCCGCAACCCCTCACGGGGGAGTTGCGACAGCAGATCAGGAAGCGCATTCTCGGTGAGGCGCGCGGCTCGATGTCGGTTCAGGAGGGCGGGGCCGCCCTCATCGTGCTGCCGCTCGGCACGGAGGGCACGTTGCGGGGGGTCCTGGTGGTCCGCCACAGCGCCGTGCTGAGTGCCCATCAACGCTCCATCCTGAAGATGTCGGTGCCGATTCTGAGCCTGCTGCTGGATCTTCGGCATGCGGCGGATGCGCCGGGGCGGCGCGCACGGCAGGCGGTCATCGAGGCACTGCTCAGTGGGAACGAGTCGCCGGAGCGGATCGCCGGAATGCTGCAGTCCGCCGGAATGTCGGCGACCACGGTTCAGGTGGTCCGCGCCAGGATGCGCTCCGGGCCGCAACGACGCGGTTTCGTCGCCGGGCTCGTGGAGCTCGCCGCCGACGTGCTCGTGCGCAACGAGGACGATCGGATGACCGCCATCCTGTGCGACCCGAAACCCGATGTCGTCGAGCGGCTGCGGGACCTGGTCGACGGGACGGATGTGCTCGAGGCCGGGCTCGGCAAGGAGGTGGATCCGCAGGATGCCGAACTGAGCTTCCAGGAGGCCACGCGGGCGCGGGAGGTCGCCCAGGCTCGCGGGGTCGCCTTCGTCGCACTGCCCGACTACCACACGCACGCCGCGCTCATGCTGCTCGGAGATCCGACCGAGCAGACCGCGTTCGCCGACTCCATCCTGCATCCCATCGACGCGCACGATCGGGCGAACAGCCGTCAACCCCTGCTGCCGGCGTTGCAGGCTTTCTTCGACGCGATCGGCAGCCTGGAGCTCGCCGCCGCGGAGCTCGGCATCCACCGGCACACCATGCGAGCCCGGCTGGCGAAGGTGAGTGAGATCAGTGGGCACGATCTGACGAGCGCGTCCGAGTATCTCGAGTTGTGGCTCGCCGTGGAGTTCCGCCGACTGCATGCCGCACGGGGTGCGCAACGCCCGTAGGCCTCGCGGCACACTCACTATCCGCGAAGGCGCTCACGCCTCGGCGATTGTACGAGATGGAGCGGGTTTTGCCGCGCCTCCGTCCGTAACGTGGGAATCCATCCAGATCGAAGGGGAGGAGCCACGTTGTCGTCCGCCCATCCGTACATTCCCAATTCGGCGCCGTCGACCAGGTCGGACATGCTCTCCGCGATCGGCGTCGATGACATCGAGCAGCTGTATGCGAGCATTCCGGATGCGCTGAGGGTCGAGGGCGCGCTGAGCCTTCCGCCCGCGTTCCGCTCGGAGGTCGAGCTCAAGCGCCACGTCGACGGCATCCTGGCCACGAACGTCACGACGACCGAGGTGCTCTCCTTCCTGGGGGCCGGATGCTATCCCCATTACGTTCCTGCAGTGTGCTCCGAAGTCAATTCGCGTGCCGAGTTCCTGACCGCATACGCGGGTGAGCCGTACGAGGACCACGGCAAGTGGCAGGCCATCTTCGAGTACACGAGCCTCATGGCGGAGCTGCTCGAGATGGATGTCGTCAACGTGCCGAACTATGACGGCCACCAGGCGGCGGCGACGGCACTCCGGATGGCCGTGCGCGTCACGGGTCGGCGCAGCGTGATCGTCTCCGCTGCCGTACCCGCCGCCAAGCGCGCGAAGATCGATACCTACCTCGCCGGGGCGGCCGACGTTCTGACCGTCCCGATCGACCCCGCCACCGGCCGGATCGATCGCACAGCGCTCGGGGGCCTGCTCGACGACACGATCGCCGCCGTCTTCATCGAGAGCCCGAACGTCTTCGGGGTCGTGGAGTCCGACGCCGCATCGCTGGCCACCGCGGTGCACGCCGCCGGCGCTCTCGTGGTGTGCTCGACCGACCCGATCGCGCTGGGCTTCCTGCCCGCTCCGGCGAGCTGGGGTGCGGACATCGTGTGCGGCGACATCCAGTCGCTCGGTCTCGGCATGCACTTCGGCGGCGCCAACGGCGGATTCATCGCGAGCCACGACGAGGAGCGCATCGTGTTCGAGTACCCGTCGCGGTTGTTCGGGCTCGCGCCGACCGCTGTCGACGGCGAGATCGGGTTCTGCGATGTCGCGTACGAACGCACCTCGCTCGCCATGCGTGAGGAGGGCGTCGAGTGGGTGGGCACCGCGGCGGCGCTGTGGGGCATCACGGCGGGCGTGTATCTGTCGCTGGTCGGCCCGCGCGGGTTGCGGGAACTGGGGGACACCATCGCCGCGTACACGCGATATGCCATCGAGTCTCTGTCGGGTGTGCCCGGGGTCGAGCTGCCGTTCCGGGGATCCGCTCACTGGCGCGAACTCGTCGTGCGCTATCGCGACACCACCGTTGCGGAGGTCAACGAGAGGTTGCGGGAGCGCGGCATCCTCGGCGGCGCAGACATCTCCGACCAGTTTCCCGGTCTCGGCCAATTGAGCGTGTTCTGCCTGACGGAGCTGCACGAGCAGGCCGACATCGACCGGTTGGTCTCCGAACTCCGGGAGGTACTGGCATGACGATCGTCTCCGAGCCCACCGCGACGCGGGACGAGAGGCTGTCCAGGATCACCCGGAAGGGCCTGGTGCGCGACTACCACGCGCCGCGCTGGGACGAGCCGCTCATCTTCGACCTGCACAGCGACGGCCAGCGCGGCGTCATGCTTCCGGAGGCTCCGTCCTCTCTCACCTCGGCGATCGGTTCCTCCCCCGAGGGCTCGGTTCGACGTGCTGAGCGCCCCGGCCTGCCGGAGATCGGGCAGCCCCAGGTTCTTCGTCACTTCCTGAGGCTCTCGCAGGAGACCCTCGGCGCCGACCTCAATGTCGACATCGGCCAGGGCACCTGCACGATGAAGTACAGCCCGAAGATCAACGAGTCGTTCGCCGGCTCGCCGAAGTCGGTCGACCTCCACCCGCTCCAGCATCACTCGATGGCCCAGGGCACGCTGCGCATCCTCTCCGAGCTGGAGCAGTACCTCGCCGAGATCTCAGGCATGGACGCGATCTCCCTGCAGGCCGGGGCGGGCTCCGCCGCCATCTACTCGAATGTGAAGATCGTGCAGGCCTACCACGAGAGTCGGGGGGATGCGGACACCCGCGACGAGATCGTGACCACCATCTTCTCGCACCCGTCCAATGCGGCGACCGCCAGAACAGCCGGTTACAAGGTCATCACGCTGTACCCGGGCGAGGACGGCTTCGTGGATTTCGAGGCGCTCACGGCCGTGCTGTCCGAGCGGACCGCAGCGATCATGATCACCAATCCGGAGGACACCGGGATCTTCAATCCGCGGATCGCGGAACTCGTCGAGGCGGCTCACGCGGTCGGGGCGCTGTGCGTCTACGACCAGGCGAACGCGAACGGCGTGCTGGGCATCACGCGAGCACGGGCCGCCGGTTTCGATCTCTGCCACTTCAACCTTCACAAGACGTTCTCGACCCCGCACGCCTGCGGGGGCCCGGCCGCGGGTGCCATCGGCGCCACGCGTGAGCTGGAGCCGTTCCTGCCCGGGCCCCGCGTGCGACTGGGCGATGGCGGATACCAGCTGATCGACGCAGGCCCCCTCGCGACCGCACCCGCACGGCCGTTCTATGGAGTCATCCCGAACCTGATCCGCGCCTATGCCTGGATCAGGGCGATGGGGGCGGACGGACTGCGCGAGGTCGCCGAGATCGCGGTGCTGAACAACAACTACGTGATGAACGCGCTGACCAGGATCGACGGGGTGACCGCCGCCTACATCCAGGAGGGCAGTCCACCCATCGAGCAGGTTCGCTACAGCTGGGCCGGCCTGACCCAGGACACCGGAATCACCTCCGGGGAGATCGGTCAGCGCCTGGCCGACTTCGGAATGCACTACTGGACCAGCCACCACCCCTACGTCGTGCCTGAGCCGGCCACGATCGAGCCGACCGAGTCGTACTCGCGCCGCGAACTGGACGAGTACATCGCCTCACTCGCGCAGGTCGCCCAGGAGGCGAGGCACTCGCCGGACTTCGTGCGCGCGGCACCGCACCGCTCCAGCGTTCACCAGATCGATTCCGAGGCGATGAACGACCCGGACACCTGGGCGACCTCCTGGCGCGCCTACCGCCGCAAGCACCTCGGCGAGCAGCGGGACATGCCCGATCACTGGAAGCCCGAGGAGGGCGCGCCGGCAAAGCCTCGGCCGCCGAAGGCGTTCCACCGGTGAGCGTGTTCCGCTGCGGATTGATCGTGAATCCCGTGGCGGGACTCGGTGGCGAGGCTGCGCTCAAGGGAAGCGACGGCGAGGCGACGCAACGACTGGCGACTCAGCGAGGCGGGATCTCGCGGGCGACGGAACGCGCCGTCCGCGCCCTGCTTCCGTTCGGTGCGCTCCCGGATTTCGAGGTCGTCACGGGCGCCGGTGTGCTCGGCGCCGACGCGGCAGAACGGGCGGGAGTACGCCATCGCGTCGTCTACCGCCAGGCCGAAGAGTCCTCGACCGCCTCAGACACGAAACGGCTCGCCGGGATGCTGGTCGGCGAGCGGGTCGACCTCATCGTGTTCGCCGGGGGCGACGGTACCGCGCGAGACCTCTGCGAGGTCCTCGGCGAATCCCAGACCGTGCTCGGCATCCCCTCGGGGGTCAAGATGCACTCCGCGGTGTTCGCCGTCACGCCGGAAGACGCCGGGAACATCATTCAGGCGAGCATGCGCGGTGCGGTCGACCGGGTCGTCGCCGACGTCGTCGACATCGACGAGGCCGCCAGGAGGTCGGGGCGACTGCGGTCTCGCCTGTACGGGCGCATGCTCGTTCCGCATGCGGCGCGCGGCATCCAGTCGGGCAAACGCAGTTCCGTGCCGCCCGGCAGCACCACGGTAGCGGGCATCGCGGCCGAGGTCGCCGCAAGGTTGAGGCCCGGCGAGACCTGCCTGTTCGGGCCGGGCACGACGGTTCAGGCGATCGGGCGCAGCCTGGGCTTCGAGTTCAGCCTGCTCGGGGTCGATGCGGTGCGTGACGGCGTGGTCGTCGGCACCGATCTCGACGCCGCAGGGTTGAACCGCACGGTGGGCTCTGGACGGTTCCAGGTCGTCGTGTCACCGGTGGGCGGTCAGGGCATCGTTCTGGGCCGGGGGAATCAGCAGATGGACGACCGGCTACTGGAGCGCCTGAGCCCGGACGACCTGATCGTCGCCTGCACGGTGCAGAAGCTGGGAGAACTCGCGGGCGGGCCGCTGCTGCTGGATGCGCCGACCGTGGCGCTGAACCGCAAGTTCGCCGGCATCCGCCGTGTGGTGACCGGATACCGCCAGGAAGCCGCCGTTCGCGTGTCCTAGTCCTGTCGCACCCGCTCGGCGGCGCGCAGGTCCTTGCGGAGGATCTTGCCCGCGCTCGACTTGGGGATGGCATCCGTGAACTGCACGCGCCGCACCTTCTTGTACGGCGCGACATGCTCGGACACGAAGTCCATGACCCCTGCTTCGTCGAGTTCGGCGCCGGCCTGCAGCACGACGAAGGCCTTGGGGACCTCCTGGCCCTCGTCGCCCGGGATGCCGATGACGGCGGCATCCGCGATCGCCGGGTGGGTGAGCAGCAGCGCCTCGAGCTCGGCGGGGGCGATCTGGTATCCCTTGTACTTGATGAGCTCCTTGAGGCGGTCGACGATCGTGACGACACCTTCCGAGCTCACCGTCGCGATGTCGCCCGTGCGCAGGAAGCCGTCCTCGGTCATGATCGCTCGGGTCGCCTCGTCATTGCCGAGGTAACCGAGCATGACGTTCGGGCCGCGGCACAGGAGTTCTCCCGGCGCGCTCACCCCCTCGGTCGGCAGGTCGATCTCTTCGCCCGTCTCCGGGTCGATGAGCCTGCACTCCATGTTCGGGATCGTGAACCCGACCGAGTCGAGGGGAAGGTCGTCGTTCGTCTGCGGGACGGCGTGGCTCACCGGGCTGAGCTCCGTCATGCCGTAGCCCTGCTTCAGCTGGCAGCCGAGGCGATCGATCACGGCCTGAGCGAGCGCGCCGTCGAGCGGGGCGGCGCCGCTGAAGATCATCCGGACTCTCGAGATGTCGTACTGCTCGACGAGCGGATGCTTGGCGAGCCCGACCGCGACCGGCGGCGCGATGAAGACGTAGGTGCAGCGATGGTCCTGCATGATGCGCAGGAACTCGACGAAGTCGAACTTCGGCATGGTCACGAGGGTCGCGTGCTCCTTGATCGCGAGGTTGAGGAGCACCGTCATCCCGTAGATGTGGAAGAACGGAAGGAAGGCGAGCACCCGGTCTGCCGACTCGATGGTGATCAGCTGGCGCGACTGCTCGACGTTCGCGACGAGGTTGCGGTGGCTGAGCATGACGCCCTTGGGCACGCCGGTCGTCCCGGAGGAGTAGGGGAGCACGGCGAGGTGGGTCGCCGGATCGAAGGTCACGGAGGGCGGCGGTGCGGCCTCGGCGAGCAGGTCGCGCAGCGAGGGGTGCCCATCCGCGCCGTCGAGCACGATGAGGTGGTCGTCGGCCAGCCCGATCGCCGCGGCCGCAGCCTTCGCGCCGGTCAGGAGCGGCGAGACGGTCATGAACCAGGTGGCCTTCGAGTCCTTCAGCTGCTTCTCGATGTCCTCGGCGGTCGCGAGGGAGTTGATCGTCGTGACCGTGGCGCCGGCTCGCAGGATGCCGTGGAACACGGCCGCGAAGGCGGGCGAATTGGGGCACAGCAGGGCGACGACCGTGTCGGTATCGACGTCCCGTGCGGCCAGGGCACCGGCTACTCCCTCGACCTGCGAGATGAGCGCGCGATACGTCGTCTCGGCTCCGGACGTGCCATCGATGAGGGCGATGCCATCCAGCTCATGGTCGCTGAGGCCGGCGAAGAGGTAGTCGTAAATGCTGACGTTCGGGATGTCGACGTCGGGGTAGGGACTCGTGAACACGCTCTATCTCCTTCGATAGTGAGTGTTTCGGACTTTACCCCTGCGCGGGCGTTCAGGCGAGGGCGAGCGTTCGCAGCACGCTGGTGAAGAAGGTGAGGCCGTCGGTGCCGTTGCGCATGGCGGCGGCGGTGTCCGGACCGAAGCCCTCCTCCGTGGCGTGCTCCGGATGCGGCATGAGCCCGACGACGTTGCCCCGCTCGTTCGCGATCCCGGCGATGTCGTTGAGTGAGCCGTTCGGATTCACCTCGAGGTAGCGGAAGGCGACCCGGCCCTCGCCCTCGAGGCGCGCGATCGTCTCCGCATCCGCGAGGTAGCCGCCCTCGCCGTTCTTGAGCGGGATGGTGATCTCGGCGCCGGTCTCGAAGCCGTTGGTCCAGGCCGTCGCGGTGTTCTCGACGCGCAGGCGCTGGTCGCGGCAGACGAAGGAGCCGTGGTCGTTGCGCACGAGGCCGCCCGGCAGCAGGTGCGCCTCGACGAGCATCTGGAAGCCGTTGCAGATGCCGAGCACCGGCATCCCCTTGTTCGCCGCGTCGACGACCTCGCTCATGATGGGCGACAGGCTCGCGATCGCACCGCACCGCAGGTAGTCGCCGTAGCTGAAACCGCCCGGGAGCACGAGCGCGTCGACGCCGCCGAGGTCGTGGTCGCCGTGCCAGAGCGCGACCGGCTCGGCGCCGGCCGTGCGGATGGCGCGCTGCGCGTCGCGGTCGTCGAGCGAGCCGGGGAAGGTGATGACGCCGATGCGCATCAATGCGTCTCCCCTGCGACGCCGGCCGAACTGCTCGCGACCTCGACGTCGAGGAATCTCACGCCGACGACATCCTCGATCACCGAGTTGGAGAGGAGGGATTCCGCGAGCGCGCGTGCGGCCTGGAGCGCCGCATCATCCGCCGGCCCGTCGACGGTGAGCTCGAAACGCTTGCCGATGCGCACGGCCGAGAACGGCGAGTCTCCGAGCCGCGCGAGCGCTCCGGCGACGGCCTTGCCCGCCGGGTCCAGAAGCTCGGCCTTCGGCATGACCTCGACGACGATGACCGGCACGGGCGACTCCTGCGGATGCGAAGCGGATGGATGCACCCAGTCTATCCGGCGCCCAGCCGACACTGGTTTGGCGAAGTCGTCCGGTGCGCGTAGATTCACGAGGCGATGAACAAAACCTACCGGCCGTGGCCCGCCCTCTGGGCTCTCGTCGTCGGCTTCTTCATGATCCTCATCGACACGACGATCGTGTCGGTCGCGAACCCCAGGATCATGGAGGGGCTGCAGACCGACATCAACGCGGTCATCTGGGTCACGAGCGCGTACCTGCTCGCCTACGCGGTGCCGCTGCTCATCACCGGACGGCTCGGGGACCGCTTCGGTCCGAAGAACCTGTACCTCATGGGACTCGTCGTGTTCACCGTCGCCTCCGCCTGGTGCGGGTTCTCCGGAGACATCGGACAGCTCATCCTCGCGCGCGTGTTCCAGGGTCTCGGTGCGGCGATGATGACGCCCCAGACGATGGCCGTCATCACCCGGATCTTCCCTCCGGATCGCCGCGGCCAGGCGATGGGCCTGTGGGGTGCGACGGCCGGTGTCGCGACACTCGTCGGTCCGGTGCTCGGCGGGGTGCTCGTCGACACCCTCGGCTGGGAGTGGATCTTCTTCGTCAACGTTCCGGTCGGAATCGTGGCCTTCGTTCTGGCCTGGCGGCTCGTGCCGCGACTCGAGACGCACCCGCACCGTTTCGACATCCCCGGCGTCGTGCTGAGCACCCTCGGCATGTTCCTTCTCGTCTTCGGACTGCAGGAAGGGGAGAGCTACGACTGGGGGACGATCGCCGGCCCGATCTCGGTGTGGGGACTCATCATCGCGGGCATCGTCGTGCTCGGGGTCTTCGTGGTGTGGCAGGCGGTCAATAGGTCCGGCGAGCCGCTCCTGCCCCTCGGCCTCTTCCGTGACCGCAACTTCTCGCTCGCCAACGGCGCGATCTCGACCGTCGGGTTCACCGTGACGAGCATGTCCCTTCCCCTCGTGTTCTATTTCCAGCTCGTGCTCGGCCTCACTCCGACAGAATCGGCGCTCATGCTCGTTCCGATGGCCGTCATCAGTGCCGGCCTCGCTCAGCCGGTCGGCCGCCTCGTCGACCGGGTGAACCCGCGCTACATCGCGATCGTCGGCGCCCTCTGCCTCGCCGGCTCGCTCACCTGGTACTCGGCTCTCCTGACCCCGGATGCCCAGATCGTCTGGCTCCTCCTGCCGAGCGCCCTCATGGGCGTGGCGAACGCCTGCGTCTGGTCGCCGATCTCCACGACCGCGACCCGCAATCTCCCGCAGGCCAAGGCCGGTGCGGGCTCCGGCGTCTACAACACGACGCGGCAGGTCGGCTCTGTGCTCGGCAGTGCTTCGGTGGCGGCGCTCATCCAGGTGCGGCTCACGGTGGAACTGCCCGGTGCGGCATCCGGCGACCAGGGGTTCTCCGGGGTGCTTCCCGGGTTCCTGCAAGCGGGTTTCAGCAACGCGATGGCGCAGTCGCTGCTGCTGCCGGCCGCGGTCGCACTGTTGTGCGCCGTCGTGGTGGCGTTCTTCGCCAAGCCGAAGCAGACGGTCGCCTGGGCGCAGCAGGGCGGGTCGGCGCCAGGCCGGGAGCCTGCTGAAGCACCGATCGCCTGACGGAGTCGGAGCCGATTGCGAGGCCGGCTAAGCGAGGAACCGAGCCAGTAGGTCGTCCGGGACCTCCCGTAACGCGAAGTCGACCCACTGCCGGTAGCCTTCCGCGCTCGGGTGGAAGTCGTCGCCCGCCCAGAACTCGGGCGTATAGGGGTCGGGCTTCGGGATGGCGAACACCCCCGGCCTGCCGTCGACCGCTCGCCGGGCGCCCTCGTCGAGACTCGCCGCATGCAGGGCGAGGTTCCACCTAACCGGGTTGCGCAGGCTCGCGAACCGGTCGAACCGCGGCATGAGCGAGACGAGGATGAGCGCGCTCGGACTCGCCTCCCGCATCCGCTCGACGATCTCGGCGACATCGTGGGAGAACGCACGGCGGGACCGCAGCCCGAGAGCGTCGTTGGCGCCGATCGTCACGAACACGAGGTCGTAGTCGTTTCGCGTGGCCTCCTCGAGGTAGTCGGTGAGCAGGTCGCGGGCTGTCGCACCGTTGCGCCCCGCCGCCTCCCACACGCTTCCCCGGTCGAACCGGCTCCGGATGGCCTGGGCCAGGTTGCCGGGGAGAGCCTCGGCCTGGGTGCTGGCGCCGACCCCGGCAGCCGTCGAGTCGCCGAGCACGAGCAGCCGCACCGGCCGTGGGCCGGCGAGCTCACCCGACCAGGGGAGGGCGGCATCCGGGAGGCGGGGAATCGTGCGGCGCAGGTCGCGTGCCTGGGCGATCAGGACGGGGGCGAGCGGGATCGCGACCACCCGGCTGAGACGCTTCACTCCAGAAGGCTAGTGCGAAGTCGCGAGGCCCGCGGTCGATACGGCTCGGGCTCCGCGCGGCTCAGGCTCCGCGCAGCTCGGGCTCTGCGCGGCTCAGGCCCCGTGCGGTTCCGGTCGCCGCGGTGTGAGATGGATGCCGGCGATCATGCAGCGCACCGACCCGCCGGAGAGCTCGATCGTCGGCACGTCGACGGCGACGATGCGGCAGCTGCGCTCGATGACGGCCCGCTGCTCGGGGCGGAGGCTGTCGGCTGCCCGGCGGGACATCGCGAGGATGCGACCATCGGAGCCGGTCAACTCCATGGCGTTGCCGGCGAAGTCGGTGAGCTGCCCG
The DNA here is from genome assembly GCF_039537265.1 of Leifsonella bigeumensis. NCBI lineage: Bacteria > Bacillati > Actinomycetota > Actinomycetes > Micrococcales > Microbacteriaceae > Leifsonella > Leifsonella bigeumensis. Next base: position 165,237 of record NZ_BAABAE010000001.1, on the reverse strand, counting down.
AAGTCGAGGTCGATGACCTCCCGGCCGCCCGCGCTCAGCCGCTCGACGATCTCGGCGCGACGCGCATCCGGCTGCATCATCGAGACGCCGGCGAGCACGAAGTCGGTGGCGACGCACATGAGCACATTGGTGTGGTAGATCGGGGTGCCGCTCGGGTCGGCCGCGTCGAAGACCATGGGCTCATAGCCGAAGTTGGTGCAGAAGCGCTCGAGCGCGATCGGGTCGGCGCGGTTCGATCGCGCGACATAGGCGACGCGCTCGTCGTTGTCGAGCACCATCGCGCCGGTGCCCTCGAGATAGAGACCGTCGACCTCGAGACCCGAGTAGTCGATCACATCCTGCACGCGGTACTCGGTCTTGAGCAGGTCGAGGATGTCCTGGCGGCGCTCGAGCCGGCGATTGGGCGCGAACATCGGGTAGACGGCGACGTGGCCGCCGATGTGCGTCGAGAGCCAGTTGTTCGGAAAGACACTGTCGGGGCGGTCGGTGCGCTCGTCCTCGAACAGGTGCACGCGAACGCCCGCCGCCTCGAGCGCCTCGGCGAGGGCGGTCGTCTCCCGGTAGGCGGATGCCGCGCGCTCGGCCGAGTGGTTCGGCTCAGCGGACTGGAACAGGTTGTCGGCCGCGGTGACCGGGTTCACGTCGAAGTGATGCGGGCGCACCAGCACGACCGCGGACGGGGCCTGCGCGCTCACGCTCAGCCGCCGACGGGGGCGAACGCGCCCACGAAGCCGAAGAGGTCCTTGGGGTCGTCCGGGTTCGCGACGAGGTCGATGTCCTCGTAGAAGTCGGTCGCGTCCACCGAGTCCCGCACGTACCGCAGCGCCGAGAAGTCCTCGATCGCGAAGCCCACCGAGTCGAAGACGGTGACCTGGTCGTCCGAGGTGCGACCCGGTGCCTCGCCGGTCAACACCTTCCAGAACTCGGTGACCGGGAAGTCTTCCGGCCGGTTCTGGATCTCGCCCTCGATGCGCGTCTGCGGCGGGTACTCGACGAAGACCGTCGAGGCGTCGAGGATGGCGGGGTCGAGCTCGGTCTTGCCGGGGCAGTCGCCGCCGATCGCGTTGAGGTGCATGCCGGGCGAGACCATGTCACGGGTGAGCACGGTCGCGTTCGTCTTGTCCGCCGTGCAGGTCGTGACGATGTCGGCGCCGGCCACGGCATCCTTGCCCGACATCGCGACGGTGATGTCGAAGCCGAGCGGTTCGAGGTTGCGTACGAGCTTGGCCGTGGCATCCGGGTCGGTGTCCCAGACGCGCAGACGATCGACTCCGAGCACCTCACGCATCGCGCAGGACTGGAACTCGGCCTGGCTGCCGGCGCCGATGAGGGCCATCGTGCGGCTGTCGGGGCGGGCCAGCGCCTTCGCGACCATGGCGGAGGTCGCTGCGGTGCGCAGCGCGGTGAGCACGGTCATCTCGGAGAGGAAGGTGGGGTAGCCGTTGTGCACATCGGCGAGCACGCCGAACGCGGTCACCGTCTGGAAGCCCCGCGCCGGGTTGGACGGGTGCCCGTTGACATACTTGAAGCCGTAGGTCTCCATGTCGCTCGTGGGCATGAGCTCGATGACGCCGTAAGGCGTGTGGCTCGCAACGCGCGGCGACTTCTCGAAGCTCGACCAGCGGCGGAAGTCGTCCTCGAGGTAGCCGACGAGGCCGGCCATGATCGCGGTCGGGCCATGGTGGCCGACCCATCGCACCATGTTGTGGACGTCGACGAACCGGGTCATTCTGTGCTCCTCACACCGTGCTGCTTACTCTGCCTTCACGGTACGACTTGCCGATATGCAACGACAAGGCTGAGACTGTACACAATCTGCCTATGAGTTGCGCTGACTGATCAGTATCATTGCGCAATATGGCTAACATTTCCCTCGACGAGATCGACCGACGGCTGCTCTCCGCCCTCCGCGAGGACGGCCGGATGCCGGTGGCCGAGCTCGCGCGTCGGCTCGGCGTGGCGCGCGCGACCGTCACGGCCAGGATCGAGCGGCTCACCGCATCCGGGACAATCATCGGGTTCACCGTGCGGGTGCGCGACGAGCTCGACCCGCTCGCGGTGCGCGCCATGACGCTCATCGAGGTGGAGGGCCGCACGACCGACAACGTCATCCGGGAGCTGCGCGGGTTCCCGGAGATCCGGTCGCTGCACACCACTAATGGCGGATGGGATCTCGTCGCCGAGCTGGGTGCCGAGACGCTCGCGCACTTCGACGGCGTGCTCGGGCGCATCCGGGCCATCGAGGGCGTCGTCAACAGCGAGACGAGCCTGCTGCTCAGCTCGGTGCTGCGCTGAGCCCGGTCGTGCCGGCGCGGGCTGCGGTCAGGCGGAGGCGCGAACCCTGACGAGGTTGGCCCAGGGGTCGTCGAACACGACCTCGGCGCCGTCATCGGCGACCTGGATGCCTGCGGCGGCGAGCCGTTCGCGGAGGCTGCCGAGGTCGTCCTTCGACGGGACCTCGATCGAGACCTGGCCGAGGCCGAGCGCCGGGGTGCGGGTGCCGGCGCCGGAGCTGTGCCAGGTGTTCATGCCGACGTGGTGGTGGTAGCCGCCCGCGCTCACGAAGAGCGCCTGGCTGCCGTACTCGAACGTCGTCTCGAAGCCGAGGGTGTCGACGTAGAACTTCCTGGCGGTCGGTATGTCGCCGACCTTGAGGTGCACGTGGCCGATGCCGGCGTCACCTTCGCCCGGCTTCACCGCACCGGCCTCGGTGAGGTTCTCCTGCAGGAAGAGGTTCGGGTCGAGGTACACGGTGCCCATGCGTACCGAGCCGCCGTCCCACTCCCAGAACTTTCGCTCGGTGTCCCAGTAGAGCTCGACGCCGTTGCCCTCCGGGTCGTCGAAGTAGAAGGCGTTGCTCACGAAGTGGTCGGAGCTGCCGGTGAAGCTCGACGGATGCTTCTGAGCCACAGAGTAGACGGCCGCGGCCAGGTCGGCCTTCTCCGCGAACAGGAAGGCGGTGTGATAGAGACCGGCCTCGTGCTCGCCGGCGTGCCGGAGTTCGGGTGCGACCTGGAGGACGAGCGACGGGCGGCCGGGACGGCCGAGGATCGCACTGGCGGCATCCTGGGCGAGGAGGTCGAGGCCGACCCCGTCACGGTAGAACGCGATCATGCGGTCGAGGTCGGCGACTTTGAGCGTCACCGTGCCCATGGCGGTGCCTGCGGCGAGGATGTCCTGCGTGTTCTGCGTCATGATGCCTCCTAGTCCATCACAACTTACTTGAACATTCAAGTATTCCCTTGCAGACGTAATCCGCAACGATGCGCAGTTTTGTCAACGATGCTGCTTCTACAGCAGGCGCATCGTTGACAAAACTGCGCATCGTTGGGCCAGGCGGCCCCAGTCCCAGCGGACTTGGAGAGTGATGGACCGGCTGTGCGGGGGCTCAGGCGGTGAGGCGCTCGATGAGTTCGCGATACCGGGCCGCAGTGAGGGCGACCACGTCGTCGGGGAGCCGGGGCGGCGCATCCGAATCGCCGGGGGCGTCGCTCGACTCCGACCCCGAACTCGCCGAAGGGTCCCAGTTCGCCGAGAGCCAGTCGCGCACGACCTGCTTGTCGAAGCTGTCCCTGCGCTCGCCGCGCGCCCAGGCCGCTGCGTCCCAATACCGGCTGCTGTCGCTCGTGAGCACTTCGTCGGCGAGCGTGATCGCGCCGTCGGCGTCGGCACCGAACTCGAACTTGGTGTCGGCGAGGATGAGCCCGCGCTGCTCGGCGATCGCCGCTGCGCGCGAATAGATGTCGAGGCTCAGCGCGCGCAGGGCCTCTGCGGCATCCGCCCCGACGAGCTCGACCGTGCGCTCGAAGGTGATGTTCTCGTCGTGCTCGCCCATCGGAGCCTTGAACGCGGGGGTGAACACCGGATGCGGCAGCCGGTCGCCGAACGAGAGCCCGGCCGGCAGCGCAATGCCGCACACGCTTCCGCTCGCCTGGTACTCGGCCCAGGCGCTCCCGGCCAGATAGCCGCGCACGACGCACTCGATCGGGAACATCTCGAGCGTGCGCACGAGCATCGCCCGCCCGGCCACCGCATCCGGGATCAGGCTTGCAGCGCCGCCTGCGACATCATGGTCGCTCACGAGGTGGTTCGGCACGCCGTCGAGTCGATCGAACCACCAGAGGCTGAGCCGAGTGAGCAGCTCGCCCTTGCCCGGGATGCCCGGCTCGAGCACATGGTCGAAGGCGCTCACCCGGTCGCTCGCGACCATGAGCACCTCGCCCGGCCGGGCGGCCGACCGGTACAGGTCGCGCACCTTGCCCGAGTAGAAGAGCTCCCAGCCGGCTGTCTTCACATCGCCGGCGCGCCTCTCGCCGGCTGCCGTCAGTTCGCCGTCGCGGCTCTCGTCGGCGCTCACTCCGCCACCCGCAGCGCGATGTCGGTGCGGTAATGGGAGCCCTCGAGTCCGATCGCGCCGATCGCGCGGTAGGCGCGCTCGCGGGCCTCGGCGAAATCGCCTGCGCGTGCCACGACACTGAGCACGCGGCCGCCGGTGGCGAGAAGCAGGTCCCCGTCGCGGGCGGTCGCCGCGTGCAGCACGTTGACGCCCGGCACGGCCGCGGCAGTCTCGAGACCGGTGATCGGGCGACCGGTCTGGGAGGCATCCGGGTAGCCTTCGCTCGCGAGCACGACCGTGACGCAGGCGTCATCCGAGAACTCCGGATGCGGCAGCCCGCCGAGCGCGCCGGTCGCCGCCGCGAGCAGCAGGCCGCTGAGCGGCGTTGTGAGCCGCGGCAGCACGACCTGGGTCTCCGGGTCGCCAAAGCGCGCGTTGAACTCGATGACCCGCAGTCCCTTCGAAGTGACGATGAGGCCGCAGTAGAGCAGGCCGCTGAACGGCGTGCCCTCCGAGGCGAGCTGGCGGATGACCGGGAGCGCGACCGTGTCGACCACCTCCTGCACGAACCCGGCAGGCAACCACGGAAGGGGCGAGTAGGCGCCCATCCCCCCGGTGTTGGGACCGGTGTCGCCGTCGTCCACGCGCTTGAAGTCCTGTGCGGGCGAGAGCGGCAGCACGGTCGATCCGTCGGCGAGCAGGAAGAGCGAGACCTCCTGGCCGTCGAGGAACTCCTCGACGAGCACCGGCCCGAGCTGCAGGAAGTGCTCGGCGTGTCCGAGCGCGGCGTCGCGGTCGGGGGTGACGAGAACGCCCTTGCCGGCGGCGAGCCCGTCGGCCTTGACGACGTGGGGCGCGCCGAAGTCGTCGAGGGCCGCGGCCACCTCCTCGAGCGTGCCCGCGCGCACGGCGCGGCCGGTCGGGACGCCGGCGGCATCCATGACCCGCTTGGCGAAGGCCTTGCTGCTCTCGAGCTGCGCTGCGGCCCTGCCGGGTCCGAAGACCGGGATGCGGCGTGCCCGGACCGCGTCGGCGACACCCGCGACGAGCGGCGCCTCCGGTCCGATGATGACGAGCTCGATGCCGTTGTCGGCGGCGAAGTCGGCGACGAGCCCGGGGTTCTCCGGGTCGAGGGCGATCGTCTCGGCGTCGTCGGCGATCCCGGCGTTGCCGGGCGCGACGGTGACCTCGTGGCCGGCGTTCTCCGCGAGGAGGGCGGTCAGGATGGCGTGCTCGCGCGCACCGGAGCCGAGAAGGAGGATTCGCACCACCACAGGCTACCGGCCCCGCCTCCGCTGTTGCTTCGAACGAATTCGAAGGGGAACCGTTCGAAACGACGTGCACGGTGCCGGACTGTGCGAGAACTCTCGGTTCCCCTTCGCATTCGTTCAGCTAGCGTGGAGTGATGGGCAAGACGAGGATCGTCGCGATCGTGGGTGAGGCCGCCGTGCGCACCGCGGTGGAATCCGGGCCGTCGGCCGACCGGGACGCCACCGCGCTGGCCGTGCGCTATCTCCTGCAGGTGCTCGCCGACCACGCACCCGGCAACAGCGTCGAGGTGCGCGTACCGCCCTTCGGTGCGGTGCAGTGCATCGAGGGCCCGAATCACACCCGCGGCACCCCGCCGAATGTCGTCGAGATGGATGCCGCGACCTGGCTCGACCTGGCGACGGGCGCCGGGACCTGGGCCGGGGCCGTCGCGGCGGACCGGGTGTCGGCATCCGGATCGCGCGCGGATCTCACCGAGGTGCTCCCGCTCGCCTGGGAGAACCCGGCCGTCTGAATGCCGGGCTGCAGCAGCGCCGAGCGTCGCAGAATCCGCTCGACGTCGCATCCGGATGTCGGCGAGCCGGCATTCGCGAGACAATGGGAACCATGACTGAGACGCCGCACGACGCCGACGAAGAAGAGCGCACGACCGTGAGCATCCGGCGGGCGCCGAAGCTGTCGGCGTTCATCGTCGTCGGAGCGCTCCTCGGGCTCATCGCGACGCTCGTCGTCACCTCGCTCTTCCCGGCCGACCCCGAGATCGGGTTCGCCGCGACCTTCGGCTACTTCACCCTGTTCGGGGTGCCGATCGGCGCGGTCCTCGGCGCCCTCATCGCCCTCTGGCTGGATCGCCGGTCGACCCGTCGGTCGGCACAGGTCGTCGCGGGTAAACTGGACGTGCGCGTCGACGAGGAGCCGAGCCCGGTTCCGGATGGCGCGGCTCTCGAAGACCGCAATCAGGACGGCCCGGTGCCTGGCTCGGGGCCGGATGACCACAAGCAGGACGAGGGTTAGGGGCACACTTTTGGCCGGTGGCGATGGTCGGCTCAGTCATGAACTTCTCCCTGGCGAGAAGGGCCCACAGGATGCCTGCGGCGTCTTCGGCGTGTGGGCGCCGGGCGAGGAGGTGGCCAAGCTCAGCTACTTCGGCCTCTACGCCCTGCAGCATCGCGGCCAGGAGTCGGCGGGCATCGCCACGAGCGACGGCACGAAGATCCTCGTCTACAAGGACATGGGCCTCGTCTCGCAGGTCTTCAACGAATCCTCCCTCAACACTCTCGTCGGCCACCTCGCGGTCGGCCACACCCGCTACTCGACCACCGGATCCTCGAGCTGGCAGAACGCCCAGCCGACGCTCGGCCGCACCGCAGGCGGCACTGTCGCGCTCGGCCACAACGGCAACCTGACCAACACCGCAGAGCTGCTGCAGCTCGTGCACTCCCGGCATCCCGAGCTCGACGGTGAGCTCGCCCGCGGGAACACGACCGACACGGCGGTCATCACCGCCCTCTTCGCCGGCGACCTCGACCACACGCTCGAGGCGACAGCGCTCGAGGTGCTCCCGAGACTGCGCGGCGCGTTCTGCCTCGTCTTCATGGACGAGACCACCCTCTACGCGGCGCGCGACCCCCAGGGTGTGCGCCCCCTCGTACTCGGGCGGCTGGAGCGCGGCTGGGTGGTCGCGAGCGAGACGGCGGCGCTCGACATCGTCGGCGCATCCTTCGTTCGCGAGGTCGAACCGGGCGAGCTCATCGCGATCGACGAGAACGGACTGCGCTCGAAGCGTTTCGCCGAGGAGCGGCGCGCCGGATGCGTGTTCGAGTACGTCTACCTCGCCCGGCCCGATACGACGATCGCCGGACGCGGCGTGTACGAGGCGCGGGTCGAGATGGGTCGCCGGCTCGCCCACGAGCATCCGGTCGAGGCGGATCTCGTGATCCCCACGCCGGAGTCCGGCACGCCGGCCGCGATCGGCTACGCGGAGGCCTCCGGCATCCCGTACGGCCAGGGGCTCGTGAAGAACGCCTACGTCGGGCGCACGTTCATCCAGCCGTCGCAGACCATCCGGCAGCGCGGCATCAAGCTCAAGCTCAACCCGTTGCGCGAGGTCATCAAGGGCAAGAGGCTCATCGTCGTCGACGACTCGATCGTGCGCGGCAACACGCAGCGGGCGCTCGTGGCGATGCTGCGGGAGGCCGGCGCGGCGGAGGTGCACGTGCGGATCTCGAGCCCGCCCATCACCTGGCCGTGCTTCTACGGCATCGACTTCGCCTCGCGCGCAGAGCTGCTCGCGACGGGCCTGAGCGTCGAGGAGGTACGGCAGACGATCGGGGCCGACAGCCTCGGATACCTGTCGGAGGACGGCATGATCGAGGCGACCGAGCAGCCGCGCTCGAGCCTGTGCACGGCGTGCTTCACCGGGGTGTATCCCATTCCGCTGCCGGATGCGCAGCTCATGGGCAAGAACCTGCTCGAGCGGGCGGCGCCCGAACCCGAGCTGGCCCCCGTCTTCGGCGACCCGGGGCGGCAGGAGTGAGCGTGACCTCGCCGGCCGCGCATCCGCTACCCGATCGGAGCCGCGAGGGGTCAGTAACTGTCCTTCACGGTGGGCCGGACGAGCAGTCACTGACCCCTCGCGAGTGTCGGCATGGCTGACGCCTACGCCGCGGCCGGCGTCGACACCCGCGCGGGCGACGTCGCCGTCGAGCTCATGAAGGCGGCGGTCGCCAGGACCCACGGACCCGAGGTGCTCGGCGGCGTCGGCGGATTCGCCGGTCTGTTCGACGCTTCAGCGCTCACGGCCTACCGGCATCCGCTGCTCGCCTCGTCGACGGATGGCGTGGGCACCAAGGTCGCGATCGCCCAGGCCCTCGACAAGCACGACACGATCGGCCAGGACCTCGTCGGCATGGTCGTCGACGACATCGTCGTGGTGGGTGCGAAGCCGCTCTTCATGACCGACTACATCGCCTGCGGCCGGGTCGTGCCGGAGCGCATCGCCGCGATCGTCGCCGGCATCGCGCGGGCCTGCGCCGAGACCGGCACCGCGCTCGTCGGCGGCGAGACCGCCGAGCATCCGGGGCTCCTCGGCCCCGACGACTACGACGTCGCGGGCGCTGCCGTCGGCGTGGTCGAAGCGGATGCGGTGCTCGGTCCCGACCGTGTACGCGACGGCGATCTCGTGGTCGCGCTGGCCTCCTCCGGCCTCCACAGCAACGGGTTCTCGCTCGTGCGGCACATCCTCGCCGAGCGCGGAGTCGGGTTCGGCGACCGCACCGACGAGCTCGGCGTCGTCGGCGAGACGCTGCTCGAGCCGACCCGGTTGTACACCGGGCCGCTTCTTGCGGCGCTCGCGCAGCATCCGGATGCCGTTCACGCGCTCAGCCACGTGACCGGCGGCGGGATCGCGGCGAACCTCGCACGGGTGCTCCCGATCGGCTCGTGGGTCGAGCTCGACCGGGCGGGCTGGTCACCGCCGGAGGTTTTCCGCGTGCTGGCGGAGTGGGGCGAACTTGCGCTCGCCGAGACCGAGGGCACCTGGAATCTCGGCGTCGGCATGATCGCGATCGTGGCGGCGGAGGAGGCGGCCGACGTCATCCGCACGATCGAAGCATCCGGCATCCGGGCCTGGGTCGCCGGCGAGGTCTCGACGGCCATACGCGATCTCGACGGATTCGAGCAGGGCGCGAAGGGCGTCACCGGCGGCGCTGTGCGCCTCGTCGGCACCTACCGCGACTGACGCCGGCCCGCAAAAGGGTCCCGAATGGCCCTTCCGAGCGCCCGGCAAGGGCCATTCGAGGCCCTTTTCGCGTGGACCTCAGGCGAGCTACTTGCTGCCCTGCTCGGTGTCGTCACCGGCGTGGCTGTACTCCGGCCACTTCTCCATGGCCTCGTTCTGCTCGGCATGGGTGAGCTCGCGCTCGAGCGCGTCATAGTTGGTGTTCGGGCTGAAGTACTTCAGCTCCCTGGCAACCTTGGTGTGCTTAGCCTTCTGGCGACCACGTCCCACGGGTTACCCCCTCACGATTCCAGCCTGAGTACACACGACGATGCTCAGAATTCACCTACAAGGACTCCAAAACTAACTTCCAACTTTAGCATGCAGGCGCAGTCTCGCCGCCCTCACCGGATGGCCGGGTAACGTAATCGTGTGAGCCCAGCTTCGTCGCATCCGCAGGTCGTCGTCATCGGCGGCGGCCAGGCCGGACTCTCCGTGTCGTTCTACCTCAAACGGCTCGGCCTCGAACCCGGAACCGACTTCGTCGTGCTCGACCGCGGGCCGGGGACCGGCGGCGCGTGGCAGTTGCGCTGGGAGGCGCTGCGGGTCGGGTCCGCCCACCGCATCAACGATCTGCCGGGCATGGATGCACTCGGCCTGACCTTCGACGAGGCCGACCGCACCCTCCCGGCCAAGGAGGTCGTCGCCGACTACTACCGGCAGTACGAGGAGTTCTACGACCTGCGGATCGTGCGGCCGGCTGACGTGCACAGGGTGTCGAATCGTGACCTCGACCTCGTCGTCGAATACACGGATGCCCAGGGCGCGACCCACGAACTCACGACCGATGTCGTCGTGAACGCGACCGGCACCTGGGGTTCGCCGTTCATCCCCTGGTACCCGGGGCTGGACTCCTTCGCCGGACGCCATCTGCACACGAGCGACTACGAGTCGGCCGACGAGTTCAGGGACAGGAGCGTCGTGGTCGTCGGCGGGGGGACATCCGCGATCGGGTTCCTTATGGAGCTCGAGGGGGTCGTCTCGGAGCTCACCTGGGTGAGCCGCCGCCCGATCGAGTTCCTCGACGAGAGCGAGCTCAACCTCGAGGCCGGGGCCGCGGCCGTCGCCATGCAGGACGAGGCCGCCCGTGCGGGTCGCGCGCTGCCCAGTATCGTGAGCGGCACGGGCGTGCCGCGTACCCGGCGCATCCAGGCGGCGATCGACCGAGGCCTGCTCGTCGCGAAGCCGATGTTCTCCTCCGTCGAACCGGATGGCGTGCGCTGGGAGGATGGCACCTTCCAGAAGGCGGATGCGATCCTCTGGTCGACCGGTTTCCGCCCGGAGTTGCGGCACCTCGCCCCGCTCAAGCTGCGCGAGAAGGAGGGCGGGGTGACCGTCGGCAACGGTTCGTCCTGGAAGGACGGGCGGGTGTTCTTCGCCGGTTACGGCCCCCAGGCGAGCACGATCGGCGCGAACCGGGCCGGCCGCCAGATCGCCCGTCAGGTCATCGCGACCCTCAGCAACCTGTAGCGCGAGACTCTTCGGTCAGGCGGCGAGGAAGGCCGCGAGTCCGGCGAGCAGGCGGTCGACGTCGTCGTCGTTCGTGTAGGGGGCGAGGCCGACGCGCAGGCCCCCCGCATCGCCGAGGCCGAGTCGTCGGCTGGTCTCGAGCGCGTAGAAGTTCGAGGACGGCGCGTCGACGCCGCGTGCGGCCAGGAACTCGTACGCGTCGACGGTGTCGCGCCCCTCGAACGTGAGCAGTAGCGTCGGCGTGCGGTGCGCGGCGCGCGAGTGCACGGTGACGCCGGGCAGGTTCCGGATGCCGTCCTCCAGCCGGGCGAGCAGCGCATCTTCGTATTCCTCGAGGCCTGCGAACGAGGAGACGAGGTTCTCGCGGCGTGAGCCCTTCGCAACCCCGGAGGCGGCACCGGTCCCGCCGAGAGTGGACAGGTAGTCGACGGCGGCCGCGACGCCGGCGAGCAGCTCGTACGGGAGCGTCCCGAACTCGAAGCGCTCCGGCACCTCGTTCGTCGAGGGCAGGAGCTTGTCGGGCTGCAGCGTCTCGAGCAGTGCCGGCGAGGCGGTGAGCGCACCCAGGTGAGGCCCGAGGAACTTGTACGGCGAGCAGGCGTAGAAGTCCGCTCCGAGCGCGGCCAGGTCCACCGAGCAGTGCGCGGTGAAGTGAACGCCGTCGACGTAGACGAGGGCGCCCGCGTCGTGCGCCGCAGCAGCGACCCGGGCGAGGGGAGGCTTCGTGCCGATGAGGTTGGAGGCGGCGGTCACGGCGACGAGTCTCGTGCGGTCGGAGAGCACTGTGGCGACGTCGTCGAGCTCCGAGGTCTCGGGGTCGAAGTCGAGCCAGTGCACGGTCGCACCGGTGCGCTCGGCGGCCTGCACCCACGGTCGGACGTTCGAGTCGTGGTCGAGCCGCGTGACGACGACCTCGTCGCCCGGCCCCCACGAGCGCGAGATCCAGCGCGAGAAGTCGTAACACAGTTGGGTGGCGCTCCGACCGAAGACGACGCCGCCCGCCTCGCCGCCGACGAGGTCCGCGATCGCCGCGCGGGCATCCAGCACCGTCTTCTCGGCGTTGGACTCGCCCTTCGTCAGGGTGCCCCGGTTCGACAGCGGCCCGCTCAGCGCTCCGGCGATCGCGTCGATGACCTGTCGCGGCGTCTGGGTTCCCCCTGGGCCGTCGAAGTGGGCGGATCCGCCGGCGAGGGCGGGGAAGTCGGCGCGAACCGAGTCGATGTCGTAGCTCATGACTCGAATCTAGCTGGCGGAGCGCCGAAGGCCCGACGAGGTCAACGGGTGACGGGCTCGTCGGCGGTCAGCAGCGTGAGTTCGTGGCGGCGCGGCATGGCTTCCCAGTCTCCCGCCGTCAGGCAGGCGAAGGCGCCCGTCGTGACCGCTGTGCGAAGTCGCGTGGGGGCATCCTCGCCGGCTACCAGTTCGGCAAGGTATCCGGCCACGAAAGCGTCCCCTGCGCCGACGGTGTCGACCACCTTCACCGGCACGGCCTCCTGGGTGTACTGCAGGCCGTCGATGATCGCGACGCAGCCCAGGGCGCCCCGCTTGATCACGACCTGCGTCGGCCCGAGTTCGCCGATCGCCGACGCGAGCGCAAGGGGTTCGTCGATGTCGGGAATGAGCAGTCGCGCCTCGTCGTCACCGGCGAACAGGATGGTGGCGTTCCGGGCGAGGTCGCGGTACAGCGTGCCTGGCTCGCCCGGGTCGCGGTCGCGCCAGAGCGCTGCCCGGTGGTTGACGTCGAAGGAGACGGGAACGCCGGCGTCGCGGGCGATCCCGATCGCCTCCCACACGGCATCCGCGGCGCTCGCCGAGAGCGCGGGGGTGATGCCCGTGACGTGCAGCACCGCGGCCCCGGCGATGAGTCCCTCGGGAATGTCCTCCGGGCTGAGCCGGCTTCCCGCGCTTCCCGCACGGTAGTACCAGACGTGCGAGGAGCCGGCGGTACGGCGCTCCTTGACCATGAGGCCGGTGGGAGCATCCGGATCGGCGTTCGCGTGAAGGCCGACCCCCTCCGCTCTCAATTCGCGTTGCACCCGCTCGCCCAGGCTGTCCGCCCCGACGCGCCCGATCCAGTGCGCGGGCGTGCCGAGTCGCGTCAGGGCGATGGCGACGTTCGACTCCGCGCCGCCGATTCCGAGCTTCAGTTCCGTCGCGTGGGCCAGGTGCCCGATGGTCTCGTTGTGCAGGAGAGCCATCGTCTCCCCGAGGGTCACGACGTACGGCGAGTCCGGCGCCCGCGGTGCCGCGGCAGCCGCGACCGTCGTCACCGCTGGGGTCCTCGCGCCAGCGCCGAGACGGTCTCCTCGGTGAGAGCCCGGATGGCGTCGAAGTCTCCGGCGGCGATCCGGGCGCGGGGCACCATCCAGCTGCCGCCGACGGCGAGAACGGCCGGATGCCGGAGGTAGTCCCCGGCGGTCGCGAGTGTCACGCCGCCGCTCGGCATGAACCGCATTCCGGGAAACGGTCCGGACAGCGCGTCGATCAGATCCGTCCCGCCGAGCACGCGTGCGGGAAAGAGCTTGACCGCCTCGAGCCCGAGGTTCACGGCGGCCTGGACCTCGGATGCCGTGGCCGTCCCCGGCAACGCGATCACCCCTCGCTCCTGCGCGCGCCGCACGACCTCGGCGCTCAGCCCGGGGCTCACGATGAAGGCGGCCCCGGCGTCCACCGCGCGGTCCACCTGCGCGGCGGTCAGCACCGTTCCCGCGCCGACGAGCAGGTCGCCCCGCCCGGCGAGGGCCTCGAGGGCGGCTTCACCTGCGGCGGTGCGGAAGGTGACCTCAGCGCAGGGCAGGCCGCCGGCGACGAGCGCATCGCCGAGTGGCGTGGCCTGGGCGACATCATCGAGCACGACGACCGGGACGACGCCCATCGTGCCGATGCGCTCGAGGACCGTCGTCATGCCGTCACCGGGTCGCAGGGATGGCGAAGGAGCCGGCGCGCGAGCCGGTACGGATGTTGACGGATTTCAACTCCGTGAACTCCTCGAACCCGGCCTCGCCCATCTCGCGGCCGATGCCGCTCGCCTTATAGCCGCCGAACGGCATCTGCGGTGGCGCGTCGATCGTGGTGTTCGCGTAGACGGTGCCGCTGCGCAGGGCCTTGGCCGTGTCGAGCACGGTGTCGAGGTTCTTGCTCCACACACTGTTGGAGAGCCCGTATTCGACGCTGTTGGCCAGCCGGATGGCCTCCGCGGCATCCGCGAACCGGGTCACGGTGAGCACGGGGCCGAAGATCTCGTCGGTGAAGGCGGAGGAGGTGCTGGGCACCTTGTCGATGATGGTCGGGGAGAGGAACTGGCCCTTCCCGTACTCGCCGCCGGTCAGCCGGGTGCCTCCCAGGACGACGGTCGCGCCGTGCGATGGCGCACTCTCGGCGTAGGAGTTCACCTTCTCGAGGTGCCCGGCGTGGATGAGCGCGCCGATCTCGGTGGAGCGGTCGAGCGGCTGGCCGACCTTGAGCCGGGCGACCCGCCGGGCGACCTCTGCCACGAACTCGTCGGCGACGGTGTCCTGAACGAGCAGTCGCGGCTGTGACACGCAGCACTCCCCGTTGTTGAAGTTCATCCCGAAGAGCACGCCGCCGGCGGCATCCTCGAGGTCAGCGTCGGCGAACACGACGTTCGCGGCCTTGCCTCCGAGTTCGAGGGAGATCTTCTTCATGTTGCCTGCCGCAGCGGCCAGCACCCTGCGTCCGGTGACGGTCGACCCGGTGAAGGAGACGAGGTCCACCTTCGGCGACTCGGTGAGCGCCTGCCCGGTCGCCCCCGCGCCCGCGACCATGTTCACGACGCCATCCGGTACCCCGGCCTCGGCGACGAGCTTCATGATGGCCCAGGCGCTCGAGCTCGTGAACTCGGAGGGCTTGACGACGACAGTGCAGCCGGCGGCGAGCGCGAAGGGCAGCTTCTGGCACAGGATGAGGGCGGGGAAGTTCCAGGGGATGATGAGGCCGACGACGCCGACCGGCTCGCGCAGCACGAGTCCGGTGAAGTCCGGCCCGTTGTTCGTGAAGGTCTTTCCCTGCATGTTGAGGGCGAGGGCCGCCGCGTAGCGGCACAGCCCGGCCGCCCCGGCGATGTCGCCTTCGGCCAGGATGATCGGCTTCCCGCCTTCCTCGCTGTCGAGGCGGGCGAGTTCGGCGGCATCCCGGTCGATGAGGTCGGCGAGGCGATTCAGGATGATCGCGCGCTCCATCCCGGTGGTGCGGGGCCACGGTCCGCTGTCGAAAGCGACCCTGGCCGCGCTGATGGCGGCGTCGACCGCCTCGGGACTCGAGGCGACGACCTTGCTGACCACCTCATCCGTGCCGGGTGCGTGCCGGTCGATCAACTCCGCGGAGTCGGGAGTGGTGTAGTCCCCGTCGACGAAATTGCCGATGATGCGGGCTGATGCTGACATTGTTCCCTCCTGGAACTGGTGTTGTCTACTGTGCCTTGCGGTAGAGCTCGGTGATGTCGTCGATGGTCACCGGCCGCGGGTTGCCCGGCAGGTCGGCCTGGACGAGGGCAGCCGCGGCGAGCTCGTCGATCGCGTCGGCCGGAACGCCGACCTCGGCGAGGGTGCGCGGCACGCCGGTGTCCCTGGCGAGGCGGTGAACGGCGGATGCCGCGCGCTGGGCGGCCTCCTCATCGGTCAGCCCTGTGGTGTCCTCGCCGAGTGCGCGCGCGATGCGGGCGAACCTGGCCGGAGCGGCCGAAAGGTTGAAGTCCATGACATAGGGGAGGAAGAGGGCGTTGGCGGTCCCATGGTGCACCCCGAACTGCGCCCCGATCGTGTTGGCGAGGGCGTGCACGGCGCCGAGCCCCGCGTCGTGGAAACCGATGCCCGCCATCGAGGAGGCCACGAGCATGGCGTAGAGCGCATCCGGGTCGCCCTTCGAGGCGGCGACGAGGTTGCCGCCGATGAGTTCGATGGCCCCGATGTTGATGGCGTCGGTCACCGGGTTCGCGCCCTTGGAGACGTAGGCCTCGATGGCGTGGGTGAGGGCGTCCATGCCGGTCGTCGCTGCAATGCGACCGGGCAGGCCGGCGACGACGCGCCGGTCGAGAACGGCGATGGTCGCGAACATGAGGTCGGAGACGATGACCATCTTGACGTGCGTTGTCGGGTTCAGGATGACCGCGCCCTTGGTGACCTCGCTTCCGCTGCCGACCGTCGTCGGGACGGCGATGACGGGGAGTGGGCGGTTGTCGAACCGGTCGACACCCTCGTAGTCGGTGATCGATCCGCCGTTGGTCGCGAGCACGGCGACCGACTTGGCGACATCCATCGCGGACCCGCCGCCGATGGCGATGAGGATGTCAGCCTTGGCGGCCGCCCTGGCCTTGTCGGCGGCGTCGACGGTCGCGATGTCCGGGTTCCCGATGACGTCGGTGAAGGTCTCGAGCGGCAGCCCGGATGCGGTGAGGACGTCGCGGACCGTGTCGAGGATGCCGGCGGCGACGATGCCGGGGTCGGTCACGATGAGGGCTCTCGTTCCGAGGCGCGGCAACTCCTCGGCGACCTGCTCGAGGGCGCCGTCGCCGAGCACGAGACGCGGTGGGGAGGAGAATCTTTGGCTCATGTCGGTTCCTTGTTCGTTGTGGTGGACTTCTTGCGGTCGAAGAATGCTTGGACTGCCGCGCGTTGCTCTGGGCTCACGGCGCACTCGCCGACGAGGGCGGCCTCGATTTCGAGGCCGGCACGGATGCCGTCGCGCATCCCGGCGTATACCGCCTTCTTCGCCCTGGCCACGGCGAACGCGCTGTGCGCGGTGATGCGTTGGGCCAGTGCGATGGCGGCGGAGACGGGGTCGTCGGCGACCTGGTTGACGAGGCCGAGCCGGTGGGCCTCCGACGCCCCAATGGGTTCTCCGGTGAGGATGAGTTCGAGGGCGCGCCCCTCGCCGATGAGCCGCGGGAGCCGCTGGGTTCCGCCCCAGCCGGGGAGGTTGCCGAGGGTGATCTCCGGCTGCCCGAGCCGCGCGTGGGGTGCGGCGATCCGGATGTCGCAGGCCATGGCGAGCTCGAGCCCGCCGCCGAGCGCGACGCCGTTGACGGCCGCGATGACGACCTGTGGCGCATCCTCCAACATGCCGAAGACCGCCTGCCCTCTGAGCATCTGGTCGGTCGCCGACTTCTCGTCAAGGCCCACGAGATTGTGGATGTCCGCACCGGCACTGAAGGCGCGATCGCCGGCGCCCATGAGCACGACGGCATGCGGCGGATCATCCACGGAGGCCTGAAGCCGAGCCGCGAACTCTTCGAGTGCCGAGATCAGTTCATGGTCGAGGGCGTTGCCCTTGGTCGGTCGGTTGAGGGTGATGATCGCGGTGTCGCCCTCGCGGCGTTCGAGCAGCACGGGAGCCGTGCCGGTTCCGCCCGCGCTCATCGATCGCCGCCCTTCGCGGTCGGGGCCGCGCCTGCGGTGGCGAGCGCCTGTTCCGCACGGTGGAAGAGTGCAGCATCCATCGTCCTGAGGGCGTCGGCGATCCGGGGCCGGAAGCCCATGTGGGCGAGAATGTCGCGTTCGAGGTCGAGCCCCGGCGCGATCTCGACGAGCACGGGTCCGTCTGCCTGGAGTTCGAAGACCGCCCGTTCGCTCACGTAGACGACCGGTTGGCCCACGGTCGTGGCGCGCTCGCCGGAGAAGCTGACCTGTTCGACCTGTTGCACGAACTTCTGCTTACCGTCGAGGGGAACGGCGATGCCCCCAGCACCGTCGAGTTCGTAGTCGCCTCCCGCGACGAAGGTCCCCACGAAGACGACTTTCTTCGAACCCTGGGAGATGTTGATGAAGCCGCCGACGCCGGGGACGCGACGGCCGAATCGTCCGACGTTGACGTTGCCGCGCGCATCCACCTCGGCGAAGCTGAGGACGGCCGTGTCGACGCCGCCGCCGTCATACCAATCGAACTGCTGGTCGGCCGTCACGCTCGCGTCGGCGTTGCGTGCCATGCCGAAGTCGCTGCCTCCTGCAGGGACTCCGCCGATGTGGCCCTGTTCGACCGTGAAGGTGACCGAGGACTCCTGTCCGCGCTCGGCGAGCACGGCGGCGACACCGTCGGGCATTCCGAACCCCAGGTTGACGACGTCGCCGGGGGCGAGTTCGCGGGCGGCGCGTCGGGCGATGACCTTGCGCACGCCGAATTCCATCGGGTCGATCGTGAGCTCGCCGAGGCGCTCGCGTCCTTCGAGGTACGGGTCGCGGTCCGTCGCGGTGGACAGACGCTGCGTCGGATCGACGACGATGGCGTCGACGAGCACCCCCGGCACCCGGACCTGGTCGGCCACGAGTCTGCCGGCGGCGACCCGGTTGCGCACCTGGGCGAGCACGAGCCCACCGTTGTTGCGCACCGCCTGTGCGGTGGCGAGGGTCTCGGCCAGAAGCCCCTCGCCCTCCATGGTGATGTTCCCGTTCTCGTCGGCCGTCGTTCCGCGGATGATCGCGACGTCGAGCGGGAAGACGGGTGTGAAGATCCAGTCCTTGCCCGACAGGTTCACGAGCTGGACGATGTCGTCCTTCGCTGCATCGTTGAGCCGACCCCCGTCGAGGCGCGGGTCGACGAAGGTGTTGAGTCCGATGTGGCTGATGACGCCGGGGCCGTGCGCCGCCGCGACGCGCAGGAGGTGGGAGATGGTGCCCTGGGGGAGGCAGTAGGCCTCGATGAGGTTGTCGGAGGCGAGTTCCTGCATACCCTGCGCCCAGCCCCAGTGCCCTCCGATGACCCGTTTGACCATGCCTTCGTGGGCGAATCGGTCGATTCCGTCGCCGTGGCCTGAGCCCATTCCGGAGACGTGCACGACGCAGAGGCCGGTGGGGGAGCCCGTCGCGAGAAAGCGGGTCTCGAGGGCCTCGAGGATCGCCATCGGCTCGTTCACTCCGCCGCCCGACCCGTCGACGACGACGGTGGATCCGCTCGTGACGAGCGCTGCGGCCTCGTCCGCACTGCAGAATCGCATCCTGTCCTCTTTCGGGCTGTGGTCGGCGTACAGTGGGCGTCGTCCGGGGTGCGGGCAACACTCGACCTGCTTCCCAACCTAGGAGAGCGTCAAAACGATCGCAATAGCAGGAACAAAATACTGTTAGCTATGAGCAACCGAGGGTTTAGACTGAAGCGATCTGCCGTAGCGTAGCCCGTGCAGATTCGAACCAAGGAGAGTCGTGACGAGCGTAGAGGCCTCTGAGCCATCAGCGGATGACGTCGAGACCGGGCCGCGCATCGTGCGTTCGGTGGCTCGCGCCGCCGCCCTGCTCAAAGCGCTCGCCGCCCGGGGCAAGCCGATGGGCCTCGGGGAACTCGCCAAGAGCATCGGGATCAGCAAGCCTGCGACCTTCCATCTGCTGCGCACCCTCGAGCTCGAGGGGTTCATCGCCAAGAGCGCCGATGCGACCTACCAACTCGACTGGGGCCTCTATGAGCTGGGCAGCTCCGTCATCCGCTCCGTGGACCTCAATCGCATCGCCCGGATCCACCTCGATCGTCTTGCCGAGGAGACCGGCGAGGCCGTGCTCCTGGGTATCCTCGACGGCGACTCAGTGCTGTACCTCGATCGCGGGCAGGCCACGGAGTCTTTTTCCATGATCGCCAACGTCGGCCGTCGTTCGCCCCTTCACACCAATGCCTCCGGCAAGGTGCTGCTGGCCCACCAGGACGAGGAGTTCATCGCCGAGCTGCTCGCCAGCGAGCTCGCCTCGAACACTCCGGCGACCATCTGCGATCCTGCGGTACTCGACAAGCAACTGCACGAGGTGCGGCGCGAGGGATTCGCCACCTGCTGGCAGGAGCAGGAACTGGGTCTGTGCAGTATCGCGGTCCCGATCTTCGACTACACCGGAAGGGTCTGCGCCTCCATCGCCGTGGCAGGCCCGGCCGAGCGGGTCACCAGACGCTCGGTCTCCCGGATCGTGGCCCGGCTCAACGAGGAGGCTCACGAGATCTCGGTGCAGCTCGGGGTCATGGCCACGACGCCCAGCCCGGCGGCCGCCGGCTAGACCGCACGGCACTCCAGAAGCACGATGGGCTAAGAGCGCGACCGTGCGGCGACCAGGGTCCGGAGCGCTGCGGCCACACCGTCTTCGGCATTCGATCCGGTGATCAGCGAGGCTTCGGCCCGGAGTTCGGCGACGGCATTGCCCATGGCGACTGCGGTTCCGGCGAACCGGAGCATTCCGGCGTCGTTGTGGCCGTCGCCGATCGCCGCGACCTCCCCCGCTGCGATGCCGTGACGGTGGCAGAGCCGCTCGAGCGCGGCACCCTTGTCCACGCCCTCTGCGGTGATCTCCACGAAGTTCGGGTGCGAGAGCGTCGCCGTGACTCCCGGAGGCAGCATCCGCAGAAGCGGGTCGACCATGTCGACCCGGCTTTTGTGCACGATGGCGAGGAGCTTGTGCGGGGGTTGCGTCGCGGTCCTCAGGTCGCGGATCACAGGTTGCCTGCCCAGCACCTCGGTCTGCTCGTCGACCTGCGCATCCATCCACGGGACGGACCACTCCATGCCGGCGATCCAACTCACGCTGGCGGCGAGGCGAAGAGCGGCCGTCACCACCTTCTGGGCCAGAGGCAACGGAATCGGCGTCTCGTCGATGACTGTGAGCGTTCCATCGGGCGCGAAGCGGCCGGTGATGGCACCCTGTGCGGCGATGAACTCGCCGGTGAGGCCCAACCTTCCCATGATGGGCTGGATCGACGCGGGGCCGCGGGAAGAGGCGATCACGACGTCGAGGCCGGCATCGACGGCATCCGTGACCGCGCGGATCGTCGTGGCTCTGAGCGCGTGGTCCGGGTCGAGCAGCGTTCCGTCGAGGTCGATGGCGACGAGCCGCATGGTCATCGTCGTGACGGGCCCGCGGACGATTCCGGCTCCGGGGTGCCTGCGAGCCGATCCAGTGCCTCGACGAAGTAGTAGTCGCCCCACATGACGCTCTCGTTCACGCCGAGGCCTTCGTTCTCGTGATACGTGGAGTGCTTGATGATGCCTTCCCACCCCGTGGTGGCGGCGCCGAAGAACTCCGGTTCGCTGAGTCTCGCGACGATCGATCGCGCATACCGGCGGTAGTCGTCGCCAGCGTCTCCGAGCAGGTCGGCGAGCTGGAGCAGTCCCGACGCGGTGATGCTGGCGCCGGATGCCTCGTAGCCGTCGTTCGGCGCCGGCTGCTCCCAATCGTTGGGGCCTACGAATCGGTCTCCGACCTCGGTGATGTAGGTGTCTGCGCAGCGCCGGGCCGTGTCCAGGAACCGCGCGTCCCCGGTCCACTGGTATGCCGTCCCGAATCCGTAGATCGCCCAGGCGTGGCCGCGCACCCAGGACGAGTCCGAGCGGTAGCCCTGGTGGGTTGCGGCGCGCAGGAACTCCCCGGAGTCGGGGTCGAACCAGCCCTCGTGCACGGTCGTGGCGTCGCCGCGCACGAGAAATCGCCGTGAGGTCAGCGCATGCTTCGTCGCGATCTCGGCGAGGGCGGCATTGCCCGAGAGGTCGGCGGCCTGATAGATGATCCCGATGTTCATCATGACGTCGATGAAGGTGCTGCCGGCGTCGACCCAGGTGCGCAGATAGCGCCCGGCCGGGTTGAACCGCCCCGCCATGGTCGTGCCCGCCTCGATGAGAACGTCGCGGGTCTCCTGGCTCGGGGCGACCTCGTGCCAGCGACCCCAGCTCGGGCTGAACAGGAACCCGATGTCGTGGGTTCCCGTGTCATGCTTGCGCTCCTCGAGCAGCCGACTGTATCTCTCCGCGTTCTCCCGCCAGAAGGGATCGCGGAAGCGCTGGGAGAAGATCCACATCATGCCGGCGAGGAATCCGCCGGTCCACACCGGAGCCCACGCGTCGCCGTCGAACTGCCAGCGACCTCCCTGGGTGAAGACCGGCACCTTGCCGGGATGCTCCGTGACGAGCCGGCGTACCTGCTCCTCCGCCTGGTGCAGCAATTCCTCGACGCGGATGGGCCCGAGGCTGGTCTCAATGGTCATGGTGGTGCGACTCTCTTCTTGGGGAGCGACCCATGGCCGTGGCCAGCCGACTCCGCCTCCGAAACATAGCCCGCCGCCATCCGAGCATCAATAGCTAGTCGAAAATTGTATTCGCCCACTGCTAATGTGGTGAATGCGACAGGAAGCTCGCGGCCAGCGTTGTTCAGGAGTTCCGTCATGTCAGTTGCCTCATCGGTCCGCGCGCCGATACCCGAGACCACCCGAGCGCCCAGGGTGGTCCAATCCGTCCTGCACGCTGCAGGGCTGCTCAAGCTGCTTCACTCCGCTGGACGCCCGCTCACACTCAGCGATCTCGCCCGGCGGGTCGAGCTGAGCAAGCCTGCGACTCACGCGCTCATGCAGACGCTTCAGCTCGACGGGCTCGTCGAGCGGGACGACGCAGGCCGTTACCGGCTCAGTTGGGGGCTGTACGAGCTCGGCAGCGCGGTCATCCGCTCGACCGATCTCGCGCGAATGGCCCGATTCCACATCGACCGCCTGGCCGAGAAGACCGGCGAGGCCGTACTACTGGGGATACTCCACCGGAACACCGTCCTGTACCTGGATCGCGATCAGGTCACGCAGTCCTTCGCCATGGTCGCGAGCACGGGTCGTCGCTCCCCCCTGCACACCAACGCGACAGGGAAGGTGCTCCTCGCGTTCCAGAAGCGCTGCTACATCGAGGCGCTCCTGCACGACCCCCTCGCGCCGACGACGACGACGACCATCACCGACCCCGCTCGCCTCAGCGCAGAGCTGGCCCATGTGCGCAAGGCCGGATACGCGCTCTGCCTGCAGGAGCAGGAGGTCGGCCTCTCGAGCATCGCCGTGCCGGTCTTCGGCCCCTCAGAGGTGCAGGCCGGGCTCACGATCGCGGGTCCGTCGTCGCGGCTCAACCGGCAGACCCTCCCCGACCTCCTGGTCGCGCTGCGTGCCGCCGCCCGCGGAATCTCTCGCCGGTTGTCGACACGGGAGTCCGACGGTGAGCCCCGTTAGCCATAGCCGAATACTATTTTCGTCTTGCTATTGTCGACCGTTCTGTCCTCCAGCTATGTTTCGAGGCAGTTGGAGAGGTATGAGAGCAACCCCCCGTTCCCGATGGAACCAGACGGGCCTCGCCGGGTTACGCATCCTCTCCACGTCGAACGCTGAACTAACGGAGGTTTTGCCATGAAAGTCCTAGCCAAGAGAACGATCGGCATCGCAGCCGGCGTCCTGATGGCGGCCGGTGCGCTCACAGCGTGTTCTCCGGCCGCAACCAACGACGCGGGATCCGACGATCCGAGTCACGCGAAGATCGGCCTGCTCCTGCCGGAGGTCACGACCCTCCGCTACGAGGAGAAGGACAAGCCGTACTTCACGGAGGAGCTCGAGAAGCTCTGCCCCGACTGTGAACTGCTCTACGCGAACGCGAGTTCGGATGCCGCCAAGCAGCTGCAGCAGGCGCAGTCGATGCTCACCCAGGGCGTGCAGGTGCTCGTCGTCGACCCCTATGACGGAGTCGCCGCCGCGAGCATCGTCGAGGCGGCCAAGGCACAGAACGTGCCCGTCGTCTCGTACGACCGCCTGATCCAGAGCCCGGATGTCACGTTCTCCATCTCGAACGACTACGAGATGGTCGGCGAGATGCAGGGCACCGCGCTCGTCGAGAAGCTGAAGGCCGACGGCGTGGAGCCGGGTGACGGCGGCATCCTCATGATCGACGGTGCCGAGACCGACCCGAACGCTGCGAACATCAAGAAGGGCGCTCACAAGATCATCGACGCGAGCGGCTACACGATCCTCGCCGAGTTCGCCACCTGGGACCCGGCCGAGGCGCAGGAGTGGGTCTCGAGCCAGCTCACCAAGTTCCAGAACGACATCGTGGGCCTGTACTCGGCCAACGACAACAACGGTGGCGCCGCACTTGCGGCCATGATGGCCGTCGGGATGGACCCGGTGCCGATCACCGGTCTCGACGCATCCCTCCCCGGGCTGCAGCGGATCATCCAGGGAACCCAGTACATGACGGTGTACAACCCGTTCCGGTCCGAGGCGCAGCACGCGGCACAGGCGGCGTGGGACCTCGTGAACAACCGGACGCCGGAGTCGACGACCGAGGTCAACGGCATCCCGAGCTACCTCAACCAGCCCGTCTCGGTGAACGTGACCAACATCATGGACACGATCATCAAGGACGAGTTCTACACGGTCGCTGAGATCTGCACCGCGGACTACGCGGCGGCATGCGAGGCAGCCGGCATCAAGTAATCGACCAGGATCGCGACCGGGGGTTCTCCATTCGGGAGGAGGACCCCCGGTCGAACCGGGTCCCAGCGAGAGGGAGTCAACGATGACCATGACAGCCACCACGAGCGGCACAGCCGTGCAACAGGCGGAGCCGATTCTCAGTCTGCGCGGAGTGTCCAAGGCCTTCGGCGCCGTGCAGGCGCTCGCCGACATCGAACTGGACGTCTACCCAGGGGAGGTCCTCGCCATCGTCGGGGACAATGGCGCCGGCAAGTCCACGCTCGTCAAGATCCTCGCCGGCGTCCATCCTCACGACTCCGGAACCATCACGTTTCGCGGTCAGGCGGTGTCCATCCCGTCGCCGAGCGCCGCGCGCGACCTCGGCATCGCCACGGTCTTCCAGGATCTCGCCCTGTGCGACAACCTCGACGTCGTCTCCAATCTGTTCCTCGGCCACGAGATCGGCACGTACGCTCTCAACGAGGTCGAGATGGAGGAGCGCTCGTGGGGCCTGCTCAAGCAGCTCTCCGCGAAGATCCCCTCTGTACGCCTTGCCGTCGCCGCCCTCTCCGGCGGCCAGCGGCAGACGGTGGCCATCGCCCGCTCACTGCTCGGCGACCCGAGCATCGTCATCCTCGATGAGCCGACGGCTGCGCTCGGCGTCGCTCAGACCGCCGAGGTGCTGAACCTCGTCGAGCACCTGCGGGAACGCGGCCTCGGGGTCGTCCTGATCAGCCACAACATGGCGGACGTCCGTGCCGTCGCCAACCGGGTCGCCGTGTTCCGCCTGGGTCGCAACAACGGCGACTTCCTCATGCCCGGAACGAGCCAGGAGACGATCGTGGCGGCCATCACGGGGGCATCCGACAACGCGGTGACCCGCCGCGCCGCCGCACACAGCGATGAAGGAGAAGACCGATGAACCCGTCGACGGAGGTCGCCGCCGAAACCGACCCCGAACCATCGGAAGGCGGCACAGCCGCACCGCGGGGGCTCCTCGGAGCCGTGAGGAACGCCGTCGCCGGTGTACGAAAAGGAGACCTCGGCTCGCTCCCGGTCATCGTGGGTCTCGCCATCATCTGGGTGATCTTCCAGCTGCTCAACCCGTTCTTCCTCTCGAGTGCGAACCTCGTCAACCTGGCCCTCGAGTGCGCCGCGATCGGCACGATCGCCATCGGTGTCGTCCTCGTGCTGCTGGTTGCCCAGATCGATCTCTCTGTGGGGTCGATCAGCGGCGTCGCGAGCGCCATCCTGGCCGTCGCCTTCACTCAACATGGCTGGCCGCTGTGGCTCGGTGTGGCCGCGGGCATCGCCGCAGGCGCCGTCGTCGGCTACCTGTACGGGCTCATCTACGCGCGCTTCGGTGTTCCCACCTTCGTCATCACCCTCGCCGGGCTCATGGGAGTCCTGGGTCTCCAGCTGTGGATCCTCGGGACCAATGGCTCGATCAACATCCCCTTCGACAGCTGGCTGGTGAGGTTCGCGCAGCAGATGTTCATTCCGCCGGCCGTCTCCTATGCCCTCGTCGTGATCGCGGTGGCGGTCTACGGCGGGTCGGCGCTCCTGACGGCGAGGAAGCGCTCGGCCGCTGGGCTGCAGAGCCAGTCGACCACGACGATTCTCATCAAGTCGGCGACGCTCCTCGTCGGGCTGGGCTTCGCCGCCTGGTACCTCAACCTCACCCGCGGGGTCGGTGTGATGTTCATGGTGTTCGTGCTCTTCGTGGTCATCGTGAACTACGCCCTCGTGCACACCCGCTGGGGCCGGGCGGTCTACGCCGTGGGCGGAAGTGTCGAGGCGGCCAGGCGAGCGGGGATCAACATCAACCGCATCTTCATCTCCTGCCTCGTCCTCGGCGGCACCTTCGCCGCGATCGGCGGAGTGTTCGCCGCCGGACGCCTGGCCTCCGCCGGTGTCAGCAGCGGTGGCGCCGACACGAACCTCATGGCCATCGCTGCCGCCGTCATCGGTGGAACGAGCCTCTTCGGGGGTCGCGGAAGCGCCTGGTCGGCGCTGCTCGGGATCGTGGTCATCCAGTCGATCGCGAATGGACTGACCCTGCTCAGCCTCGACACCTCGGTGCGGTACATGGTGACCGGCGTCGTACTCCTGATCGCCGTCGTCATCGACTCGCTGTCCCGCCGCTCTCGCACCCTGCACGGCCAGGCCTGAGCACTCGCCGCCCGGCTCGGCGAGGGAGTCAACCGACCTCGATGGTGGCACCGGATGCGGCGGCCACCTCACCCTCGGCCGTGACCCGCACCGAGACCTCCGCGCCCCCGAACCGGATGCCCGACACGGTGAGAAGCCCGACCGCGCCGGAGGGCGACATCCGCAGGACGCCGGCCTGGGCATCCGGGTCGAGTCCGAGCACGCTGCCGAGCACGGACACGGCCGCGGCCGCTGACCAGGCCTGCGGGCGGCAGGCCGCGGGGTAGGGCACGGGGACCGCGAGCCGGGAGGCGGGGTCTCCAGAGTGCAGCTCCGGCATCCGGTAGTCGAATCCGCTCGCGGCGGCGAGGAGCCCCGAGACGAGCCGGCCCGCCTCCTGGACGAAGCCCTCACGGGCGAGCCCGGCTATCGCGATCGCGGTGTCGTGGGTCCAGACGCTTCCGCCGTGATAGCTGAGAGGCCAGTAGCCGCCGGAGTCGGTCGACATTGTGCGAAGGCCGAACCCCGAGTCGAGTTCCGGCGAGACCAGACGACGGGCGACCAGAGCGGCCTGACGCTCGTCGAGCAGTCCCGTGCCGAGGAGGTGGCCGAGGTTGCTCGTCACCGTGTCGACGGGCCGCTTCGCGGCGTCGAGCGCGATGGCGGGGTAGGCGCCGTCCGGTGCGTCGATCCAGAAGGATTCGTGGAATCGCGCCTTGAGCGCCGCCGCCCAGGCACGCCATTCCTCCGCGCCGCCCACGCCGAAGTGCTCGAGCAGGTCCGCGCCATGGGTCGCCGCCTCGTAGGCGTAGGCCTGTACCTCGCAGAGCGCGATCGGGCCCTCGGCGAGCGTGCCGTCGCGCCACTGCACGGAGTCCCCGGAGTCCTTCCAGCCCTGGTTGGCGAGGCCGTGCCCGGTGCGGTCGATGTACTCGAGCAGGCCGTCGCCGTCCGCGTCGCCGTAGTCGCGCATCCAGCCGAGAGCTGCGACCAGATGCGGGAGAAGCTCGCGCACGGCGTCGTCGGTGAGCCCCCAGCGCCAAGCGTCGTGCAGGAGGCAGATCCACAGGGCGGTCGCGTCGACGGTCCCGTAGTAGAGCGGCGGGAGTGCGATGGCCTCGTCGGGGATGCGCAGCGTCTCGCGGCGCAGCTCGTGCATGATCTTGCCCGGCTGCTCGGCGCTCGCGGCGACATCCTTCGTCCCCTGCAGGCCGGCGAGCACCCGAAGGGTGTCGTGCGCGAGCTCGGTGCCGAGCGGGAGCATGAACCGGGCGGCCCAGATCGAGTCGCGTCCGAAGAGGGTGAAGAACCAGGGCGCGCCCGCGGCGAGGAACACGAGGCCGGGCTGGTCCACCGTGGCCATGCGCAGGGCGTCGAGGTCGCCGAGGGCGGTGTCGAGCCAGCGGGGCAGACGCTCATCGTCGGCCGTGACATCCGGGGTCGACCAGCGCGGCGGGAAGTCGACGCCGGTCACGACCGCCTGCTCGTCCCGGGCGGCGATGGTCCAGGAGACGCTCGTCTCGCCGTGAGGCGGGACGACGACGGGCCAGCGCAGTTCGATCCGGCCATCGGATGCCAGCACCGTCGCGCCGGGCGCCTCCAGTCGTACGCGCACCGAGTCGTTCGACCAGCTCGCCTGCTCGCCCTGCACCGTGACCTCCGGTTCGGCCGGTGTGCCGACACCGGCCTTGACCCGGTCCATGTCGCAGAGATCGGCAGTGAGGGTGACGACGGCCTCGGTCGTGATGTCCGTGTCGAGGTGGGAGGAGACGGTGAGGGTCTCGCCGATGGTCGTCGCGGTGGCGGTCCGCGTGTGGTTCGACCGTACCTTGGGGTCGGCGGCCCGGTCGTCGAGGTGACGCAGCAGGGTCACGAAGCTCATCGAGTCTGCGCCGAGGGGTTCGGTCGCGATGTGCTCGCCGGCCTCGCCGCCGACGGTCGCCGAGAGTTGCGAGACGACCCGGACATCCGAGAAGTAGAGGCCGTGGATGGGCGCCGTGCCGATCGATCCGTCCCGCGCGGACCAGGCCTGGGTCGGCGCTCGCAGGACGACGAGCTCGTTGTGCAGCAGGGGCTGCAGTGGTGCGGACATGTGTTTCGCGCCGCTCCTCACTGGTGTCGCCCGATCGTCGGCAGGGTTCTGCTCAAGGGGGCATTGACTTTCGATTCGCTTGAGGTAATGTAACACCAAGCATTTGAACGATCAAACTGTGCAGGAGAATCCCCAGTAGCTGCGGCTGCAGGCGTCGAACGCACTTGAACGATCAAATCTCATGGCGAGGCTCAGTGACGAGGAGGCAGGATGCGGCAGCTCCCGACGGTCGAAGACGTCGCCCGCATCGCCGGCGTCTCCCGGCAGACCGTCTCCAATGTGCTCAACTCGCCGGCGATCGTCAAACCGGAGACCATGACGCGCGTCAAGGCGGCGATCGAGCAGCTCGGCTACCGCCCGCACGCCTCGGCCCGTCGACTGCGCACACGGAAGTCCTCCACCATCGGCGTACGGCTCGACCCGATGTCGAACGGGATCTCCGGCTCGCTCCTCGACCGCTTCCTCCACGCACTCACCGAAAGGGCCGCCGAACGGGGCCTGCGCATCCTGCTCTTCACGGCGCGCACCCCCGAGCACGAGATCGAGGAGTTCCGCAGGCTGCGCGACGGCTCCGATGTCGACGCCTTCGTGCTCACCTCGACCTTCCGGCAGGATCCGCGCACCGCCTGGCTGCTCGAGAACGATGTGCCCTTCGTGACGTTCGGGCGCCCATCCGGCGACGACGACCTGGGCGAGCCCATCCATCCCTGGGTGGACGTCGACGGCTTCAGCGGCTCGAACCAGGCGACGAATCATGCGATCGACGGCGGGGCGACCAGGGTCGGCTACCTCGGATTCGACGACGGGACGACGACCGCCCTCGAACGACGCGCCGGATGGGCGTCGGCATCCGCCGAACGGCTCGGCCTCGCCGGTCGCGACCTCGCCATCCTCGCCCTCGCGACCGAGGATGGCGTGCCTCAGGGCAACGCTGCCGCCACTACCCTTCTCGCCTCCCCTGCGCCACCGGATGCGATCGTCTGCGCGAGCGACTCCCTCGCCCTCGGAGCCATGATGGCGGCGGCCGGCCTCGGCAGGAACGCACTACCGGTCATCGGTTACGACAACACCCCGGTCGCCGCCGCGGTCGGCCTCTCGAGCATCGACCAGCCACTGGATCTCGTCGCGCAGAGCGCGCTCGAACTGCTCTTCGGCGAGACCGGGAGCACGGTCGCCGCCCACGTCCACTCGGCAGCGGACCCGATCCACCGGCTGCTCACACCGACCCTCGTCGCCCGCCGCTCCACCGAGCTCGCGTCCGTCGAGAACTCCGGCTTCCCCTTGGCCGGCAATCACCACGAAAGGTAGGGAACCATGAACACGAAGAAACTGGGTGCCGGCCTCGCCGCCGTCGCCCTCGTCGCGGGCCTCGCGGCCTGTTCGCAGAGTGGAGGCGGCAGCGAAGGAGACGGAGACATCTCCGGCGCCAAGCTCACCATGCTCATCGGATCGAGCGGTGACGCCGAGACGAACGCCGTCCAGGCGGCGGCAACCGCCTGGGCCGACCAGAACGATGCCTCGGTGGAGGTGGTCGCCGCGAGCGACCTCACCCAGCAGCTGAGCCAGGGCTTCGCGGGAGGCACGCCGCCCGACGTCTTCTACATGAGCTGGGACCAGTTCGCGAACTACGCGAGCAACGGGTACCTCGAGCCGTACGCGAAGGACGCCGCCAACGCGGGCGACTTCTACCAGTCGCTCGTCGACACCTTCACCTACCAGGGGACCTTCACCTGTGAGCCGAAGGACTTCTCGACGCTCGGCCTCATCATCAACACCGACATGTGGGCTGCGGCGGGTTTGACGGATGCCGACATCCCGACCGACTGGGCGAGCCTCGAGTCGGCCGCGAAGAAGCTCACGACCGACAAGGTCGCCGGGCTCTCCTTCGGGCTCGAGTACGCGCGCGTCGGGGTCTTCATGAACCAGGCGGGCGGCTCCCTCGTGAGCGACGACGGGAAGACGGTCACGGCCGACACCCCGGAGAACCTCGCGGGACTCAAGGAGATCCAGAAGCTCCACGATGACGGGGTGCTGAAGTTCCCCGCCGAGATCGACTCCGGCTGGTCCGGCGAGGCGCTCGGCAAGGGCGCTGCAGCCATGGTGATCGAGGGTCCGTGGATCAAGGGCATCCAGGGCGACTTCCCCGACACGAAGTACCAGGCCTACGAACTGCCGGCCGGCCCTGGCGGCCAGTCGACGTTCACGTTCACGAACTGCTGGGGCATCCCGGCCGGTTCGAAGACGACGGCGGCCGCTGAGTCCCTCGTGCAGTTCCTGACGAGCGACGAGCAGCAGCTCAAGTTCGCCGACGCCTTCGGGGTCATCCCGTCGACGGAGTCCGCCGCTGCGGAGTACGCGACAAAGTATCCGGAGAACGCCTCCTTCGTCAAGGGCAACGACTACGCCGTGAGCCCGGTGAACTTCGCCGGATCCGCGACCGTCATCTCCGACTTCAACGCCCAGCTCGCCGGCTTGATCGGCGGTGATGCGAAGGCGATCCTCGCGTCGCTGCAGACCACGCTGCAGGCTGCGCTCGACGAGGCGAACGCGAAGTAGCCGGCACGAATCTCTCGGGTCGAGCTTGCCGAGACCCCCGGCGCACAGTCGCCGGGACGGTCGCGGCAAGCTCGACCGGAAGATATCGGGCACGACCCGGTAGTGAAGGGAGCGGATGATGGCAAAGGGAATCCGTGGCGGCGAGGCCAGCAGAGGCTGGCTGTTCGTGTCGCCCGCACTCATCATCATCGGGCTGTTCCTCGTGCTCCCGATCCTGCTCGCCCTATGGGTGAGCTTCAGCGACTGGAATGGGCTCGGCTCCCCGCTGAGCGGCCGCGCGAGCTTCGTCGGGACGAAGAACTACGAGAAGCTGATCGTGGATCCCGGGCTCTCCCAGCGCGACTTCGGCACCTCGATCCGTAACAACTTCTATTACGTCATCTTCGTCGTCCCGCTGCAGACGGCGCTCGCTCTCTTCCTCGCGGTGCAGGTCAACCGGCGCCTCCTCAAGGCGCGCGGCTTCTTCAGGACCGCGTTCTACTTTCCCTCGGTGACGAGTTCGATCGCCATCACCGGGATCTTCATCTTCCTGTTCGCCTCGTCGGGGGCGATCAACGCCCTCCTGGGTGCGATCGGGATCAACGGCCCTAACTGGCTTGCCGACCCGAGCGGCGTCATCCACAACATCCTCGACTCGTTCGGGGTGCACGCACCGCCGCCGGCGCTCGCGGCCGCCGGGCCGCTCGGCATCAGCTGGTGGGAGTGGCTCGCCGGACCCTCCGTCGCGATGTGCATGCTCATCGTGCTCGCGATCTTCACGACCTCGGGGACCTTCATGCTCATCTTCCTCGCCGGCCTGCAGAACATCGGTGCCGAGATCGACGAGGCCGCGCTCATGGACGGAACAGGACCGTTCCGCAAGTTCTTCTCGATCACGCTGCCGATGCTGAAGCCCACCCTGTTCACCGTCATCACCCTGGGACTCATCGGCACCTGGCAGGTGTTCGACCAGATCTACCTGACCGGGGGCGGCGCACCGGGGAAAACGCTTCTGACGCCCGCCTACCTCTCCTACCAGACCTCGTTCAAGGGGCTCAACTGGGGCGAGGGCGCTGCGATGGCGTTTCTGCTGTTCGTGCTCATCGTCGTGCTCACGCTCCTCCAGCGCTGGATCCTGCGAGACAGGAACCCCGGCGGCAAACTCGACAAGGAGATGCGGCGTCAGATCGCGATACAGAACTCGCTCAAGCAAGGGCGGATGCAATGACCAGGCTTCGCGCGGGCGTCCTCGCGAGCTATCTCATGCTCGTGATCCTCGCGCTCATCTACATCTACCCGTTCCTGCTCTCGGTCGCCGGAAGCTTCAAGACGGATGCCGACGCGACCAGCAATCCTCTCTCGCTCCTCCCGCAGACCTGGTCGTTCACCGCGTATGAGCGGCTCTTCACGCAGGTGCCGCTTCCACTGTGGGCGGCGAACTCGATGATCGTGACCATCTGCGTCACGCTCGGGCGCGTCTTCCTCGACTCGCTCGCGGGATATGCGCTCTCGCGCCTGCAGTTCCGCGGACGCACCTGGATCTTCGCCGGTCTCATCGCCGTCATGTCGGTGCCGAACGTCGTTCTGCTCATCCCGCGCTTCCTCATCATCAAGGAGCTCGGCATCTACAACACCTACGCGGGCATGATCATCCCGCTGCTCGTGGACGCGGCGGGCATCTTCATCATGAAGCAGTTCTTCGAGTCGATCCCGGTCAGCATCGAGGAGGCGGCGCGTATCGACGGTGCCGGCATCTTCCGCACGTTCTGGACGATCGTGCTTCCCATGGCCAGACCCGCACTCGTGACCTTGTTCATCCTGAGCTTCCAGGGCTCTTGGAACGAGTTCGCGCACTTCATCATCTCGCGGCAGAGCACCGACCTGAACACGCTGACGACGGGCGTCGCGTCGCTGTTCTCCGGGCAGCTCGGGAGCGGCAACCAGTTCCCCCTCAAGCTCGCCGCCGCCGTGCTCATGACGATCCCGGTCGCGGTGCTGTTCTTCATCTTCCAGCGCAAGATCATGAGCACGACGGAAGGCGCAGAGAAGGGCTGAAGCACCTTTCGCCGATGCGTGGGCGTGACCCGGTGTCCCAAATGAAGGCAATCGGTGCGCACCGGTACGAGTTGGCGGGCTTCGCGAGGCTCAGCACCGGAATTGCCTTCATTTGGGACACGCACGGACACGGGTGGGTGGGCCTGCGCGAGAGCGCGGGGTCAGGAGGCGAGCAGGTAGCCGAGCGCGCAGGCGCCGAGCCCGAGGACCAGGTTCGCAGCGACACTGAGCGCGGCGGCGCGCCAGCGGTCGGCGGCGACGAGCTGGATCGTCTCGACGCTGAAGGTGCTGAAGGTCGTGATGCCGCCACACAGTCCGGTCAGCAGGATGAGCTGCAGGTCGGCGGACACAGCGTCGTGCTGCGCCATCCCGAGCACTATTCCGCCGATGGCAGAGCCGACCACGTTGACGACGAGCACGGCCCAGGGGAAGTGTTCGGCATCCGACACCCGGGCGAACCCCAGTGACAGGAGGTACCGGATGACTGCGCCGAGTCCGCCCGCGCCGATCGTCACGAGGGCGAGTGCGACGGTCATTCGTCGACCCAGTCGATCGGCGAGACGCCCGAACCGCGCTCACGGAAGGCGCGCCTCGGTCGTCCCAGCCGCAACCCCAGCGCGGCGGCGCCGAATCCGAGAACCAGGGAGAGCACGAGGTACCCGGCAGCGAGCCACCAGGCACCGGCGTGCGCCTGCGCGACGAGTGAGACCGCGATCGCGGAGAACGTGGTGAAAGACCCGAGAAGTCCGGCCCCGAGTCCGGCCCTCAGCCATGCGGCGGCATGCGGCCACACTTGCGCAACGAGCAGGCCGAGTACGAACGCGCCGACCACGTTGACGAGGAGCGTGCCGAGCGGCAAGCCATCGGCCGCGTTCGGCAGCGCGAGGTCGACGAGCAGCCTGAGCCCCGTCCCGACGAATCCGCCCACGAGTACGGCGAGCAATTCCCTCACATTAATTCCGGTTCCGGCCGCTGACCTTCGCCGGTGGCAGCGGCTTGCGGATGACCGCCCGCCGTACCGGCTCACCACGGCGCTCCTGCCCGGGCAGGGGCCGACCGGCGCGCGCGTAGAGCACCTTCGAGGAGTCGAGCAGCCAGGGCACGAGCGCAATCGTAACCCCATGGCACAGCATGAGCTTGTGTCGGATGCGGCGGGCCTTGTGGTTGTGCAGCAGGTTCTCCCACCAGTGCCCGACGATGAACTGCGGCATGTAGACGGTGACGACTTCTGACCCGTGGGTCTCGCGCCGCTTCTTGATGTACTTGATGAGCGGGAAGCTGATGTCCCGATACGGCGACTGGATGACGCGCAGCGGCACCTGGATCTTCATCTGCTTCCACTGCGCCTTCAGATGGGCGGTCTGGTCGTCGTCGATCGAGCAGTGCACGGCTTCGAGGCTCTCGTGCCGGGCGGCGATGGCGTAGTCGAGGGCTTTGAGCGTCGGCTTCTGCAACCTGCCGACGAGCACGATCGCGTGGTCACCATTCGAGCCGAACATCGTCGTGTCGTCGACGGTGAGGTCGTGCTCGACGTTCCGGTAGTAGCGGTTCACGCCGAGCATGAGCAGGAACAGCACCGGCATGATCGCGAACACGAGCCAGGCGCCGTGGGTGAACTTGGTGACGGTCACGACGATGAGCACGGTGCCGGTGAGCAGCGCGCCGAACGAGTTGATCGACAGGCTCCGGATGATCTGGCCGCGATTCTTCGCCCCCTCCCGCAGGGTTCGCAGCCAGTGCCGCACCATGCCCGACTGCCCGAGGGTGAACGAGACGAACACCCCGATGATGTAGAGCTGGATGAGGGCGCTGAGGTTCGCCTGGTAGACGACGAGCAGGATGGCGGCGGCGAGCGCGAGCACGAGCACGCCGTTCGAGTACACCAGCCGGTCACCGCGCGTCGAGAGAGATTTCGGGGCGTAGCCGTCACGGGCGAGCACAGAGCCGAGCAGCGGGAATCCGTTGAACGCCGTATTGGCGGCGAGCAGCAGCACAGCCGCGGTCGCTCCCTGCAGCACGAAGAACAGGATCTGGTTGTCCCCACCGAACACGGCGGCGGCGATCTGCGCCATGACGCTGCGTTGCGGCTGGGTGTCGCAGTCGTCGAAGCCGACGAGGTTGCAGGGGTTCTCCGCGTAGTGCACCCCGCTTGCCAGCGCGAGGGTCGTCACGCCCGCGAACAGCACGATGGCGATGCCGCCCATGAGCACGAGGGTGCGCTGGGCGTTCCTGATCTTCGGGATGCGGAAGGCGGGCACCCCGTTCGCGACGGCCTCGACGCCGGTGAGGGCGCTGCATCCGCTCGCGAACGCCCGCAGGAGCAGCAGCACGATGCCGACCTGGGTGAACTCCTCCGCCTTAACCGCGTACTGGGCGGATGCCGCGATCGGGGTGTCCCCGAGCGCCATGCGCACGACACCGACGATGATCATGAGCAGGACGCTTCCGATGAACAGGTAGGTGGGCAGGGCGAACGCCTTGCTCGACTCCCGGACTCCGCGCAGGTTGACCGCGGCGAGCAGGATGATGAATCCGACGGCCATCTCGACGCGCCAGGTGTTCAGAACGGGGAACGCGGAGATGATGTTGTCGACACCGCTCGCCACCGACACCGCCACGGTGAGGATGTAGTCGACGAGCAGGGCGCTCGCCACGACGAGACCGGCCCTCTCGCCGAGGTTCTTGTGGGCCACCTCGAAGTCGCCCCCTCCGGAGGGGTAGGCCTTGATGAGTTGTCGGTAGGAGGCGACGACGGTCACGAGGACGACGATGACGGCGGCGGCGACCCACGGCGCGAGGGTGAGGAAGCTCAGGCCGCCGAGCGTGAGGATGAGCAGAAGCTCCTGGGGGCCGTATGCCACGGAGGAGAGCGCGTCGCTGGCGAAGATCGGGAGCGCCAGATGCTTCGGAAGGAGTTGTCCCTCGAGCTTGTCGGAGGGCAACGGCTCACCGATCAGCCACCGCTTGGGCGAGCGGACTTCGTCAGTCACGAGGAGCGAGACTACACCCGTTGCGGGCGGATGTACTCAGTCCAGGTGGAACAGCGCCGAACGCACCTCGTCGAGCCGGGACTTGAGCCCGGACACCGTCTCCGGCGTGAGCTCACCCCGCGCCGCCATGCTCCGCAGATCTGAGCGCACCTCGTGCCGGAAGTCGTTGAGCACGATCTCCGCCTCGCGCAGGTGGGTGCTCACCGTCTCCCGTACGTCGTTGCGCACGGTGCGCCCGGCCGACCTCGCCTCGGTGCGCGCCTCGCGCGCCGCCGCGGCGAGGTCGGCCCGCAGGCTCTTCATCGCCTGGTTGACGCTCGAGCGCACCTCGTCGGCGAGCCGGCGCACCGAGTCGGTGAGGTCGCTCTCGATCTCGTCGAGCTCGTGCTGCCGGGCGGCGAGCTCGGCGCGACCGGCATCCGTGATCGCGTACACGGTCTTCCGCCCATCCGGAACCTTGCTCACGAGGCCCTCCTCCTCGAGCTTGGCGAGGCGGGGGTAGATGGTGCCGGCGCTCGGGGTGTAGGTGCCGCCGAAGCGCTCCTCGAGCGCGAGGATGAGCTCGTAGCCGTGCATGGGTTCGTCGGCGAGCAGGCTCAGCAGGTAGAGCCTCAGGTGCCCGTGCGCGAAGACCGGCGGGGTCATCGGCCGCCGCCTCCCGCGGAGCCGGAGTGCAGCACGGCGACGTCGCCGGAGACCGTCGTGGCCGAGAACTCGAGCCAGCGGCCATGGAGCTCACCGTACTTGCCGGTGTACTGGCCCCGGATGCCGGTGATCTCCGAGTCGTCGAGCTGCAGCTTTCCCGACACCGTGTTGATCCGGTACTGGGCGGGGACTCCGGCTTCGAGCCGGACGGTGACGTCGCCGGAGACCGTCTTGACGCTCGCCTCATCGGGCGTGCCCGTGACATCCAGGAACACGTCGCCCGAGACGCTGTTGGAGCTGAACTTCATGATCTCGCCGCTGGCCGTCACGTCGCCGGAGACCGACTTCGAGGTGATGTTGCCGTAGTGGTTGCGCACCGAGATCTCACCGCTCACCGAGCCGAGGTCGAGGTCGCCGTACACGTTGTCGACGACGATGTCGCCGCTCACCGTGCTGATCCTCGCGTCTTCGGTGAGGCCGCTCACGAGGCCGTTGGCCGAGACGACACCGAACTTGAGGGCGACGTCCCGCGGAACCATGATGCTGACATCCGCCTTCGCGTTGCCCTTGAAGGAGGAGAACACGTCGAGGAAGTTGTCCCAGCTGAGCTGCGGATGGTCGATTTCGAGCGTGTCGCCGTCGATCGAGACCTTGAGGGGTTTGCGGCTGACCGAGTGCACCTCGACGCGGGCGCCGGGTTCGTCGTGGCCGACGATGTCGACCTGCCCTCCGATGAGCGCGACCTTGAGGTTGCGCACCATATCGATGTCGATGATCTTCTCGCCGTCGATGAGCCACTTCTCGGTTGCCATCCGACTCTCCTCCCGTGAAACTCGCGCTATATCGCGTTTACTGGGATCAAGATATATCGTGTTTGCGGCGAGCGCAAGTCCTGTCGCCGAATCCGGCTAGATTCGGAGGATGAGCGAGCATCCGGCCGACCTGGATCCCATCGAACTCGCGCGCGACCTCATCCGCATCGACTCGGTGAACTCCGACCTCGTGGCGGGCGCGGCCGGCGAAACGGCGATCGCCGGATGGTGTGCGGACTGGCTGGGCGCGCGCGGCTTCGAGGTGCACTGGCTCGGCACCGCGCAGCACCCGACCGTCGTGGGGATCGCGCGGGGCACCGGTGGTGGCCGCTCGCTCATGCTCAACGGCCACCTCGACACGGTCGGCGTTGCAAGCTACGACGGCGACCCCTTTGCGGCGGAGGTGCGCGACGGCAGACTCTTCGGTCGCGGCGCCTTCGACATGAAGACCGGGGTCGCGGCGATCCTGGTCGCCGCAGCCAGAGCGAGCGGGGCCGGCAGCGGGGCCGGCGCAGCCCTTGCCGGCGACGTCATCGTCACCCTCGTCGCCGACGAGGAGTTCGGCAGTCGCGGCACCGAGGACGCGCTCGCCGCCTTCGCCGCCGATGCCGCGATCGTCACCGAACCGAGCGAACTGAACCTCGTGCTTGCCCACCGCGGGTTCGCCTGGTTCGAGGTCGAGCTCAGCGGGCTTGCTGCACACGGGTCCATGCCGCACCAGGGGGTGGATGCGATCGCCCACGCCGGCCTCGTGCTGCGGGCGATCGACGAGCTGCGGGCGCGCCTCGAGTCTCGGCCACCGCATCCGCTTCTCGGCCACGGCGCCGTGCGCGTCTCGATGATCTCGGGCGGCACGGATGCGGCGACCGTCGCCGACTCCTGCACGCTCACGCTCGAGCGGCGAACCCTGCCCGGCGAGACCCCGGATGCCGTCGAGGCCGAGCTGCGCGCCATCCTCGACGGGCTCGCGGCCGGCACCCCCGACTTTCGGTACGAGCTGCGTCGCCTCGTCGCCCGGGGCGCATTCGAGGCGGACCCGGACTGGCCGATCGTGCGCGCGGTGATCGCGAGCGCGAAGCAGGTGTTCGGCGCTCCGCCCGCGACCCGCGGCGAACCGTTCTGGACCGACGCGGGCCTCATCCTCGAAGCAGGCATCCCGTGCCTGCTGGTCGGCGTCGACGGGGGCGGCGCGCACGCCGACACGGAGTGGGCGACCACGGCATCGGTCGAGCAGCTCACCGACCTGCTTGAGGGGACCATCCGCACCTTCTGCGCCTGAGAACCAGCCGTCGATGCCTACTTGACATTGACGCAGCGTCAACCTCTACCGTGGTATTTCAGCACGGAAGGAGGCAGATCATGGACTGGTCGATCCAGGACATCGCGCGACTGTCGGGAACGACGAGCCGCACACTGCGGCACTACGACGACATCGGGTTGCTGAAGCCCAGTCGCGTCGGCGGCAACGGTTACCGCTACTACGACGACGGGGCCCTGGCGCGACTGCAGCGCATCCTGCTGCTGCGCGAGCTCGGCCTCGGCCTGCCCGCGATTTCCGACGTGCTCGAGGGCCAGACGCGCAATGCGGATGCCCTGCTCACCCACCTGCACTGGCTGCAGAAGGAGAAGGAACGGCTCGACCGTCAGATCGGCGCCGTCGAGACCACGATCAGAAAACTGGAAGGAGGTGAACAACTCATGGCAGAGGAGATGTTCGACGGCTTCGACCACACCCAATACAAGGATGAGGTCGAGGAGCGTTGGGGCAAGGATGCCTACGCTAAGAGCGACGCCTGGTGGCGCTCGCAGACCGCGGAGCAGAAGGCCGGCTGGAAGGCCGTCATGCAGAAGCTCGGCGAGGACTGGATCGCGGCGGCGAAGGCCGGAATCGACCCGGACAGTGACGAGGCGCAGGCGCTCGCGCAACGGCAGTTCGACTGGTTGCGCGGCATCCCGGGCACACCGGGCGGCGGCACGACGGGCCCCACGAAGGACTACTTCACGGGCCTCGGCGACATGTACGTCACCGACCCGCGGTTCGCCGCGAACTATGGCGGCCAGGCCGGCGCCGAGTTCGTGCGGGATGCGATGGCGGTCTACGCCGAGCGCAACCTGTAGCTACTCCGTCCCAAATGAAGGCATCCGCTCGGATGTGGGGTCTGCATCGCCGGAACCTCGTGGCCCGCGGCCCGGATTGCCTTCATTTGGGACGGGGCCGGGCGGCACCAGGGCGTGGCGGAGCGGGGCTGGGAATATGCGACGATGAGCAGGTGCGCCACGTGCTCTTCGCCCTCATCGCGGCGATCCTGTTCGGCACGACCGGCACGGCGCAGGCTCTGGGCCCGGATGGCGCGGCCTCGCTCTCGGTCGGCTCCGCCCGCATCGTCATCGGCGGTGCGGCGCTCGCCCTCGTGGCCTGGGTGCTCTCGCGCAGGTCGTCAACGGCGCTGCGCGACCCCATGCCGGGCAGCCCGACCTCCGACATGCTCAGCCTGCACATCCCGAACCTCCCCGAACCCGACCCGCAGTCGTCGCCTGTGGAGAAGCGCCGGCGCGCCTGGCCCGTGGTCGCCATCGGTGCGGCGGCGATCGTCGCCTATCAGCCGGCGTTCTTCCTCGGCACGAGCATCAACGGGGTCGCGATCGGCACGGTCGTCGCGATCGGCTCCGGCCCCATCATCACGGGAGCGCTCGAGTGGGCGCTCTTCCGCCGGTTCCCCGGCTTCGCCTGGCTTGCGGCGACCGTCATCGCGGTCGTCGGCATCGTGTTGCTCTCCGGGGCCGGCGAGGCGGGCTCGGCGGATGCGACGGGCCTTCTGCTCTCGCTGGCCGCCGGCGCCTGCTACGCGATCTACGCACTGTCGGCCAAGCAGCTCTTGATCGACGGGTGGACGCCGACGGGCTCCGTCGCTCTCATCTTCGGCTGGTCGGCGGTCGGCGCGCTGCCGTTCCTGCTCCTGACCGATCTGAGCTGGCTGGCGACCCTCGACGGCGTGGTCATGGCGCTCTGGCTGGGGCTCGTGACGATCACGGTCGCGTCACTGTTCCTCGCGAACGGGCTCAAAGCGCTCAGCGCTTCGACGGTCGCGACGCTCGGCCTCGGCGAGCCGTTCACAGCGACGTTGCTCGGGGTCCTCGTGCTGCACGAGGTTCTGAGTGGTCGAGCTCTCGTGGGCCTCGCACTCGTCGTGTTCGGCCTCGTGCTCATCGGCTCTCTGCGGGCGAGGCGGCCGGTTCCGGCGTAGTCGGGGCGTCCGGCACCCGCAGGATCGGCATGGTGATGTGCACGAGCGGGCCGACGAGGAGTGCGAAGGCGAGCGTTCCGAAGCCGACGTTGCCGCCGAGGATCCAGCCGATCACGAGTACGACGATCTCGATCGAGGTGCGGACGATCCAGATGCGCACGCCGTACTTCTTGTTGATACCGGTCATGAGCCCGTCTCTCGGGCCAGGCCCGAACCGCGCGCCGATGTAGAGGCCGGTCGCGATGGCGAGCAGCAGAAGGCCGCCCACGAAGAGGAGAATGCGCATCCAGATGTTGTCCTGCAGCGGGATGAGCCAGAGCCCGACTTCGGCGCTCGGCCCGATGAGGAGGGCGTTCAGAACGGTGCCGATCCCGAGTCGTTGGCGCAGGGGGATCCACAGCAGCAGCACGACGACGCCGACGATGTTGGTGACGAGGCCGAACGGGATGCCGGTGCGCAGTGAGATGCCCTGGGCGAGCACGTCCCACGGCGAGATGCCGATAGCGGCACGGATCATCATGGCGATCGCGATGCCGTAGAGGAAGAGGCCCAGCAGCAGCTGAACCCATCGTCTGGTCATCACGAATACCGGGGTCATGAAAGTATCCAATATCTAAAGTGGCCTTATATCAAGAGGCCAATTTCACTACAGTGGCCTTATGGCCTCCGTCTCGGCACGCGCCCTCGCCGCGCTTCTCGCGGACTGGCGCGCGGCATCCGCCGGACCCGCCTACACGGTGCTGGCCGACCGCATCCGGTTGCTCATCCTCGACGGGCGCATCGCCTACGGTACCCGGATGCCGGCCGAACGCGAACTCGCCGCCCAGCTCGGGATGAGCCGCACGACGATCACCGCGGCCTACGCCGAGTTGCGCGACGGAGGCTACCTCGACAGCCAGCGCGGTTCGGGCAGTTCTGCGAGGATCCCGCAGAGCAGCACGATCCCCGCTGAAACCGCCATCGCCGGTTACCTGGACTTCACCAAGGCGACCTCGCCCGCGAGCAGTGGGCTCGCCGCTGCGGCCGTCCTCGCCGCGGAAGACTACCCCGCCTATCTCGGCGGCAGCGGTTTCGACCTGGTCGGGCTGCCTGTACTGCGCACCGCGCTCGCCGCGCGCTTCACATCGCGCGGGCTGCCGACCGAACCGGAACAGCTCATGGTCACGGTCGGCGCCCAGCATGCGATCGCCCTTCTCGCCCGCACCTTCCTCGGGCGCGGTTCGAACGCGATCGTCGAATCACCGAGCTACCCGCATGCGTTCGAGGCACTGCGGCTCACCGGGGCACGCCTCGCGACCGTCAACGTCACGACGGATGACGGCTGGGACGTCGCCGCCCTCGGCGACCAGTTCCGGCGCTCGCACCCGGCCTTCGCCTACCTCATGCCCGACTTCCACAACCCGACGGGACGAACGATGGATGCCGAGCTGCGCGAGCGCGTCGTGGCGCTCGCCGAGGTGGCCGGCTGCGCACTCGTCGCGGACGAGACGACGGCCGAGCTCGACATCGATGGACCGGCGCCCGGTGCCAAGCGGCCGCTCCCGATCGCCGCTTTCGGGCCGGCCATCACGGTCGGCTCCCTCGCCAAGACCGTGT
The DNA here is from genome assembly GCF_039537265.1 of Leifsonella bigeumensis. Taxonomy (NCBI): domain Bacteria; kingdom Bacillati; phylum Actinomycetota; class Actinomycetes; order Micrococcales; family Microbacteriaceae; genus Leifsonella; species Leifsonella bigeumensis. The sequence continues at coordinate 123,081 of NZ_BAABAE010000001.1, read as the reverse complement.
GGGGCGGCCTGCGGATCGGCTGGATCCGTGCCGAGCGGGACACCATCCAGCGCCTCGTGCGGGCGCGCCCGGCGGGAGATCTCGGCACACCCATCCTCGACCAGCTCGTGGCCGCCCATATCCTCGCGGATTTCGATGCGGTTCTCGCCCAGCGACGGGACCAGTTGCGCGCCGGTCGGGATCATCTCGTCACCGCCCTGCGCGAACGATTCCCCGAGTGGCGGGTTCCGGATGTCGCGGGCGGCCTGGCCGTGTGGGCGGGCCTGGGTGCACCGGTCAGCTCGCAGCTCGCACTCGCCGCGCGCGCGAATGGACTGCTCATCGCGGCGGGGCCGCGGTTCGGCGTGGATGGGGCATTCGAGCGCTTCCTGCGCATCCCGTTCAGCTACTCGGCGGAGGAGACCGATCGTGCGCTCGACGCGCTCGCGGTCGCCTGGGCCTCCCTGGGGCAGGGGCTCCCCTCGGAGTCGGGGTATCTCGCGGAGGTCGTCTGAGGGCCCTCCTCAGGGAAGGGATCTGGGGCCGGCGAGCTACTCCGCGCGAAGCGCAGCGGCGACGGCGGTCTCGACGATGTCCCGGACCGGCGCCTGCGGGTCGACCGTGATCCGGTGCAGCAGCAGCCCGTCGCAGGTCGCCATGAGCATGGCCGTGTGCGCCGCGGCCGCCTCGCCGCCGATGCGGCGCAGGATGCCGCCCAGCCAGGCCGCGAGGCGCTCCCGGCCCGCGCGCAGCGGAAGGGCGGCATCCTCGTCGGCCTCCAGGAACAGGGCGTAGCGGGCTCTCGTTCGCGCCGCGAGCGGCCCGGATTGCACCTCGATCATACGGATCAGGGCATCGCGGAGCTGCTCGGCATTCGCGATCTCGGGAAGCCCGGAGTCGGATCGGTCCTGGTCGGTGAGCCAGTCGATGACGCCGGCGAGGAGCGCGGCGCGGGTGCGGTAGTGGTTCGATGTCGACCCGGGGGGGAGGCCGGCTGCAGCATCCACTCGACCATGGGTCAGAGAGCGCACGCCCTCGGTGCCGACGAGGCTCACCGCGGCCTCGAGTGCCCGAAGACGGGTGCTGGTCATGCTGGAAGCCTACGCAACTATATTTCTAGTGACAATCTACTATGAACGTAGTAGCGTATGGTCCATGACAGAGGCCGTCGACATCCGATCCCGGACGATCACCGCCAATGGGCTGCGCGTGAACGTGACCGAAACGGGCGAAGGCGCCCCCGTGCTCTTCCTGCACGGGTTTCCGCAGAGCTCGCGCGCCTGGGCGCCGGTGATGGCCTCCCTCGCGGAGCGGCATCACGCGATCGCCCCGGACCTGCGCGGCGCTGGGGAGACGGATGCCCCTCCCGGCGGATACGACTCCTCGACCGTTCAGGCCGACGTGCTCGCGCTGCTCGACGAGCTGGGGCTGAACCAGGTCGACCTCGTCGCCCACGACTGGGGCGCCCTCGTCGGGTTCGACCTGTGCCTGAACCATCCGGAGCGCATCCGCCGTTACGTCGCGATCGCGGTCCCCGCCCCGTACATCCGGATGTCGCGGGCCCTCATGGCGGGAATGCTCAAGGCGATGCCGCACCTCTGGTTCCAGTATGTGGTCGCGACACCGGGGCTCGGGCCCGCACTGCTCTCGCGGGGGCGACAACGACTGGCCCACTGGCTTCTGCGCGCCTTCGAGGCGCGGCCGATGAACGATGACGATGTCGCGGCGTACGTGTCGGCGCTCCGCGATCCCGCGCGCGCGAAGGCGGCGTCCAGGTTGTACCGGAAGCTCATCCTTCCCGGCTTCATGAAGATCATGGGAGGGGCGTACCGCGGGCGGGTCCTGCACACCCCGACGCTCGTGCTCTTCGGCGCGGATGACGCCCTGCTGCCGAAGGATGCTCTCGCCATCAGCCCGGACGACGCGCCGCACACGCGCGTGGAGTTCGTGCCCGGCGGCGCGCACTTCATCGTGGACGACAATCCGGACGAGGTCGCCCGTCGCATCCGGGCGTTCCTCGAGTAGACGGTCCCGCCCGCCGCCCCGACCACCACCACACTGACAACGAGGAATGCCATGAGTCCTGTCGACGCCGACGGCGCCGGATGCGCCACGGACGACCTGCTCATCGTCCACCGTCTGCTGCGCACGCTTTTCGGGAAGGCTCCCGGCCTCGTCGAGTCCTGCGGCAGCGATCGCCGCCAGACGCGGATCGACGAGCACCTGGACGAGATCACCGGTGCCCTTCACCGCCACCATCACGGCGAGGACATCACGCTGTGGGACCGCTTGACCGAGCGCCGCCCGGCGTGCGCTCTGCACGTGGAGCTCATGCGCTCCCAGCACGCCGACATCTCCGACCTCCTGGACGAGGTCGACGCGGCCAGGGCGGCGTGGCGCGCCGATCGCCTCGGAGGCGGAGCGGCTCTGTTGGTCGCCCTCGACCGGCTGAACCTGGCGTTGAACGCCCACCTCGCTGACGAGGAGCGATTCGTCCCCGAGGCCGCCGGCGCGCTGCTCACGCAGGCGGAGTGGGACGAGATGCGTGACCACGGCATCGCGACCATGCCGCGCGATCGCCTGCTCATCCAGCTCGGCTACCTGATGCGGGAGATGGATTCGGATGAGGAACGCGAGCGATTCTGGCGCGGGGTGCCGGTGATGGCGCGAGCGCTGTACCGGTTGTTCGGGGCCCGTCAGCTCAGCAGGGAGCTGGCCGAGCTTTACGGATCCGCCGACCCGGCCAGGTGATGCAGCGGATGCGCGGCGGGCCGACGTCGCGCACCAGGAGTGGTTACTCCCTCCGGAGTACATCCGCCCGTACCACGGGTGGAATACTTCTTCTAGGCACGAGGTAGTGCGCCGCTTTCGTGCGCCGCCGCCGGCGGTTCAATCACCAGGAGATCCTTCGTGCATCTGCTTTCCGTCTTCAGCCTGCGCAACCGCGCGCTCATCGCCCTCGTGACGATCGTGGTCGGCGTGTTCGGCGCCCTCGCGCTGACTTCGCTCAAGCAGGAGCTCATCCCCTCCGTCTCCTTTCCGCAGATGGTCATCGTCACGAACTACCCCGGCGCTGCCCCCGAGGTCGTCAACGACGACCTGAGCACGCCGATCGAGACCGCCATCCAGGGCGTTCCGGGCCTCGAGAGCACGACCGCGACATCCACCTCCAACCTCTCCTCGGTGACCGCGGCCTTCACCTACGGCACCAACCTGGCGACCGCCGAGCAGAAGGTCCAGCAGGCGATCAACCGCATCAAGAACACGCTCCCCGAGAACTCGGACCCGCGCATCCTCACCGGAAGCATCGACGACTTCCCGGTCGTCCAGATCGCGGTCACGAGCGACCTCGACGCGAACGACCTGGCCGCCCTTCTCCAGTCGTCGACCCTCGTCGAGCTGCAGAAGCTCGACGACGTTCGCGAGGCGAGCCTGCAGGGCGCGGTCGGTCAGCGGGTGACGATCACCCCGGATGCCGCTGAGCTGCTCGCCGCCGGCCTCAGTGTGCAGGCCATCCGCGACGCCCTGAACTCGAACGGCGTGCTGCTGCCGGGCGGGTCGATCACCGAGGACGATTCGACGCTCACGGTGCAGTCCGGCTCCCGCATCCACTCCGTCGACGCCATCGCGGCGCTGCCCCTGCTCGGTTCGATGGCCGGCCCGCTCACGATCGCGGATGTCGCCGACGTCGAACTCGTCGACAACCCGGTGACGAGCATCTCCCGGGTGAACGGCGAGCCGGCGCTCACGATCGCCGTGACCAAGGCTCCGGATGGCAATACCGTCGCGGTCTCCCGCGCGATCAACGAGGCCATGCCCGGGCTCGAGGCGGCGCTCGGCCACAACACGACGTTCACCGTCGTCTTCGATCAGGCGCCGTTCATCGAGCAGTCGATCGACGCGCTCACGACCGAGGGGCTGCTCGGTCTCCTGTTCGCGGTCATCGTCATCCTGATCTTCCTGCTGTCGATCCGCTCGACCCTGGTGACGGCCATCTCGATCCCGGTGTCGGTGCTCATCACCTTCATCGGGATGCAGGTGACCGGGTACTCGCTCAACATCCTCACGCTCGGAGCGCTGACGATCGCGATCGGCCGTGTCGTCGACGACTCGATCGTGGTCATCGAGAACATCAAGCGACATCTGGGGCTCGGCGAGGAGAAGGCGAAGGCGATCCTCCTCGCGGTGAAGGAGGTCGCGGCGGCGATCACGGCATCCACCCTGACGACGGTCGCGGTGTTCCTGCCGATCGCGCTCGTCGGCGACATCACCGGTGAGCTGTTCCGCCCCTTCGCGCTCACCATCACGATCGCGCTCGGCGCATCGCTGTTCGTGGCGCTCACGATCGTGCCGGTTCTCGCCTACTGGTTCCTCGGTAACGTCAAGGCGCATAGACACGAGGGCCTCCAGAGTGCCGAAGACGAGCTCGCCAAGCCCACCCGACTGCAACGCGCTTATTTGCCGGTCATCCACTGGACCCTCAAGCGCCCCGCCATCACGATCGTCGTCGCCCTCCTCGTTCTCGGCGGCACGGGGGCGCTCATCCCGGGCATGACGACCAACTTCATCGGCGACAGCGGACAGAACACCCTCAACGTGACGCAGTCGCTGCCGCGGGGGTCGAGCCTCGACGCCCAGGATCGTGCGGCGACCAGGGTCGAGGATGCCCTGCGTGACATCGACGGGATCGAGACCGTGCAGCTCTCCATCGGCGGCGGAAGCGCGCTCGCGGCGGCATTCGGCGGTGGTGGGGGCATCACCTACTCGATCACGACCGACCCGGATGCGGACCAGGATGCGCTCAAGAACGACGTGCGCGACCGCCTCGACGAACTGAGCGGCGTGGGGACGGTCTCGCTCGCGAGGGCCGGGTCATCGTTCTCCTCCTCGGACATCGAGGTCAACATCACAGCGACCACGCAGGACGACCTGCGCACGGCGGCCCAGAATGTGCTCGACGCGGTGCAGGGTCTCTCGGTCACCGCCGAGGCCACGAGCAACCTGGCCGAGACGCAGCCCTACATCGCGGTGGTCGTCGACCGGGACAAGGCTGCGGAGGCCGGCTACAGCGAGATCGCGATCGGCGCCATGGTGTCGCAGGCCATGCAGCCCGCCCTCGCCGGCACCGCGGTCATCGATGACAAGACCGTGTCGATCTACCTGCAGACGGCGGATGCCCCAACCACCCTCGAGGAACTCCGCGACCTCCAGGTGCCCACCCGCACCGGCCCGGTCGCCCTCTCCGAACTGGCGAGCGTCGACCGGTCGGATGGCCCGGCGAGCATCACCACGATCAAGGGCCTTCGCGCGGCGACCGTGAGCGTCACCCCGAACCTGGCCGACGTCGGCACGGCATCCATCGCGGTACAGGAGGCGATCGACGGCATCGAGCTGCCGGCCGGAGCGACCACCGAGCTCGGCGGCGTCACCTCCCAGCAGGCGGATGCGTTCAGCCAGCTCGGCCTCGCTCTCCTGGCTGCCATCCTCATCGTCTACGTGGTCATGGTGGCGACGTTCAAGAGCCTGCGGCAGCCCTTGCTGCTGCTCATCTCCGTGCCGTTCGCAGCGACCGGGGGCATCATCCTGCAGGTGCTGTCGGGCGTTCCGCTCGGCGTCGCCTCGCTCGTCGGTGCGCTCATGCTCATCGGCATCGTGGTGACGAACGCGATCGTGCTCATCGACCTCGTGAACCAGTATCGGGAGAGGGGGATGAAGGTGGGCGATGCGATCGTGCACGGTGCGAGCCGACGCCTGCGTCCGATCCTGATGACCGCGCTCGCGACGATCTTCGCGCTGCTGCCGATGGCGATCGGGCTGACCGGGCATGGTGGGTTCATCTCGCAGCCGCTCGCGATCGTTGTGATCGGCGGGCTCGTGTCGTCGACGCTGCTCACGCTCGTGGTGCTGCCGGTGCTCTACTACCTCGTGGAGGGGGCGAAGGAGCGCCGCCAGGATCGTCGCGCCGCGAAGGTCGCAGTCGCCTGAATCTCCACGTCTGACGGTTCATTTCCCTGCGGATTCTTGTTGACATCGCCACCCATCACTGCGTAGGCTCATGCAAACGTCATACATCAGACGTCTTACGACCAAGGGAGGCATCATGTTCAACCAACGCAGCCTGAACGGTTCTGCTGGCCGGAGGAAGTGGCGGTATGCGATCGCAGCCGGCGCGGTCACCGCAGCTCTGGCGCTGACGTCCTGCAGCGCGGGTGGCGCACCTGAGGAGTCGGACACCGGGGAACTCTCCGGCGATCTCGTGTTCTGGTCCAGCTTCACCCAGGGCCCGCGCGCGGAGTACATGGAGAAGATGGCCGACAAGTTCACCGCTGAGCACCCGAAGGTGAACATCTCGATCGAGACCTTCAGCTGGGGCGAGTTCGAGACCAAGTGGACAACGGGGCTCGCTTCCGGCCAGGTTCCGGACATCAGCACGGCACTTCCGAACCAGGTGGTCGAGATGATCAACGTCGATGCGCTCGAGCCGGTCGATGACATCATCGACGACATCGGGCGCGACCGCTTCTCCGCGGCAGCCCTCAAGGAGGGGCAGAAAGATGGCAAGAGCTATTCGGTGCCGGTCTACTCCCACGCCCAGGTCATGTGGTACCGCAAGGACCTCCTTGCGGCGAAGGGCCTGGACGTCCCGACGACCTGGGACGAGTTCAAGGATGCGGCGATCGCCCTCAACGATCCGCCGACGACCTACGGTGCCTCGGTCCCGTTCGGCACGAACGACCTGATGGGCACCCGCTATCTGAACTTCTACGTTCAGTCGGCCGGCGGTTCGCTCATCGACGACAAGGGGCGGGCCGACCTGACCTCGAAGGCGGCGATCGACGGGATCAACTATTGGGTCGACCTCTACAAGGCCACGTCCCCCGAGGGCAGCATCAATTACAACGTCCTCGACCAGGCGACGCTGTTCTACCAGGGCAAGACGGCGTTCGACTTCAACTCCGGCTTCCACATCAGTGGCGTCGCTTCGGCATCGCCGGACCTGCTCGATGACATTGCCGCCGCTCCGCTCCCGCGCCTGAAGTCCGGGGACCCGGTCTACGGCGGAGAGACGTCGAACATCCCGCTCGTGGTGTGGGGCAACAGCGACAACAAGCGCGCAGCCAAGGTGTTCGTGGAGAGCCTGTACAACGACGCCGACTACATCGAGTTCATCCACTCGGTTCCCGGAGGCATGCTCCCGGCGCTGAGCGATATCGCCGACGACCCCGCCTACCAGGACAACGACATCCTCAAGCAGTTTGCGGATAGTGTCTCGGTCATCGAAGACGTCATCCCACTCGGGTCGGCGATCGGCATGGAGTCCGGCCCGACGGTCCAGTCCGGCATCATCACGAGCCAGGCCGTCATCGAGCACATGTTCCAGGACATCATCCTCAATGGCACGCCCGTCAAGGATGCCGCGAAGTCGGCGCAGGACAAGCTCAACCAGCTGTTCGTCGCTTCCGGGGTCTCGTTCAAGTAGCTGTTCAGGGACCGGCGGTCATCGGCCGCCGGTCCCGCCCTGCCAGGGGGATCATATGAAGGTACGCATGCAGCGGTCGGCCAGGATCTGGTTCGTTCTCCCCGCGATGCTCATCGTGCTCGCTCTGCTCGTCTACCCGGTCCTGTCGAGCATTTACTTCAGCTTCACGAACCGGAACCTGTTACGTACGGCCTATGAGTTCGTGAGCTTCCAGAACTTCTCCTTCGTGCTCTCCAATCCGGAATTCTGGAACGCGTTCACCAATTCCATCAAATGGACCGTCGGCTCTGTCCTCGGCCAGCTGCTCATCGGATTCTTCGCCGCACTGGCCCTGGAGAAGGTTCCGCGGCTCTCCGGGCTCTACAGGACACTCCTCATCATCCCGTGGGCGTTTCCGGCGATCGTGATCGGGTTCTCCTGGCGGTGGATTCTCAACGACGTCTACGGCTTCCTCCCGAACCTCCTCACGCAGCTTGGCTTCTCCGAGAGCAACGTGAGCTTTCTCTCCTCACCTGACGTGGTGTTCTGGATCGTCATCGGGATCAACATCTGGTTCGGCGCGCCGCTGTTCATGGTCAACATCCTCGCGGCGCTCAAGACCGTCCCGCGAGATCAACAGGAGGCGGCGCTCGTCGACGGGGCCAACATGGCCCAGCGGTTCTGGTTCATCACCCTCCCGCACATCAAGAAGGTCATCGGGCTGCTCCTCATCCTGCGCACCATCTGGGTGTTCAACAACTTCGAGCTGCTCTTCCTCATCACCGGCGGCGGCCCGGCGGGCCTGACGACGACGCTCCCGATCTACGCGTACCGCACCGGGTGGGGACTGCACCAGCTCGGCATGGCGTCCGCGGTGACGGTCCTCTTGCTGGTCTTCCTGCTCGCGGTGGCCGCAGTGGCGTTCCGTGTCATCAATCGCTGGGAAAGGATTCAGGCCCGATGACGAAAGCCAGAGTCTCCATCCGGCGGTTCACACTGCCCTACACCTTTCTGACCGCGCTGGCGATCACGGCCGCATTCCCGCTCCTGTGGATCGTTATCTCGTCGCTCAAGAGCGCCCCCGAGCTCGCACACGACCCGCTCTCGTTCTGGCCGTCCGCGCCGACGCTCGAGCACTACCGGCACGTGCTGTTCGACCTCGGCGCGCTCGGGAACCTCGGCAACAGCCTTCTCATCTCGCTGTCGACGACGGCGCTCACCATCGCGGCGAGCACGACAGCCGCATACGGGATCGTGCGCTTCTACCCCAAGGTCGGCCAGCGTCTCACCCAGCTGCTCATCAGCACCTACATGTTTCCGCCCATCCTGCTCGCCGTGCCCTACACGGTCATCATGATCTCGCTGGGTCTCGCCAACACCTATGTCGGCCTCGTGCTGGCCTACCTGTCGTTCTCGATCCCCTACGCGATCTGGATGCTGACGGCGTTCTATCAGACGGTACCGATCGAGATCGAGGAGGCGGCCTACGTCGACGGCGCGGGCCAGTTCCGCACCTTCCTCTCGATCGCCTCTCCGATCGTCCTGCCGGGAATCGTCGCGACCGCCATCTACACCTTCATCAACTCGTTCAATGAGTTCCTCTACGCGCTCCTGTTCATCAATTCGAGCGACCGGATGCCGATCTCGGTCGCGTTGTACTCGCTGAGCGGTTCGGAGGTCCTCGACTGGGGGGCCATGATGGCCGCCTCGGTCGTCGTCGTCCTTCCCTCGGTCGTGTTCTTCCTGGCGATCCAGAGGCACATCGCCGCGGGTCTGTCGGAGGGTTCGGTCAAATGACACTGCAGGAAGGGTTAGGGATGCAACAGATTCGATATGGCCTCGTGGGGGCCGGTTACTTCGGCTCCGCATTGGGCAGGGCGCTCGCCGCCCTGCCGGATGCGAGGGTGACCGTCGTGCACGACCCGCTCCATGCCGAGGCGCTCGCCTCCGAGCTGGGTGCTCGGGTGACCGAGTCGACGGAGGCGCTCTGCTCGGACCCCGAGGTGGATGCGGTCATCGTCGCGTCGCCGAACTGGGCCCACGTCGAACCGGTCATCCTCGCCGCGCAGAACGGCAAGCACATTTTTTGCGAGAAGCCCATCGCGCTCGGCTACGACGACTGCCTTCGCATGGTCGAGGCGGCCGATCGTGCCGGCGTGCTCTTCATGGCGGGGCACGTCATGAACTTCATGAACGGGGTTCGCAGGGCGAAGGAGCTCATCGCCCAGGGGGCGATCGGCGACGTCTTGTTCTGCCGCGCGGTGCGCAACGGCTGGGAGGAACCGCAGCCGGAGGTGACCTGGAAGAAGAAGCGCGAGCTTTCGGGCGGTCATCTCTACCATCACATTCACGAGCTCGATCTCGTTCAGTCGATCCTGGGCCCGGCGACCGAAGCCACCATGGTCGGCGGCAACGTCGCTCACAGGGGACCGCAGTTCGGCGACGAGGATGACCTGCTGGTCATCACGCTCGAGTTCGGCGGCCGGGCATTCGCCGCGCTGGAGTACGGATCGGCATTCCGCTGGCCCGAACATCATGTGCTCATCGAGGGCACCCTGGGCGCCATCCGCATCGACCTGCAGGACGTCGGCGTGGAGTTGCGTGCCCCCGGACGGCGTGAGTCCTTCCTGCTGCACCGCTCCGAGGCGGAGGATCGAGACCGTGCGCGCATCTACTCGGACAGCTCGATGGACGGTGCCATCATGTATGGCAAGCCTTCTCTCGTGCCACCCCTGTGGCTTCAGGGCGTCATCGAGGAGGAGTTGTCCTACTTCCATGGACTCCTCCTCGGCGGGGAGCCGCTTCCGGAGTTTGCGGCGCTCACCGACGGTTCCGCCGCGACGGCAGCGATCGCGACGGCCGACGCGCTGAGCCTCTCGTTGCGAGAGGGCCGCAAGGTGCGCGTGGCCGAGATCACCGGCGTAGACGGCGGGCGATCTCGCCACAGCGCAGGGGAGGAGGGGCGATGACCGCCGCACGGCTTCGGGGAGTCGTCCCACCGATCGTGACGCCGTTCACCGAGTCGGGGCAGGTCGATGTCGCATCGCTCGAACGACTCGCCGATCATCTCGTCGTCTCCGGGGTCCATGGTGTCTTCGTCCTGGGGTCGACCGGCGAGGTGGCCTATCTCGCCGACCGCGACCGCGCGCTCGTCACGCGCACGGTCGTGGCATCCGTTGCGGGGCGCGTTCCCGTTCTCGGTGGCGCGATCGACTTCACAGCCGCCCGTGTGCGAGACCAGGTCGCCTCCATCGTGGAGGCCGGTGTGGACGGGGTCGTCGTCACGGCGCCCATCTACGCCCTCAATGACACGGCGGAGCTCGAACGACACTTTCGCGACATCGCGGAGGCCGCCGGGAAGCCGGTCTACGCCTATGACATCCCGGCCCGCGTGAGGACCAAGCTCCCGGCGGACCTGCTCGTCAGGCTCGGCGCCGAGGGGGTTCTCGCGGGCGTCAAGGATTCTTCGGGAGACGACGTTGGATTTCGGCGGCTCGTCGCGGCGAATCGTGCGGCCGGCGCTCCTCTGAGCCTGCTGACCGGGCACGAGGTCGTCGTGGCCGGTATGCTCCTGCTCGGCGCCGACGGCGTCGTCCCCGGTCTCGCGAATGTCGATGCCGCCGGCTACGTACGCCTGTGGGAGTGTGCAAGCGCGGGCGACTGGGCGGGGGCCGAGCGTGAGCAGCGCCGTCTCGCGGACCTCTTCGAGATCACGGCGCAGGCGCGCGGTCTCTCGCCCGACGCCGCCGGAGTCGGCGCGTTCAAGGCGGCCATGCGCGCGCAGGGACTCATCGCGGGTGCGGGTATGGCATTCCCGGTCAGTGCCCTTTCAGCGGATGCAGTCGACCGGGTCGAGGCGATCACGCGTGCGGCGGGGCTGCCGATCGCCGTGCCTTTCGAGGTGTTGCAGTGACGATCGTCGGCGTGGATCTGGGGGGAACCAAGACCGCCGCTGCGATCGTCGAACCGGACGGCTCAGTGAGGTATCTGGCACAGATCGCCACGCCGGGGGCCGACGGAGCCGAAGCCGTGCTGGATGCCGTCGCCGGCCTCGTGCGTGACGTCGCGACGACATCCGGCGGGGAGCCTGTCGCGGTCGGGGTCGCTTCGGCAGGGACGATCGACCCGGCCAGCGGCGTCGTTCTGGCGGCGACCGACGCGATCGCATCGTGGGCAGGAACGGCCGTGGCGTCCGGACTCTCCGCGCGGCTGGGCGTTCCGGTGGCGGTGGAGAACGATGTCGCCGCCCATGCTCGCGGCGAGGCGCTGCACGGCGCGGCGCGGGGACAGTCCTGTGCTCTCATGATCGCCGTGGGAACGGGCGTGGGAGGGGCTGTTCTCCTCGACGGCGAGCCGCTTCGCGGCGCGCAGGGAGCCGCGGGCGCCATCGGCCATCTTCCGACCCCTGGCGCGGAGGGGATGCGCTGCGGTTGCGGCGGAACCGGTCACCTCGAGGCGATCGCCTCCGGACCGGCTCTGTACCGCCTCTACCTTGCCCTGGGTGGTGATCACAGCGTGATCGGAAGCCGGGCCGTCGTGGAGCGCGCGATGCGCGGCGAGGCGCTTGCCGCTTCGGCCGTGCGGATGTCGGCGCGTGCTCTCGGCGTGGCGGTTGCGGGGCTCGTGGCCGTGGTCGATCCCGGCATAGTGGTCATCGGCGGGGGCCTCGCCGAGGCGGGCGAGCTGTGGTGGCAGGAGCTCGAGTCGGCGGCTCGCGCCGGTCTCGTCGCCCCCGCACGCGACATCAGGATCGTCCCGGCGGCTCTCGGCGCGACGGCGGCGATCGTCGGTGCGGCCCACCGCGTTTCCGCACTGGTCGCTTCGCCAACGGCTGTCGCATGAGCACCGGAATTCTGGAGAGCCTGCGCGGCGGGCTCATCGTGTCGTGCCAGGCATATCCGGGCGAACCGCTGCGAGATCCGGCCATCCTGCGGCAGCTTGCGCTCGCGGTCGTCGAGGGTGGTGCGGTCGCGGTGCGGCTCGAGGGGCTCACGACCGTGCGGTTCGCGGCGGAGGTCGTGGACGTCCCCATCATCGGCATCGTCAAGGAGGGCCGGGGGCCGGTGGTGATCACTCCGACGGTCGACCGAGCTCTCGAGCTGGCCCGCGCCGGTGCCGACATCGTCGCCGTTGACGGGACGCGTCGGTCTCGTCCTGACGGTCTGGGACTGCGCGAGGTAGTGGAGAGGTTGCACGGTGAGGCGGGAGTGCTCGTCATGGCCGATTGCGGGTCGCTCCAGGATGCGCTCGCAGCCGAGGCGGCGGGGGCGGACCTGCTCGGAACCACGCTCGCCGGCTATAGCGGCGAACGCGCCCTGACTCGGGGCCCGGATCTCGAGTTGGTTCGGGAGCTCGCGTCGGAGTGCGGGAGCCCGATCGTGGCGGAGGGTCGCATCCGCACGCCGCACGAGGCACAGGCAGCTCTGCTGGCCGGCGCCTTCGCGGTATGCGTGGGTACCGCGATCACGCATCCGGCATCGATCACGCGCGACTTCGTCGACGGCCTGCAGGCCGGCTAGTGACGCCCGCTTCCATCTCCAGCGCCCTTCGCTCCGTCGAGGGCCCTTCGCAATGGTGCGTAGTGCGCGGTGATCGCCTCCCGCAGGCCGATCACGTCGCCGGCCTCCGCCGCTCGAAGGATGGAGCGGTGCGCCCGCGCTGTCTCGTCGAGTTCCCGGGCAGGGGCCAGGCCGAGCTGCGGGTAGACGGCGGTGTGCACTTCCCAGAACGCGGTGACGAGTTGCTGGATGAGCCGGTTGCCGAGCCGGGAGGCGAGCGCGGAATGGAACTCACGGTCGGCTTCGAGGAAGGGCTGTCCGTGGGCGCTCTTCTGCTCCATTTCCTCGACGAGAGTGTCCAGGTCCGGGTTGCTCGTTCCGACCAGCGAGGAGGCGAGGCTCTCGGCCATCGCAGTGTCGAGCGCCACGCGCACGTCGACCACTTCGCGCAGGGCCGCGAGATCATCGCCCGGACTCAGGATGCCGCGGAACACGAGTCCCTCGACGAGTGGGGCGAGGCTGAGCTGACCGACGAAGGTCCCGTGTCCATGTCGCACCTCGACGATGTCGAGGGCGGCCAGACGGCGCATGGCTTCGCGGACGCTCGAGCGGGATACACCGAGTGCGACGCAGATCTCGGTCTCGGTCGGGAGCATGTCGCCGGGGTGGAGCCGGTTGAGCAGGATGTAGTTCTTGATCTGCTGCGTGGTGGTCTCGGCGCGCGGTGCACTCGGGAACGCCACTCCTGCCTCAGCGGAGCTGACCATCGACTGACCCCCTGCCTTTGGGCAAGAGTAACACGTCTGACGTCAGATGTGATGCACTCCTCCGCGGATTCGTGGGCGAAGGGATATTTGGCGGGACATCGAACAGTATGACGAATCTTCCGACGCTGCAGAAGGGATGCGAGATGCCATGGGCCTGATCGTCGGAGCGTATGCCGCCTCGCCTGCTCACGCCGTGTGGGACCCGGCCCTCGAGGGCGAGTTCTTCGCCGGTCTCGGCGGGTTGTCCGGTATCCGGGGTCTCGAGCTTCCCTGGCTGGGCAGTGTGCATCCGCACGACGACGCCTGGCTGCTCGACAACGTGCCCAGACGGTTCGAGAACGTCATCACCGACATCGGCGCCACGGTGAAGGCCCTTTCCCACGACCGTGGATTCGGGCTCGCGTCGACCGACGCCGATGGTCGATCGGCGGCCATTGCCATGGCCAGGAGGCTGTGCGACGACGTCCGCAGGATCATGGATGGCGTCGGTCCCGCCTCTGTCCTCGCGGTCGAGCTGCATAGTGCCCCGCTCGCCCACTCGGGCAGCGCGGATGCGCTGGCCGCATCACTGGCCGAGGTGGCCTCGTGGGACTGGGCCGGAACGGCCCTCGTCGTCGAGCACTGCGATGCCGAGGTGGCGGGGCGGCTTCCCGAGAAGGGTTACCTGTCGCTCGAGGCGGAGCTTCGCGCCATCCGCCTGAGCGGTGTCGACATCGGTATGTCGCTCAACTGGGGGCGTTCCGTCATCGAGCTGCGGGATGCGCAGCGTGTCGTCGAGCATATCGATGCCGCCGTCGACGCCGGGGTGCTCCGCGGGCTCATCTTCTCCGGCGCTGCGGCGACGGCCTGTGCTTTCGGTCCCGCGTGGATCGACGCGCACCTTCCGCCGGCGCCGACCGTTTACTTCCCCTCAGGGGAGCGAGCATCGCTCTTGACATTCGACCATGTGCGAGAAGGCATCGGGCGGGCCGGGTCGATCGACTGGCTTGGCTTCAAATTCGGAGTCCGGCCCGAGTCGGCCGGAGTCGAGGAGCGGATCGCGATGGTCGCGAATGCCGTACGGGGAATCGGGTCACCGGCAGACCGTCCATCGAGTCAGGCGCACCCATTAATCGTTCCCTGAGAAGGCCACGAACCTCGCTGCAACCGCTGCCTGACGAGCTGATCCTTACCCCGCCGTTCCTCAGGGAACGGGGTCTGCCGCAGCGACCGGCGGCGTCACGCCCAACTTCGCGCGCAGGAAGCTCGCGATCCGCGTTCTCATCGCGTCATCCAGCAGGGCGATCGAGTGGAGCGAGCCGTCGACCGTGACGAGTGTCGCCTCGACGTCGTTGGCGCGCAACCGCTTCACGAGATCCTCGGACTGTGCAAGCGGAATGAGTTCGATCGTCGAGTTCGCGACGAAGAACGGCGGATCGGTGTCATCGACCGCGTAGAGGGGCGACGCCTGCTCGGCGACGGCGCAGGTGACGAGCGACTCGCAGCCGAGGTACTGGGCGGTGATGGCCTGGAACGCGGAGTCGACACCAGTGCGCTCCGCCCCTTCCGCCGTGAGGTCGGTCGGCCCGCTGAGGTCGACCACGGCCGAGACCCGGGATCCGACATTCCACTCGTCGTCTCCTTCGAGGCCGAGGAGGGCGACGAGGTTGCCTCCCGCGGATCCGCCGAAGGCGCCGATGCGGTCGGGATCGATGTCGAAGCGGGTCGCCTGATCGGGCTGGCGGATCCAGCGCACGGCCGCGCGGACATCCTCGATCTGGGCCGGGAAGACGAACAGGGGCGCGAGCCGGTAGTTGATCGAGAACGCGACGAAGCCTTCGGATGCGAGCCACTCGCAGACGCTTCGCCAGTGCGGGCTCGCCTTGTCCCCGGCGCGCCAGCTGCCCCCGTGGACGACGAGCACCGCGCGGCGAGGCCCGGCCGTCGACGGTGTCTCCTGGCGCTGGCGGCAGACATCCAGCAGGAGTGGTTCACTCCCTGCGACCCCGTACTGAACGTCCTCGGTGACCTGGATGCCCGGATACTCCAGCGGCTGCGGGTTGGCGAAGGACCCGTCGGCGGACAGGTGCTCGGAGGCGCCCGTCTGCCCGCATCCGGCGAGGATGATGGCCAGGGCGAGTGCGCCGAGGGCGACGGCTCCACGATGTCGGCCGTTGCGGGGTCGGATGGTGCAGAACATGTCCCGCACAAACGTAGCCGTTTGCGGCGCGATCCTGTAGTGTTGGTCGGTCGGCTCTGGACATCGCTGCTCTCAGCGAATGGGTTTGTAAGTCTGGTGGGCCGGTTCCCCTGATGTCTCCATAGGCATCCGTTCGTCGGGGGAAATCACGTATGTGAAACGGTCCTGGCCAAAGACTGCCCGGGTTCCCGCAGGTGCGCAGTCACCTGCCATGCAATCGAAACAACCCGGAAAGAATCATGTCCAATTTCAAGAAGACTCCTGCGCGCACCACGCGCTCCGCTGCGCCGACCCATAAGCCGGGCAGCAAGAGCCCGAAGCATCGCGGGTATCGCCCCGCCGAGGCCACGGCCGCTCCGGCCAAGAAGCGCTGGAACGCTGAGGACCGCGCCAAGCGCGCCGAGGCGCCCCGCGCCGACCGCGCCGACCGTCGCCCCGACTGGCAGCCGGGCGGCACCAAGCCCCGCCGCTCTTCCTCTCGGGTCGAGCCTGTCGAGACCCGCCCCCGTCGTTCCTCTTCTCGGGTCGAGCCTGTCGAGACCCGCCCTCACCGCTCGAACGCCGATCGTCCCGAACCTCGTCGGTCGAGTGCCGAGCGCGGTTCGGCATACCGAGACCAGCGCCCCGCGCGGGACGACCGCCCGCAGCGCGCCGACCGCCCGCGTTACGATCGTGCCGAGCGTCCGCAGCGCGCCGATCGTCCACGTTACGACCGTGCCGAGCGTCCGCAGCGCGCCGATCGTCCACGTTACGACCGTGCCGAGCATTCCGAGCACCGTCGGCCCGGCGCCGATCGTCCTGCCCGCGACCACCGTGACCAGCGCCCGCGCCGCGACGACCGCCCGCTGCGCGACGACCGCCCCCGTCGCGACTCCGACTTCTATCCGAAGCGCGATGGCGCGGCGACCCGCGAGGGCCGCTTCACCGCCCACGAGGACGTCGTGCTCGAGCGCCTCGAGGCCGACGCGATCCAGGCATCCGATGTCGTCGGCGTGACCTTCGCCGACCTCGGACTCGGCGCCAACATCGTGCGTGAACTGAGCACTCTCGGCGCCGACTCGCCGTTCCCGATCCAGGCGGCCACGATCCCCGACGTGCTCAAGGGCATGGATGTCCTGGGCCGCGGCAAGACCGGCTCCGGCAAGACGATCGCCTTCGGCGCACCGCTCGTCGAACGCCTCATGGAGAACGGCGGAGGCAAGGGCCGCAAGCCCGGCCGCAACCCGCGCGCGCTCATCCTGGCCCCGACCCGCGAACTGGCCCTGCAGATCGACCGCACGATCCAGCCGATCGCGCGCAGCGTCGGCCTCTTCACGACCCAGATCTACGGCGGCGTTCCGCAGCATCGCCAGGTGACGGCGCTGCAGCGCGGCGTCGATATCGTCATCGGGACGCCCGGTCGCATCGAGGACCTCATCGAGCAGGGTCGCCTCGACCTCAGCGACGTGACCATCACGGTGCTCGACGAGGCCGACCACATGTGCGACCTCGGGTTCCTCGAGCCCGTGCAGCGCATCCTGCACGAAACCGCGCCGGACGGGCAGAAGCTGCTCTTCTCGGCCACCCTCGACAAGGGTGTCGCTTCGCTCGTCGACGAGTTCCTCGTGAACCCGAGCGTGCACGAGGTCGCCGGTGAGGACCAGGCGAGCTCCACGATCGACCACCGGGTGCTGCTCATCGAGCAGTCCGACAAGCGCGCGATCATCGAGAAGCTCTCGTCGGGTCGCGGCAAGACCCTGATCTTCGCCCGCACCCGGGCGTTCGCCGAGCAGCTCGCCGATGACCTCGACGACGCCGGCATCCCCGCGGTGAGCCTGCACGGCGACCTCAACCAGGCACGCCGCACGCGCAACCTCGAGAAGCTCACGAGCGGTCGTGTCTCGGTGCTCGTGGCCACGGATGTCGCCGCGCGCGGCATCCATGTCGACGACATCTCGCTCGTGATCCAGGCCGACCCGCCGGACGAGTACAAGAGCTACCTGCACCGCGCCGGTCGTACCGGTCGCGCAGGCAAGGCGGGAACCGTCGTGACGCTCGTGAACAGTCGCCGCCGTCGCAAGATGGATGAGCTGCTCGGTCGCGCCGAGATCTCGCCTCGGTTCGACCACGTTCGGCCGGGGGATGAGCTTCTGGAGAAGCTCGCCGCCCTCTGATGACCCGAGAGCAGTAGTACAAAATCATGGCGGCCGTCGCGAATTGGTAATAGTGTGTCGGCATGTCCGACGCAACGACGCACGAACGTGCCATCGAGTCCGAGATCGTCACCGACTTCAAAGACAAGATGAGTTACGGGTCCTACCTGCAGCTCGACCGCCTGCTCTCGGCCCAGGTGCCCATCAGCGACCCGGAACACCACGACGAGCTGCTGTTCATCATCCAGCATCAGACGAGCGAGCTCTGGCTCAAGCTCATGCGTCACGAACTGCTCTCGGCGCGCGACCTCATCGCGAACGACGAGCTGCAGGTCGCGCTCAAGCGCATCGCCCGGGTCAAGCACATCCAGCGCCAGCTCACTGAGCAGTGGTCGGTGCTCGCGACGCTCACGCCCCCCGAGTACGCGCAGTTCCGGGGGTTCCTGGGCAACGCATCCGGGTTCCAGTCGTACCAGTACCGCGCGGTCGAGTTCCTGCTCGGCAACAAGAACGCGGGGATGCTGAGGGTCTTCGAGTCCCACCCTGAGGCCCACGAACTGCTCGAGACGCTGCTTCACGAGCCGAGCGTCTACGACGAGTTCCTGCGTTACCTCTCCCGGCACGGGTTCGACGTGCCGGCGAGCGTGCTCGAGCGGGACGTCACCCAGGGCTACAGATTCACCCCCGAGCTGGTCGACACGTTCAAGGTCATCTACGGCAATCCCGAGGAGCACTGGCTCGCCTACGAGACCTGCGAGGAGTTCGTGGACCTCGAGGACAACTTCCAGCTGTGGCGGTTCCGGCATGTGAAGACGGTGCTGCGCATCATCGGGACGAAGCGCGGAACGGGCGGATCGAGCGGCGTCGACTTCCTGAAGCGGGCGCTCGACCTCACCTTCTTCCCGGAGTTGTATGCGGTGAGGACCGAGATTGGGTAGGGGCATGTCAGGCGGCTCCCTTCGTGACAGGCCTTCGGCCTTCCTCAGAGAGCGGGTACCGCGATGATCGCGTTCACGGTCGACGACTGCTGGCTCGATGGCTGGCGCGGACGCACCACGCTCGTCGCCGATGACGAGGGATTTCGTCGAGCACGGGGAAGCGACCCGAAACCCGAAGCCCACCTCGCCGGCACCGTACTCCCCGGGTTCCGCGACGCGCACGTGCACCTCGGGCTCGTCGACGGGACGGAACTGCTCGCCGGCGGCATCGCCGCGGTCGACGACTTCGGCTGGGAGCTCGACCTCGCCCGCACCTGGCCCTCCGCGTCCGGCTTCCCGCGGGTGACCATCGCCGGCCAGCTTCTCACCGTCCCCGGCGGTTACCCCACGGCCAGCGGATGGGCGCCGCCCGGCGCCTCCTGGGAGATCGCGGCCCCTGACGATGCCCCTGCCGCCGTCGACCGCCAGCTCGACGCCGGGGCCGCCTTCATCAAGATCGCCCTCAACGCGGATGCCGGCCCGGTCCTCGACGACGCCACCCTCGCACGCGTGGTCGAGCATGCCCATGCGCGCGGGGTCACCGTCGCCGCCCACGCCCAGGGGAAGGGCCAGGCCGCCCGCGCCTTCGCGGCGGGCGTCGACGTGCTCGCTCACGCTCCGTGGAGCGAACGGCTGAGCGACGAGCTGCTCGGCGCAATGGTGGCCGGCGCGACGGCAGCCGGTGCGATGACGGCTCGCCCGATGACCTGGGTGAGCACCCTCGACATCCACGGCTGGGGCGCCCGGGACGCCGACTTCGTCGTGGCAAGCGACAACGTGCGGCGGTTCCATGCTGTCGGGGGTCGCATCCGATATGGAACGGACCTCGGCAATGGACCGCTCCCGGTCGGAATCAACGCTCGCGAGCTGCTCGCACTCGAGCATGCCGGCCTCGGGCTCGACGCGCTCGCCGCCGCGATCGCGCCCGCCGCCCCCGGTGCCCCGAACGGCTTCGGCCGCCACCTCAGCGTCATCTCCGCCGAGGGGGCCCCCGACCGTGCCACCGACCCCGCCGCCTGGCTCGCCACCGCCCGCCTCATCGACCACGACCGACTGAAGGAGCATCTCCGATGACCGAAGCCCGCGCCCGAACTCGCGCCCGGCAGCTCGACACCGCGGACCCCCTCGGCAGGTTCCGCGACGAGTTCATCCAGTCGCCGGATGTCGTCGCCTACCTCGACGGCAACTCGCTCGGTCGACCGACGAAGAAGAGCGCCGACCGCCTCACCGGGTTCGTCACAGGGCAGTGGGGTGCCCGCCTCATCCGCGGATGGGACGAGAGCTGGTATGAACTGCCGCTCACGGTCGGCGATCGCATCGGCGAGGTCGCCCTCGGTGTAGCACCCGGCCAGGTCTTCATCGGCGACTCGACGACGGTCATCCTCTACAAGCTCATCCGCTCCGCCCTCGACGCGAGGCCGGGCCGCAGCGAGATCGTGGTCGACACCGACAACTTCCCGACCGATCGTTTCATCCTGCAGGGCATCGCCGCCGAGTGCGGCATGACGCTGCGCTGGGTCACGCCAGAACCGGATGCCGGGGTCACCCCCGAACAGGTCGCCGCCGTTCTCGGCCCCGACACCGCGCTCGTCGTGCTCAGCCACGTCGCCTACCGTTCCGGGTTCCTCGCCGACGCCCCGGCCATCACCGCGCTCGCCCACGACGCCGGAGCGCTCGTGCTGTGGGACCTCTGCCACTCGGTCGGCTCTGTGCCGGTGGAACTCGACGCCTGGGGGGTGGACCTCGCGGCGGGGTGCACCTACAAGTACCTCAACGGCGGCCCGGGTTCACCCGCGTTCGGCTACGTGAGGGCCGAGCATCAGGACTCATTCCGCCAGCCGATCCAGGGCTGGATGGGCACGAGCGAACCCTTCGTCATGGGGCCGGAGTACGAGCCCCACGCCGGCATCCGGAGGTTTCTGAGCGGCACCCCCTCGGTCGTCGGCATGCTCGCGATGCAGGACATGCTCGACCTGATCGCCGAAGCGGGGATCGCGGCCATCCGGGCGAAGTCGCAGGAGCTCACCGCGTTCGCGACCGACCTCGTCGACGAGCTGCTCGTTCCGCGTGGGGTCGCGTTCTCCTCGCCACGCGATCCGGAGCGGCGCGGCAGTCACGTCACGATCGACCATCCGTCGTTCGCGGAGGCCAACGCTCGGCTGTGGGCGCGGGGGATCATCCCCGACTTCCGCCGCCCGAACGGCCTGCGTCTCGGGCTCTCGCCGCTCACCACGAGCTTCGCGGAAGTCGAGCTCGGTGTCGAGGCGATCGCTGCGGAGTTGCGATGATCCTCGACGACTTCGACTCGCGCCCCGGCAGCGCCACCTCGCTCCTGCGCACGATCATCGGCTCCTACCTGCGGGGCCTCGGCGGCTGGGTGTCGATCGCCGAGCTCATCCGGCTCATGGATGCCGTGGGCGTGAACGCCGCACACACCCGGACCGCGGTTCTCCGCGTCAAGGCGAAGGGCCTGCTGCTCCCCGAGCGCAGGGCCGGGCTGAGCGGCTACCGTCTCAACCCGGATGCCGTCCCCATGCTCGAGCGCGGCGACCGGCGCATCTTCGGGTTCCGCCAGCAGCGCGACGGCGGCGCGTGGTGTCTCCTCTCCTTCTCCCTGCCGGAGAGCGAGCGCGCGGCACGACACCAGTTGCGCAAGCGCCTCGGCTGGATCGGCTGCGGTACGGTCGCGACCGGCCTGTGGATCTGTCCCGCGTTCCTCACCGACGAGGTGGAGGAGATCCTCGCCGACCTGAACCTGCGGCAGGCGGCGACCGTGTTCATCACCGACACTCCCCAGCCGGCGGGCTCCCTCGCGGATGCCGCCAGCCGCTGGTGGGACCTCGATGCGATCGCCGGCCTCCACACCTCCTTCATCGACTCCTTCGACGGATGGGGCCCCGTCGACGACCAGCGAAGCGCCTTCACGGGCTACGTCGCCGCGCTCGACCGCTGGCGCATCATCCCCTACCTCGATCCGGGCCTGCAGCCCGCCGCGCTACCCGCCGACTGGCCGGGTTTCCGCAGTGTGTCACTCTTCGACCGTCTCAAGTGGGAGCTGGCGCCCGCGGCCGACCGGTTCGTGCACGGTTAGGCCAGGGCGAGCATCCCGGCGGCGACGAGTGCGAGCACGAGTCCGACGACCTGCACGGGGGCGATGCGCTCGCGCAGCACGATGGCCGCGAGGATGATGGTGCCGGCCGGGTAGAGGGCCGTGAGCACCGACATGACCGTGAGTTCCCCGATCCGCAGGCCGAAGAGCAGCAGAGCGTTCGCGGTCGCGTCGATCGCGCCGCAGGCGACGGCGACCCAGAAGCCGGCCCGCCACCCTGGGCTGAGCATGCCGACGGATTCCGCCACGTCGCCGGTTGGGCGTTCCTCTCCGGTCGAGCTTGTCGAGACCGCCGTCGGCTCGCCGGGTCTCGACAAGCTCGACCGGAGAGGAGTGCGCCTCCGCGTCGCGACGAGCGCGAGCACTCCGATGACCGCGAACATGACGAGGCCGTTGACCGCCCGGTTGGCGATGAGGGGGACCAGGCCCGAATCATCCGGGGTCAGGTCGATGAGGATGAGGAACGCGCCGATCATGGCACCGGAGCCGATCGCCATGAGGAGTGCCTTGAGGCTGGGCCGCACCGCCCCCTGCTCCTTCACGAAGCCGACGAGCACGACTGCGACGAGCGCGATCCCGATGGCGACGTACCCGAAGACCGGGAGGCGCTCGCCGCGGAACACCCCCGCCATGAGCGGGACGAACGCCGACACGAGTGCGGTGAGCGGCGACAGGATGCTCATCGGTCCGATCGCCAGGCACGCGTAGAGCAGGGTGATCGCGATGGCGCCGGTGACCCCGGAGATCCCGCCATAGAGCATCGCCTCGAACGACCAGCGGCCGCCGATGAGCGGCGCGGCGGCGAACAGGATGACGAGCCCGGATGCCGCCCCGATCGCCGTCACCCGGATCGGGCTCATGCGCTTCGAGGCGATGCCGCCGAGGAAGTCGGCGGAGCCGTAGACGAGCGCGGCAGTGACGCCGATGATGACGGTGAACATGGAAAACCAATCGGAGACGGAAATTCAACGTTACTGGCAACTGAGTCGGTGAGTTCTCTGTGAGTGTGGCCGCAGCCGGCGAGAGCGGGTTTAGTGTCGGTGGTGCCCCCACGAGCTGCCCCCCAACGGGGGTCATCGGACGCTTACCCGTCTAGGGAGTATTCGCACGATGTTCACGCGAACGACGTCGGCAACGCGGCCGGCGCACACAGGTATTCGCGCCCTCAGAACCGCAACGCTGGCATCCGCTGCCGCGTTCGCGATGGGGCTGACCTTCCTCTCGGCCCCCGCCTTCGCGGCCGTGACCAACACGATCGCCGAGGTGCAGGGCACCGGTGCGACCACGCCGCTCGACGGCCAGACCGTCACGGTGCAGGGGGTGGTGACCGCCGATTACCGCGGGGTCAGCAACTACCGCGGTATCGTCATCCAGACGCAGGGTTCCGGCGGGGAGGCGGATGCCACGCCGGATGCCTCCGACGGCATCTTCGTGTACCTCAACCAGGCGAATCCCGCCGTCGCGATCGGCGACCTCGTCGAGGTGACCGGCGTCGCCGGCGAGCACTTCGACCAGACCCAGCTCACCGCGACCGACGTCGCGAACACTGTTCTCGTCACAGCGGGTGTTGGAGTCCCCGAGGCCACCGCGCTCCCCGACAGTGTCGTCGGTGATGCGCGTGAACCGCTCGAGTCGATGCTCGTCGCGCCGACCGGAACCTATCTGGTCTCCTCGAGCCACCAGCTCTTCAACTTCGGCACGCTCTGGCTGAACGGCGGCGCGCTCGCCGTCAAGAGCACCGAGACGACGGATGCCGGCCCCGCCGCCGACGCGATCGCCGCCGCCAACCGCGCCAACCGACTGCTCCTCGACGACGGCTACAGCATCCAGGTCACCAACTCGAACCATCCCGGCACCCAGCCCTACTTCTCCGAGGGCACCGTCGTCCGCAACGGCGACACCGTGCAGTGGCCGGCCAACCCCTACGTGCTCAGTTGGGGCTTCGACGACTGGCGCCTGCAGCCGACCATCCCGATCAACGATGCGAGCCCGGCCGACTACAAGCCGACGTTCGCGCCGAGCAACCCACGGCCGACAGCGCCGCCGACCGTGGGCGGCGACTTCTCCGTCGCCGCGTTCAACGTCTTCAACTACTTCACGACGTTCTCCGATGACAACCCGGATGCCCGTGGCGCCGACGACCAGGCCCAGTTCGACATCCAGAAGTCCAAGATCGTCGCCGCCATCAACGGCCTCGATGCGGATGTCGTCACGCTCATGGAGATCGAGAACTCGATCCAGTTCGGCGACCCGGTCGACACCGCGCTCGCCGACCTCGTCGCAGGGCTCAACGCGGCCGCCGGCAGTGACGTCTGGAGCTACGTTCCGACCCCGGCCGCGCTCGCGGATGCCGTCGCGACGACCGACGTCATCACCAACGCGATCATCTATAAGAACGCCTCCGCCACACCGGTCGGCGCGAGCTTCGCCGACACCGACGAGACCGTGTGGGACATCGCCCGCGAGCCGATCGCGCAGACCTTCGAGGTCGACGGCAGGACGATCACCGTCGTCGCCAACCACTTCAAGTCCAAGAGTCCGCCGGACGTCGACCCCACGCCGGCCGAGCCCGCGGACGGGCAGGGCTTCTTCAACACCGAACGCGTCGAGCAGGCGAACAGCCTGTTGGCCTTCGTCGACGGCATCGCCGCTGACTCGGCCAAGGGGCCGGACATCATGCTGCTCGGCGACTTCAACTCCTACGCGCAGGAGGACCCGGTGCAGGCGATCACGGCCGCCGGGTTCGTCGACCTGCTCCCGGCGAAGACCGACGACCAGTACACCTACACGTTCGACGGCGAGCTCGGCTCGCTCGACCACGCGTTCGCCTCGGCGTCGCTCGCGGCATCCGTGACGGGTGTCGGGGCCTGGTCGATCAACTCGCCGGAGTGGTCCGACCGCGGGTACGCGTTCGGCGCCGCCGAAGCGGGCACCCCGTTCCGCTCGAGTGACCACGACCCGATCAAGGTCGGAGTGAGCGCGGTCGCCCCGCCGGTCGACATCGACCTCCTCTCGATCAACGACTTCCACGGCCGCCTCGAAGCATCGGGAGCCGCCGCAGGTGCCGCTGTGCTCGGTGGCATGGTGGACGCCTACCGGGCCGATAACCCGAACACGCTGTTCGTCTCGGCCGGCGACAACATCGGTGCGTCGACCTTCACCTCGTTCATCCAGGACGACCAGCCGACGATCGACGCGCTCAACGCGATCGGGCTCGATGCGAGCGCGTTCGGCAACCACGAGTTCGACAAGGGGCAGGCGGATGTCGACAACCGCATCCTGCCCGCCGCCGACTGGCCCTACCTCGGCGCGAACATCTACGACAAAGTCACCGGCGACCCCGTCTACGACGGCTACTCGCTGTCGACCGTCGATGGTGTCACCGTCGGGTTCATCGGCGCAGTGACGACCGAGATGCCGTCGCTCGTGAGCCCGGACGGCATCGCGAACCTCGAGTTCGGCGACATCCCCACCGCGGTGAACCGGGTCGCCGACGAGTTGAGCGAC
This sequence comes from Leifsonella bigeumensis, assembly GCF_039537265.1. Lineage (NCBI taxonomy): Bacteria > Bacillati > Actinomycetota > Actinomycetes > Micrococcales > Microbacteriaceae > Leifsonella > Leifsonella bigeumensis. The sequence goes on along the minus strand of NZ_BAABAE010000001.1, from coordinate 97,474 downwards.
GGGAACGAAGCGAACGGCGAGGCGGATGTGATCGTGCTGCTCGTGCACGAAGGCGCCGCCTCCCCCGCCCTGGAGGACGCCATCGGCGACACCCCGATGGGCCACATCGTGAACGGCGTCGACGCGAACGTCGACGCGATCGTCTCCGGACACACGCACCAGGTGTACAACCACTCGATCCCGATCCCCGGGACCGACCGGTCACGCCCGGTGATCTCCGAGGGCAGCTACGGCGAGAACTACGGACACATGAACCTCAGCGTGGACCCTGCGACGGGTGAGCTGCTGAGCATCGACTCCGAGGTCCTCCCGCTGGCCGGGGCATTCCCGCCCGACCCCGAGGTCGCGCAGATCGTCGCGGATGCCGTGGCCGTCGCCGACGTCAAGGGCGCGGTGAAGGTCGGCGAGATCACGGCGGACTTCAACCGGGCCAAGCAGACGGCGACGCCATCCGAGAACCGCGGTGGTGAGTCGCCACTCGGCAACTTCGTGGCCGATGTGCAGTTGTGGGCGACCCAGTCCGCCGGCTCGCAGATCGCGCTCATGAACCCGGGCGGCCTGCGTGCCGACCTGACCTACGCGAGCAGCGGTCCTGACGACCCGGACGGCAACCTCACCTACAAGGAGGCGGCCGTCGTCCAGCCGTTCGCCAACACGCTCGTGACGATGGACCTGACCGGCGCGCAGCTCAAGCAGGTGCTCGAGGAGCAGTGGCAGCCGGATGCCGCGAGCCGGCCGTTCCTGAAGCTCGGCGTCTCCGACGGGTTCAAGTACACCTACGACCCGACGGCCGCCGACGGCGACCACATCGACGCGATGTACCTGGACGGCGAACTCATCGACCCGGATGCCAGCTACCAGGTGACGGTGAACTCGTTCCTGGCCGCCGGCGGCGACAACTTCGCAACCCTCGCCGAGGGCGCGAACGCCGCGGACTCCGGCAAGATCGACCTGCAGTCGATGGTCGACTACTTCATGGCGAACCCGGTCGCGAGCCCCGACTACAAGCAGCGTGCGGTCGGTGTGGCGTTGTCGGCCGAGGAGGTCGCGCCGGGCGACTCGCTCACGCTCGACCTCTCGTCGCTGCTGTTCAGCAACGGGGAGCCCAACGAGGGCACGGCCGTCGTGAGCGCGGGTGACACGGTGCTCGGCCAGGCCGCGCTCGACCCGACCATCGTCGACACGACGGATGAGGTGGGCCGTGCGAGCGTGACCGTCACTGTCCCGTCGGATGCGACGGGCACCCTCGTGCTGACCGTGAGCGTCCCGGAGACGGGGACCACGATCGACGTGCCGGTCGAGGTGACCGCCCCTCCGGTCGAGAAGGCCGACAGTCACACGTTCGGGTTCGCGAACAGGTTCTTCGTGAAGCACGACAAGTCGGTGCAGTTCACGGTCCTCGTGACGGCGCGTGGGGTGGAGCCGATGGGCGAGGTCCTGATCTACGACGGTGACACGGTGATCGCCACGGCGACGCTCGGGGCGCACGACCACGGTCGGGTCAAGGTCAAGCTTCCGGGCTTCGACAGCGGCATCCACTGGCTGCACGCGGAGTACACGGGCAGCGATGCGCTGAATCCCTCGCAGTCGTTCCCGGTTCCGCTGCTCGTGTACTGACCGACCGCCCCCTGAGGAGCGCGCAGCCATCCCCGTTGATTGAGTAGCCGCGCAGCGGCGTATCGAAATCAGGTCGCGATGACCTTGGTTTCGATACGCCGCTTCGCGACCTACTCAACCAGCGGTCGGGGTTCCCTTCGTGACAGGCCTGCGGTCCTCCTCAGGGGGCGGTGCCCCTCTCGTTGGGCGGTAGCGACAGGGTCGGGGCCGACTTCTCGCGAACCTTTTGTCGATCCCGCACTGGCCATTTTCGCCGGGTGACGCCCCGACCTACGGTTAAGGCGAGAACGCCAATCGAAGAGGAGTCGTCATGACTGACACTGCGGCGCGCGTCAAGATCTCCGCCGAAGTCGACCAGCACCTCGACGCGGCGGCCGCCGAGAGCGGGACCACCGCATCCGTCGATGTGAACGGCCTGAACGACCTGCTCATGGGGACCTGGAGCGACATCCGCCGCACCGCACGCGAGTTCGCCAAGGACCCGGCCCTGCACCGCAGGGACGGCCTCAGCCTCGAGGAGCAGCGCGAGCGCGCACTCGGTCAGTTGCACCTGCTCGTCGAGAACGGCTCGGTGCACCGCGCCTTCCCGAAGGCGGTCGGCGGACTCGAGGACAACGGCGGCAACATCACCGCGTTCGAGGAGCTCGTCACGGCCGACCCGTCGCTGCAGATCAAGGGCGGTGTGCAGTGGGGGCTGTTCGGTTCGGCGATCGTACAGCTGGGCACCGAACGCCACCACCACCTGCTGCCCCCGATCATGAACCTCGAGGTGCCGGGCGCGTTCGCGATGACCGAGATCGGGCACGGTTCGGATGTCGCGAGCATCGCCACGACCGCGACCTACGACGCGGAGGCCCACGAGTTCGTCATCACCACCCCGTTCCGCGCCGCCTGGAAGCAGTTCCTCGGCAACGCCGGCCGCGACGGCAAGGCCGCCGTGGTCTTCGCGCAACTCGTGACGAAGGGTGTCAATCACGGAGTGCATGCGCTCTACGTGCCGATCCGCGACGAGAACGGATTCCTCCCCGGGATCCAGGGCGAGGACGACGGCTGGAAGGGCGGCCTCAACGGCATCGACAACGGCACCCTCGCCTTCGACGCCGTACGCGTTCCGCGCGAGAACCTGCTCAACAAGTACGGCGATGTCGCCGAGGACGGCACCTACACCTCCGCCATCGACAGCCCTGGTCGCCGCTTCTTCACGATGCTCGGGACGCTCGTGCAGGGTCGCGTCTCGCTCGACGGGTCGGCGACGGCGGCATCCGCCCTCGGACTGGCCATCGCCATCCGTTACGGCAACGAACGCCGCCAGTTCACGGCCGGGACCGACGAGGAGGAGGTGCTGCTCGACTATCAGCGCCACCAGCGCCGGCTCCTCCCGAGGCTCGCCACGACCTATGCGCAGACCTTCGCGCACGATGAGCTGCTGCGCAAGTTCGACGCCGTCTTCAGTGGCGCGGAGGACACCGACGACGACCGCCAGGACCTCGAGACGCTCGCGGCGGCGCTCAAGCCGCTCTCCACCTGGCACGCGCTCGACACCCTGCAGGAGGCGCGCGAGGCCTGCGGCGGCGCCGGCTTCATGGCCGAGAACCGGCTCGTCGGGCTGCGCGCCGACCTCGACGTCTACGTCACCTTCGAAGGCGACAACAACGTGCTGCTGCAGCTCGTCGCCAAGCGACTGCTCACCGACTTCAGTTCGAAGTTCAAGAACGCGGATGCCGGGGCGCTCGCCGCGTACGTCGTCGGGCAGGCGGCCGAGGCCGCCTATCACGGGACGGGCCTGCGCACGGTGGCCCAGACCATCCGGGACTTCGGGTCGACCGCCCGCAGTGTCAAGGAGCTGCGCGAGACCAATGTGCAGCGCGAGCTGCTCACCGACCGGGTCGAGACGATGATCTCGGAGCTCGCCGGGCGGTTGCGGCCGGCCTCGAAGATGTCGAAGAAGGATGCCGCCGACCTGTTCAACTCGCAGCAGAACGAGCTCATCGAGGCGGCGCGCGCCCACGCGGAGCTGCTGCAGTGGGAGGCGTTCACCCGGGCGCTCGAGAAGGTCGAGGATGCCGGGACGAAGCAGGTGCTCTCCTGGCTGCACGACGTGTTCGGGCTGGGGCTCATCGAGAAGCACCTGGCCTGGTACCTCATCCATGGGCGGCTCTCTCCGCAGCGGGCACAGGCCGTCACCGCATACATCGACCGGTTGCTCGCGCGGCTGCGTCCGCACGCCCAGGACCTCGTGGATGCGTTCGGCTACTCGCAGGAGCACCTGCGTGCACCGATCGCGTCGGGCGCCGAGGCAGTGCGGCAGGAGGAGGCGCGGGCCTACTATCGCGACCTGAAGGCATCCGGGAACGCCCCGGTCCCCGAGAAGAAGAAGCGCTGACCGCTTCTGTCGGAAGCGGCAATACCACTCCCGCAGGTTCGCATCCGCGCCCTGCGACAACTCGGTGAGACCCGCCGCGCCGACGACGCCAGCCGACTCGCAGGGCGCGCATGGTCGGCACAACGCCGCGCCGACCCGGCCGCGGCCGAACGCATCAACGGCAGGATGCACTTCCTTGCGCGGCTCCTCGCCGCGGTGAACTCCAACCCCCGGCGACGCGTTCGTTCTGGTCAACGACCACGACCCGAAGCCGCTGTATTACCAGTTCGAGGCGGAGCACACCGGTGAGTTCAGCTGGGACTACCTGGAGCAGGGTCCGGATGTCTGGCGGGTGCGCATCGGTCGCGTCGCCGCCCCCTGACGTCCCCCACCTCGTTGACTCGGGTCATTCTGCGACTTGCGCTTCGCGACACGTCGCAGAATGACCCGAGTCAACGGGTGGCCGGGGCCGGGGTGGGTGGCCGGGGCCGGGGTGTGCCGGGATGCCTACGCCTGGCCGTGCGCGGCGCGGGAGCGACGGGAGAGCGCGTCGATGATGACCGCGAGCAGCAGCACGGCACCGGTGATCATGAACCTCACGGAGGAGTCGAGGTTGAGCAGCGAGAGGCCGTTCGAGATCGACTGGAGGACGAAGATCCCGAGCAGTGCGGAGTAGGCGCTCCCTCGGCCTCCGAACAGGCTCGTCCCACCGATGACCGCTGCGGCGATCGCCATGAGGTTGGTGTCTCCTGCACCGCTCGAGAGCGTCGCGGCAGTGAGCTTCGCCGTCGCGAAGAGGCCGCCGATCGCGGCGAAGAGCGTACCGAGCACGAGCACCGAGATGACGATCCGGTCGACCTTGATGCCCGCGCGCCTCGCCGCCTCGACGTTGCCGCCGACCGCATACACCGCGCGTCCCCACCGCGTGCGGGTGAGGAAGAAGTTCATGATGACCACGAAGAGCACGAAGAGCACGAACATGACGCCGACGCCACGTGTCGTGGCGAGGTACCAGACCGCCGCGACGAGCAGCACGAGCAGCACGATGGACTTGGTGAGCATGACCGAGACCGAGCCGCCGGTCAGGCCGGCCTTGACCCGCCGCCGGGAGCGGAGCCAGTCGGAGAGGAACATCCCGACTCCTGCCAGGATCGCGAGGGCGTAGGCGGCCCAGGGCGGGAGGAAGAGCGTCGTGCCGAGCCGCACGAACCACGAGTCGTATGGCAGGTTGATCGAGCCGTGCGCGCCCAGGATCTTCAACTGCAGGCCGAGCACCGCAAGCAGCCCGGCGAGCGTGATGACGAAGGTCGGCACGCCGAACCGGGTGTAGAGCAGCCCGTAGAGGAATCCGATGATCGCCGCTGCGGCCAGCGCGACGAGGATCGCGGTCCAGGTCGGCCAGCCGAGCTGCATCCAGCCCACCGCCACGATCGCTGCGGCCAGCCCGCTGATGGAGCCCACGGAGAGGTCGATCTGGGCGATGAGCAGCACGAGCACGACGCCGATGGCGATCGTGCCGGTCGCCGCGCTCTGCATGGTGAGGTCCACGAGGTTCCTCGACGACAGGAAGTTCGGGTTGAGGATCTGGAAGATCGCCCAGATGAGGATGAGGCCGATGACGACCGGCAGGGAGCCGAGGTCGCCCCCGCGCACCCTCTGGACGAAGCCGCGCACCGCACCCCCGATGCCTTCGCGGTGGATGAGGCGTTCGTCGCGGATGTCCGCGGCGAGCTCGGCGGGTGTCTCGGTGTTGATTTTCGTCATGAGTTGCTGTCCTCGTGGGGGGCGCGGGTGGATGCCCGGCGGGTGACGGCGTTGTCGGTCGCGCCGGTGATGGCGGAGATGATCTCCTCGTAGCTGACATCCGGGATGCGGAAATCGCCGTTGTTGCGGCCGAGCCGCAGCACGACGACGCGATCGGCGACGGCCTGCACATCCGCCATGTTGTGGCTGATGAGCACGACGCCGAGGCCGCGCTCGCGCAGGTTCTCGATGAGGTTGAGCACCTCGGCGGTCTGGGCGACGCCGAGGGCGGCGGTCGGCTCGTCGAGGATGACGACCTGCGGGTCGCCGATGAGCGAGCGGGCGATCGCGACGGTCTGGCGCTGACCGCCGGAGAGGGAGGCGACGGCGATGCGCACGGAGGGGATCTTGGCGGAGAGCTGGCGGAGGAGCGTCCAGGAGTGCTTCTCCATCTCCTCCTCGTTGAGGGTGAAGTCCCCGAGCTCGTGCCCGAGGAACAGGTTCGAGACGACGTCGAGGTTGTCGCACAGGGAGAGATCCTGGAAGACGGTGGCGATGCCGTGGGCGCGGGCCGCGGCAGGGGTGGGGATCGACACCCGGCGGCCGTCCGCGGTGATCGTGCCGGCATCCGCCCCGTGCACGCCGGCGAGGATCTTGACGAGCGTCGACTTGCCGGCGCCGTTGTCGCCGACGATCGCGACGACCTCGCCGGGGAAGATGTCGAGGTCGACATCCGTGAGCGCCTGGACGGCACCGAAGTTCTTGGAGATGCCGCGAAGGCTGAGGACCGGCTCCCGGGGCAGCGTCTGTTGCGGGGCCAGAGGGGCTTCCATGGTCACGATGTCTCCTTCGAATCGGACGTGTGTTCGCCGTGCAGCGAACGTACACCCGGCCGGGGTCGCAGGCGAGCGATCCCGGCCGGGCGCGCTACTTACTTGACGCCTGCCTTCTCACAGGCTGCCGCGTAGTCTGCCGTGCAGATGTCGCTGGCCTTGTAGAACCCGTCGGCGACGACGGTGCTCTCGATGTTGTCGACGGTCACGGCGACCGGGACGAGCAGGAACGACTGGATGTCGGCTCCGCCCTTCGTCTTCACCGTGGTGTCGCCCTTGTCGGTCTTGCCGTTGACGAGGTCGACCGCGAGCTGTGCCGCGCGCTCGGCCTCAGGCTTGAGGGCCTTGTAGACGGTCATGAACTGGTCGCCGGCGAGGATGCGCTGGATGCCCGCGAGCTCGGCATCCTGTCCCGTCACGGGCGGGAGCGGGTTCACACCAGCGGCCTTGAGCGCGGCGATCGCCGCACCGCCGGTGCCGTCGTTGGCGGCGTAGACGGCCTTGATCTGGTCACCGAACTGCGTGATCTGGCCGGTCACCCAGTCCTGGGCCTTGGGCGGGTCCCATCCGGGGGTGTCGAACTCGGCGAGCACCTTGTAGCCGCTCGCGTCGATCACCTTGTGCGCTCCGGCCTTGAACTGGCTGGCGTTGTTGTCGGTCGGCGAACCGTTGACCATGAGGATGCCGCCGTCGCCCGGCTGCACACCGTCATCCTTGAGCTTCTGGATCAGGGCGGTGGCCTGAAGCTCACCGACCTTCTCGTTGTCGAAGGAGATGTAGTAGCTGAGGTCGGCGCTGTTGATGAGCCGGTCGTAGGAGATGACCGGGATGCTCTGCGCCTTGGCGCTCGCGACGATGGCGGCAGCCGCCTCGCCGTCGAACGGGTCGAGCACGAGCACTTTGGCACCCTGTGTGATCATCGACTCGGCCTGCTGCTGCTGCTTGGCGGCATCCCCGTCGGCGTTCGCGTAGAGGACCTTGCAGTCGGGGCAGAGGTCCTTGACCTTCGCTTCGAAGTAGGGGCGGTCGGCGCTCTCGTAGCGGGCGGTGACCGAGTCGGGCAGGAGAAGCCCGATCGTGGCACCGGCGGTGTCACCGTTGTCTCCTCCCGGTGTTTCGGAACCGTTCGCACATCCGGCGAGGGTCCCTGCTGTGAGCAGGAGTGCGGCTGTGACTGTCACCGCTCTCATGGTGGCGATCTTCATTGAAAAACCTCCGTTGTGATCCGCCTTCGTCGGCGGCTGTGCTGAGCATGACATTTTCACGTCTTGGCGTCAAGTCTTGAACGCAAGGATTTGATAACTCTCAGCCGATCGTGTCATTCCCCCCGATCGCGACCTGGTCGATCGCGTGCGCGACCGCACCCAGCGTGGAGGCGCGTGCGCCCAGCTGGCCCTGCACGACATCCGGCATCGCCGCCTCGTCGACGATGACCGACCGCTCGAGCGCATGACGGATCGGGCCGAGCAGGATCTCGCCGGCGCGAGAGAGCTCGCCGCCGACCACGAGGCGCTCCGGGTCGATGAGGTTGCTGAGGTTCGCGGCCGCGACGCCGATGTGCCGGCCGGCCTCCGCGAGCGCCCGCGTGGCCCCGGCGTCGCCGCCCATCGCCTTGGTCACGATGTCGTTGAGCTTGAGGTTGCCATGCGTGGGCTTGAGCCCGTCGAGGATGGCGTACCCGCCCGCGATCGCCTCCAGGCAGCCGCGGTTGCCGCAGCGGCACAGCGGCCCGTTCTCCACGATCGTGGTGTGCCCGAACTCGCCCGCGCTGCCGTTGTGGCCGCGGAAGACCTGCCCGTTGATGATCAGGCCGGAACCGATCCCGTCGCCGATGTCGATGTAGATGGCATCCGACTTTCCGCGGGCTGCGCCGATGCGAAGCTCGGCGAGAGCCCCGAGGTTCGCGGCGTTGTCGAGGAATACCGGGCGCCCGAGGCGCCGCTCCAGGAGCTCGGCGACCGGGATGCCGTCCCACCCGCGCAGGATGCCGCTTCTTGCGGTCGTGCCAGTGTTTCGATCGAGCGGCGCCGGCAGCGCGATACCGACCGCGAGCACCTCGCTCATGGATGCCTTGAGCGTCTCGAGCATGTCCGCGATGAGGAGGGTGGTGCGGTCGAGCTCGTTGTCGGCGCGGTGATCCTTCGCGAGGGGGAGGTGATGTTCGGCGACGACCGTGTGGGCGACATCCGCGAGGGCGATGCGCATGTGGCGGGTGGAGAAGTGCACGCCGACGACGAGGCCGAGGGCATGGGCGAGGGTGACGTGCTGGGCGCGGCGACCGCTCTGCGTCGTCGGGCTGGTGTGGAGCACGCCGCTCGCCGAGAGCTCCTTGACGATGTTGGAGACGGTGGCGGGGGAGAGGCCGGTGACACCGGCGAGCTCGACCTGGGTGAGACCGCCGTGCTTCTTGATGGCGTCGACGATTCTGGCCCGGTTGGCTTCACGTAGTGAAGTCTGGGAGCCAGGAGTGCGTCGCTCGGTTGCCACGATCACACGATACAGGGGTGGTGCGAAATCGGAAGGGCTGCCGCCGCCTGTGGACAGACGGCCATCGGTCAGTGGGTGCGGCTATCGTTTCAGAGGATGACTGCCGCGACCGCCCCCGACTCCGCCCCCGCGCTCGAAGCCCTGCACCGGGTGTTCGGGTACGAGGCGTTCCGCGGCGACCAGGCCGACATCATCCGGCACGTCATCGACGGCGGGGACGCGCTCGTGCTCATGCCGACCGGTGGCGGCAAGTCGCTGTGCTACCAGATCCCGGCGCTCGTGCGCGAGGGCACCGGCGTCGTCATCTCGCCGCTCATCGCCCTCATGCAGGACCAGGTGGATGCCCTGGCCGCCCTGGGCGTGCGCGCCGCCTTCCTGAACTCCACGCAGGGGCCGGAAGAGCGCGCGCGGGTGGAGCGCGCCTACCTCGCCGGCGAGCTCGACCTGCTCTACCTCGCGCCCGAGCGCATCACCGTCCCCTCGACCGCCGACCTGCTCGATCGCGGGACGATCGCGCTCTTCGCAATCGATGAAGCCCACTGCGTCTCCCAGTGGGGCCACGACTTCCGGCCCGACTACCTGGCCCTGTCGATGCTGCACGAGCGCTGGCCTGCCGTGCCCCGCATCGCGCTCACCGCGACGGCCACAGAGCAAACACACCTCGAGATCCAGAAGCGTTTGCAGCTGGGCGACGCGAAGCACTTCGTCGCGAGCTTCGATCGGCCGAACATCCAGTACCGGATCGTCCCGAAGGACCAGCCGCAGAAGCAGCTGCTCGAACTGCTGCGCACCGAGCACCCCGGCGATGCCGGCATCGTCTACTGCCTCTCCCGCGCGTCGGTCGAGAAGACGGCCGAATTCCTCGTCGAGCAGGGCATCCCCGCACTGCCGTATCACGCCGGTCTCGACGCGCGGGTGCGCGCCGCGAACCAGGCCAGGTTCCTGCGCGAGGACGGTATGGTCATGGTCGCGACGATCGCGTTCGGGATGGGCATCGACAAGCCGGATGTCCGCTTCGTCGCGCACCTCGACCTGCCCAAGTCGGTCGAGGGCTACTACCAGGAGACCGGCCGCGCCGGTCGTGATGGCATGCCGTCGACGGCATGGCTCGCCTACGGCCTGCAGGATGTCATGCAGCAGCGCCGGATGATCGAGACATCCGAAGGCGACCTCGCGCATCGCCGTCGGCTGGGCGCGCACCTGGATGCCATGCTCGCGCTGTGTGAGACGGTGCAGTGTCGCCGCATGCAGCTTCTCGCATATTTCGGCGAGAAGTCGTCTCCCTGTGGCAACTGCGACACCTGCCTGAACCCGCCGGAGTCCTGGGACGGGACGATCCCCGCGCAGAAACTGCTCTCGACGATCGTGCGACTGCAGCGCGAGCGGAACCAGAAGTTCGGTGCGGGGCACCTCGTCGACATCCTGCTCGGCAGGCAGACCTCGCGCGTCGACCAGTACGGCCATGACTCGCTCTCCACCTACGGCATCGGCACCGAGCTCTCCGAGGCGGAGTGGCGCGGGGTCGTGCGGCAGCTGCTTGCGCAGGGGCTGCTCGCCGTCAACTCGGATGGCTTCGGGACGCTCGTGCTCACGGATGCCAGCGCGGGAGTGCTGGACGGCTCGCGCCGGGTCGACCTCCGCCGCGAACCGGCGCGCACATCCACCCGCGCCGCGCGCAAGTCGCGGAGTGCCGGAGCCGACCTGCCCGAGGCGCTGCAGCCGGTCTTCGAGGCGCTGCGGGCCTGGCGCGCCGCGGCCGCGAAGGAGCAGGGCGTGCCCGCCTACGTGATCTTCCACGACGCGACGCTGCGTGAGCTCGCCATCCGGCATCCGTCATCGCTCGACGAGCTCGGCACCGTCACCGGGGTCGGCGAGGCGAAGCTCGCAAAGTACGGGGAGCAGTTGCTCGAGGTGCTCGCGACCGCGGCACCCGCCGCGTAGGAGTGTAGCCCTTCAGCGCACCGCATCGGTGCCCGCGGGTTCTGCTGCATGCTCGCCCTCGTATTCCTGCCTGCGCCCATCGAGCCGCAGGGTCGCGAGCAGTCCGAGCGCGAGGAAGCAGGCCGCCGCGAACGCCGAGTAGCGCGTCCCGTCGCTGAAGGCGGCCCTCGCCTCAGCGGCGACCTCGGCCGACCGGTTGTCGAGCCCCGGGATGGCGTTCCCGGCGCTGTCGACGACGGCGTCGACGATCTGGGTCTTGACGGCATCCGGAATCGTGTCGTTGTCGGCGAGGCGCGTCTCGAGCGACGCGCCGACGCTCGTGAAGAGCACAGTGCCGAGTATGGCGATGCCGAGCGCGCTGCCCACCTGGCGTGCGGTGCTCTGGGTGCCGGAGCCCTGCCCGCTCTGCTCGACCGGGACATCCTTGAGCACGACGCCGGTGAGTTGAGCCGTCGCGAGGCCGATGCCGAAGCCGTAGACGAAGAGGCCGATGGCGATCGACCACCACTGCGTGTCCGGTGCGATGACCAACCCGACGGCGGCGACGCCGACCATCTCGGCGAGGATGCCCATCCGCACGATCCAGACCGGTGAGATCCGGTTGCCGAAACTGCCGGCGAAACCGCTCGCCACGAACGAGCCGATCGCGAGCGCGAGGATGACGTACCCGGTCTGGAGGGCGTCGTAGCCGAGCACGTTCTGCAGCCACAACGGCAACGACAGGATGACGCCGTACTCGCCGAGGGAGACGATGAGCGCTGCAATATTCCCGTTCCGGAATGAAGGGATCGTGAACAGGCCGAAGGCGAGCATCGTGGGCCTGCCCGCGCGCTCACGTCGAATCCCCCACAGGACGAACCCGATCAGGGCGAGCGCGGCGATGAGGAACACGATCGGGATGGGCGAGAGGTCGAACGGCCAGCTCCACGAGCCGATGTCGGGGACGGTGTCGGCGAGCCACCATCCGTAAGTGCGGCCCTCGATGAGCCCGAAGACGAGGGTACCGCTCGCGACGATCGAGAGCACAGCCCCGACGAGGTCCAGGCCGCGAGCGCCGGGCTCACGCGACTCGAGCACGAAGAACAACACCCCCACGACGATGACGACTCCGAGCGGCACGTTGATGCCGAACGCCCAGCGCCAGGAGAAGTAGGTGGTGAGCCATCCGCCGAGCACGGGGCCGACGGCGGCCATGCCGCCGATCGTCGAGCCCCACACGGCGAAGGCGATCGCACGGTCGCGCCCGCGGAACGTCGCGTTGATGACGGAGAGCGTCGACGGGAGGATCATCGCTCCGCCGACTCCCTGCAGCACACGCGAGCCGATGAGCAGGTCGCCGCTCCGGGCGGCAGCGGCGAGCACCGACGACAGGGCGAAGATCACGACGCCGATGAGCAGCATCCGCCGTCGCCCGAAGCGGTCGGCGAGCGTGCCGAACATGAGGAGCAGCGCCGCGAAGACGAGCGTGTAGCTCTCCTGCACCCACTGCACCTGGGTGGAGGTGATCGCGAGCTCGTCGACGATCGAGGGGATGGCGACGTTGACGATGGTCGAGTCGACGATGATGAGCGAGACCGCGAGGCTGATGACGACGAGGCCGAGCCATTTGGTGCGCGAGGAGGTCATGGTGTCGCTTCCGTGTCGTTAGTCAGCCAGCTTATCAAATCGACAGCCGGCTGAGCAATTCACTCCGGGGGCGCTATCCTGAGGGCATGGATGAGCTGGTCACCCCGGGCGAGGACGAGCACGGCCCCATGGCCGCCTGGCCCACTGGCCGACTCCTCTCGACCGCGGCGCGCCTCGTCGAACACGCCTGGCTGGATGCGCTCGACGAGTTGGGCCTCTCCCATGCCGGTCTCGTGGCCCTTCACCTCCTCGGCGACGAGTCGACGAGCCAGACCGAGCTCGCCGAGCGCGCCCGCGTCGAGAACCAGACGATGTCGCGCACCCTCGACCGGCTCGAACGGCAGGGTTACGTGGCGCGCGAGCGCGACCCGAAAGACCGTCGCCGGCACATCGTCACACGCACGCAGGAGGGCAATCGGGCCTGGGAGGCGGCGCGCACGCTGGAGGCCGACGTCTTCCCCGAACTCTCCGACCCGACCGCCCTGCGCAGCGCCCTCCTGGAACTCATCAGAGCCGGCACCGCACGCCGATGGCACGCGTAGTAACGTCTACCCATGACGTTCAACCCTGACTCGAATATCGGCAACGGTAAGGTCAGTCGCCGCGGTCGCAACACCGGCATCGCGGTCGGCGGGGGCGGAATCGCCGTCGTCATCCTCGCCATCCTCTCCCCGATTCTGGGCGTCGACCTCACCGGGCTCTCCGGCCTCTTCGACGGCAGTACCGGTCAGTCGCAGGTCGGCCCGTCCGACAACCTCGAGCAGTGCCAGACGGGCGCCGACGCCAACGCGAACGTCGAATGCCGCATGAAGGGCGCCGCGGCATCCCTCGACACCTACTGGGCGGGCAAGTTCGCCGAGGAGGGCATCACCTACCGCTCGCCCGCCGACTTCGTGCTGTTCACCGGCGCGACGAGCACCGGATGCGGCAACGCGACGAGCGCGACCGGCCCGTTCTACTGCCCGAGCGACGAGTCGATCTACGTCGACACCGGCTTCTTCGACGAGTTGCGCAACCAGTTCGGCGCGACCGGAGGCCCGCTCGCGGAGATGTACGTGGTCGCGCACGAGTGGGGCCACCACATCCAGAACGTGCTCGGCACGATGGACAACCTCGACCTGCGCGACACCGGCCCGACATCCGACTCGGTGCGGCTCGAGCTGCAGGCCGACTGCTACGGCGGCTCGTGGGCTAAGGATGCCTCGACGGTTCCGGATGCCAGTGGCGTGCCGTTCCTGGAGCCCATCACCCAGCAGCAGATCAACGACGCGCTCAACGCGGCGCAGGTGATCGGCGACGACCGCATCCAGTCGCAGGCGACGGGGCAGGTGAATCCGGAGACCTGGACGCACGGTTCGAGCGAGCAGCGCCAGAAGTGGTTCTCGATCGGCTACGAGAAGGGGCCGAACGCCTGCCAGACCTTCGGCGGGAGCCTGTAGGAGGGCTCGACGTCGCGGGAGTTCGGCGATTGCGTCCGTGCGTCCGCGCGTCCGCGCGCCCGCGCTGATGACGGGGTTTGTCCCTCGTGAGGGCGAACGTTCGGCATCCTGAGGCACAAACGCCCTCATGAGCCGGTCCGGGTCCGCAGGACAGACCGGATGCCGGGGGCACTCAGCGCGCGGGGGCTGCGGCTTCCTGCTGCGCGGCGATCTTCGCGTGGACCTCGTCCATGTCGAGCTCGCGCACCGCGGTGATGACCTGGTCGAGCGCCGGCGCGGGAAGCGCACCGGGCTGGGAGAACACGAGCACCCCGTCCCGGAACGCCATGAGCGTCGGGATCGAGGTGATACCGGCCGCACCGGCGAGTGCCTGTTCGGCGTCGGTGTCGACCTTTGCGAAGGTCACGTCCTCGTTGGCTTCGCTCGCCTTGTCGAAGACCGGCGCGAACTGTCGGCACGGCCCGCACCAGGCGGCCCAGAAGTCGACGAGGGTGATTCCGGGAGCGGTGACCGTCTTCTCGAAGTCGTCGGCGGTCAGTTCCACTGTTGGCATAATGGCTCTTCTTCTTTCCGGCGCATCAAAGTACCGAGACTAGGAGAGATTACGCCGACTTTCCATTTCTCGCTGGACCGGCGTCGGCGAGGTCGGCGATCCGGATGCCGATCGGGCGCCTGGAGGGCGCGTCGCGGACCGCGTCGGGATGCGTTTCGTTCAGTCCTTTTCAGGCCTTCTTTGCGGCCGCTTTCGCCGCCTTTTTCGTCTCGCGCACGAGCCGCAGCGATTCGGCATCCGTGATGTCGGCGATCGACCGGTGCGAGCCCTCCTCACCGTAGTGGCCGCTCGCCTCGCGCCATACGGATGCCGTGAGCCCGCACTGCTTGCCGAGCAGCGCGAGGAAGATCTTCGCCTTCTGCTCTCCGAAGCCGGGGAGTGCCTTCAGGCGACGCAGGATCTCGGGGCCGTCGGGCGCGCTGCCGCCCGGGCCGTTGTCATCAGGGCCGGCGGATGTCCAGATCGCCGCGGCGTCTCCGCCCCAGTCGTCCCGCACGGCCGCGGCCAGCGACTGCACGCGGGCGGCCATGGAGCCGGGGAAGCGGTGGACGGCGGGCGAGATCCGGAAGGCGTCGAGGAAGGCATCCGGGTCGTAGCCGGCGATTGTGGTGGGGTCGATCGAGCCGAGGCGGTCGCGCAGTTTCGCGGGGCCGGCGAACGCGGTCTCCATCGGGATCTGCTGGTCGAGCAGCATGCCGACGAGCAGGGCGAAGGGGTTCTCGGTCAGCAGGGTGTCGGCGGATTCGTCGCCGGTGAGATGCAGGCTCATGCGTCGATTCTCGCACCCGCTCCGACCGTTCCCTGAGGAGCGCGCGGGGGCGCGTCACGAAGGGAACCCCCGCACCGACTTTTCACGGCAGAAGGCTCAGCGGCCCGCCCGAACCCCGCGGATAATGGGCAGTACGGGCCACGTCGACCCGAATCGGAAAGGGATGTCCATGGACGTCAAGGGTAAGGTCTTCGTTGTCACCGGTGGCGGCAACGGTATGGGCCGCGAGGTGGTCATCGGTCTCATCGCGCGCGGGGCGCGGGTGGCTGCGGTCGATTTAAGCGAGGCCGGGCTGGCCGAGACGGTCGAGCTCGCCGGGGCGGCATCCGGGATGCTGACGACGCACGCTCTCAACGTGACCGACCGCAAGGCCGTTCTGGCGCTCCCGGTTGCGGTGGTCAAGGCGCACGGCCAGGTAGACGGTCTGTTGAATGTGGCCGGGATCATCCAGCGCTTCGTGAAGCTGCAGGAGCTTGAGTTCGAGGAGATCGAGCGGGTCATGAACGTGAACTTCTGGGGCGTCGTGAACATGACGAAGGCGTTCCTGCCGGCGCTGCTCGCGCGGCCGGAGGCGGCCGTGCTGAACGTGTCGAGCATGGGTGGGTTCCTGCCGGTGCCCGGCCAGGCGGCGTACGGGGCGAGCAAGGCTGCGGTCAAGCTCTTCACGGAGGCGCTGTACGCGGAGACGCGCGGCACGAACGTGTCGGTGACGGTGGTGTTCCCCGGCGGGGTGGGCACGAACATTACGGCGAACTCGGGTGTGGAGATCAAGATGCCCGAGAGTGCGGATGCCGGCAAGGGCTACAAGACGACGAGTGCGGTGGATGCCGGACGCCAGATCGTCGAGGGCGTCGAGAAGGGCGCATACCGGGTCGTCATCGGTGGTGACGCGAAGTTCATGGACCGGATGTCGCGCCTCTCGCCGCGCCGTGCGACGGAGCTCATCGCGAAGCAGATGAAGGCACTGTTGGGGTAGCAGTACCGTTCCTCAGGGAACGGTACCTTCGTCCCCGTGTCGGGCGCGCCGGAACGGTGACACCGCCAGCCCGATGGCGACGACGACGAACCCCGCGATCCCGATCCACAGCGCCTCCCGGTAGCCGATCGCCTCGGCGAGGACACCGCCGAGCGGCGCTCCGATGACGATCATGGCGCGGTTGACCGACCGGATGGACGTGTTCATGCGGCCCTGGAGGGCATCCGGAGTTACCGACTGCCGGTAGCCCAGCGTGTTCGCGTTCTCGAGACCCATCCCGGTCCCGTAGACGAACTGGCCGAGGCAGAGGATGCCGACCACCATGAGCACGGCACCTCCGTCGGCGCCCGCCCCGCCGGGGAATCCAGCGCGCCCATCGACGCCTGCCCCGCCGACTGCGACGCCGACTCCCGGCGCGAGCACGATGACAACCCAGCCGAGCGGCATGAGCAGGTTGGCGACGATCGCAGCGCGCCCGGCGCCCCACCGGATGCCGAGGCGTGTCGAGTACAGGCTGCCGAGGAGTGCACCGAGGCCGGCCGCCGCGAGCGTGATGCCGAGGTGGAGGGCACCGAGGTGCAGGTTGATGAGCACAAAGGCGACGAAGACCGTGCCCAGGATGCTGTTGAACAGAAACCAGACATGGGTGGCGACGGCGAGCGGGGCGAGCATCCGGTGCCGGTACACCCAGCGCAGGCCCTCCGCTAGTTCGGCGAACAGGCTGCGACGCGCGGCGGGCGGCGCCGCTGCGGGTTCGCCGACCCGGATGCGCGAGAGCGTGAGCGCGGAGGCCAGGTAGCTGGCGACATCCACGAGGATTGCGATCGGCGCGGTCAGCGCGGAGATGAGCGCGCCGCCGACGATCGGGCCGGTGGTCTGGGCGACGGCCGCGCTCTGGTCGATGCGGGCGTTGGCGGCGAGCAGGGCGCTGCGCGGGACGAGCCGCGGAAGGTAGGACTGCGAGGCGGAGTCGTTCATGAGGGTGAGCGTCCCGTACGCGAAGGCGATGGCGAGCACGACGGGGAGGCTCAGCCGGCCCATCCACCACAGCAGGGGGATGAGTGCGAGCAGCACGGCGCATCCGAGGTCGGTGGCGATGAGGACCGGGCGTCGGCGACGGCGGTCGATGAGGACGCCGAGCACGAGACCGAACAGCAGGTAGGGCAGCCAGCGGGATGCGCCCAGGAGCCCGACATCCACTGCAGTGCCGGAGAGGGTCGTGACGACGAGCACCTGCAGGGCGAGCACGGTCACGTAGTCGCCGAAGCCGGAGACGGTCTCCGCGGTCCAGAACCTCACGAACCCCGGATGCCGGAACACGTCGCGCGGGGACTGCGCCGCTTCTCGCTCGTCTGGGTCCGTCATGCGACTCGATCCGTTGGGGTCGTGTTCGAGTCTAGGAGCACCGCTCTCGTCGCCCTTCTGCGGGGAAATCGTGTCTCGAGGCCACCTGACCGCGGCGGCCGTTCCCAGCCTCACCTGCCACACTCGTCATCCGATTTCCGGCAATCTGGTCGAGGATGTCGAAATGGCGCACCACTCTTCGTGGTACCAGTGAGAGGCGGCCGACGGGGCCGCCCCACGTGAAGGGAGAAAGCTCATGGCGCACTACTTTCTGGTGGTCTGGGGGCCGAGCGATTACGGCGAGTTCGACACGTACGGCACGCAGGAGGAACGCGACGCCCAGATGGCGGCCACCGGCGTCTTCAACGACAGGCTCAAGGAGGAGGGCAGCTTCGTCTACGCGAACGGCCTGACCGAGCCGTCGACCGCGACCGTCGTCGACGGCACAGGGGCGGAGCCGGTCTTCACCGACGGTCCCTACATCGAGTCGAAGGAGTACTTCGCGGGCCTCTGGATCGTCGACGTTCCGGATCTCGACGCCGCGCTCAAGCTCGCCGCTGAGGGGTCGAAGGCGTGCGGGCGCAAGGTCGAGGTCCGCCCGACAGGCAGCGTGTGACGGACGCCGTCGCCGAGGCGATCACCCGGGTCCACCGTGAGGAGTGGGCGCGGGTGGTTGCCTCGCTCACCCGCCGGTTCGGCGATCTCGGCCTCGCCGAGGACATGGCCGGCGAGGCCTTCGCGACCGCGGTCGAGAGGTGGCCCCGCGACGGCATTCCCCCGAACCCGGGTGCCTGGGTCACCATGACCGCCAACCGCAAGGCGATCGACCGGTTGCGGCGGGAGGCACGGCGCGATGCGAAACATCAGGAGGCGCTCATGCTTCAAGACGACAGCCCGCCCGAGCCCACGGGCACCGTCGACGACGACCGGCTGCGCCTGCTCTTCACCTGCTGTCATCCGGCGCTCTCGATGGAGGCCCGCGTCGCGCTGACCCTGCGGATGGTCGGCGGCCTGACCGTGCCCGAGATCGCCCACGCGTTCCTCGTTCAGGAGGTCACGATGGGCCAGCGCATCACGCGCGCGAAGGGCAAGATCAGGGCCGCCGGCATCCCGTTCCGCGTCCCAGAGGCGCCCGACCTGCCGGCGCGGGTCGCCGGAGTGCTCGCCGTGCTCTACCTCGTCTTCAACGAGGGTTACCTCGCTTCCGGCGCCGAGTCCGAACCGGTGCGTCGCGAGCTCACGGCGGAGGCGATCCGGATGACGCGGCTCGTGCGGGAGCTTCTTCCGCACGACGGCGAGGTGGCCGGCCTGCTCGCCCTCATGCTGCTGACCGAGGCGCGGGCGGCCGCGCGCGTTTCGGCATCCGGTGAGCTCGTGCGACTCGATGAGCAGGATCGGGGCGCCTGGGACCACGCCCTCATCGCCGAGGGCATCGCTCTCGTGCGCGAGCGTGTGGATGCCGTCGCCCGCGGTGAGGGCGTGCCCGGTCGCTACCAGCTGCTGGCTGCGATCAACGCGGTCCACACATCGGTGCCCGACGCGCGCGACACCGACTGGTCGCAGGTCCTCGCGCTCTACGATCAACTCGCAGGCGTAGACCCGAGCCCGATCGTCGCGCTCAACCGTGCGATCGCGATGTCCGAGCTCGACGGTCCGGATGTCGCCCTCGCCTCCGTCGACCGCCTCGCGACCGCGCTCGACGACTACCACGCCTTCCACGCGACGCGCGCGGACCTGCTGCGACGACTCGGACGCTCGGCCGACGCGCGCGCTGCCTACGACCGCGCGATCGCCCTGGCCGGCAACACGGCTGAGGTCGCGCACCTCACCCGGCGCCGGGGCCAGCTCGGCGCCTGAGCCGCTGGGGCCCTGAGCCGCTGGGCCATGCCCACCCTCCTTCTGCACCCTCATCCGGGGCTACCATTCGTCATGGCCAACTCGGATGTCGGCAAAGGCAAGGATCGGACGTGGGGCTCGAGCGCTCGGTCAAGTGGGGGTATGGCCTACTACGGGGTGGGCGACGGGTGGTGTTTCAGCAGCGGCGCCTTTGCCGACCATGTCAAGCTCATGTTCGTGAACGGCGCGACGCTCGACCCCGTGCCGCCGGTGACGCCG
The DNA here is from genome assembly GCF_039537265.1 of Leifsonella bigeumensis. Lineage (NCBI taxonomy): Bacteria > Bacillati > Actinomycetota > Actinomycetes > Micrococcales > Microbacteriaceae > Leifsonella > Leifsonella bigeumensis. Next base: position 77,669 of record NZ_BAABAE010000001.1, on the reverse strand, counting down.
ATCGGGATGGGCAAGGCGACGCGGGGAGTCGAGCTCGCATCCCTCGATGACGTCGATGAGGTGCAGGTCGCGGACTGGATGAGGCAGATCACGTCACGGCCTGGTGTCGGCGGCAAGAAGAAGTGAACCCGTCGTCGCGACGATGAAGAACTGGCGGTGGCTCCGACCGGCGTCGATCCGGTGACCTCACGATTTTCAGTCGTGCGCTCTACCAACTGAGCTACAGAGCCGTGCCCTCCCCGGAGGGAGGTAAGGCACAGCCACTGGCGAGAGTGGCCGTGCCTTGCGACCCTGACCGGACTTGAACCGGCGACCTCCGCCGTGACAGGGCGGCGCGCTAACCAACTGCGCTACAGGGCCTAGCTATTCAGTTTCGGTTTGGTGACCCCAACGGGATTCGAACCCGTGCTGCCGCCGTGAAAGGGCGGTGTCCTAGGCCACTAAACGATGGGGCCAGGAAGTGTGGAACCTTCTTAGCTACCGACGATCAAGCATAAGGGCGAGCACCGGTTTTGCCAAACGCGCGGATGCGGCGCACCGGCGCGGTTCCCCGCCATCCGGATGCCGGCGAGTAGGTTCAAGTGAAAGTTGAAGCTTGTCAATGCTGGCCATCGGGCACAAGCCTTGTTACTGTGACTGATGTTAACAATGTTACTGGCGTGACCTGGGGGTCGCTGCCCAGGGAACCGGGGAAACATGACGCAGTCGCAGGGCGGACCCGCCCGCGTGCGTGCGCGCGGCGCAGGCAACTCAGCCGGCTCGCGCACGCTCTGGTGGCGCAACCGACTCTTCGTCACGCTCGCGCTCCTCAGCATGGTGTTCACCGGCACGGTCGCGGCTCCGTCGCACGACGCCGCCTGGGCGGTCGACTACCCGAGCTGGAATGACGTGCTCAAGGCGAGGAACGACGTCAAGGCGAAGAAGGTCGAGATCGCCCGGCTGCAGGCGCTGCTCAAGCAGCTGCAGGACAAGGTGGATGCGACCGAGGCAGAGGCGAAGCGGCTGGGTGAGGTGTTCCAGAAGGCTGTGGAAGCCTTCGACGCGCAGGACCGCAAGACGCAGGAGTACCAGCGTCAGGCGGATGAGGCCCAGGAGAAGGCCGAAGAGTACAAGAAGCGCGCCGGTCAGATGATGGCCCGCCTCGCGCGCATCGGCGGCGACGATCTCACGGCGACCCTGTTCTTCAACGGCGACGACGCATCCGACGTGCTCTCCCAGGTCGGCATGGCGAGCAAGATCAACGAGCAGTCGAGGGGACTGCACGACAAGGCGGTACAGCAGCAGAACACCGCCCAGTCGCTCACCGACCAGGCCAACGTGGCGCGGAAGGCGCTCGACGAGCTGAGGATCGCGGCCGAGGCGGCCCAGCTGAAGGCCCAGAAGGCGGCGGAGGCCGCTGCCGCGGCCTATTCGGAGCAGCAGGCCAACAACAGTCGGCTCCAGGCGCAACTCGCGACCCTGCAGAGCAACCGGGTCCACACCGAGGCGGAGTACGTCAAGGGCGTCAAGGAGCGGTGGGGTGCCGGCGGGGCGGTCGAGATCAGCTCGCAGGGCTGGGCGAGGCCGTCAGCCGGTCACGTGACGAGCCCCTACGGCGCGCGTGTTCCCCCGGTCAGCGGTGTCAACCCGTTCCATCGCGGCACCGACCTCGGCGCCGCGTGCAACAGCCCCATCTATGCGGCCCATACCGGCGAAGTGGTCTACACGGGGTGGTACGGCACCTACGGGTACTTCATCCTCCTCCAGCATGAGAGCAACATCCGCACCGGATATGCGCACATCGTGAGTGGCGGCATCCTCGTGCACGTCGGTCAGACGGTTGGTGTCGGCCAGCAGATCGCTCGCGTGGGGGCCACGGGGGCGGCGACCGGATGCCACCTCCACTTCGAGGTGCGCATCAATAACAGCGCGGTGGATCCTCAGCCCTTCATGCGGGCGCGCGGCATCAACCTCACCTGAGGCGCCCCTTCTCAGGTCGAGCCTGTCGAGACCCCGATTTCGGCGAACTCAATCGGAGAAGCTGGCGCTCAATCGGAGAAGCTAGCGCTCCATCGGAGAAGCTAGCCCTCGACCTTGCGCTTCTCGAGCCCCGCGACCACGATCGCCTCGGCTTCGGCGACGTCGCCCCAGCCTTCGGTCTTGACCCACTTGCCGGGCTCGAGGTCCTTGTAGTGTTCGAAGAAGTGCTCGATCTCTTTGCGCGTGAACTCGGGGATGTCGGTGACATCCTGAATGTGGTCCCAGCGCGGATCCTTGGCGGGTACGGCGATGACTTTCGCGTCGGAGCCGGCGTCATCCGTCATGCTGAACACGCCGACCGGGCGCACCGAGAGGCCGACGCCGGGGAAGAGCGGGTACTCGAGCAGCACGAGCACGTCGACGGGGTCGCCGTCGAGGCCGAGCGTGTTCTCGAAGAAGCCGTAGTCGGCGGGGTAGACGAAGCTCGTGTAGAGCACCCGGTCGAGGAACACGCGGCCGGTCTCGTGGTCGACCTCGTATTTGTTGCGGCTCCCGCGCGGGATTTCGATGATGGCGTCGTAGTAGGCCATGGATGGGGTCCTTTCGAGCGGGTTGCTGGAATAACGTTACTGGATGACCACCCGCCCAAGATTGTCGCCCGCCATCGCGGATGTGCGCCGCGCTGTGCGTGGGGCGCTCGCGTCGCTGGGCTCGTCCGGCGAAGGGCTCGTGCTCGTGGCACTGAGCGGCGGACCGGACTCCCTCGCGCTCGCGGCCGCCACCGCGTTCGAGGCGCCGCGGGCCGGACTCCGCGCCGGTGCGGTCGTCGTCGACCATGGGCTGCAGGCGGGGTCGGCGGATGTCGCGGCTCGGGCGGCGGAGCAGGCGCGCGAGCTGGGGCTCGACCCTGTCGTGGTGCGTCGGGTCGAGGTCGGCGCCGAGGGCGGGCCGGAAGCTGCCGCGCGGACGGCGCGGTACGCCGCGCTCGCCGACGCGGCGGTGGAGCTGGGCGCATCCGCCGTGCTCCTCGGCCACACGCTCGACGACCAGGCCGAGACGGTGCTGCTCGGGCTCGCCCGGGGCAGTGGGTCCGCGAGTCTGAGCGGGATGGCGCCGGTGAGTTGGTCGGACCGGGACGGGTATCTGCGCCCGGACGCCGCGAATGCGCCCGCGCGCCAGGAGGCAAACGCCGCGTCCGGGCGCAATCGTGAGGGAGAGGGGTCCGCGACGGCACCGGATGCGCGGTTCGCGTACCTCCGCCCCCTCCTCGGCATCCGCCGCGCGACGACCCTGCAGTTCTGCGTCGACTCGGGGCTCGAGCCGTGGCACGACCCGCAGAACGGCGACCCCGCGTTCGCGCGGGTGCGGGTGCGAGAGACGATCCTGCCGATGCTCGAGGCGGAGCTCGGCCCGGGCATCGCCGAGGCGCTCGCCCGCACGGCAGAGCAGTCACGGGAGGACTCCGAGGCCCTCGATCACTTCGCCGACGAGCAGGCCGAGGAGCTCGCCGAGCACGCTGAGGCAGGCCTGTCGCTCAGCGTCAAGGGTTTGGAGCACAACCCGGCAGCGCTGAGGCAGCGCATCATCCGGTTGGCGGTCGCATCCGAGTTCGGGGTGTCGCTGAGCCGCGCGCAGACGCTCGAGGTGGCGAGGCTCGTGACGGACTGGCACGGGCAGGGCGAGCTGCATCTGCCGGGCATTAGAGTGGTGAGACAGGGCGCCTTGCTCGTGTTCTCCGCCGCGGGCGGTGGGCAGGGCCGCGGGTCATCGAACGAAGGAACACCACGGGCATGAAACTCGACGATGTCGCCGATGACCTCGAAGAAATCCTCCTGACCGAAGACGCCATCCACGAGCGCATCGCCGAACTCAGCCGCGAGATCGAGAAGGATTACGCGGGCGAGCGCCTGCTGCTCGTCGGGGTGCTGAAGGGCGCCGTCATGGTCATGGCGGACCTCGCTCGCGAGCTCAAGCTGCCGATCAACATGGACTGGATGGCGGTGTCGAGCTACGGCTCCGGCACGCAGTCGTCGGGGGTCGTGCGCATCCTGAAGGACCTCGATTCGGATCTGACCGGCCGCCGCGTGCTCATCGTGGAGGACATCATCGACTCCGGCCTGACCCTGTCGTGGCTGCTGGCGAACCTGCAGAGCCGCGGGGCGGCATCCGTCGACATCCTCGCGCTGCTGCGCAAACCGGATGCCGCGAAGGTCGACGTGCCGGTGCGGTACGTGGGCTTCGACATCCCGAACAAGTTCGTGGTCGGCTACGGTCTCGACTACGCCGAGCGTTACCGCAACCTGCGCGGTGTCGGGGTGCTCGCGCCGCACGTTTACGCGTAACCGGCTTCGGTGGTTACGCTTACCGCAGGTTGAGTAGGCCGCAAAGCGGCCGTATCGAAACCAGCGGGCCTACACTCAACTCCCATGGCAATCCAACGCATGGACAACGTCGCCATCGTCGTCGACGACCTGGATGCGGCGGTCGCCTTCTTCACCGAACTCGGCATGGAGCTCGAGGGCCGAGCCGAGATCGAGGGCCCCTGGGCGGACCAGACCGTCGGCCTCGAGGGTGTCGTGACCGAGATCGCGATGATGAGAATTCCGGATGCCCCCGGTCGGCTCGAGCTGAGCGTCTACCGCCACCCCGCGGTGATCACGCCCGAGCCGTGGCCGATCCCGTCGAACACGCTCGGCCTGCACCGCGTCATGTTCGCCGTGGACGACATCGACGACACTCTCGCGCGCCTGCGCCCGCACGGCGCCGAAGTCCTCGGCGAGGTGGCGCAGTACGAGAACATCTACCGCCTTTGCTACCTCCGCGGGCCGGCGGGCATCATCCTCGCGCTGGCGGAGGAGCTCGGCTGACCTGCCGCTGCACTTCGCATCCCGTCACCCGCTGATTGAGTAGCGCGCGGCGCAAAGCGGTGAGGGCCATTTCTGGCCCTCACGCGCCGCCAGCGCCGAGCGTCGTCTCGACGCTCGGAGGCGGCGTATCGAAACCAAGCCCCAAGTGCCCCCAGATGACGGGCTACCCCAGCATCCCCCTGACTGGCAGGGTAGGCCCAATAGATAGTTGACAGAGTGTCGAATCGAGGGCTCGCTCATGACCAATGGTGATAGCTCGGCGGGAGCTTCGGCGCGCCGCGAGTACGACCGCCGAAAGGCGAAGGATGAGGCCAAGATCCGCGCGAACTGGGGCCGCTTCGGCAACATCGCCGTCGCCCTGACGCCGGAGCGCACGAGCACGCGCGTCTGGAGCACGGGTGCCGACGGTGAGGCGCGCGTGGGGGCGCGGCTCGACAGTATCGCGTCGGACAGCATCCGGGTTCTGCATGATCGCCGCATCCCGCGTACCAAGGCGAACATTGACCACCTGGCGGTCACCCCGTCGGGTGTGTGGGTGATCGACGCGAAGAAGTATTCGGGGGCCCCGAGCCTGAGGGTCGAGGGCGGGTTTCTGCGCCCGAGGGTCGAGAAGCTCATCGTGGGTGGGCGCGATAGGTCGAAGCTTGTCGATGGCGTGTTGTGGCAGATCGAGCGCGTGCGCGAGGTGGTGCCGGATGTGCCGGTGCGCGGCATCCTGTGCTTCGTCGAATCGGACTGGCCGCTTCTTGCTGGCCCGTTCCGTGTTAACGGCGTCGAGGTGCTCTGGCCGAAGAAGCTTGCGGGTCGGCTGAAGGAGTCTGCAGCTGGCCAAGTTGACGTGGCTGCGGTGGCCGAGCTCTTGGCTGTGCGGTTCCGGGTCGCCTAACGGCGGCGGGCATAATCCTCGCGATGGCCGAGGGTCTTGGCTGAGCGCCAGGGCGAAGCCTTCAGTGGCGCTGGAGCTGCGTTGTCTATCCGAAGAACGGACGCAACCTTTCGCGAAGGTCGGGGTCACACACGTACAAATATGTTCCTTGGATTCCTCGCGTGAGCAGCACCGTGTACACGTTCGTGACAAAGCGCAGGATGTCTTCGTCACTGTAAGTCTTTCCCAATTTCGGGTTGTTCTCTTTGCCTTTGGTATCGAAATACTGATCGAGATCTACCCGGAGGCGGCCAGCCTCGCGGTCGTATCGGAGGTCGTTGCCAATGATCACCCCGGCATAGTTGAGGTCGTAGCCCTGCACGGTATGAATCGAGCCCACTTCGTCAAGTGAAGTGGGCGAGTTGATCCAATCCTTGTCGGTGCGATTCCATTGCAGACTTTGGCCGTCGAGTTCGATGTCGTTTGCGCTCTTGTCCTTTTTGCTTTTCCACTCCCATGCGTATCCGGCAACGAGTCGAGCAAGCCCGAATTCGGCGTCGCGCGCGCGAATGGCGTCATGCATCTCACCCAGATCATCGAAAAATCGGATGTCATATTCATGAAACTTGCGCGGCTCCACGGCCATCAGTCCATCGTCTGTAGAACCGGGACGCAGAACGTTACGGACATATCCGACGTAGTCCTCGCCAGCCTTGACGCGCATCTGCGTCGTGAGGGGGTAGTAGCGCTTGGCGGATTTGGCCCCATCGATGAGGGCGTGCACGAACTGAGTCGGCAAGTCGGCCGGCCGCACGCTCTGCATCGGGTCGAGCAGCAGTATCTGATTGCTGCTGCGGGAACGTATCCAATCAAGCTGGGTCTTGCTTTGATCGTCGACGCCGTAGAGCTTCTCATTAATGTCGATGAATTTGCGATTGAGGCTTCCGGATGACTGATTCGCTCGCAGGTTGAGGCGATGCGCCTCGTCCACGATCAGTAGATCCCAGCTGACATCCGATTCACCGACCTGAAATGGTGTGAGCACCTGCGCTGGGCTGAGCCCTGGCGTGCGAGTGAATACTTGCTGGAGAGTCTTACGAAGTGATTGCTGTGGGACGACCAGGCCGAATGTGAAATTCTTGAGAAGCTCGCGATATCCGTCGGTGAAGTAATCGGAGAAAATCGAGTCCGCATCCTGTTCGTCGTCCGGTTTGGATTTCGCGATGTCGGCAAGAAGTTTGAGCAAATATGTTGCGATGACGGTCTTACCCGTTCCCGGTTCACCCTGAATCACCGTTGTGCCGTGAACCTCTCCGTCAAGATCGCGAAAGAGTCCTTCGAGGATGTCTTCCACAGCGACGGCCTGGTCGATAGTCAACGCTTTGAATGGTGACAGTTTGAACAGTCACTGTTCTCTATCTCCGGGATGCTCCTCGTGAAGATGCCCTCATCGCGGAGTCGTTCGAATACGTCGCGAAAGGATTCGCGGTAGGTGTCGCGGTCGTAATAGTCGGCGTCAATGACACCGTCATTACCGTTAAGGACTCGATACGTGCCGTCGCCTGCAAGGAGTCGCACGAGGTGGGATTCAAGATCCAGACAGGCCGATTTGTTGTAGGTATCGTCCAGTACGACATGCACGGTGGAGAGCTGCCGTTTGCCGGGGGTTCCGAGATGTTGAAGTATGCGGGACTCCGCATTGACCGTTTCTCCCACGTACACATCGACAAACTTCTTTGTCTGTCGGCGTTTGCCCGCCGCGTCGATCACGTAGACAACGGGCCAGTTGCGGTGTCGTTGGTCCTTCTTGCCCCACTCGCGTACAGCGTGCTTCTCAAAAGCCACTCGCCGGATCTCAAAGCCGGTCATACTTCACACTGCTGCCTCGGGACTTGTCGATCGGGTACTTCTTGCGCGTCAGTTCGAGCTTGTCGAGCACGAGCTGGTTCGGGTCGGCGCCTATCTTGTTCGCGAGATGGAGTGCGTAAGTGAGTACGTCCGCAAGCTCGTCTCGTACTCGATCTTCGTCGGCGTCCGTACTCCACTGGTAGCACTCGAGTAGTTCCCCTGCCTCGATGACGATGCTCTTGGCTAAATTTTCGGGGGAGTGGAATTGGTCCCAGTCTCGCTCTGCAACGAACGCCCGGAGTGTATCGAGGAGAGCATGGTCAATCATGGTGGTCACGCTAGCGCACCGGGCGCAGTGTGTCATTGCGATCCTTGCATAGAACCTAACGGGGCCCATGCTTCATCCCCGGAAGGAAATTGCCCAGCGGATTGCCAACTAGGCGGGATTGATTGCGAGCCGTCGGGGTGCGCAGTTGTGGAGGACTCTAGATGGCAATAGACCTGCAACTTCCAGGGGCATCGTGTTTATCGGCGGCGCTCATTACTCTAGAGAAGAGTTCTCATATTAACAGGAGGCGAGCATGCGAGTCACAGACAAGTACGGCCTCACCACGCCGGTACCATTCGTCAATATTCATGTAGAGCGAGATAACGCTCTGTATTTGGATCCAAGTGCCATTCGGAACGGGACTGACTCATGGTCCAGACGGGCTCATACGCAACTAGTTGATTTCTTCACCGAGGTCTTGCTCTTGAGGAAAAGCTCGTTGCCCGCCGATCATGCGAAAGGGCTGGCGCTTCTGCAGTACCTCCATGAGCCCAATCAAACGAGGCTCGGAGTGTCTGCGCGTGGCATTGGCGGAAAGGCCATTGGCTCCGGACTTGCAGGTGAGCTTTGGGACGAACTTGGTGCGAACCCCGCAGCGCAAAGCGATGCCCTAACCCGATTGGAACATCTTCCAGTGTTTTTAGAGAGGGTCGGTCCAGATCTGATCTCAGATTTGACAACGCGAATTATCTTCGGTGTCTTGGTGGACTTCACTAACGAGATGATGCGCCGGTATCCTGGGCTCGCTGCGGGCGCCACAATTGAGTCTGTTCCAATGTACGATCCGACCACCAAGCAGTGGCGACCAGTTATGGCGCACTTACCGTATGTGGCCCCGCACCAGATCCTCCTCATTCCGAAGGAATGGGTCTTCTGGAGACTGCTTATGTGGTCAGAGCCGTTCTACAACCGCTACGCGACTACGACAGTTAGGTTCGAGCGTGGTTCCTACGACAACAAGGGCCGGTTCCAAGGCCCCCTAAAGAAATCGCTCAAGAGTGAGTTTACCGATCATCGCAAGCTCAACAACGACCAAGCGGTCAAGTACAAGACTGAGCAAGACCGTGACCTCGTCATCGAGTACCAGAATTTCGTCGACACCGAATTCGAACCGCTGTCTGACGCCGAGATCGAGTCTCGAACGGACTAGAACCGCGGAACCGTTTGAGCGAAGATGTGGCCGCGTAAGTGAAGCGCCGGCCGGGTTCGTCCGTTCTCCCAAAGTAGAGCGGTTCCTGAAGCAGCACTCACTGCGCAGCTGGTAAATCTCGTCGGCTGAGCCCGTCCTGGCATAATGACATCCTCCCCGAGGGACGAATCCCTAAAGATCACTTGTCACCCAACCCTGCACCAGACCCGAGGCTCGCTGACCGAATAGCTTTGGAGGTGGTGTCACGCGCTCATAGGTGAGGTACGGTTCCCCAATGCTTCCTGGAGACTGGGTCGAGCACCGGCGCGAGGGCGACCGCGAACTCGTGGGGTGGATCGCGCCGGACGGCGACGGGTTTCGGGCATACGACATCCTGGGGCGGCCAGTCGGCGACGGGGTGCTCGACTGGGTTGCCGCCGAAGAAGTGCTCGAGGCGCGTGGGATCGGGTTTCTTGCGGCGCGGCACCGGCTGCGGCTGCCTGACGGGAGTGAGCGGCCGGTGAGGATCAGCGAGGTCAATACCTCGCGGGTCGTCGTGATTGCTGATGAGTGGGGGAGCGCGTCTGCGGTGGGGAGTGGGGCGGATGTTTGGGAGCTGGGGTTTCCGGCGCCGGGGGAGTTGATGCTGGGGTAGGGCGGGCGGGGTCTCGACAAGCTCGACCGGAGAAGTTTGGGCTCGACCTGGGTAGGGCGGGCGGGGTCTCGACAAGCTCGACCGGAGAAGTTTGGGCTCGACCTGGGTAGGGCGGGCGGGGTCTCGACAAGCTCGACCGGAGAAGTGGGGGTTACGCCGTCGGCAAACACTGAGCGGGCGCCTAGGAACGCTCCGGTACCCTTGACAGCAGAAAGGTGCCGGGACCATCGCCCGGATCGCTCATGGACTTCAAGCGTTTTCTTCGCGGCCCGTTCCTCTACATCGTGCTCGCGATCATCGTCGTGTCCGTGGGCTTCAGCCTGCTGACCAGCTCCGGATTCCGGGAGATCACCACCCAGCAGGGCCTCGAGCTGCTCTCCACGAGTAAGGTCGAGTCCGCCACCATCGTCGACGCCGAACAGCGCGTCGACCTCGTGCTCAAGAAGGCCGGCTCCGAGGGCACCCAGGTGCAGTTCTACTACGCCGCCCCGCGCGGCGCCGAAGTCGTCACCGCCGTCAACAACGCCGACCTCAAGAAGTTCGACGACCAGGTCGACAAGGGCAACTGGTTCACGTCCATGCTCGGCCTCATCATCCCGTTCCTCATCATCGGCGTCGTCTTCTGGTTCCTGCTCTCCAGCATGCAGGGCGGCGGTAACAAGATCATGCAGTTCGGCAAATCGAAGGCCAAGCTCATCTCCAAAGAGAGCCCCAAAGTCACCTTCGACGATGTCGCCGGCGCCGACGAAGCCGTCGAAGAACTCCACGAGATCAAAGACTTCCTGAAAGACCCCACCAAGTTCCAGGCCGTCGGCGCACGCATCCCCAAGGGCGTGCTCCTCTACGGCCCCCCCGGAACCGGCAAGACGCTCCTCGCCCGCGCGGTCGCCGGCGAGGCGGGCGTCCCCTTCTACTCCATCTCCGGCTCGGATTTCGTGGAGATGTTCGTGGGCGTCGGCGCGAGCCGCGTGCGCGACCTCTTCCAACAGGCGAAGGAGAATGCCCCCGCCATCATCTTCGTCGACGAGATCGACGCCGTCGGCCGCCACCGCGGCGCCGGCATGGGCGGCGGTCATGACGAGCGCGAGCAGACCCTCAACCAGCTCCTCGTCGAGATGGACGGGTTCGACGTCAAGACCAACGTCATCCTCATCGCCGCGACCAACCGTCCCGACATCCTCGACCCGGCCCTCCTGCGTCCCGGCCGCTTCGACCGCCAGATCGGCGTCGACGCACCCGACCTCCTCGGCCGCCAGAAGATCCTCGAAGTCCACTCCAAGGGCAAGCCGATGGCCAAGGGCGTCGACCTCGAAGTGCTCGCCCGCAAGACCCCCGGCTTCACCGGCGCCGACCTCGCCAACGTACTCAACGAGGCCGCCCTCCTGACCGCCCGCTCCAACGCCCAGCTCATCGACAACCGCGCCCTGGATGAGGCCGTCGACCGCGTCATGGCCGGCCCGCAGCGTCGCACCCGCGTCATGCGCGACCAGGAGAAGCTCATCACCGCCTACCACGAGGGCGGACACGCGCTCGCCGCGGCATCCATGCGCCACACCGACCCGGTCACCAAGGTCACGATCCTCCCGCGCGGCCGCGCCCTCGGCTACACCATGGTGCTCCCGCTCGAGGACCGCTACTCGGTCACCCGCAACGAACTCCTCGACCAGCTCGCCTACGCCATGGGGGGCCGCGTCGCCGAAGAGATCGTCTTCCACGACCCGACGACCGGCGCCTCCAACGACATCGAGAAGGCCACCGCGATCGCCCGCAAGATGGTCACCGAATACGGCATGAGCTCGGATGTCGGCGCGATCAAGCTCGGACAGTCCAGCGGCGAAGTCTTCCTCGGCCGCGACATGGGACACCAGCGCGACTACTCGGAGAACCTCGCCGAGAAGGTGGACGTCGAAGTGCGCAAGCTCATCGAGCAGGCCCACGACGAGGCCTGGAAGGTGCTCAACGACAACCGCGACGTGCTCGACAACCTCGCGACAGAGCTGCTCGAGAAGGAGACCCTCGACCACCTGCAGCTCGCCGAGATCTTCGCCAAGGTCAAGAAGCTGCCCGAGCGCCCGCAGTGGCTCTCCAGCTCCGACCGGCCGGTATCGAAGCGGCCCCCGGTTGCACTGCCGGTGAAGGCACCGATCGATGAGGGCGTCGTCGACGGCGGCGTGGGCTCGACGCCGGACAAGCCCAAGCGCGCCCCGCGCCGCAAGGCGCCCGGAATCGCGACGGCGTAGCGGGACACCGTGAGCATCGACGCGGCACGCATCCGCGCCGCCGTCACCGAGTTGCTCGCCGCGATCGGCGAGGACCCGACACGCCCGGGCCTGCTCGACACCCCTGACCGCGTGGCCGATTCCTACGCGGAGTTGTTCTCCGGCGTCGGCGTCGACCCGCTCACGCACCTGGCGGACACCGAACTGCTCCCCGTCACCGAACTGCGCCCCGCCACCGAACTGCGCCCCGCCACCGAACTGCGCCCCGCCACCGAACTGCGCACAGACGCCCGTCACCGCGAGGGCGAGCTCGTGATCGTGAAGGGCATCGACTTCCGCTCGATGTGCGAACACCACCTGCTGCCCTTCCTCGGGGTCGCCCACGTCGCCTACCTCCCTCGCGAGCGAGTCGTCGGCCTCGGTAAACTTCCTGCCGTGGTCGAAACCCTCGCCGCACGCCCGCAGTTGCAGGAGCGCCTCACCGAACAGGTCGCGGATGCGATCGAGACCGGGCTGGACGCGCTCGGCGTGCTCGTGGTGCTGGAGGCGACCCACGGATGCGTGACTGCCCGCGGCGCGCGCCAGACCAGGAGCACGACCGTGACTCTCGCCTCGCGCGGAGCGCTCGCCGACCCGGTCGAACGGGCCGAGGTCATGGCGCTCATCGGCGTCGCGAACGCTGATCCTGGACAGGACGGAGGGCACCATGGCTAACTCGCGCAGGGCACAGAACCCGATCGGAGCCGCCCGCCCCGCCATCATGGGCATCCTCAACGTCACGCCCGACTCGTTCAGCGATGGCGGCCTCTACAGCAACTTCGACGACGCGGTCGACCACGCGGTCGAACTCGTCGCGGCCGGGGCCAACATCATCGACGTCGGCGGGGAGTCGACCCGGCCCGGGGCAGAACGCCTGCCCGTCGACAAGGAGCAGGCGCGCGTGCTGCCGGTCATCCGGGAACTCGTCGCCCGCGACATCCCGGTCAGCATCGACACTATGAACTCGGCGACCGCCGCCGCCGCGATCGACATCGGCGCCGTTCTCGTCAACGACGTCTCCGGCGGCCTCGCCGACCGCGGGATGCCACGTCTCATCGCCGAGAGCGGCATCGACTACGTCGCCATGCACTGGCGCGGCCACAGCGCGAAGATGGACGACCTCGCCGTCTACACGGATGTCGTTCGCGACGTTCGCAACGAACTCAAGCACCGCGTCGCCGAACTCATCGTCGCCGGCGTGCGTCCCGACCGGATCATCCTCGACCCCGGCCTCGGTTTCGCCAAGAACGCGCAGCACAACTGGCAGCTGCTCGGCCGGCTGCGGGAACTCGAGACGCTCGGCCATCGCGTGCTCATCGGCGCCTCACGCAAGAGGTTCCTCGGCGAACTGCTGCCCGAGGGCGCACCAACGAGCGACCGCGACCCGGCCACCGCGACGATCAGCGCGCTCGCCGCCGAATCCGGGGTCTGGGGGGTTCGCGTGCACGACGTCGCCGGAACCCTCGCCGCCCTCGAGGTCTGGGAGGCCCTGAACGCCGGCCGCGCCCCCGCGCCGCGCGCGCTCGGGGCCGGGCCGAGCGGGGCCGGGCCTGCTGGCCCCGGGCCGAATGGGGCAGGGTCTGCCGGCGCCGGGCCGAGGAGGTCCCGAAGGTGACCGCCGACCGCCTCACGCTCACCGGGCTCAGGGGCACCGGGCACCACGGCGTGTTCGAGCACGAGCGCCGCGACGGGCAGGAGTTCGTCGTCGACCTCGACATCGAGACCGACTTCGCCGCGGCCGCGCGCACCGACGACCTCGAGCACACGCTCCACTACGGCATCCTCGCCGAACGGGTCGTCGCCGCGATCGAACGCGACCCGGTCGACCTCATCGAGACCCTCGCCGAACGGATCGCGGATGTCGCCCTCGAGTTCCCGGCCGCGGCATCCGTGACCGTCACCGTGCACAAACCGCACGCGCCGATCACCGTACCGTTCGACGACGTCGCCGTGACCATCACGAGGAGCCGCCCGTGAGCCGGATGCGCGTCGAGCTTCCGGTCGTGATCGCACTCGGCAGCAACCTGGATGGCGCCCTCGGCGACCGCGAACAACTCCTGCGCCTCGCCGTGCGCGCGATCGACTCGCTCGTGGGCGTGCGCGTGACCGACGTCTCCGGGATCGTCGAGACGCCGGCGCTCAAGCCGCACGGCGTCGACGAGACCGCACCGAGCTACCTCAACGCGGTCGTGCTGGCCCGCTCCGCGCTCAGCCCCGAGATGCTGCTCGGCGCGCTGCACGGCATCGAGGCGACCCTCGGGCGCCTGCGCGAAGAAGTGTGGGGGGACCGCACGATCGACCTCGACCTCATCGACTTCGGCGGGCTCGCCCGGGCGACCGAGGAGATCACGCTGCCGCATCCGCGAGCCTGGCAGCGCGCCTTCGTGCTCGCGCCGTGGCTGCAGGTGCAACCGGATGCCGTGCTCGGCGGGGCGGACGGCCAGCGCGGCCGGGTCGCCGACCTGCTCGCAGCGACCACCGATCGGGTGACCGAGTACCCGGCGGCGCCGCTCAGCGAGGGGCTGGACCGGTGAAGCGCACCAGGGTCACGACCCTCATCGTCCTCGCTGTTGTCGGGGCCGCCATCGGCTCCCTCGTCGAACTCGCGCTCGTCGCGAACGGCCGCCCGATCGTCAACCTGCCGATCACCCTCGCCATCGCGCTCGCCGTCATCGGCGGGATCGTCGTGACCATGGCCGTGCCCATCCGGCGGATGACGCGGGCTACGACCGCGCCGAGGGTCGACCCGTTCTATGCCACGCGCATCCTCATGCTCGCGAAGGCCTGCGCCCTCACCGGATCGCTCGTCGCCGGGGTCGGCATCGGGGTGCTCGCGTACCTGCTGACCAGATCGGTGATCGGGGTAGGCTCGGTCACGCAGGCGATCGCGGCGATCCTCGGGGCCGGAGTGCTGCTCGCGGGAGGACTCATCGCGGAGCACATGTGCCGGGTCCCACCCGGCGACGACGAGAACGACCCGGGCAAGGAACCCGTCAAGGCCTGATCCGGGGCCTGACCCTGACCCTGGGCCTGATCGCCGGGCCGGAGCCGCAACCACTACCGCGAAGGAACCACATGGCAGAGCGACTCGAGATTCCCGAGGCCGTCTGGCAGCGGGTCTCGCCGAAGTACATCGTCGCCGAATACATCGGGGCGGTCATCGGCGCGGCCGTGTTCCTGGTCGCGGCCTGGGTGTTCACGTTCACCGGTTGGCCGGTCGCAACCTGGGCGCTCATCGCCGTCGCCGTCCTCTCTGCCATCACCCTCGTGCTCATCCCGCGGCAGGTCAAGGCGATCGGGTACCAGCTGCGCGAGGACGACCTGCTGTTCCGCCGCGGCATCCTGTTCCAGCGGTTCGTGGCCGTGCCCTACGGCCGGATGCAGCTCGTCGACATCAACCGCGGACCGCTGTTGCGCGCGCTCGGGCTGAGCGAGCTCAAGTTCGTGACCGCCGCCGCCTCGACCGGAATCACCATCCCCGGGCTGCCCGAAGTGAATGCCGACGACCTGCGCGACCGGCTCGTCGCCCTCGCCGAGACCCGCCGGGCGGGGCTGTGACGAGCGAGCCGCTCCCGCAGCCACCGCTCCCGCCGACGTCGTCATCCGGGGCCGGCGCTTCCGGGACCGGCACCCCAGGGCACGGCACCTCCCTCACCGACGGCGGCTGGCACCGCCTGCATCCGGCATCGCCCCTGCTCAAGGGGGGCATCGCGCTCCTGGCCATCCTCGGTGTCGTCGTCGCCAACCTGCGTGAGCGCATCTTCGACCTGTTCCTCCCGCACCTGCCGCAGGAGGGCGACCCGGTCGACTACATCCTCGGGCACGGGCTCATCGGATGGGCACTGCTCGCCGTCGCGGTCCTGCTCATCGTGCTCGTGGTCGGCTTCTACCTCTCCTGGCGGATGCACACCTTCCGCATCACCGAAGAAGTCGTCGAGGTGCGCAGCGGCATCCTGTTCCGCACCAACCGCAAGGCGCGGCTGGACCGCATCCAGGGCATCAACATCGTGCGACCGTTCTTCGCGCGGCTGTTCGGCGCCGCCAAGCTCGAGATCAGCCAGGCCGGGCAGGACGCCAACGTGCAGCTCTCCTACCTCGGCTCTGCTTCGGCGGATGGGCTGCGCCGGGAGATCCTGCGGCTCGCCTCCGGTGCGCGCGGAGAGAGCGTGGTCGCATCCGCCGCGCCGACAGCGCAGGTCGTCGGGGAGCGTGTCATCGACCGGCGGGTCAGCGAGTTTCTCGCCCCAGAGCTCGACCCGGATGCCGCCCCGCCCGAGTCGATCGTCAAGCTCGACCTCGGCCGGCTCATCGGCTCGCTCGCGCTGAGCGGCAGCACGATCATGCTCATCGTGCTGGTCGCCGCCGGCATCGTCTGGATCTCGCTGACCGGCGACGTCTTCGCGCTGTTCTGGGTGGTTCCCGGCGCGATCGGCTTCGGCAGCTACTACGTGCGCAAGTTCACCAAATCGCTGCGCTACAGCATCGCCGGAACGCCGGACGGCATCCGCGTCGGCTTCGGCCTGCTCTCGACGAGCAACGAGACGCTGCCGCCCGGGCGCATCCACTCGGTGGAGGTGAGCCAGCCGCTGCTGTGGCGCATCCCCGGCTGGTGGGAGATCAAGGTCAACCGGGCCGGGCACTCCTCCACAAAGGGCGCGGGCGGTGAGGCGAACACGACGATCCTGCCGGTCGGCGACCGCGGCGACGTGCACAAGGTGCTCGAGCTTCTGCTGCCGGAGCTGCTCGCGCAGTCGGCGGATGTCGGGGTGGCGGGCACCGGATCGGCGGATGGTGGGCCGGCGGATGGCAGGCTGGCGTACGGAGGGCCGACGGATGGCGTGCCGGCGGAGCTCAGTGCGACGGTCAGGGCCGACACCTCCCGGGCGATCAGCGTGATCGAGTCCGGTCTCGAGTCGAAGGGCGGCCCGGATGACGGGTTCACGAACTCGCCGTCGCGGGCGGCTGTGCTGCGGTGGTTCTCGTGGCGCCGCAACGGGTTCGCGATCACGCCCGGCTCGCTCGTGCTGCGCAAGGGCGCCATCTGGCGGCAGCTCGTGATCGTGCCGCAGCCGCGACTGCAGAGCGTCTCGCTGCACCAGGGCCCGTTGCTGCGGATGCTCGACCTCGCCTCGGTGCACCTGCACACGGTGTCGGGGCCGATCAGCGCCGACCTGGGTGCCATCGACCGGGATGCCGCCATCCGCTTCTTCGAGGATGTCGCGAGCGTCGCCGTCTCGGCCGCCGTGCGCGACACCACGCACCGCTGGCGCGCGGGGGAGCAGCCCGCATGAGTAGTGACCGTTGGTTGGGCCCGCCGGAGCGAATCAGAATCGGAGAACGTGCGCGAGATGCGGCAAGTTCAGGGTCCTTGCGCCGTGCACCTCGAACTTGCCGCATTTCGTCGGGGTTTTCTACACGCTTGGCTGCGCCCCACTACTCAACCCGCAAGGGGTTGTCGTGAGGGCGGCATCCGGCCGCCTCGGCGTCGGCATCGTCGGCGCTGGACGCGTCGGTCCGGTGCTCGGCGCCGCACTCGCCGGGGCCGGGCATGCGATCGTCGGGATCTCCGCCGTGTCGCAGGAGAGCCGCGACCGCGCCGAGGCGATGCTGTCCGGTGTGCCGATCCTGCCGCTGCCGCAGGTCGTCGAGCGCAGTGAGCTCGTGATCCTCGCGGTGCCCGAGGAGGAGCTCGCGTCCCTCGTCGAAGGCCTTGCCGCCGCCGGCACCTGGCAGGCCGGGCAGCTCGTGCTCCACACGGTCGCGGGCCTCGGGACCGGCGTGCTCGCCCCCGCGACCGCCGCCGGCGTGATCCCGCTCGCGCTGCATCCGGCCCTCGCCTTCACCGGGACGAGCGTCGACCTCGCTCGCCTGCGCGAGTCGTATTGCGCCGTCACCGCGCCGACCCCGGTGCAGCCGATCGGCCAGGCGCTCGCCGTCGAACTGGGCGCAGAGCCGGTACTCATCGCCGAAGAAGATCGCGCCGCCTACGGCGAAGCCATCGAGACGGCCACCCGGTTCTCGGCCGCGATTGTCGGCCAGGCGATCGGCCTGCTCGACGGGATCGGCGTCGAGTCGCCGGGCGCCGTGCTCGCATCCCTCGTACGATCGACCGTGGACAATGCGCTCGCCGACGCCACCATCCCGGTGATCGAGCCGCTGCCCGACCACGAGGAGTGACGGATGGGCGCCAGAGGATGAGCGGCGGACGACGAGTGACAGGGGAGGCCGCATGACCGAGGTCATCGAAACCATCGCGAGCCTGCGGCTGCGCCTCGAAACCGCGGGCAGCATCGCGTTCGTCCCCACGATGGGCGCCCTGCACGAGGGGCACCTCGCCCTCGTGGCCCGGGCGGCCGAGCTCGCCGACACCGTCGTCGTCTCCATCTTCGTCAACCCGCTGCAGTTCGGCGAGGGCGAGGACCTCGACCGCTACCCGCGCGACCTCGACTCCGACGTCGCAAAGCTTCCGGATGATGTGGTCGTCTTCGCGCCGTCGGTCGCCGAGCTCTACCCCGGCGGCGCATCCGAAACTCTTGTCACCGCTGGGGAAGCCGGTACGCGCTTCGAGGGCGCGAGCCGTCCTGGCCACTTCGACGGGATGCTCACCGTCGTCGCGAAGCTGCTCAATATCGTGCGGCCCGACGTGGTCGTGTTCGGGCAGAAGGATGCCCAGCAGGTGTTCCTCGTGCGGCGCATGGTGCGCGAGCTGAACGTGCCGGTCACGGTGGATGTCGTGGAGACCGTGCGGGAGGAGAGCGGGCTCGCGCTGTCTTCGCGCAACCGCTACCTGGACGCGGATCAGCACCGGGCCGCGCTCGCGCTCTCGGGCGCGCTGAACACGGCAGCGGCATCCGCAACGACGCGGGCGAACGCGCTCGCCGCCGCACACGAGGTCCTGGATGCCGAACCCGCCGTCGACCTGGACTACGTCGAACTCGTCGACCCGGCCACGTTCCTGCCCGTCGCCGACGACTACCGCGGCCCCACCACCGCGATCGTCGCCGCCCGAGTCGGCACCACCCGCCTCATCGACAACCGGATGCTGCAGCTCGGCTGAACCGCTCCCTGAGGAGCCGCCGCAGGCGGCGTCACTAAGGGCTCCTCAGTCACCGGTCGGTTCCCTTCGTGACGGGTTGCGCCCTCCTCAGGGAACGGGGATCGGCAAGTGAGCGCGGGGGATGGGTGTTCCCGG
>NZ_BAABAE010000001.1:0-58531 GCF_039537265.1 Leifsonella bigeumensis | reverse complement strand
GCCGTCGGAACCTCCCAATGTCTGAGCTGAGGAGGGAACACCCATCCCCCGCGCGTCCCACCCCAAGACCCTCGGTAAACTTGCCGAGACCTGAGGAGAACCGCACCGATGACCGAGAACCCCGCCGACCCCGAACTCACCGAGGCCGAAGTCAGCGAGCAGAAGGCCGTGCGGCTCGGCAAGCGCGAGCGGCTCATCGCGTCCGGCGCCGAGGCGTACCCGGTCGAGCTCCCCGTCACCGATACGATCCCCGCCCTGCGCGAGAAGTACGGCGACCTCGAGGCGGACGCCGTGACCGGCGTCACGGTGGGCGTCGCCGGCCGCGTCGTGCACCTGCGCAACACCGGCAAACTGTGTTTCGCGGCGCTGCAGTCGGGTGACGGCTCGCGCATCCAGGCGATGGTCTCTCTCGCGGAGGTGGGTGAGGCCTCTCTCGAGGAGTGGAAGGAGCTCGTCGACCTCGGCGACCATGTCTTCGTTTCCGGTGAAGTGATCTCAAGCAGGCGCGGCGAGCTGTCGATCCTCGCGAAGGAGTGGCGGATCGCGGCCAAGGCCATCCGTCCCCTGCCGAACCTGCACTCCGAGCTGAGCGAGGAGACGCGGGTGCGCCAGCGCTACCTCGACCTCATCTCGAGGGCCGCCGCGCGGGACACCGTGCGGGCCAGGGCATCCGTCAACGCCTCGCTGCGCGCCACCTTCACCGCGCACGGTTATCTCGAGGTGGAGACGCCCATGCTGCAGACCATGCACGGCGGGGCGAGCGCCCGCCCGTTCGTGACGCACAGCAACGCCTTCGACACCGAGCTGTTCCTGCGGATCGCGCCAGAGCTGTTCCTCAAGCGCGCCGTCGTCGGCGGGCTCGAGCGGGTGTATGAGATCAACCGGAACTTCCGCAACGAGGGCGCCGACTCGACGCACAGCCCCGAGTTCGCGATGCTCGAGGCGTACCAGGCGTACGGCAACTACAACCAGATGGCGGAGCTCACCCAGGAGCTCGTGCAGAACGCGGCGCTCGCCGTCGCCGGCTCCCACGTCGTCACCTGGGCGGATGGCACCGAGTACGACCTCGGCGGCGAGTGGGACTGGCTGTCGATGTACGAGTCGCTGAGCGAGGCATCCGGAATCCCGATCACGCCCGAAACCTCGAAGGACGAGCTGCAGGATGTCGCCGACCGCCTCGAGCTGGAGGTGCAGCATCCGACCGCCGGCAAGCTCGTCGAGGAGTTGTGGGAGCACTTCGTGAAGTCGAAGCTCGAGCGGCCCACCTTCGTCGCCGACTTCCCCGTCGAGACCTCGCCCCTCGTGCGCGACCACCGGTCGAAGCCGGGGCTCGTCGAGAAGTGGGACCTGTACATCCGCGGGTTCGAGCTGGCGACCGGATACTCCGAGCTCGTCGACCCGGTGATCCAGCGCGAGCGTTTCGTCGAGCAGGCGGCGCTCGCCGCGAAGGGCGATGTCGAGGCGATGCGGCTCGACGAGGAGTTCCTCGCCGCGCTCGAGCACGGGATGCCGCCGAGCGGCGGGATGGGGATGGGGATCGACCGGCTGCTCATGGCGGTCACCGGGCTGGGCATTCGTGAGACGATCCTGTTCCCGCTGGTCAAGTGAGTACCGTTCCCGCTGGTGAAGTAGCGTAGGAACCGTGCTTCAAGATTTCTGGGCGAACGCGATCTACTCGGTCGTGCCGACCATCCTCGTCGGTCTCATCTTCTGGCTGGTCATGCGCGCGATCATCCACTCCGACCGCACCGAGCGCAAGGTCTACGCCGAGATCGAGGCCGAGGAGCGCGCGAAGCGCGGGCTGCCGCCGGCCGAACAGCTTTAGATTCGCGGCCTGAGCCGCAGGTTCGGCATCTCCGGCGCCGGGAGCGCACGGCCGTCGTAGCCGGCCACCCGGCCGAAGCGCCCATCCGGATCGGCGCCGTCGATCACCTCGGCCATCCACCGGGTGCGCGACTCGACGATCTCGTCGTGGCTGCGGCCGACGAAGTTCCACCACATGACGATGGCTTCAGCGAACGGTTCGCCGCCGAGCAGCAGGATGCGCGCCGCCTCCTCGCCGCTCGCGATCGTGAGCTGCGTCGCACCCGGCGCACGGTAGCCGATGTGCGCGGCCGGGATCGTGACTCCATCGAGCGTGACCGTGCCGGTGTCGACGAGCACGCCATGCTCGAACCCGGCGTCGACCGGCACGGTGACCGTGGTGTTCGCCGGCAGGTCGAACTGTGCGCCGACGATGGGCGTGAAGGCGCTCGCGGTGGACGTGCGCCCGAGCAGGCTCCCCAGGAAGACGCTCACGCTCGCCCCCTCGTGGTCGAAGACCTCGGGGACGAAGCGCTCGAACATCGGCGCGCGGTGGCGATCGGCTTCGGGCAGTGCGGTCCACAACTGCACGCCGTGCAGCATCCCGGACCCTTCTCCGGTTGAGCTTGGACCCCCCTGAGGCCCTCGAAGGGTCGAAACCGACACCTCCGAGTGCTGGATGCCGGCCCCCGCCGTCATGAGGTTGAGTTCGCCAGGGCGCACCATGGCGTGCGCTCCGGTCGAGTCCCGGTGCTCGATCTCGCCCGCGAAGAGCCAGCTCACCGTTTGCAGGCCGGTGTGCGGATGCGGGGGCACGACCATCCCGCCCGTCGCGGCCACATCATCCGGCCCGTAATGGTCGGCGAAGCACCACGCGCCGATGAGGGAGCGGCCGCGCTGCGGGAGGGTGCGGCGCACGGTCATGGCGCGGGGGCCGCCGAGTGGAACGTCGCGGGGCTCGAGCAACTCGACCCGGCCGGCCGGGACGGCATCCGCCTCGCAGACGAGTTCCTGCGGCTCGACCTCGAGGTTGCTCATACCGGCATGCTAACCCGCCGCACTCTGTCCCAAATGAAGGCAGTCGCGCAGGTCGGGTACCGCAGCGACGGGCCTGTTCGGCACCTGACCGCCAGATTGCCTTCATTTGGGACAGGTACCGCGGCGAAGCGGGTTGCGCAGGAGGCCGCCCGGTCGTAGAGTTATTCAACCAAAAGGTAGAATAAGGTGAAGGATGCTGGCACAGCTCGAACTCGTCGAGACGTTCGCAGCCCTCGGCGACCCGGTTCGGCAGTTGATCGTCGAGCGGCTCGCCGAGGGGGATGCGACGGTCAACGAGTTGGCCGCGCTGTTCCCGATCTCGCTGCAGGCGGTGTCGCGGCACATCAAAGTGCTCGAGGCCGCCGGCGTCGTCTCGCGGAGCCGGGTCGCCCAGTCGCGCCCCGTGCGCCTCGAGGCGGCATCCCTCATCCGCACCGCCGATTGGCTCGAAGCGCACCGACTGCGCCTCGAATCGCGATACGAGCGGCTGGATGCCGTCCTCGAAGAACTCAAGGAGTCCTGAATGACCAGCAAGCGCACCGTGGCCGCCCTCCCCGGGGAACTCACCATCGCCTTCACTCGCGAGTTCGAGGCGCCCGCCGCTCTCGTCTTCCGCGCGCACACCGAGGAGGACCTCATCGGCAAGTGGATCGGCCCGGTCGGCACGCACGTGCGGATGCGCGAGTGGGATGCGAGGACCGGCGGATGCTGGAGCTACGTCGTCGTCTCCGGCAGCGGTAACGGGGAGTGGGCCTTCCACGGGACATTCCACGAAGTGACCAAGCCGAGCCGCCTCGTGCAGACGTGGGAGTTCGAGGGCAACCCGGGGCATCCGAACCTCGAGATCCTGGAGTTCGCCGACCTCGACGCCGGCCGCAGCCGCCTGACGGGGCTCTCCGTCTTCCCGACGCTCGAGGACCGCGACGGAATGCTCGCCGACATGGACGGTGGCATGGACGAGAACTTCAACCGCCTCGACGGGCTCATCGCCGCGGGCGAGTTGGGCTGAGTGGCCCTCGAGGTTCAGTCGCCGGGCGCCAGCACGAGCAGGTCGCCGACTTCGCATCCGAGTGCGTCACAGATCGCCCGCAGCGTCGAGAACCGGATGGCGCGGGCCCGGTCGTTCTTGAGCACCGAGAGGTTGACGATGGTCAGGGCGAAGGGGTCGGCTCCGGATCGGCCGAGTCCGACGGCTCCGGCGACGGGGTCGGGATGGGGGGAATGCTCAGAGTCGGCTCAGGCTCAGGCTCGGGCTCGGGTGACGGACTCTCCGACGGGGCGGCCGGCTCGTCGCTGGGCTGCTCCGTCGGTGCGGCGGGGGTCTCGGATATTGTCGGCGAAGGGCTGTTCGTCGGCAAAGGTGCCGCAGTGGGGACGAGGCGCAGCAGAACCAGGAGAAGCGCGACGAGGAGTATGAGCGCGAGGGCCCCGAGGATCCAGGGCAGTACGGCCCTGCGCGATCGGGCCGGCGGCGCGGCGAATGCGGGAGCCATGTTGGCATCCGCTTCGCTCCCGGCGATCGGCACGTAGGGGAAGAGCGGCTCGGTGGGGCCCGTGGCCGCTGCCTCGTTTGGCGCGAGCCGATCGTTCGGCGCCGACGGATCGTACGGCTCAGTCGGGGCATCCGGTCCCGCCGGATTCCGTGATGCATCGGGCAACGGCTTCGTCGGCGTAGCGTCGGCGTCGCCTTCAGCGTCGGGCTCCTGCATCCTGTCGTCCATGATCGCCTCCGGCCATAGGCTACTCACCGCTCGTGGATCGAGGCCTCGTGCTCCCAGCAGGCTCCCAGCTTTCCCGGTGAGTCGCTAACGTGGTGAGCGGGGGTTCGGATGCGAAGGCTTCTCGGTGCTTCGGCGACAGCGGCCGTTCTGGCCGTCGTGCTCTCCGGATGCTCGCTGTGGCATGACGGGGAAGACGTCGTCGGGCAGGTGCAGGAGGGCATCGTCGCGCACCAGGTGCTCACGGAACTCACCGATGAGCTGCGCGCCCGTGACGGCGTGGAGTCGGCCGAGTCCAGCGTCGTGCCGATCTACCGGACGGCCAGTGTGACCGTCGCACTCCGGGACGGGGTGCCGGCCAGCACGATCGGCGAGGTCGCGACCCGGATCGACGACGTGCTGCGCGGCCCGGACCTGCAACCGTTCGACCGCGAGTTCTCGGTGCAGGCCGGCGATGCCGGTATCCGCCAGACCTCCTTCGAGCGCACGCCCGTCGACTATGCCGCCGAACTCGCGTATTGGGGTGAGATCCAGTCCGTCGTCGGCACCGGCCTCACCATGACCCTCGGCGCAGACCGCGCGGGAGCGTTGCAGCGCATCCTGTCGACGCAGACGGATGCGACGGTTGCGACGCTCGCCGAACACTACGACGACATCGCGGCGACTGTGCCACCCGCGGGCACCGCCACGATGTGGCGGCTGCCGGGGATCCTCGGCTACGCCGACTGGCTCGGCCCGCTCCCGGAGCGCAGCATCCTGACCTTCATGGCGGCCATGGCGGCCGTCACCAACCTGCTCGACGACTCGGTACAGGAGACGCCGCCGGGGTTCTATACGGTGCTGTCCGACAGCCGGCGCTCGTTCCCGCCGCGGTTCGCCCTGGTCGCGAACGCGCCGGGCACCGAGGTGGATGCCGACGCGACCTGGCAACTCACGCTCAGCATGGCGCGCGGGGCGCTCGCCACCGGGCTGCCGGCCTTCCAGGTCGCCGTTCAGGGCTACGGTGACGACTCCTTCAGCGACGCCAACTTCCACGTCGGCGACTGCGCGGACGTGAACCCGCCGACCGCATCCGACCACAAGCTCGTCGCCGACCTCGCGGATGCCGGAATCCCGCTCCCCGCCGACGCGGCCGCCGGCATCTGCCTGGCCTTCGCCACCCCGTAACCGGGCAGCGCGCGCCTCCCCGCCTCCCCACTCGCCCACACATCCGTTGACTCGGGTCATTCTGCGGGTCGGACTCCACCGCAGGCCGCAGAATGACCCGAGTCAACGGAGGGGGAAGCGGGCATAACGCCGATGGCGAACAGGGGCAGTATCCGCAGCCTCCCCTCGTTACTCTCTTTGTAACGGCACCCACACCTGCGCGGTGCCCGAGGAGATGTGAGATGTTCGAGAGATTCACCGATCGTGCCCGTCGCGTGGTTGTCCTGGCCCAGGAAGAGGCCAAGATGCTCAACCACAACTACATCGGCACGGAGCACATCCTGCTCGGCCTGATCCACGAGGGCGAGGGGGTCGCCGCCAAGGCGCTCGAATCGCTCGGGATCTCGCTGGATGCCGTGCGCGAGCAGGTGCAGGACATCATCGGCCAGGGCCAGCAGCAGCCCACCGGGCACATCCCGTTCACCCCGCGCGCCAAGAAGGTGCTCGAGCTGAGCCTGCGCGAGGCGCTGCAGCTCGGCCACAACTACATCGGCACGGAGCACATCCTGCTCGGCCTCATCCGCGAGGGTGAAGGCGTCGCTGCCCAGGTGCTCGTCAAGCTCGGTGCGGACCTCAACCGCGTTCGCCAGCAGGTCATCCAGCTGCTCTCCGGCTACCAGGGCAAGGAGCAGGTGCAGGTCGGCGCGAACGAGCAGGCCGGCGCGCAGGCAGGCAGCCAGATCCTCGACCAGTTCGGTCGCAACCTCACGCAGGCCGCCCGCGACGGCAAGCTCGACCCGGTCATCGGGCGCGAGAAGGAGATGGAGCGGGTCATGCAGATCCTCTCCCGCCGTTCCAAGAACAACCCCGTCCTGATCGGCGAGCCCGGCGTCGGCAAGACCGCCGTCGTCGAGGGCCTCGCCCAGGCGATCGTGCGCGGCGACGTGCCCGAGACCCTCAAGGACAAGCAGCTCTACACGCTCGACCTGGGCAGCCTCATCGCCGGTAGCCGCTACCGCGGTGACTTCGAGGAGCGCCTCAAGAAGGTGACCAAGGAGATCCGCACGCGCGGCGACATCATCACCTTCATCGACGAGATCCACACCCTCGTCGGCGCCGGGGCAGCCGAGGGCGCGATCGACGCCGCCAGCATCCTGAAGCCGCTGCTCGCCCGCGGTGAGCTGCAGACGATCGGCGCGACGACGCTCGACGAGTACCGCAAGCACTTCGAGAAGGATGCCGCGCTCGAGCGCCGCTTCCAGCCCGTGCAGGTGCACGAGCCGACCCTGCCGCACACCATCAACATCCTCAAGGGACTGCGCGACAAGTACGAGTCGTTCCACAAGGTGTCGATCACGGATGGCGCTCTCGTCTCGGCGGCGAACCTCGCCGACCGTTACGTGAGCGACCGCTTCCTGCCGGACAAGGCCATCGACCTGATCGATGAGGCGGGCGCTCGTCTGCGCCTGTCGATCCTCTCCGCCCCGCCGGAGCTGCGCGAGTTCGACGACCGCATCGCGGGCGTTCGCGGCCAGAAGGAGGCCGCGATCGAGGAGCAGGACTTCGAGAAGGCCGCGTCCCTGCGCGACGAGGAGAAGAAGCTGCTCGGTGAGCGGCTGCGCCTCGAGAAGCAGTGGAAGAACGGCGAGGCCGGCACGACCGGCGTCGTCGACGAGGGCATCATCGCCGAGGTTCTCGCCGCGGCGACCGGCATCCCGGTGTTCAAGCTCACCGAGGAGGAGACCGCGCGTCTCGTCTTCATGGAGAAGGCGCTGCACGAGCGCGTCATCGGCCAGGAGGAGGCCGTCGCGGTGCTCGCGAAGACCATCCGCCGCACGCGGGCCGGCCTCAAGGACCCGAAGCGGCCATCCGGTTCGTTCATCTTCGCCGGTCCGACCGGTGTCGGTAAGACGGAGCTCGCCAAGGCGCTCGCCGAGTTCCTCTTCGACGACGAGAACGCGCTCATCTCGCTCGACATGAGCGAGTACGGCGAGAAGCACACCGTCTCGCGGCTGTTCGGTGCCCCTCCAGGGTTCGTCGGCTTCGAGGAGGGCGGCCAGCTCACCGAGAAGGTGCGCCGCAAGCCGTTCAGCGTCGTGCTCTTCGACGAGATCGAGAAGGCGCACCCCGACATCTTCAACTCGCTGCTTCAGATTCTTGAAGAGGGTCGGTTGACGGATGGCCAGGGCCGCGTCGTCGACTTCAAGAACACCGTCATCATCATGACCACGAACCTCGGGACGAAGGACATCACCGGCGGCCCGGTCGGCTTCCAGGTCGAGGGCGACACCGCGACCGGTTACGACCGGATGCGCGGCAAGGTCGTGGAGGAGCTCAAGAAGCACTTCAAGCCCGAGTTCCTGAACCGTGTCGACGAGACGATCGTGTTCCCGCAGCTCAGCAAGCCGGAGCTCCTGCAGATCGTGGACCTGTTCACGAAGCGCCTGAGCGACCGGATGCTGGACCGCGACCTGACCGTGGACCTCACCCCCGCTGCCAAGGAGCGGCTCATCGACGTCGGGTTCGACCCGGCGCTCGGAGCACGGCCGCTGCGTCGCGCGATGCAGCGCGAGGTCGAGGACCGGCTGAGCGAGCGCATCCTGCAGGGTGAGCTCACGGCGGGCGACCACGTGCACGTCGACTTCGTCGAGGGCGAGTTCGTCTTCACGACGAGCCGGCAGCTGGGTCGCGAGAAGATCGACGAGCTCGAGGCGTCCGCGGCCGCCAAGTAGCGCGCACGTCGCAATATGCATCCGCTTGCCGCGGCGCCCGACGGCCCGGTGGCGATCCCACCGGTCGTCGAGCGGCTCGCGGCGGGCGATGCTGTTACTCCCGTCTGGCGCAACGAGCTGGGTGGGCTCACTTTCCGGCTCGGCGACGATCGGTATGTGAAGTGGTTTGCCGGTGGTCACCCGGAGATCGACTTCGCCGCTGAAGCTGAGCGACTCGTCTGGGCAGGCCCGTTCGTGACGGTGCCCGAGGTGCTCGAGGTCGGCAGGGCTGGCGACGACCAATGGCTCGTCACCGCTGCGATCGCTGGGGGGTCGGCCGTGTCCCCACGGTGGCTCGCGGATCCGCAGCGCGCGGCGGAGGAGCTCGGGCGTGGGCTGAGGATGCTGCATGACACTCTGCCGGTCGCCGCGTGCCCGTTCACCTGGTCGGTGGAGGAGCGCGTGGCACGCTTCGAAGAGCGGGTCGCAGCTGGCCCGGGGCCCGGCGACACGAGGCCCGGCAACACGACGCCCACCGACTGGATGCCCGAACACCGCGGCCTCTCGATCGAGAACGTGCGCGAGACGCTGAACCGGATGCCGCCCCTCGACCTCGTCGTCTGCCACGGCGACGCCTGCGCCCCGAACACGCTCATCGACGACAGCGGCCGTTTCACCGGCCACGTCGATCTCGGTATACTCGGCGTCGCCGACCGCTGGGCCGACCTCGCCGTCGCGGCGTGGAGCACCGTGTGGAACTACGGTCCGGGGTACGAGTCGGCGGTCTACGCGGCGTACGGCGTCGAAGCCGGCGATGCCGACGCGGCGGAGCGCATCCGGTACTACCGCCTGTTGTGGGATGTCTCATAGGCGGCATCTTCGTCGCTCCCGTGACCGGCCATAGGATCGATCCATGACCTTCCCGGTGCGCCCCGCCCGCACGAGCGACGTGTGGTTCATCCGCGAACTCGTCGAACCGCTCGTGCAGCGGCGCATCCTGCTCGGCAAGGAGACGGTCGTCTTCTTCGAGGCGATCCAGGAGTTCCGGGTCGCCGAGGACGGCGAGGGCAACCCGATCGGATGCGGTGCGCTGCACGTCATGTGGGAGGACCTCGCCGAGGTGCGCACGCTCGCCGTGGCATCCGAGTGGCTGCACAAGGGGGTCGGCCACGCGCTCCTCGCACAGCTCGAGGCGGATGCGCGCTCGCTCGGCCTCAGCCGGTTGTTCTGCCTCACCTTCGAGGTCGACTTCTTCGAGAGGAACGGCTTCGAGCAGATGGAGGATGGCGAGATCGACCCGGAGGTCTACTCCGAGCTCGTGCGGTCTCCGGATGAGGGCGTCGCCGAGTTCCTGGACCTCGCGCGCGTGAAGCCCAACACCCTCGGCAACACGCGCATGATCAAGTACCTTAACTAGCGGCACGCCGTCCCCGACCGCCGGTTCCGGCGGCACGCCGTCTACCCTTAGGTCATGTCGACGTTCCGCAATCCCGTCGGCCCCCAGCCGAGCAACGTGTACTGGCGACGGCGCCTCGTCGTCGGACTTCTCCTGCTCGCCGTGATCGTCATTATCATCCTCCTCTTCATCCAGCCGCGCGGCGAGACGCCCAAGACCCCGAACGTCAAGGAGACGAACTCCCAATCGGAGGCCCCGACCGATCCGGATGCCGCGTGCGCCGCGGGCGTCGTCGAACTGGAGGCGGTCACCGACAAGTCGACCTATGCCGCGGGCGAGAACCCGATGATCCACCTCACCGTGACGAACACGGGTGCGACATCGTGCACGATCAACGCGGGCACCACCCAGCAGGAGTACCTCATCACGAGCGGCGACGAGCTCTACTGGAATTCGAAGGACTGCCAGTCGGATGCCGTGGACGCCCCGGTCATCCTGGAGCCGAACGTGCCGCAATCGACGAATCCGATCGCCTGGGACCGCACCCGGTCGTCGCCGACGACGTGCGACACGGATCGCCCGATGGTTCCGGCTGGTGGTGCCAGCTACCACCTCAACATCAACCTCGGCGACCTCAAGTCGAACGATGTGCAGTTCATCCTGAACTAGTACCGCTCCTCTGGGAGCGGCGCAATGACTAGAAGGGTGCAACGCCGCCGGTCGCGGGGAACGCGGCCGCGATGGCGTCCTGCAGCTGGCCGGCCCCCGCATCCAGCACCGTGTCGAAGCCGAGTCGCTTCGCCTCGGCGATCCGCTGCTTCGCATTCGACACCGGCCGGATCTCCCCGGCCAGGCTGATCTCGCCCACTGCGGCGAGCGTGCGCGGCAGAGCCTGCTCGCGGCCGGCGCTCGCCAGGGCGAGGGCGATCGCGAGGTCGGCGCCCGGCTCGGTCACCTTGATGCCGCCCACCGTCGACACGTAGACATCCCTGTCGCCGAGCTTGAGACCTGCGCGCCGGTCGAGCACTGCGAGCAGCATGGCCACGCGCGAGGAGTCGACGCCGTTGACGACCCGCCGCGGCTGCGGGGAGGGGGTCGACCCGATGAGTGCCTGCACCTCGACTGGCAGCGACCGCCGCCCCTCGACTGCGACCATGACGCAGGTCCCGCTCACGGCCTGCTTGCTGCGGCTGAGGAACAGCCCGCTCGGGTCGGTGACCTCGGCGATGCCGTCCCCGGTCATCTCGAAGCAGCCGACCTCGTCGGTCGGTCCGAACCGGTTCTTCTGCGCGCGGATGAATCGCAGCGCGGTCTGGCGGTCGCCCTCGAAGTGGCAGACGACATCCACGAGATGTTCGAGCAGGCGGGGGCCGGCGATCGAGCCGTCCTTCGTGACGTGCCCGACGAGCAGCACGGGCAGGTTGCGGTCCTTCGACACCCGGATGAGCGTCGCCGCCACCTCCCGCACCTGCGATGGGCCCCCCGCGAGCCCTTCGCTCAGCGAGCTCGAGACGGTCTGCACCGAGTCGACGATGAGCAGTTGCGGCCTGACCTGGTCGATCTGGCCGAGCACCGTGGCGAGATCGGTCTCGGCGGCGAGGTAGAGGTCGTCGTCGAGGGCGCCGGTGCGCTGCGCGCGCAGCCGCACCTGGCTGGCCGACTCCTCCGCCGTGATGTAGAGCACGCGCTGACCGGTGCGGGCGGCGCGGCTCGCGACCTCGAGCAGGAGCGTCGACTTGCCGACCCCCGGCTCACCGCTCAGCAGGATCGTCGCCCCCGGCACGATGCCGCCGCCGAGCACGCGGTCGAACTCGCCGATGCCGCTCGGCCAGTGGGCGACATCCGCAGCGCCGATCTCGGTGATGGGACGGGCGGCGCGCTCGTCGGCGACCCGAACCGGCTTGATCGAGCGGATGATCCCGGTCGCCTCGGCCGTGTCGACGATCGTGCCCCACGCCTGGCACTCGCCGCAGCGACCGACCCATTTGACGGAGGTCCAGCCGCACTCGGTGCAGCGATAGTCGGTCGTCGGGCGGGCCATGATGACAGCCTACGGCCGGCCACCGTCATGGATCAGGCCTTTGACCGCGACCGCGACGTCGGGTTGACTGGGCGCATGAGGATCTCAGGAGTCGTGGTCGATGTGGAGGATTCCGTCGAGGCGGCGGACTTCTACGCGACGGTGCTCGGCCTTCCCGTCACCCGCGAACCCGGTGCCGCGGTCGTGCAGGTGGGTGCCACGACACTGACCCTGCGACACAATCCGGAGACCCGCGGAGTGCACCACCTCGCGTTCACGATCCCGTCGAACAAGTTCGACGCGGCCAAACGGTGGGTGTCGCAGCGCGCGGAGGTCATGTCCAGGGGCGGGGAGGACGAGTTCGAGTACGACGCGGGCTGGAATGCCCGCTCGTTCTACTTCGCCGGACCGAACGGCTCGGTGCTCGAGTTCATCATCCGGCGCGACCTCGGCAACGCCGTCGACGGAGACTTCGGCAGCGGCGACCTGCTGTGCGTCAGCGAGGTCGGGGTGGCGGTTCCGGATGTCCTGGCGACGGCCGGCATGCTCGCCGCCGAGGCGGGCGTCGAGCCCTACGGCCTCGAGCCACGGGACCGGTTCGCCCCGGTCGGCGACATCGACGGGCTCGTCATCCTCGTGTCGCCGGACCGTACCTGGTTCCCCGCCGAGGACCGGTTGTCCGCGGAATCGCGGATCCTCATCGACGCGGTGGGAGACCGGCCGGGAGACTTCGCACTCGGCTCCGAGAGCGTGTTGTCGATCCGGAGCGAGTAGCCCCGGTAGCGGTCAGGTCCGGCCCGGCTGGATCCGGCTCACGCCTCGCCGGCCTCCTTCGCCAGGTAATCCAACACGCTGAGGGCCGTGAGGTCATCGGTGACGATGAGCGAGCTGAGCCCGGTCCGTGCGAGGCCGACCAGTGCCGAAACCTTGTCCTCCCCGCACAGCAGGGCGATGGAGGTCTTGATCCTCTTGAGTTGTGGAAGGCTCACGGTGATGAGTCGCTCGGTCCATTCGTGCTGGATGATGTCGCCGTGCACGTTGTAGAGGTGGCCCAGGATGTTGCCCACAACTCCGAGTTCGGCGAACTCCTCGGCGATGAGGGCGTCGTTGCTCCCGGTCCAGGCGTAGGCCGAGGTCTGCAGCATCCCCGGTGCGCCGATCCCGTAGACGGCGGCATCCAGGTGATCCCATCGCTCGGTGGTCTCACGCACGGTGTCGTTGGTCAGGATCGTCGTGCGCGACTCCAGTGAGTCGCACAGTGCGGGGGCGTGCAACGGGTAGCTCGTGGCCTGGAACCGTTCCGCCATGCCCCGCACGAGCGTGTTGGCGTCGAGGTGCGAGTAGGCGGCGTTCCAGCCGCCCATGAGCGGAAGGATGCCGAGGCGGGGCCTTGGCGTCTTGCGCATGGAGGCGAGCATGCCGTTGATGGTGTGTCCCGCCGAGACGCCCACGAGCCCGTCGGAGGGCAGCCTCTCGACGATGTAGGGCGCCGCGGCGGCGCCGCAGATGCGCGATTGCTTGACCGAGTCGACACGATGGCCGGGGGTGATGACGAAGGATGTTCCGAGCTGCGAGCTCAGTCGGATCGCGAGGTCGTCGAAGTCCGATTCTGCGGCGGCCACACTGATCGTCACGACCTTGCGCTCGCGGGCGAGGCGGTTCATCCGGGAGATCGTGGCGGGGGACAGCGAGGTGATCTCGCTGATCTCCTTGAGGTTCAGTTCCCGGATGTAGTAGAGGTGCGCGACCAGTCTGAGCATGGAGTCTTCGTGCGCACTCGCCCTGCGACCCACGGGGGCCTCCTCTCACGTCCGTCGAGGTGACGTTGCCCACTTTAGACCGCGGATACATCCGGAATCCGCGTCATTCTTGACAACGCTCTTCGACGACTGGTAGACACGTCTGAAATGCATATCTTTTTATGAAAACTTTTTCATAGCATACAACGAGGTGTGAGCGGGAGCAATGAGGATTCTGGTCGCAGGTCACGGAGAGTTGCCTGAAGCGTTGGTGAGCAGCGCGCGGATGATCGGTGGCGAACTGCCGGATGTCGCCTCTCTGGGCCTCTTCCCCGGGGAGACGCCGCAGGAGCTCCGGGACCGGATGCTGCAGCTCCTCGCGGACTCGGCCGCCGACCTCATCCTCACCGACCTCGCCGGCGGGACCCCCGACAACGTGGCCAACCTCATCGCCAAGGCCGGCCAGCTCGGCAGCGTGCGCTGGATCGTCGCCGGGGCATCGCTTCCGCTGCTCCTGGAGTTCGCGCTCTCGGCCACCCCCGTCGACGGCGTCGACCCCGCTGAACTCATCGCCGAGACGGGCGCTGTCATCCGCTACACGAACCCCGGACCGCTGGATTGACCAAGCGGGCCCGGGACACCACCCAGTGCAAGGAGGCACTTTTTAAATGACATTATCTCTGGTAAGAGTCGACGATCGCCTGATCCATGGTCAGGTCATCGCCGTCTGGTATCGGGCCCTCGGGGCCGACGTCATCGTCGTCGCTGACGACGAGACGGCGGCCGACGAGTTCCTCTCAGACGTGTTGGTCCTCGCAGCCCCAGCCGGGGTCGAGGTCGAGGTCTACACAGTGGACGACGCAGCAGCCCGGATCACGGAGCTCGCCGAATCGTCCGACCGCGCCTTCGTGCTGGTCCGAAGCCCCATCTCGGTCCTGCGGATGGTGGAGCAGGGAGTGCCCATTCCGTTGCTGAACATCGGCGGAATGGGTGCTGCGTCAAACCGTTCGAAGCTGTATCGCAACATCTCAGCGAGCGCATCCGAAATCGACGCGATGCACGCACTCGAACGGCTGGGAACCAAGGTGGAGATCCGCATAGTCGCGGACGACAGCGCGGTTCCGTTCTCATCAGTTGCCCCTCCGGCAACCAACTCGAATGGAGTCTGAACATGGTTAAGAATCCGAAGGGAGAGCGTCGGCTTTCACGCGGCGCGAAGATATCACTGGTGATATCTACCCTTGTGGTCATCATCGGGATCCCGACAGCGGTCCAGGCGATGACGCTCACGGAGGTCGAGCCGTCCACAACGGTCACGATCTCGCTCTTCCAGTCGATCCTCATCGGACTCGGCTACTACCTGTCGCAGTCCCCGTGGATCGCCGGCCTCAGCTTCTACACGCTGAACCGACCGCTCGTCGCGGGCCTGCTCGTGGGTGTCATCCTCGGAGACCCGGGACAGGGCGCGCTCATCGGTGCGGCCATCAACCTCATCTACCTCGGCTTCATCTCGGCCGGCGGCGCCATTCCGGGTGACCCCGGGCTGGCCGGATGGGTCGGAACGACGATCGCGATCGCCGGAAGCCTCAACTACGGGGCGGCCCTTGCAATCGCAGTCCCGATCGGGCTCCTCGGAACGGTGGTCTGGAACGCGAGGATGACGGTCGACTCGGCCTTCATGCACATGGCGGACCGGGCGGCCGATCGAGCCGACATCGGCGGGGTCGTTCGCGCGAACATCCTCTACCCGCAGGCGTGGCTGTTCCTCATCACCTTCGTGCCGGTGACCATCGCGGTCTTCATCGGCGCAAGCTTCATCGGTGATGTGATCAACGGATTCCCCGTGTGGCTGCTGGGCGGTCTCGCGATCGCCGGAGGCATCCTGCCCGCGATCGGCATCGCCATGAACATGAAGTTCATCTTCCTGGGCTCGGCGATTCCTTACTTCTTCGTGGGCTACCTCGTCATGGTCGTCCTCGGTAACGAGGTGTCGATCATGGTGCTCGCCGTCATCGGTGTCGCGCTCGCCTTCCTCCACGTGGTCTTCCTCGGGGACCGCGTGAGCAATGCCAGCAAACCCAAGTCCGAAAAGCTTCGCTCGGACAAGTCAGCAGAATCGGAGGCAGCACGATGAGCTCCACGGAAACCGCAACCAGCGGTGCGACCGCCGCAGGCGGCGAAAAGAGGATCACCCGCAAAGATCTGCTGATGTCCTGGCTGATCTGGACGTTCTTCTCCCACTCCAACTACAACTACGAGCGGCTTCAGGCGTCGGCATTCGCCCACGCGATGACGCCGATCATCAAGCGGTTGTACGGCGGGGACAAGGAGCAGACCAGGGAAGCGCTCCAGCGCCACCTCGTGTTCTTCAACACGTCACCGGACTTCGGTGCGGTCATCCACGGCGTCACGATCGCCATGGAGGAGCAGAAGGCCAACGGCGAGGAGATCACCGACAACGCCATCACGTCGACCAAGACGGGCCTCATGGGCCCGATGGCCGGCATCGGTGACACGATCGGCCAGGGCATCGTCGTTCCGCTGCTCATCGCACTCGGGATCAGCATCACCGGTCTCGGCGCCCAGGTTCAGCAGAGCGGGGATCTGACCGGCATCACCGGCAATCCGCTCGGCCCGATCCTGTACTTCATCCTCGTCGCCGTGTTCAGCATCGGCGTGACGTACATCATGTACACCCAGGGGTACAAGCAGGGTCGATCGTTCGTCACCTCCGTGCTCAAGTCGGGGTTGATGGACAAGGTGATCCTGGGAGCGAGTGTTCTCGGAAACATCGTCCTCGGCGGCCTGACGGCTCAGTTCGTCAAGGTCTACGTGGGATGGACGGTCCAGGCCGGCGAGACGACGGTGCGTATCCAGCAGGATGTCCTCGACAAGATCCTCCCGGGACTGCTCCCGCTGGCTCTCGTCGTGCTCACCTGGTGGCTGCTCAAGCGCGGCTGGCACCCGATCAAGCTCCTCGTGATCTACGTCATCGTGTGCGTCGTGGGTGCGATCCCGTTCATGGGTCCGCAGCCGCAGTACATCACCGACGCGTGTGGTTCGTCGATCCTGCAGCCCTACGGGCCCTGCGCGGATCCACTTCCGCCGGCTGAAGGGGAGTAGAGAAACCATCATGTCGGATCAGCGACCCGCGACGGGGTGGGCGAAAACCCGCTCCGCAGCCAGTATCGGCGCCCTGCTCGCCGTGCTGACTGCAGCGTCCTACGCGACGGTGAACGCACTCCTGCGTTCCGTCGCCGCGGATGTCGACCCCTTCGCGGGTTCGCTGATCCGGCAGCTCCCCCTCCTGGTGCTTGCCACGACCGCACTCCTCGTGCTGCGGCCTCCGGCCCTCCGGCCCCGGTCGCCGGAGTTCATCGGAGCACGCTTCGTCGGCCTCCTCATGGCGGCTGGCGTCATCAGCTTCCTGGTCGGGAACGTGTTCCTGTTCACCGGCCTCAACTGGGTGGGGCTTGCCGTGGCGACCGCGGCGAGCCAAGGCGGCATCGTGCTCGGCAGCGCGCTCGTCTCCGCCGTCGTGCTGCGTGAACCGCCCACTCGCAGCCAGCTCATCGGCATCGGCATCGTGGCGATCGGCCTCGCCACCATCGCGATCCCCGGCTTCACGAGCATCCAGATCGACGGATTCGCCGTCCTCGGCTTCGTGCTGAGCATGTGCGCCGGGGTCTGCTACATGCTCAGCAACGCGGCCAGCCGCACGGTGCAGCGCCGCCCCCGCACCTTCATTACGGCGTTGGCATTGACCAACCTCGGAGGCGTGATCGCCCTCCTCGTCGCCGTGCTCATCCGCAGCGGCGGCCGCCTGGGCGAGGTGTACAGCGCACTGAGCCCCCACCAGATCCTCATTCTTCTGCTGGCCGGCACGGTCAACGCCGTCGCCCTCGCCTCCGTCACCCTTGCCGTGCGATACACGACGGTGACCTCGGTGAGCGCGCTCGGCAGCCTCGTGATCGTGTTCGGCATCTTCGTGGCCTGGATCGTCTTCCACGAGCAGATCGCCGTCGCCGTCATCGTCGGCGCAGCAATCATCATCCTCGGGGTGCTCATCACCCTCAGACCTCCGGCGACTCCCGCCGGGATGCCGGTCGAACCGGTACTCGACGCTGATTCCGCGACAATCCCGGGCGCGGACGCGTACACCTCGATGAAGGAAGGCACCACATGACAACCACCGCAGAGACTGATGTGAAGTCGAGCTTCCGGGCCGGCGCGATCACCGGCGTGGGGAAGGTCGAACTCGTCGACATCCCCACCCCGACTCCGAACTATGGTGAGGCGCTCATCCGCATCGAGGCGACGGCGATCTGCACCTGGGAGCAGCGCACCTACAGCGGTGCGCAGTCCAACAAGTTCCCGTTCATCGGCGGGCATGAGGTCGCGGGGACGATCGTCTCCTTCGGCCCCGGATACCGGGGGACCCTCGCCGTCGGCGACCGGGTCGCCCTCGGCGGGTCCGCCTGCGGCAGCTGCCACTGGTGCTACACCGGCAAGGATCGCGCCTGCGCCCAGCACTACGACGGTGCGGTGGCGTACGACGAGGGCTGGGGGCCGGGAGGCTTCTCCGAGCTGAAGGTGCACCCCGCGGACGGCCTCTTCCCGATCGGTGAGGTACCTGCGGAGATCGGATGCCTGGCCGAACCGCTCTCCTGCGCGCTGCATGCCGCACGGCTCTCCGGTGCCGAGGTCGGCCAGGACGTCGTCATCCTCGGTGCGGGCGTCATGGGACTCATGAACCTCATCGCGATGAAGAAGCGCGGTGCACGCGTCATCGTCTCCGAAGTCGATGCCGGTCGCCTCGCCAAGGCCAAGGCCATGGGCGCCGACGTCACGATCGACGCCTCCCAGCAGGACCCGGTCGCGGTGGTCAAGGAGCTGACGGACGGACGCGGCGCGGACATCGTCATCGCGGCCATCGGGCACCGGGTCGCCAACGAGCAGGGTATGCAGATGATCGCCGAGCGCGGGACCTTCGTGGTCTTCGCCTCCGCACATCCGGAGACCCCGATCGAGGTCGCGCCGAACGACCTGCACAACAACGAGCGTCGCGTCATCGGCGTCGTCTCGAGCGAGAAGCAGGACTTCTACGTCGCAGCCAAGCTCATCCGTCAGGGGCAGGTCGACCTCACCCCGCTCATCCAGAACCGGTATCCGCTCTCGAACCTGAGCGGTGCGCTCGACGAGGCGATCCTGCCGGGCACCTATCGCATCATCGTCGAGAACTGACGGCGGACCGTCGACCCGCCGTACCAACCGCTTTCGCAATCACAGCAAAGAAAGAAACAGGAGAACCACATAATGAAGCGCAGAATGAAGCAGATCTTCGGGTCAGACGGACGCATGTTGATGGTCGCGATGGACCACACGGCCTTCCTCCAGGAGCCGGTCGATGGCCTCGTGAACTACGGCAAGACGATCAGCGACTCCGTCGCGGCGGGAGCGGACGCGTTCCTCTCTCCGATCGGATCGGCCCAGCGCTATGACGAGGAGTTCGGCCGGTCCTCGGTCGTCGTGAGCGTCGACACCCGCGCACCATTCGCTTCGGAGGCGGTCGCCCGCGCGCTCGCGATCGGCGCGGACGGCATCAAGGCCATGGTCTACCCGTTCGCGGATGAGGACTGGGTGAACCAGTCCGCCGCCCTGGCAGCCCAGGCATCCGCCGTCGGCCTGCCGTACCTGGCCGAGCCGGTTCCGGGCGGATTCTCCCGGTCCGACATGCGCACGCCCGAGATCATCGCCGCGGGTGCTCGGGTTGCCGCAGAGACCGGAGCCGACATGATCAAGACGTTCTACACGGGCGACGCGAAGTCGATGCGCAGGGTCGTCGACTACGCCGGCGTGCCGGTCATCATCCTCGGCGGCCACGCGAAGGACACCCTCGAGGAGTTCTACGGGCCGATCTGGGACGCCATCAACCACGGCGGCGTCGTGGGCGTCGCGGTGGGGACGAACATCTGGTCGTCGAAGAACCCCGGTGGGGTCGTTCGCGGACTCAACGCGATCCTGCACGAGAACGCGACCGTCGAGCAGGCAGTATCGGCGGCGAAGTGATGTCAGCCGCAACATCGAACGACCCGCGCTGGAACCTTCTCGACGGAACGCTTCCCATGCTCGTGGGTGGAGAGCTGGTCACGGATGGCGAGACCTCCGACATCGTGTCGTCGCGGGATCGCCGGGTGGCCGGCCGGTTCGCGGTCGCCGATGAGGCGCTCGTGGAGCGCGCCGTCGCGACCGCGCGCGGCGCGGCGGCCGGCTGGGCCGGACTCACCGGCTTCGAGCGGGGCAAGTACCTGCTCAAGATCGCCGACATCATGGAGAAGCACGCGGCGGACTTCGAGTTCCTCGACGCCATCGACATCGGCAAGCCGGTGACGGCGGTGCGCTACAGCGACATGCCGGTGTCGCTCTCAGCGCTCGCCTACTTCGCGGGTCGCGCGCAGGATCTCGGTGGGCGCAGTGTCGAGGTCGGCGACCCGATGGTGAGCCACCGGGCCCGCCTCGAGCCCTACGGCGTCGTGCTGGAGGTCCTGCCGTGGAACGGGCCGTTGTGGACCGGCGTACAGCGGATGGCCGCCATCCTTGCCGCAGGCAACGTGGCGATCATGAAGCCGTCCGAGCTCGCCTCGGCGTCCTTTTCCTACCTCGCCTCGCTCATCGCCGACGTTCTCCCTCCCGGGGTGCTGACAGTTCTCAACGGTCGTGGGTCGCAGGTCGGCGCGCAGCTGGTGAAGCATCCGGATGTCGCCATGGTGTCGCTGACCGGCGGAATCGAGACGGGCGTACGGATCCTCCAGGACACCGCGGCCCAGGTCAAGCGCGTCTCGCTCGAGCTGGGGGGCAAGAACCCCAACATCGTGCTCGACGACGCGGACCTGGACACGGCGGTCATGTGGAGCACCATGGGCGCGTTCTCGAACTCGGGCCAGATCTGCGTGTGCGGGTCGCGGGTCCTGGTTCAGCGGGGCATCTACGATGCGTTCTCGGCTCGCCTCGTCGAGGCGGCGAAGACCCGCGTCGTCGGGGATCCGCTGCTCGAGAGCACCGAGATGGGGCCGGTCGTCGGCGAGGACCACTACTCCAAGGTCTGGAGCTACATCGATGGTGCGATCGCAGGCGGCGAGGGTGAGCTTCTCGCCGGTGGCCAGCGGTACACCGAGGGTCCGCTCAGCGAAGGCTGGTTCGTTCCGCCCACCGTCTTCGGCGGCGTGGACCCCAGCTGCACCATCGCACGCGAGGAGGTCTTCGGCCCGGTCGTGACCCTCACGCCGGTGGACGACCTGGACGAGGCGCTCAGCATCGCCAACGACACGCGGTACGGCCTTGCCTCCGGCATCTTCACGACGAGTGTGGACAGTGCGGAGAAGGCTGCGCGTGAGCTGCAGGCGGGCCAGGTGTACGTCAACCAGTGGTTCGCCCCTGGCGGTCTGCAGGCGCCCTCGCAGGGATACAAGACGAGTGGGCTGGGTGGCGTCGGGATCGAGAAGTATCTTCAGACGAAGAACATCTTCATCCGGAGCACCCCGGGGAACCAGTAGACGGAGAGCCGTGAACAACAGCATCGAACTCGTCGAAGACGGCGCCGCCGTCAGCGCGGAGGTCATCGTCGGATCGAAGTCCGGGCTCCACGCCCGGCCGGCGGCCATGGTGGTCGCGTTGGCCGGAACGCTGGAGCCCCCGGTCACACTCCGCAAGCCGGATGGCACCGCGGTCAACGCCCGCAGCATCGTCAAAGTGCTCTCCCAGAACTTCTGCCACGGCGATCCCGTCGTGGTGGAGGCGACCGGGGACGGCGCGTGGGAGTCCGTGAGCCAGATGGCCGACCTGGTGTCGAGGGAACTCGATCATGAGGAGCCCTAAGGGGTTCCGGATCAGGGAAGCGCTGTGAAGTACAACGGTCTCGGTGTCGGTCTCGGCGTGGTCGTCGGTCCGGTGCGGCGGATGTTCACCGCCGTGCCGGAGCCGACCGACACCGTCTCCACGCTGTCCACGGAGGAGGAGACCGCCAGGGCGCGTGACGCGCTCGAGCAGGTGGCCGGCGAGCTCGAGGCGCGGGCGCAGCGGGCCGGTGGAGACGCCGCAGACGTGCTCACCGCGCAGGCCATGATGGCCAGGGACCCGGATGTCTGGGAGGACATCGAGGCGCAGCTCGCGCAGAAGAAGACCGCCGAGTGGGCGGTGGCCCAGGCCTTCCGCACGTTCGTCGCCATGCTCCAGTCCCTCGGGGGCACGCAGGCCGAGCGCGCGAGCGATCTCGTGGACGTCTCCCGCCGGACCGTGGCGGCGATCATGGGGGTGTCGGCGGGGGATGTCCCCGATTCCGACGAGCCGTTCGTGCTCGTGGCCGAGGACCTTTCGCCGGCCGACACCGCCGTACTGGACCTGACCCGGGTGCTCGCGCTCGTGACATCCGGTGGCAGCCCGACGGCTCACACGGCCATCCTGGCGCGAGCCAAGGGTCTTGTCGCGGTCGTCTCGGCGGCCGGCGTGCAGGACATCCCCGAGGACGAGATGGTCGTCGTCGACGCGGCCGAGGGGACCATCGAGTGCTCCCCGAGCGAGGAGCGCGTCGCCGAGGTGCGCGCGCGGATGAACGAGGTCGATGACGACGACGCCAGGGAGCCCGGCCGGATGTCCGACGGGACCGCCGTCCCGCTCCTGGCCAATGTCGGCTCGGTGGAGAACGTGCAGAATGCCGTGGCCAAGGGGGCGGAAGGGGTCGGACTCCTGCGCACGGAGTTCATGTTCCTCGAGGAGACCGAAGCTCCCACTGTCGAGGAGCAGATCGCCCGCTACAGCGAGATCCTCGAGGCGCTGGAGGGCCGCAAGGCGGTCGCGCGCACCCTCGACGCCGGTGCCGACAAGCCGCTCGCCTTCCTCCCGCTCGGTAAGGAGGAGAACCCGGCGCTCGGGGTGCGCGGCATCCGGACCGTTCGCGACCACGAGCCGCTCATGCGCGACCAGCTGACGGCGCTCGCCGCCGCTGCGGC
Organism: Leifsonella bigeumensis; assembly: GCF_039537265.1. NCBI lineage: Bacteria > Bacillati > Actinomycetota > Actinomycetes > Micrococcales > Microbacteriaceae > Leifsonella > Leifsonella bigeumensis. Next base: position 35,955 of record NZ_BAABAE010000001.1, on the reverse strand, counting down.
CGCGGTCCCGTCCGACCTCTGGGTCATGGCGCCCATGGTCGCCGACGCGACCGAGGCCGAGTGGTTCGCCACCATGGCCCGGGAGGCGGGCGTAGCGAGGGTCGGGGTCATGATCGAGGTGCCGTCGAGCGCGATCGTCGCCGACCAGATCTTCGGCGTCGTCGACTTCGTGAGCATCGGGACGAACGACCTCACCCAGTACACGCTCGCCGCTGACCGCCAGAACGGGGCCGTCGCGTCGTACCAGGATGCCTGGCACCCGTCGGTGCTGCGGCTCATCGGCATGGTCGGCGACGCGGCGACCGCCTCGGGGAAGCCGCTGAGCGTGTGCGGCGAGGCGGCATCCGACCCCCTGCTCGCGGTCGTGCTCGTCGGGCTCGGTGTCACGAGCCTGTCCATGGTGCCGAACGCGCTCAAGGAGGTGCGGGCGACCCTGCTGCGCTACAGCATGGAGGAGGCCCGGATGCTGGCGCAGGTCGCGCTGGCGACAACGGATGCCGGGAACGCCCGGGGCGCGGTCAAGGCGGCGCTTCCGCGGCCGCCCCGCTGATCTCAGGAGGCAGGGATGACCGAATTCGCCGTGAGTGTGACGGGTGTGCGCTTCGAACTCTTCGTGCGGGACGTGGCCACCACGGTCGGCTTCTACCAGGCGACGCTGGGACTCACGCCTCCCGACGGGTGGTCGCCGGACGGCTACGTCCCGCTGCGCTCGGGGGTCGCGACGATCGGCGTGCAGAGCCCGGACAACCTGCATGCCGGCCACCACTTCAGCGCCGAGCGACTGGCCGGGCCGCGGGGAGTCGGTGTCGAGATCGTCCTTGAGGTGGACGACGTCGATGCGGCGTACGCGGCGGCGAGCTCGCACGCGGACGCGCTGGGCGGCGTGTGCGAGCCGCTCAAGGCACGGCCGTGGGGGACCAGGGACTTCCGGCTCGTCGACCCGGACGGCTACTACGTGCGCGTGACCTCGGTGCGGCAGCGGTAGTCGACCGGGTCCGATCGGCAGCGCCCGGCTCGCAGCACCCGTCGTTCACGGTGTCGGTGGTCCGAGTGAGGATGACCGGATGGAGACGACGACCTTCGCGCTGGGCTCTGGACGGGTAGTCGGGGTGACCGAGTTCGGCAACCCCGAAGCCGAGCAGGTCGTCGTGCTCGCGCATCCGGCTCCGGGGTCGTCGCTCTTCGACCCCGATCCCGTGGCGACATCGGGCCGGATCGTGCGTGTCATCGCCGTCGATCGACCCGGATACGGGTTGTCGGAGCCGCTGCCCGAGGGTGAACCCTTCACGATCGCACAGGCTGCGGATGACGTGGCTGAGGTTCTGAGGTCACGGGGTGTCGAGCGGTTCGGCGCGGCAGGGTGGTCGGCGGGAGGTCGCATCGCTCTCGCACTGGCTGCGATGCATCCGGGGCTCGTCGATCGTGTCGCGATTGCCGGCACGCCCGCTCCGGACGGGGAGGTCCCGTGGATACCGGACGACCTCCGGGGAGGTCTTGAAGCGCTCGCGACGATGGCCCCGGCCGATGCACTGATGGCGCTCACCGGGCAGTTCGACGCGCTGGTCGGGGCGAAGCCGACCGGTCGCGACCTCGTGGGTTTCCTCATCCCGCCGGGCGCGGATGAAGCGATGCTGCCGGCAGCCGAGGACAGGCTCGTGGTCATGCTCGACAACGCGGTTCGGCAGAGCAACGCGGGGATGGCGGCGGACATCCTGAGCTACACCGTGCTCGACCAGGGCTTCGACCTCGCGGAGGTGCAGGCGAAGGCCCTCCTGATCTACGGGGCGAAGGATGCGATCGGCGGACGGCATGCGACGTGGTACCAGCGGGCGCTCCCGGATGCGAGGGTCGAGATGGACCCGAACGCCGGCCACCTGGTCGTCGTCCCCCACTGGGACCGGATGCTGTCGCACCTGGCACCGGGGTCGAAGCCGCGCGGGTCGAAGCCGCACCGATGCGTGTACTAAACTCTCTCCCGGTACCGTGTCCGAGCGGCCGAAGGTGCAACTCTCGAAAAGTTGTGTGGGTGAAAGCCCACCGTGGGTTCAAATCCCACCGGTACCGCCAAGGGAAATCCTGTCGACGAGGGGCTGGTCTCCGGCGCCTCGGCTGCCATCAACGGTTCGCTTCCAGCGGATATGGCTCAGGGGGAGTTGGGAGCGCCTGCGCCAGGGATCGCCTAGAGCAGGAACATGGTCGCCAGCAGGCCCACCGTGGTCATGGTGATCGCGTAGGGGAGCGCCATCCACAGCATCCGGACGTATCCCAGTCGCGTCAGAGGCGCGATCGCCGAGGTGAGCAGGAAGAGGAACGCTGCTTGTCCGTTCGGGGTCGCGACACTGGGGATGTTGGTGCCGGCGTTGATCGCGATGGCGAGCAGCTCGAACTGCTCCCGGTCGATGGTTCCCGAGGCGAAGGCCTGAGCCACTTCATTGATATAGATCGTGGCGACGAAGACGTTGTCGCTGATGGCCGAGAGCGCGCCGGATGCGACGAAGATCCCCATGAGCTGCTGCGAGCCGCTCTGTGCGAGCACCAGATCGATGACCGGTTTGAAGAGGTCCTGGTCGTGGATCACGGCCACGATGGCGAAGAAGACGACCAGCAGGGCGGTGAACGGCAGGGCCTCCTGGAAGGCGCGGCCGAGGGTGCGCTCGTTGATCACGCCGTTGAAGGCGGTGGCGAGCACGATGATCGCGAGACCGATGAGCCCGACCTCGGCGACGTGAAGCGCGAGGCCCACGACCAGGAGCAGAGCGGTGACACCCTGCACGGCGAGCCGGGCTCGCTGTTGCGGAGACCGATCCTCACTCTGCTGCTGGTCCCAGCGGACCATGACCTCCCGCACCGACGCCGGCAGCTGGGCACCGTAGCCGAACCAGCGGGTCTTCTCGAGCAGTGCGGTCGTCAGCAGTCCGATGATGAGGACCGGCACCGAGATCGGCACCATCCTCATGAGGAACTCGCCGAAGTTCCACCCGACGGTTTCGCCGATGAGCAGGTTCTGCGGCTCTCCGACGAGGGTGGCGAGACCACCCAGCGCGGTGCCGACCATCGCGTGCATGAGGAGGTTCCGAAGGAACGCGCGAAAGCGGTCCAGGTCGCCGCGAAGCGGGTCGCTGACAAGTTCGTCGTCGTCGTGATCGTGGTCGTCGTCGTAGCCGCGTCCGGACGCGAATCGATGGAACACCGTGTAGAAGCCGAGGGCCACGGCGATGACGACCGCGGCGATGGTGAGGGCATCGAGGAAGGCCGACAGTAGTGCGGCGACACCCGTGAAGGTCAGGGACAGCAGCAGCTTGGACTTCACATGGATGACCAGCTTGGTGAAGACCAGCAGCAGGATGTCCCGCATGAAGTAGATTCCCGCGACCATGAACATCAGAAGCAGGATGACGGAGAAGTTCGCTCGCGCCTCGTCATAGACCGATCCGGCACTGGTCATCCCGAGTGCGACCGCCTCGATCGCCAGAAGTCCGCCGGCCTGCAGCGGGTAGCACTGCAATGCCATGGCCAGGCAGAAGATGAACTCCGCCACGACCAGCCATCCGGCCACGAACGGCCCGGCCAGGATCAGCACGAAGGGGTTGGCGATCAGGAAGCCCAGAATCGCGAGCTTGTACCAGCGGGGGGCACTGCCGAGGAAGTTGCGGCTGAGAGAAGAGGCGACGGTGCGCACCATGTGGGAGTCCTGACGTGGGGTCGGCGAGTGTATCGCCGACCAGTCTTCCCGGCACTCCGGTCTCGAGTCTATCGGCGGCCGCGAGCCAAGGCTCCACGCTCGTGAAGAATGGGCTTTCCCGACCTCGAGAAGAGGTATAACATCATACAAACATGAACCCCAGAGTTGTGGAGCCCAGCAGATGAGCACAGCGTCCCCCGTCGACAAGAGCGCAGCAGGCCTCGATGAGCGCCAGTTTCACATCGGTGTTGCGCCGGGCGAGGTGTCCACCGTCGCCCTCCTCCCGGGGGACCCGTTTCGCGTTCCCCTCGTCGCCGAGTTCCTCACCGACGTGCAGACCGTCGCTCACAATCGCGAGCACATGACCATGACCGGCCTGTACAAGGGTCGCAAGATCACGGCGACCTCCACCGGAATGGGCTGCCCCTCGACCGCGATCGCCGTCGAGGAGCTCATCCGGGTCGGGGTCACCTCCTTCATCAGGGTGGGGTCTTCCGCCGGCCTCCAGCCGGGGGTCAAGCCGGGGGACCTGCTGGTCAGTGAGGGTTCGCTCCGCAACGACGGGACGACCGCCGCCTACGCCCACCACGGTTATCCTGCCGTCCCGGACCTCCGCATCGCGCTCGAGCTCGCCGAGGTCGCCCGCGAGCTCACGAAGGGAACGGATGCCGCCGTCCACTCCGGCATCAATGCGAGTGACGACGCCTTCTACGCCGAGACGCCGGAATGGATCGCCGAGCTCAACCGCCTCGGTGTGCTCAACGTCGAAATGGAAAGCGCTGCGCTGTACGTCGTCGCCCGGTTGCGCGGCGTGCGTGCGGGCATGATCTGCTCTACCTCCAGCAACCTGTTCGACGGCACGAGCCTCTACTCGGGGGTGGAGGAGGCGCTCAAGGAGGGCTGGATGCGCAGCATCGAAGCCGCCCTCGAGGTCGCCGTCCGCCTGGAGTTGTGACGTGCTGATCAACCTGCACAGTCATCTCGAAGGGCGCGTGCGTCCGGAGACGGCGGCAGAGTTGGCCGCGATCGAGGGGTTGCCGACTCTCAGTGACGGTTGGCAGCGGGCCATCCGACTGGGCGGCCCGGCCGATCTCACGGTGTATCTGGAAAAGGTCGCGTCGACCTATCCGTTCTTTCGGACGCCGGATGCCGCGCGCCGCATCGCCCGTGAGGCCGTCGAGGATGCCGCCGCATCCGGTCACGACTACCTCGAGCTGCGCTTCGGCCCGGCGACCCACGCACGGGACGAGCGGCGGATGCGCGATGTCGTGCTCGCCGTCGCTGAGGGGATGCGCGAAGCGAGCACGGCAAGCGGTGTTCCCAGTGGACTCGTCCTGGCGGCACTTCGCCATCACACCGCCGAGGTCAACGAGTCGGTTGCCCGGGTCGCCGCATTGTGTGCGGGGGCCGGCGTGGTCGGCTTCGACCTGGCCGGCGACGAACTGCTCCATCCCGCACTCGAGCCACACATCTCCGCTTTCGACATCGCGCGTGCAGCAGGACTCGGCATCACCTGCCATGCCGCAGAGGCGGCGAGCGCGCACGCCGCCCGCGAGGCCGTGACGCTCCTCGGGGCCACGCGAATCGGCCATGGTGCGCACATCATCGATGATCCCGAGGTGCTCAGCTGGGTGGCGGATGCCGGGGTCGTCGTTGAGATCTGCCCCACCTCGAACTGGTACACAGGCGCCATCGCGTCCGTCGCAGACCATCCGGCGCCGGCGTTCCGCGACGCGGGGGTGCGGCTCGTGCTGGGTGATGATAACCCGATGCAGACCGGGGCCGACCTCCGCTATGAGCGTGCGGTGCTGACTGCGGACCTGGGCTTCGACGATGAGGATCTCGATCTCCTCGACCGCACGAGCGTCGAGGCCGCCTTCCTCGAGGACGGCACGAGAGCGAGGCTGCGCGGCCGACTCTCCCCTTAGAGCTCGTTTCCTCGTTGCGCACGCGAGGATAAGAGGTATAACTTCATACAACCTGACTATCACAACCACCAGAACTGGAGACACCATGCGAAGAGGCACCACAGTCACCACACTCGTCTCGGTCGGCGCACTCGTCGCCCTCGCCCTGAGCGGATGTGAGGGGGCCCCTGAGGCACCCTCGTCCGGCGAGCTCGGCGCGAACGATTTCCTCGCCTGCGCCGTGTCCGACCTCACCGGATTCAAGGACAAGGACTTCAACGAACTCACCTACAACGGTGTTCAGGCCGCCGTCGACGAGCTCGGCGCGAAGATCGCCAGCGCCGAGTCCTCCTCCGAGGACCAATACGCCGGAAACATCTCCGCTCTCGTCGGCGAGGGCTGCGATCTCATCGTCACGGTCGGCTTCGCGCTCGCGAATGCGACGCGAGATGCGGCCAAGGTCGAGACCGATGTCGACTTCGCGCTCATCGACAGCACAGTGAGCAACGACGACTTCAGCCCCCTCGAACTCGACAACGTCAAGCCGGTGCTCTTCGACACGGCCCAGGCCGCCGCCCTCGCCGGCTACCTGGCGGCGGGTGCCACCAAGACCGGCACCGTCGGCACATTCGGCGGTATGCCGTTCCCGTCGGTCACGGTCTTCATGGATGGCTTCGCCGACGGCGTCGCCCACTACAACACGGTGCACGGCACGTCGGTCAAGCTCGTCGGGTGGGACAAAGCAACCCAGAACGGGGTCTTCGTCGGCAGCTTCGATGACCAGAACCAGGCGAAGACGATCACCGAGGGGATGCTCGACCAGGGCGTCGACATCGTCATGCCGGTCGCCGGAACCCTCTTCAAAGCATCGATCCAGGCGATGCTCGACCACAACGTCGACGGCGCGATCATCGGAGTCAACTCGGACGCCTATGTCAGTGCCCCCGAGTTCCAGTCCTACTACCTGACGTCGGTGCTCAAGAACCTCACCCGCGCAGCGCAGGAGGTCACTCTCGCGACCGCCAAGGGCGAATTCGACAACACGCCGTATGTCGGCACCCTCGCCAACGATGGTGTCGGAATCGCGCCGACGCACGATTGGGAGGCGAAGCTCGATCCGAAGCTCCTCGACGAGGTGCAGCAACTGCAGGCAGACATCATCTCCGGCGCCTTCAAGGTCGAGTCCCTGTCATCGCCGCAGGGATGACCGGGTCGCAGGGAGACCCGGCCCCACCCGGTCTGGTCTCCCTGCGCACCGACATCGCCGCTTTCGCAGGGCTCACCGGCTGGGGGTACTTCCCGGTCGCCTTCGTCGGCAGGGTGCCGTTCGCGATGATGATCATCGGCGTGCTGACCATGATCGCCACCGTGCGAGAGTCGGTCGCGGAGGCCGGTGTGGCGGCCGCGTGCGCCGGAATCGGCACCGCGGTGCTCGGTCCCAGCATCGGCTGGCTCGCCGACAGGTTCGGCGAGCGAACGGTTCTCCTGATGGTCAGCGTCATGAGCATTGCGACGGTCGGCCTGTTCCTCGCCCTGGTTCTCGCTGGCGCCCACTTCATCCTGATCGCTGTCGTCGCCGGCCTGCTGGGCGGAACGACACCGCAGGTCTCTCCCTTCTCCCGCGCTCGGTTGGCTGGGATCGCTGCTCGCCCACGCAGTGTCCAGCGGCGCACGCGGGCGGTCTCCGTGGTGATGAGTTACGAGTCCGCCATGGACGAGGCATCCTTCGTGATCGGCCCTGTACTGGTCGGGCTCCTGACAGCATTTTTCGCGCCGTGGGCGCCCCTCGCACTCGGTGCCATGCTCACGGCGTTCGTCGTGGTCGCCTTCGCGCTGCACCCCACGGCACGCCGGATGCCAGCCGCTGAATCCGGGCGCATCGCATCCACTGCACCGACTGCACCGCGAGGGGGCACTGCCACTCTCGCCGACGGCAGAGTCCTGACCGGCCGCATCCTTGTGCTCTCGACCGCGATGGCCCTGGTGGGGGCCATCTTCGGCACGATCCTGACCGCGCTGACCGAGTTCATGCGCACGATGGATGCGGGTGAGCAGACCGGCATCGTCTACGGTGCCATGAGCGCGGGGGCGATTCTGAGCGCGATCGTCATCGTCGCGATCCCCCCGCGCGTCACACTCGAGGCCCGCTGGATCGTCTTCGCAGGGATGAGCACCGTGGGGGCCGTGGCTCTCGCCTGCGTCACGAACCTCCCCTGGGCGGTCGGTGCGTTGTTCCTGTGCGGGTGCGGGGTGGGGGCGTCCCTCGTCACCCTGTTCAGTCTCGGAGCTGCGGCGTCACCTGTCGGCCGGTCGGCCACAGTCATGACGATGCTGCAGAGCTCGCTCGTGGTCGGCCAGGCCGTCGCGGCCGCCGTCGGCGGATTCATCGTGCAGGGCTTCGGATCATCCGTGGGGTTCTGGACGACGGCGATCTTCGCGCTCGCGCTCGTGGTCGTCGCCGTGCTGCACAGCGCGCTGGTCGGCACCCCGCGCGGCGCGGTCGGGGTGGCAGAAGGGGCCTAGGCCGGCCGCCACTGGGCGATTTCGAGGTGACCGAATGCCGGCGGAAGCGCGCATTTGGATACATAGGCCGGAGTGTCGCCGAGGTGAGCCGTCTGGGTGAGGACGAGAAGCGAGTCGCTCGCTTTGACGTCGAGCTGATGCGCTCGGGTCGGTCCCGCGACCGAGGCAGCGATCCGGCAAGTGCCCGCTGTGAAGACCGGGCCGAGACGCTCGGTGATCGCCTTCAGGAGAGTCGTCGACACGGATGCCGCCTCGTGCAGGGATGTCGCAACACCCGAATCCAGCGTGGCGAGGTAACTCTCATCCGGCAGGTATTCCTGCACGAGTGCCACTCGTGTGTCGTCCTTCGAGACGATGCATTCCCGGAACCAGAACTTCGCATCCGCGGGGAGCTCCAGATACTCCGAGACGAAGTCCGTCGCCGTCTGGCGGGTGAACTCGACGACCTCCGCGCTCACCGTCCCGCCCTCCTCCGTGAGCACGTCCTCGAGCGGACGGAACTCTCCGAACTTCTGCGACGGGATCGAATCCGCCACGAACCGTCCGACCCCGCGCTTGGTGGTGATGAGCCCGTCCTCTTCGAGCAGCATGAGCGCCTCGCGGACGACGGTGCGACTCACACCGAGCGCGAGGCCCAGCTCGGTCTCCCGGGGCAGCAGGCCCCCGGGCAGCAGGCCGTGGGACCGGATGGCGTCGGCGATCCGCGAGTACACGGCAACCCGCAGCGGCTGGCCCGGCGGGGTCAGCAGTGGTTCTGCGAAGGCGGAGACGGGGTCGCTCACCACGAGCTCCCCGACGATGCAGATCTCATGCGTTGAGCCTAGTTGTTGCGTCGGGCCCGGTGGATCGTCCGACCGGCGCCCGATCACACCCGGCTTCCAGAGCATCGCGGAGAGGGCCAGCCAGAGCAGCAGCGACACGCGCCGTTCACAGGCCGCTCCCAAGTGCCGCCGCTAACGTCTGAGGCGGACTTCGTACGGCGATTCCGCGAGTCCGCGGCACGGGCCAACACTCCCATGACACCTCTGCACATTCCCTTCGCAAGTCCCCTCGCAAGGCACCGCCGCGTCAGGATGTCGTCGCACTCGCGGCTGCACCTCGCCATCGGTGCGAGCGTCGCCGCCTTCGCGATCATCGCGATCACAGTTGTCGCACCCCCCGCGCCCGCCACTGCTGAGGAGATACTCGCCGCCTACAACGACATTCACGGGCAGGAGGTCACCGTGCCGCCGGCAGCGGCCGTCGCGGCGGTGACCCGCGACTCCTACAGGATCATGCCGGGCATCCCGCAGCTCGCCGCGAGCGGAACCAACCACGACTGGGCGAAGATCGTCCTCCTCTCGGGAGGGTGGCCCGTCACCGAGGAGAACGTCACCGTGCTCCTGCGCTGGATGCGCCAGGAGAACGGCCCCGACAACTGGTGGAACCGCAACAACCCCCTGAACAACGGATACGGTTCTGGCGGCGGCGGGGGAACCGGCAGCTATGCGAACCTCGTCATCGCCGCGCAGATGGCGGCCGAGAACCTGCAGCGGCATCCGGGGTATGCGGCGATCATCGCCGGCTTCGCGGCGTCGTCGCCCACCGAGGTCACCGAGCACGCCATCTGGTTCTCGCCGTGGGCATCCGGCCACTACGCGGACGGTGCGCACTGGCACTACAGCCCAGTGCCCGTCGTGAAGGCGCCTGCGGGCGCCTGGGGGCTGTGACGCCGGATGGCATGCAGCCCTTCCCGGGGCTCACTTCACGCGTGCGACTGCGAAGCCGTCCCAGCCCTTCACGCCCACCGTCTGGATCGCCGTGGCCTCCAGCCGCGGGTCCTCGGCCACGGCGTCGAGGAAGGCACGCGTGCCCACGACCGACTCGTCGGTGCCGTCCTCGTCGACGACGTGCCCGTTGCGTACGACGTTGTCGCAGACGATGACGCTCCCGGGCCTCGTGAGCATCATCGCCCACTGGAGATATCTCGCATTGTTGACCTTGTCGGCATCGAGGAAGACGAAGTCGAAAGGCGCGGCTCCATCGCTCACGAGTTGCGCGAGCGACTCGGCGGCCGGGGCGACGCGGATCTCGACGTGCTCGGCGACGCCCGCGTGCAGAAGATTGGAATGGGCGACCTCGGCGTGCTTCGGCATCGACTCGAGCGTGACGATGCGTCCGCCCGCCGGCAGTCCGCGCGCCAACCAGATCGTGCTGTAGCCGCCGAGCGTGCCGATCTCGAGCACCCGGCGGGCGCCGCAGAGCTTCACGAGCAGCATGAGGAGCTTGCCCTGGGTGGGCGCGACATCGATGGCAGGCAAGCCGGCCTCGGTGTTGGCCCGTAAGGCGCCGGTGAGGCCGGCATCCGGTCTGACGAGCAGCTGCGAAAAGTAGTGGTCGACGTCGTTCCACGATTGCTGGTTCATCGCTCCATTGTCACCCCGGATGCTCGGTGGGCGACCTGCGCGCCACCGCTGGTATAGTTCTCTGGGTCGGCTTTCGCCGGCAGGACTGCGCCCGTAGCTCAGCGGATAGAGCAATTGACTACGGATCAATAGGCCGGGGGTTCAAATCCCTCCGGGCGCACCAAACCGATGACTTCGGCATCCGACCCCATCAGCGTGCCTGCAGCGCCTCGAACGGCGCGAGCGTCACCAACTCGCCGACCTGGCGGGCGAGGTCGTCGTCGAGGGTGACGAACGCATCCGCCTGCAGCTGGGCGATGGCGATGTACTCGGCGACAGCAGTGTCCTCGTGGTCGAGCCGCCTGGCCACGTGCCACGCCGTGGCCCGCGACACCCGGTCGCCCAGCAGACGGATGCGCATGGTCGTGACCCGGTCGAGGATGGCGTGCGCCTCCGCATCGTCGAGTTCGCCCCGCCGCACCGCCCGGTAGACGATCGACAGTGCGTGCGACTGGAGCAGCTTCGGTGCGACCAGCTGGTGCTCGTCCGGCACCGCGATGTCTTCGCGGGCGAGGCGCACCGCGGTCAGGGCATCGATCGCGAAACGCGTCATGACGCCATTGTGCATCGATGCTCCGACGTCGGCGACCTCCGTCAGCGAAACTCCCGCCACTCGGTCACCGGATAACCCGACTCGGCGAGAATCGTGACGCGCCGCGCCCCATCCGGTTCGAGGGCGATCTCGGGCTGAACGGTGTAGCGCGGGCGAGCCCGCGCCGCAGCGAGAGCCTCCGCGCTGTTGCTGCTCTCGGCGAGCCGGGCGAGGTTCACCATGGTCGGGAAGATGATGGGACGTTCGCCGGAGCGGGCGAGTTCCACCGCACGGGCGGGCGACATCCACTCCGCCGTGAGCGTCTCCGCGCCATCCGGGACCGCCACCACGTCACGCGACACCGCCGCGAGGAAGAAGTGGGTGTCGAAGCGCCGCGGCTCGACGACCGGCGTGATCCAGTGCCCGAAGTGCGCGAGCGCATCCAGGCGGATGCGCACGCCGGCCTCGGTGACCGCCTCGCGAAACTCCTGCCCGGCCCGCGCTGGCGCCGTGCCGACTGCCTGGTCGTCCGCGAGCAGGATGCCGGTCTCCTCCCACACCTCCCGGATGGCGCCGATGCGCACGGCGCGCTCGTCGCTCGTGACCTCGTCGAAGTCCGTGGCGAGTTCCCGCCATCCCGGGTCGTGGTCACCGGGGTCGATCGCGCCGCCGGGGAACACGAGAGCAGAGGCGAACGCCCCGCGCGCCGCCCGGCTCACCAAGAGCACCTCGAAGGGGTCGTCGCGCAGCAGCAGTACCGTCGCCGAGCTGCGCGGGGCGGATACCACCGGTCCCTGACTCGTCACCCTCGCCATGATACGAGGGTGCCGGCGACCACGGCACGGTTCGGCATCGGAGCACAGTGCTCCCTATCCCTGCGAGCAGCGATCCGTTAGTCTCCCAGCATGCAGCAGGTCGCGGAATGCGTGATCCCGCCGCGCTCGACAACGCTCGTCGAACCGGCGATCGTCGCGCGCATCCGGGACTGCGTGATCGGCGACGACCGGCTCATGGACGGGCCCTACGGCAGCAAGCCGGTCACCTACGCCGACTACACCGCGAGCGGTCGCTCGCTCAGCTTCCTCGAGGACTTCCTGCGCGACGAGGTGCTGCCGCGCTACGCGAACACCCACACCGAGTCGAGCGGCACCGGCCTGCAGACCACGCGGCTGCGTGAGGATGCGCGCGACACCATCCGCCGGGCCGTCAACGGCGACGACGACACCATGGTCATCTTCACCGGGAGCGGGTCGACGGGGGCGATCGACAAGCTCGTCGGCATCCTCGGCCTGCGCCTGCCGCGCGAGCTCGACGAGCGTCACGGCCTCGACGCGCGCATCCCGAAGCGCGAGCGCCCGGTCGTCTTCATCGGACCGTACGAACACCACAGCAACGAGTTGCCGTGGCGGGAGTCGATCGCGGATGTCGTCACCATCCACGAGGACCCCGACGGCCACATCGACCAGGCTCAACTCGCCGACGAACTGCGGATGTACGCCGACCGACCGCTCAAGATCGGCTCGTTCAGCGCGGCGAGCAACGTCACCGGCATCCTGAGCGACACGCACGCGATCACCCGGCTGCTGCACGAGCACGGGGCGCTCGCGTTCTGGGACTTCGCCGCCGCCGCCCCCTACGTCGACATCGAGGTCGACCGGCGCGGCGGTCAGCCGATCGAGCGCAAGGACGCCATCTTCCTCTCCCCGCACAAGTTCATCGGCGGCCCGGGAACCCCGGGCGTGCTCATCGTCGACCGCGCGCTGCTGCGCAACGCCGTCCCGGATGTCGTCGGCGGCGGCACGGTCAGCTACGTCAACCCCGACCATCATCGCTACCTCGTGAACCCCGAGCACCGGGAGGAGGCCGGCACCCCGGCGATCATCGAGTCGATCCGCGCCGGGCTCGTCTTCCAGCTCAAGGAGGCCGTCGGGGTCGAGACGATCCAGGCGCTCGAGCACGACTTCCTGCGCCGGGCGATCGCGGCCTGGGGCGCGCATCCGTCGATCGAGGTCCTCGGCAACCCGGATGCGGAGCGCCTCTCGATCGTCTCCTTCGTCGTGAAGCGCCCGGACGGCAAGTACCTGCACCACAACGCCGTCGTCGCCATGCTCAACGACGTGTTCGGCATCCAGAGCCGGGGCGGATGCTCGTGCGCCGGTCCCTACGGGCACCGGCTCCTCGGTATCGACCTCGAACGCTCCCAGGAGTTCGAGCAGCAGATCCTCGGAGGCTGCGAGGGCATCAAACCCGGGTGGGTGCGCGTCAACTTCAACTACTTCATCAGCGACGAGGTGTTCCGCTACATCGTCAAGGCGGTCGTGATCATCGCCGAGCACGGCTGGCGCCTGCTGCCCGACTACCGGTTCGACGCGGCATCCGGGCTCTGGAAGCATCGCGTCGGCCCGGTCGAGCCGCCGCTGCGGTTCGCACAACTGACCTACGGCCCGGATGGCGTGCTCGCCTTCCCGCGACACGACGACGTCGCCCCGGCCTCGGTGTACGCCGACACCCTCGCTGCCGCGCGCGAGCTGTTCGCGGGGCTTCCGGATGCCGACCCCGGCACCGCGAGCGTCGCGGCGGTCCTCGGCGAGGACTTCGAGCATCTGCGTTGGTTCGAGCTGCCGGCGGAGTGCCTGGCGTAGTCACTGTTCCCTGAACGCGGCCCGACTCCTCAGGGAGCGGCACCGCGCTGACTCCTCAGAGACCGGTAGCCATAGAATTGTGTGACCATGCCGAACCCCGCCGCCGCTCCCGAACCTGCCAGCGGGGCTCGCCGCATCGTCGTCTTCGGCGACGTCATCGACGATGTCGTCGTCGTGCCGTCCGGCCCCATCCGCCACGACACCGACACCCCCAGCTCGATCCGCCAGCGGGCGGGCGGTTCAGCCGCGAACGCGGCATCCTGGCTCGGCGCTCAGGGCGCGGCCGTCGACTTCGTCGGCCGGGTCGGCGCGGGCGATGTCGCACGCCACAGCGATATCCTCGCGGGGTTCGGCGTGACGCCGCACCTCATCGGCGACACCGAGCATCCGACCGGGGCGATCATCGTCATCGTCGAGGGCAACAGCCGCAGCATGCTCACCGAACGAGGCGCCAACGACCTCCTGAGCGCGGACGACGTGTCCGACGAGCTGCTCGATCACGCCTCCGTCGTGCACTTCACCGGCTACACGATCTATCACGGGGACGGCGCGGGTGACGATCACGCGGCCGTGCGCCGCCTGTTCGATCGGGCCGCCGCGCGCGGAGTCCCGGTGTCGGTCGACCCGGCATCCGCCGGCAGCCTCGAGGACTTCGGCGCCGAGGCGTTCCTGGCCGTCATCGCCGGCGCCGGACTGCTGTTCCCGAACCTCGACGAAGGCCGCGCCCTCACCGGGCTCGACGACCCGATGGAGATCGCTGCCGCGCTCGGCCAACGGTTTCCGCTCGTGGCGCTCACCCTCGGGGCGGACGGCGTCATCGTCGTCGAGACCGGCCACGATCCGGTGCGCATCCCGGTCGTCGAGTCGAGGATCGTCGACCCGACGGGTGCGGGGGACTCCTTCGTCGCCGGGTTCCTCGCCTCGTGGACTGAGAATGGCGACGCCGTGACAGCGGCGAAGGCAGGAGCTGCGGTCGCGGCCGGCGCGGTCACGCAGGTCGGCGGGCGGCCTTCGCAGGCCTGACCACGCGGTGCCGAGTGCACCGGCTGATCCCGCGCCGACTGAGCGGGGCGATCACGGTCGGGCGGATGCCGCCCCGAGCCGCAACCGGTCGCACAGTTCCGTGAGCTGCCGCAGTTCGTCATCGGTCAGCGCATCGCCGACACGATCGACGATCGACTCCATGTGGCGCACGGCCGCGCGGCGGAACGCGGCGAAGCCGGCATCCGTGAGGATCACGATGATGCCGCGCCCGTCATCCGGGTCGGCGATCTTCGCGACGAAACCGCGGCCCACCAGTCGGTCGATGAGCCGGCTGACGCTGGGCTGCGAGATGAGCAGGTTCTCGCCGAGGTCCCGGATGCGCAGGCGCCGTTCCGGCGCGCGCGAGAGGGTGAAGAGCACGTCGTAGTCGTTGAGTGAGACCTCGCCGGCGGGGAACTCCGCTGACAGCCGGCGCATGACGGAGACCTGGGCGCGGAACAGCGCCTCCCAGGCGGCCACCGCGGTTGCTGCGTCGGTCACGGTCCTCCCCTTGTCCTCGGCTCAACTCTACAAAGCCGAGGTGGATGCGATGACCACCGTGCCGTCGCGCCGGCAGGGCGTGGTGGCGGGGGACGGACTGAGGGCCCGTCGCAGAGGCTAGCGACGGGCCCTCTTCCCTTGCACCAAGAGTGTCCTGCAATCACATTCCGCAGTAGCTGCCACAGCAAACAACTTCTGCTCTTGAACTATATAACAGTTCGATAACGGGCGTCTAGTTATACTTCTGTTATTTTCTTGCGAGTTTGCCGAGGATGCGCACGCGATCGGTTCAGGATGCTGATCCGTTGCGCGGGAGGGTGACGCGCTCGACCCTCGACCTCAGGCCCGGCGCTCGCCGATGACGACAACCGAGTTGAAGTGCTCCGAACGTGCGACGACCGGCGCGAGGCCCGCCCGGGCGAAGACCATGGATGCGGCATCCGCCTGGTCCTCGCCCACCTCGATGAAGAGCATCCCGCCGGTCGCCAGCCAGACGGGGGCCTCGCCCGCGACGCGGCGGAGAACGTCCAGACCGTCGGCGCCGCCATCCAGGGTCAGTCTCGGCTCGTGGTCGCGGGCCTCCGGCGGGAGAAGCGCGATCGCCTCGGTGGGGACGTAGGGCACGTTGGCGGTGAGGATGTCGACGTGGCCGCGCAGGACATCCGGGAGCGGGTCGAAGAGGTCGCCCTCGAACACGCGGCCACCGGAGAGCTCGAAATTGCGGCGGGCATTGCGGACCGCCGCAGGCTCGACATCGGATGCGTAGAGCTCCGCACCCTCGATGGCGGAACTGATCGCGATGCCGATCGCGCCGCATCCGCAGCACAGGTCGAGGACGACGGCCCCCGAGTTCGCGCGGGCGATCGCCTCCCGCACCAGGAACTCGGTGCGGCGCCGCGGGACGAAGACCCCCGGGTCGATGGCGATCCGCATGCCGAAGAACTCGACCCAGCCGAGGAGGTATTCGAGCGGCCGGCCTTCGGCGCGCTGCGCCACCAGGTCGTCGAGTTCTGCGGGCGACGCGGCGGTCTCGACGAGCAGCCTGGCTTCGTCTTCTGCGAAGACGCAGCCGGCTGCGCGCAGGCGGGCGACCACGGCATCCGTCTCGTCGGCGGAGAGGGCAACGGGCATCGCACCCCTTTCGTCACCCCACAGTATCGACCAATGCGACCGGCGCCGGGCAATGCATCGCGCGGTGCGCCGCAGGGGTGGATCGGCGGATGTCGGCGACCGCGCTCGGCGACATCCGTGTTCTCCGCGGCAATGACGCCGGCCGGGATACCCGTCGCACCAGGCGCCGCAGGGGCGGCGGCGCCGACACAGCTCAGAAGTCGGGGCTGGGCGTCGTCGCGTGCCGCACCGAGACATCCGCGTGGCGGTCGAAACGGTAGCCGACGCCGCGCACGGTGCGCACGATGTCCTCGTAGCCGCCGAGCTTGGAGCGCAGACGCCGGACGTGCACGTCGATCGTGCGCTCGTTCGGAACGTCCTCGTCGCCGTCGCCCCACAGCGAGGTGATGAGCTCCGACCTGGCGACGGTGCGACCGACGCGCAGCACGAGGTACTGCAGCAGCTCGAACTCCTTGTAGGTGAGCGGCGCGGTCTGCTCGTCGAGCTGCACGCGTTTGCGCGACAGGTCGACGATGACGCCTTCGCGGCGACCACCCTCCTCGACGGGATCCTCCTGCCGGTGGCGGGCGAGGGCGGCGGGGTCCTGCAGTGCGAGCCGCACGACGTCGACGTCGCGGCCACCGGAACCGCGGGGGGCGAGGGCGACGGCGGCGTAGGTCTCGGATGCCGGCGCGAGCTCGGCGGTCAGCCGGCGCAGGGCGGTGACGAGCGAGCCGAGATCGGTTCCGGATGCCGCGGCCTTCGCCTCGTCGATGCCGACGTAGAGGACGAAGCCGCGGGCTTCCGGCCCGTTGGGTATTGCGCGGATCCGCGCCGCGCCCGGCGGCGAGGCCGACTCCGGAACCGGCTCCGGCACGGCGTGCAGGGCTGCGGGCGAGTAGTTGTGGGTATGGTCGAGTTCGATGGTTGCGAGTGACATGATGTCGAATCCCTGTGGGATCGGGTGAAGGCCCTCTGATGAGAAGGTTCCGCCTTCGGTAACTTCAGTGCGTGAAGGATGCGCGATCGCGATGAGGATCGGCATCCGGGAACCGCGTGCTCAGCCTGAGCGCGGTTCGGCGAGAGGTTGGCCGACTAGGCACACATTCGACAACAGGAGACGGCACGCGACGGCATCATCGTGCCGACGACCCCGTGGGCCTCTACGGAGGTCAGGGTGTGCGCGTTCAGAGTCATGACGCAACTATCCTGCACCGACGCAACTTTTGTCAAACCGGTTGCTGTGTTATCCGCGAATGATGGTGGTTCGGACGAGCGATGGCGCCGAGGCGGTATCTTTCGTCCGAACCACGATCACTCGGCGATGAGAACTCGCGCACTCAGTCGACCGTGCCGTACAGGCGGTCGCCGGCATCCCCGAGTCCCGGCACGATGTAGCCGACCTCGTTGAGTTTCTCGTCGAGGGCGCCGAGCACGATCGTGACCTCGCGGCCCTCGGTCGCCTTCTCGATCGCGGCGAGGCCCTCCGGTGCGCCGAGCAGGCACACCGCGGTCACGTCGACGGCGCCGCGGTCGAACAGGTAGTTGATCGCCGCGAGCAGCGACCCGCCCGTCGCGAGCATCGGGTCGAGCACGAAGCACTGGCGGTTGGAGAGGTCGTCGGGCAGCCGTTCGGCGTAGATGGCCGGCTGCAGCGTCTCCTCGTTCCGGACCATGCCGAGGAACCCGACCTCCGCGGTGGGGACGAGCTTGACCATGCCCTCCAGCATCCCCAGCCCGGCGCGCAGAATGGGCACGACGAGCGGTCGGGGCTTGCTGATCGCCAGTCCGGATGCCTCGGCGACGGGCGTGCGCACCGTCACCTTGTCGACGCGTACGTTTCGCGTCGCCTCGTAGGCGAGCAGTGTGACGAGTTCCTCGGTGAGTGCGCGGAACACCGGCGACGGAGTCCTCTCGTCCCTCAGAACCGTGATCTTGTGGGTGATGAGCGGGTGGTCGGCAACGTGGACTCGCATAGGCTCAATCTACTTGACAGCGGAGGTGACGGCGGTGGCGGATTTCGACGGGTGGATGTCCGAAGCGCTCGCCGAGGCGCGCGCCTGCCCGGCGACCGGGGACGTGCCCGTCGGCGCCATCCTCATCGGAGCGGATGGCGCCGTGATCGGGCGCGGTCGCAACGAGCGCGAGCTCACCGGGGACCCGACGGCGCACGCGGAGGTGCTCGCGATCCGGGCCGCTGCCGAGGCGCTCGGCACCTGGCAGCTCACCGGGACGACACTCGTGGTCACCCTCGAGCCGTGCGCGATGTGTGCGGGGGCGATTCTCGCGGCGCGCGTCCCGACCGTCGTCTTCGGCGCGTGGGACGAGAAGGCGGGGGCGGCCGGCAGCGTGCACGACCTGTTGCGCGACCGCCGGCTGCCGCACCGCGTCGAGGTGCACGCCGGCATCCGGGAGGCCGAGAGCGCCGAGCTGCTCAGGGAGTTCTTCGCCGCCCGGCGCTAGAGACCGAGCCCGTCGAGCCACTCGCTGAACATCGCACGGGAGGCGAGCTGCATGGGCGGCTGGTGCCCGCGGCCCAGCGCACGCCACTCGTCCGCGTCGACGCCCTCCTCGGCAAAGAGTTCCGTCGAGTTGAGCGTCCACACCTCATGCATGTCGTCGGTCACCTCCGGGTGGAACTGCACCGCGAGCCCGAAGTCGCCGATCGCGAACGCCTCGTTGTCGTAGGCGTCACCGCTCGCGAGCAGTGTCGCGCGCTCGGGCAGCGTGTAGTGATCTCCGTGCCACTCGAGCATCCCGACGCCCGCGACGTGGCGGATCGGCGAGGCGAGCCCGGCTTCGGTGAGCTCGACCTCGCGATAGCCGAGATCCGGTTTCTCGCCCTTGTAGTTGTGTCCGCCGAGCGCACCGGCCATGAGCTGGGCTCCCAGGCAGATCCCGAAGATCGGCTTCTCGGCGTCGATGCGCCCGCGGATGTACACGAGTTCGTCGGCCAGGTGCGGATGCAGGTCGGTCTCGTAGGCTCCCTGCTCGCCGCCGAGCACGATGAGCAGGTCGCCGTCCTCCGGGTCGAGCGCCGTGACGTCTTCGACCGCCGCGTCGACGATCCGGATGTCGTAGCCGCGTTCGCGCAGGACCGGTTCGAGGTTGCCGAGCGTGATGTGGTCGTTGTGCCGGAGCACGATCGCTCGCCGTGGCGCCGGGCCGGCGCCGACCTCCGCCGCGGTCAATCCGACGCCTTGATGACGATCGAGTCGGTGGGCGGGTTGCCCTTGCGCGGCGCGTGATAGATGTCCGGTTCGATGAAGATGACCCGCGCGATGGGGACGGCAGCGCGCACCCGCTCCTCGAGCGAGTCGATGGCGGCCGCGACATCCTGGAGCTTCCTCTTCGGGGCGAAGGCGACCTTCGCCGCGACCAGCAACTCCTCGGGGCCGAGGTAGAGGGTCTTCATGTAGATGAGGGCCTCGACCGATGCCTCCTCGTTGATGGCGTCGCGGATGGCGGCCACATCGGCCGGCCTGGCGCCCTCGCCGACGAGCAGGCTCTTCGTCTCGATTCCGAGGACGACCGCGACGAGAACGAGGAGAACGCCGATCGCGAGGGTTCCGACGGCGTCCCACACGCTGTTGCCGGTGATGACGGTGAGCCCGACGCCGAGGAAGGCGAAGACCAGACCGGTGAGTGCGGCGACATCCTCGAGGAGCACGACCGGGAGTTCCGGGGCCTTCGCGTGGCGCACGAACTGCACCCAGGTCTCGTTGCCGCGGACGTGGTTGGACTCCCGCACCGCGGTGCGCAGCGAGAACGACTCGAGCACGATCGCGACGAGCAGCACAGCGATCGGCAGCCAGGCGTACTTGAGCTCATGCGGGTGATTGAGCTTGTTGACGCCCTCATAGATCGAGAACACGCCGCCGATCGAGAACAGGATGATGGAGACCACGAAAGCGTAGACGTAGCGCTCGCGGCCGTAACCGAACGGGTGATCTTCGTCGGCTTTGCGCTTCGCCTGCTGCGAGCCGAGCAGCAGCAGACCCTGGTTGCCGGTGTCTGCGACCGAGTGCACGGCCTCGGCCAGCATCGAGGCCGAGCCGGAGATCGCCCAGGCGATGAACTTGGTGATGGTGATGCCGAGGTTCGCGAGCAGCGCCGCGATGATCGCCTTCTTGCCACCGGTCGTACTCATCGTTCTTCTCGTTTCGTGTCCACGCGTCAATCCTAGGATGGTCGCATGGTGACTCTCCCAGCAGTGGCGATCCTCGGGGCTGGTTCGATGGGCGGCGCGATCCTGAGCGGGCTGCTCGGGCCGGGTGTCACGGTCGAGGGCGGCATCCGGGTGACGAATCGCACCGAGCAGAAGGCGGCGGCGTTGCGCTCGGATGGCGTAGCCAGTTTCTCGACGGAGTCCGACCCGCGGGCGAACCTCGCGGCCGTGAGCGGGGCGAAGATCGTGCTCGCGGCGGTCAAGCCGGCGATGGTCCCCGATCTGCTGCGCGAGGTCGGAGACGCCCTCGATCCGGATGCGATCGTCGTGAGTGTGGCCGCCGGTGTGACGACCCGGACCATGGAGGCGCTCCTTCCGGAGCCCGTCGGGGTCCTGCGCGCCATGCCCAACACCCCGGCGATCGTGGGCCGTGCCGTGACCGGGCTGAGCGCCGGCAGCCGGTCGACGGCGGAGCACCTCGCGCTCGCGACGGCGCTGTTCGAGACCGTCGGAACGGTCGTCGTGGTTCCGGAGGAACGCATCGACGCGCTCAGCACCATCTCGGGCTCCGGCCCGGCCTACGTGTTCTACCTCATCGAGCAGTTCACCGCGACGGCGATGGGACTCGGGTTCAGCCCTGAGGAGGCGGCGACGCTCGTGAACACGACGTTCCTCGGGGCGAGCGAACTGCTTGCGGCATCCGGGAAGACGCCTGAGGAACTGCGCATCCAGGTGACGAGCCCGAAGGGAACGACGGAGCGGGCGATCGCCGAACTCGAGAAGGCCGATCTCAAGGGGCTCTTCGACAAGGCGACCGCGGCCGCGCTGGAGCGCGCGCAAGAACTCGCGGCAGGTTAGCTCTGCAGCGCGGAGAACTTCTCGATCGCGCCCGATTTGCCGCTCACGATGATGAGGTCGTGGTTGGAGATCACCGTCTCGGCCGTTGCGTAGGTGAATTCCGCCCCCGGCGACTTCACCCCGACGACCGTGACACCGAACTTCTTCCGGATGTCCGTCTCCGACAGCGGTACCCCCCGAATCGACTTCGGCGGGTACATCTTCACCATCGCGAAGTCATCGTCGAACTCGATGAAGTCGAGCATCCGGCCGGAGACGAGGTGGGCGACTCGCTCGCCGGCCTCCGCCTCGGGGTAGATGACGTGGTTGGCGCCGATGCGCGCCAGGATCTTGCCGTGCGACTGGCTGATCGCCTTGGCCCAGATCTGCGGGATCTTGAGGTCGACGAGGTTCGCGGTGATGAGCACACTCGCCTCGATCGAGGAGCCGACCGCGACGACGGCGACGGAGAAGTCCTGCGCACCGATCTGCTTGAGCGCTTCGATGCTGCGCGCATCCGCCTGCACGGCGTGCGTGACGCGGTCAGCCCACTTCTGCACGAGTGCGAGGCTGTCGTCGACCGCGAGCACCTCCCGGCCGAGACGGTCGAGCTGGCCGGCGGCGCCGGCACCGAATCGCCCGAGTCCGATCACCAGGACGGGCGCGTTGTGGGCAATCTTCTCAACCAACGATGGGCCTCTCTTCTGCTCGCGTGAACAACTGTCGGCGTTGGCTGGCAGCGAGCGCTGCGGCAAGGGTCACTGTACCAACGCGACCCGCCCACATGGTGGCGGCGAGGATGTATTTGCCGGCATCCGGGAGATTCTCGGTCACCCCGGTCGACAGGCCGCAGGTTCCGAACGCGGAGATCACGTCGAAGAGCACCTTGTCGAGTGGTGCGGTCGTCGTCTGCAGGATGGCGATGGTGGCGACGGCGACGATCGTGGCGCCCCACAGGACGACGCTCACCGCGAGACGGAGGACATCCGGCGGTATGCGCCGTTGGAACACCTGGATGTCGCTGTCGCCCCGAGCCTCGGCGAAGGCGGCGAGGAAGAGCACGGCGAGGGTCGTGACCTTGATGCCGCCCGCGGTGGAGGCGGAGCCGCCACCGACGAACATGAGCATGTCCATGACGAGCAGGCTCGAGTCGTGCATCTGGCCGATGTCGACCGTGGAGAAACCACCCGACCTCGTCATGACCGACAGGAAGGTGGCCGTCATCGGGCGGACGACGGGGTCCTGCGCGCCGATCGTGGCCGAGTTGTTCCATTCGAGCGCGTAGATCGCGATCGCGCCGGCGACGACGAGGATGCCGGTCGTCACGAGGGTGAGCTTGACATGAAGCGACCAGCGGCGCGGGGTCCTCCAGTACCGTGCCAGGGCGAAGATGACGGGGAAGCCGAGACTTCCGAGGATGACGGCGAGCGAGATGGCGGAGAGCATCCACGGGTCGGCCGCGAACGGTTCGAGGCCCTCAGGGGTGGGCACGAAACCCGTGTTGGTGAACGCCGAGGTCGCGAAGTAGAACCCCTGCCAGATCGAAGACCACAGGTCCTTGCCGGCCAGGAGGAGACGTGGCGCGATGAGCAGCGTGATGAAGGCCTCGATCGCGAGGACGCTGATCGCGACCGTCGCCAGGAGTCCGCCGATCTCGCCGAGCCGGATGGCCTGGCTCTCAGAGACGGGGCCGGAGTGCAGGCGTAGCGCGTTCGTGTCGCTGGCGGCGAGCAGCTTGGCCTTGAGGCCGAGCCGGCGCGAGACGATGAGCCCGAGCATGCTCGCGAGGGTGAGGACGCCGATGCCGCCGACTTCGAGGCCCACGAGGATCGCGACATTGCCGAAGGTCGACCAGTGGCTGGCCATGTCGACGGTGGCGAGTCCGGTGACGCAGATCGCGGACATGGCCGTGAAGAACGCGTCCGCGAGTGGAGTTCCCGAACGGTCGATCGTCGCGATCGGCAGCGACAGCACCGCGGTGAGCAGGAGCACCAGACCGGTGAAGACGAGGATCGCGAAGCGGGCGGGCGAGGAGGCCGCGAAGAAGTCGACGAAGTCGCGTATCCGCTCGAACACGGAACCGCGGGCGACGGCCCTGGCACGCATCCTGTCCCCTTTTTGCCGACTGGACCAGCCGCACGTGGGTGCAGCAGCTTGTCATGGTACTCCCCAGCTACGGCCGGTACCCTGTTTGGATGGCAGACATCTTCGACGTCATCGCGGACTCGACTCGCCGGGAGCTTCTGCGGGTGCTGCTCGAGCGTTCCATCGCCTCCGACCATGAGGTGGGCGAGTTGAGCGTGAGCGAACTCGTCGAGGCGCTCGGCCTCAGCCAGCCGACGGTTTCCAAACACCTCAAGGTGCTGCGCGACGCCGGTCTCGTCGTGGTGCGCGATGAAGGCCAGCACCGGTTCTACCGGCTGGAGGCGGAGCCCCTCGAGGATGTCGAGGACTGGCTCATCCCCTTCCTGAGCGCCGACTTCGACGGTGGCGAGTCCGATGACGCAGCATCCACCGTCTTCGCGGCATGGTCGGGTTCCGGCCTTCCCGCTCCGCTGCGCAGGGTGGCCGATACGATCGAGCATTCGGCGGATGCCGGCACCGCGGTGGGACGCACCGTCGCCGAGGCCTCGCACCAGGTGCGCACGGTCATCGAGGGGGCGACTCACGCGATCGAGGAGGCTTCCGCGAAGGTGGAGAAGAAGGTCATCGACCCGATTCGCGAGAAACTGGGTCGGCGCCACGACGATTCCTGAGCCGGAATCGGGAGTGACCCCCGATAGGGTCATGGACAAGAAGTCACTTTGGCCCCTAAAGTATCGAATTAGCACTCTGGTAACACCCGATTCGAGTGCCTTGACTCAAGGGGTTCTGTCCGATGGCAAGCGATCTCTCCGACGTGAGGTTTCTCACGGTCGCGGAAGTGGCCGAGATGATGCGCGTCTCGAAGATGACCGTGTATCGGCTCGTCCATGCCGGCGAGCTGCCGGCCATCCGGTTCGGACGCTCGTTCCGCGTTCCGGAGTCGGCCGTGCAGGCGGCGATCGACACGCACGTCTCCGACAGCGACATCGCCGCCGGCTGAGCCGCACGTCTC
The DNA here is from genome assembly GCF_039537265.1 of Leifsonella bigeumensis. Classification (NCBI taxonomy): domain Bacteria; kingdom Bacillati; phylum Actinomycetota; class Actinomycetes; order Micrococcales; family Microbacteriaceae; genus Leifsonella; species Leifsonella bigeumensis. The sequence goes on along the minus strand of NZ_BAABAE010000001.1, from coordinate 11,489 downwards.
CGGCTGAACCGCACGTCTCCGTTGAGCCGCACGTCTCCAGTTGAGCCGTATTTCTCCGGTTGAGCTTGTCGAAACCGCCCGGTCGTCGCACCGGATTACGATCCGCTAGACTTGCCCGAGGCATTTTCCGCGGTTCGGAACGAACCCGGTCGTCACGGTTCACGAATCGGTGGAGCCGCAATTCTATGAGGTGTGTATGGGTTCAGTAATCAAGAAGCGTCGCAAGCGCATGGCGAAGAAGAAGCACCGCAAGCTGCTTCGCAAAACGCGTCACCAGCGCCGCAACAAGAAGTAGCGACGAGTTCGCTGCGAAGGACGCCAGGCTAGTCGGCCTGGCGTTTTTTGTCGCCGCCCGCTTCCTTCCCCGATCTCCGTGCCGCCCGGATACTGGATGCTCGGAGCCGTAGCTGCAGCCAGCCGTGCGTCTTCGCGTGGCGCGCGAGAGCGGCATCCGGGTTCACGACGACCGGATGCCCGACGAGACCGAGCAGCGGGATGTCGTTGCGGGAGTCCGAGTACGCCCAGCACTCGGTGAGGTCGGCGCCCAGACGAGTGGCGAGTGCGTGGGCGGCATCCGCTTTTCGCCTGCCGTGGAGGACCTCGCCGACGAGACGACCGGTGAGGATGCCGTCGACGGCTTCGATCTCGGTGCCCAGCGCCCCACTGAGACCCAGTCTTCCGGCGATGACCTTCGCGATCGCCGTCGGGGTCGCTGTGATGAGCCAGACCTGGTGACTGCGGGCGAGGTGGTCGTTCGCCAGGGCCACCGACTCCGGCCAGAGTTTCGGGCTGATGTAGCGGTCGTAGACCTCGTTGGCGAGTTCGACGAGGTCGGCCTCCGAGTAGCCGCCGGCCAGTTCGAGTGCGCGCTCGCGCACCCGCTCGAGGTGCAGGTTGTTCTCGCCGACCGCGATGAACCGAAGCTGTTGCCAGCCGAAGACGAGCAGGTCGCGGACCGTGAGCATGCCGCGCCGGAACGCCCCGCGTCCGAGGTGGTAGATGCTCGCGCCGCGCAGGAGCGTGTTGTCCACGTCGAAGAACGCGATGATGCATCCGCCGGTCGGCGCGGTCGGGGTCGAGGCCATTCCGACCATGCTAGCCGCGCGAACTAAGCTCGCAGTGTGGCCAACACCCAGCTCACCATCATCGGAAAACCGGACTGCCATCTGTGCGACGTCGCGGCCGGCGTGATCGACGGCGTCATCGCCGAGCTCGGCTCCTCGGCGGAGGTCGAGGTCGAGAAGCTGTCCATTCTCGACGACCCCGAGCTGCATGAACGCTACTGGGAGCAGATCCCGGTCATCCTCGTCGACGGTGTCGAGCACGCGCACTGGCATGTCGACCCGGCGGCCCTGCGCGCCGCGATCCTCGGCGCATCCTGACGGCACCCTGATCGGCGGATGCAGTACCTTCGTCACGTTGACCGTTGCGTCGCCGACGGCAGTGCTTAGGATGAGTCCAACCGTCATCAGGGGCGGACTTAAGGAGCACGACCATGAAGATCCAGATCGTCAAGGGCAAGTCCACCAGCCAGCCGTACTTCTGGCGCATCGTCGCGAGCAACGGCCAGACGCTCGCGGTGAGCGAGAACTACGTGGCCAAGGCATCCGCCAAGAGCGCGGCGGAGTCCGTGATCAAGAACGCGGGCGGCGCCAAGATCGAGGATCTCACCTAGAACGGGTTGCTCACGCCGCTGCTCCCCAGGGGAGCAGTGGCGTGTCCGGTGGAGCGCAGCGGTGTGTCTCACACGATGGAGGCGGCTTGCTCCGGCTTCCGATCCCTCACCGCCCGTTCGGTCATGAAGGCGACGCTCAGTGCGAGCGCGGCGATCACGTAGATCAAATACGTGAAGAAGAACGGCGCCAGGATGCCGCAAACACCGCCGACCACCGCTACCACGCGCACCCAGACCGGCATCCGGGTTTTCACGGCGAGCACGATCGCGATCACACCGACGGACAGGGCCGGTCCGCACACCGCGAGCAGGTTTCCGATCTCGGTCAGGAGGTAGACCGCACTGTGCGGGGCCTGCTGCTGCACCGCGCTGCCACCCTCCACCATCCCGACCGCCACGCCACCGGCCAGGAAGGACCCGGCCACGCTGAGGGCGGCGGCGACGGTGGCGAGAGCGGACAGCGGCTGGCCGATGCCGGGGATTCGGCGCAGGCCCGCACCGAACACGACGAGCGCGAGGGCACCCAGTGCGGCGACGTACCAGACGATGAAGGCGACCGTGGCGTGCGACGGAGCGATGTAGTCGACGATCTTCGCGTCGGAGTAGTCGCCGCCGGGCGCCCCGGAGAGCATGAAGGCGATGAAGGTCGCCAGGACGTACACGAGCAGGCCGAGGCCGGCGGAGCGTGGAACGATGGATGTGGACATTGCTTCCTCCCCGAGGGTGAGCCGCCCGGATCTCGGGCCGCACTCCGAACGGTAGGAGCCCGTGCCCCCGGTGCGCGTCGTGAGGGCTGACGATCTTCGCGTCATCCGGTAGGTCCGCACACCGGTCGTCTCGTCGGGCGACGTCATTCGCGATGACAATGCGGGGGTCCTGCGCTAGGAGGATGCGCGCACGTGGGACACGTCGTACGGTGAGAGCGTGAGGCCTCGGAGCTGGGCGTTTGATATCGCGATCGCCGTCGCGGTTGCCGTCTCGGGCATCCTCGAGGCGTTCTGGGGCGTGAACGCCACCCAGCTGCAGGGCCCGCCGGCCGCCGAGGCCGCGGTCTACGTGATCACGGGGCTGCTCCTGGTGATCCGCCGCGTCACACCGCTATGGTGCCTGGCCGGGATCACCGCTGTCAGCGTCATCGAGTTCGCGATCTTCGGCGCGCCGGAGGGGCTCGGGGTCGCCCTGCCGGGCATGATCGCCGGCTACTCGGTCGGCCGGTACGTCGACCGGCGGAGGTCGTGGTGGGGGCTCGTGCTGCTCGCCGCGCTGTGGGTCGCGTGGGACCTCTTCGACCCGATCGTCACGACGCCGCTCATGCGCCTCGAGCAGCTCGGCTGGTTCTCGCCGTGGGTGGTTGCCTGGCTCGTCGGGGCGCTCGTGCGCAGCCAGGTTCTGCATGTCGCGCAGCGGCGTGCCGTACGCACGGAGCTGGAGGCGCGCGCTGCGGTCGAGGAGCGCAACCGCATCGCCCGGGAACTGCACGATGTGATCGGGCACAGCGTGAGTGTGATGACGGTGCAGGCATCCGCGGTGCGTCGACGGCTCACTTCGGACCAGGTCGCCGAGCGCCAGGCGCTCGAGACCGTGGAGGCTGTCGGACGGGAGGCGCTCGTCGAGATGCGGAGGGTCGTGGGGATGCTGCGCCAGGATGACGATGACTTCGACCGGCATCCCGCCCCTGGCCTCGACCAGCTCGAAGCGCTCGTGGCGAAGTTCCGGGATGCCGGCCTTCCCGTCACCCCTCACGTGGTGGGCGACGGAGCGGAATCGACGCCAGGGATCGACCTGACCGCGTACCGCATCGTCCAGGAGGGCCTCACGAACGCGCTCCGGCATGCGGTGTCGCCGCACGAGGTCGAGGTGACGGTGACCCACGGTGCGGACGACATCGTCATCACGATCCGGGACGACGGATCCGCCGTCGCCCCGCACACCGAGCCTGGCCACGGCCTCCTCGGCATGCGGGAGCGCGTCTCGCTGTACGGTGGCACGCTCATCGCCCGCCCGCGCGAGCGGGGCGGGTTCGAACTCATCGCACGCCTGCCGCGCACACAGGATGCCGCGGGCGGGGATGCCACCACCCAGGCGACCAGCGCACGGGCGACCATCGCACAGGCCACAGGCGGAGGTGCAGCGTGAGCATCGGCATCCTCATCGCCGACGACCAGGCCCTCGTGCGGCGCGGGTTCCGGATGATCCTGGAGATCGAACCCGACCTGGAAGTGCTCGGTGACGCGATCGACGGGGACGACGCGATCGCCCAGGCCCGGATCCTGCAACCCGACATCGTGCTCATGGATGTTCGGATGCCCGGCACCGACGGCATCGAGGCCACCCGGCGCATCGTCGCCGATCCGGCGATCAGTGCCGGCACCCGCGTCGTCATGCTCACCACCTTCGACATGGACCAGTATGTGTACGACGCGCTGCAGGCGGGCGCCAGCGGCTTCCTGCTGAAGGACGTGCAGCCGGAACTGCTGGTCTCAGGCATCCGCTCGGTGCACGCCGGCGAATCGCTGCTCGCCCCGAGCGTCACACGGCGGATGATCACGGCGTTCCTGCAGCGGGCGCCGGTGACGCCGGTCTCGACGGAAAGATTCACGCGGCTCACGCCCCGCGAGCAGGATATCCTGTGGCTGCTCGCCCGCGGCCTCACCAACGCGGAGATCGCCGAGACGCTCTTCGTGTCCGAGACGACAGTGAAGACGCACGTCGGCCGCGTGCTCGCGAAGCTCGAGCTGCGCGATCGCGTGCAGGCCGTGATCTACGCATACGAGCACGGCGTCGCGGAGCCCGCCCCCGCCCAGGACTAGGGTGTCGACACGAGTCCTGATGCGACCAGGCGAGTGAGGTGCCACGGCGAACCACCCGGTGATCGCCTCCCCAAGCGACGCAGAGGCGCCCGCTCGTCGGCCGCTCGACCTGGGGTCGCTACGGCAGCAGCCGCGTGGGCCCGCGGAAGAGGTAGGTGGCCTCGCGCAGGTTCGGCAGTCCGAGCAGGAGCATGAGCACGCGCGAAAGCCCCATGCCGAATCCGCCGTGCGGCGGCACCCCGTAGCGGAAGAAGTCGAGGTAGAAGGCGAGCTCTTCGGGGTCGAGGCCCTTGTCGCGCGCCTGTGCCTCGAGAACGTCGATGCGGTGCTCGCGCTGCGCGCCGGTGGAGATCTCGACGCCGTTGAAGATGAGGTCATAGCTTCTCGTGAGCGTCGCATCCGCCTCGTGGCGCATGTGATAGAACGGCCGGATGCTCGAGGCGTAGTCGGTGAGGAACACGAACTCGTGTCCGAACTGCTCCTTGACGTAGGCCGCGATCTGGCGCTCGCCCTCGGGGTCCATGTCGTCGTCGTGGCGCGGAACCTCATAGCCGCGCTCGGCGACGATGCGCTTCGCCTCGGCGAGCGGGATGCGCGGGAACGGCGTGGTCGGCACCGTCACCACGACCCCGAACGCCTCCTCGATCTCGGCGCCGTGCTTCTCCTTGACCGCCGTGAGGCCGGCGACCATGAGCTCCTCGTGGAGCCCCATGACGTCCTCGTGGCTGTCGATCCAGCTGAGCTCGGAGTCGACGCTCATGAACTCGGTGGCGTGCCGGCTCGTGAAGCTCGGGTCGGCGCGGAACGCGGGTCCGATCTCGAACACGCGGCCGAAGCCGGCCGGCTGCGCCATCTGCTTGAAGAATTGCGGGCTCTGCGCCAGGTAGGCCTTGGTGTCGAAGTACTTGACCTCGAACAGCTCCGCCTTCGACTCGCTCGCGCTCGCCATGAGCTTCGGGGTGTGGATCTCGACGAAGTCGTGCTCGACCCAGTAGGTGCGCCAGGCGTGCTCGAGGGTCGTCTGGATGCGGAAGATCAGGTTGTTGCGCGGCACGCGCAGGTCGAGGAAGCGCCAGTCCATGCGCTTGTCGATGCCGGTGTCCTCGGCGATGGGCGACTCGAGCGCCTCGGAGACGACCTCGATCGACTCGATGAGCACCTCGATACCACCGAGCTTGACCCGCTCGTCGTGCTTGAGGATGCCGGAGACGGTGAGGAAGCTGCCGTGGCCGAGAGCGGAGATCGTGTCGGCGATGGGATCGGTCTCCTCCGCACGCGGATGGACGAGCTGCACGGCCCCTGACTCGTCGCGCAGCACGACGAACTGCACCTTCTTCTGGTCGCGCACCGTATCCACCCAGCCGGACACCGTGACGGGCCCGTCGTTCGAGGCGGCGAGGTTCTTGATGAGGGTGCGTTGGGTCACTCCCGAAGTTTACCGGGCAGGACTTACCTAGGATGGATGGGTGCCCGCATCACTCGTCCACCTGGTCCGCCATGGGGAGGTTCACAACCCCCACGGCGTGCTCTACGGACGGTTGCCGGGGTACCACCTCTCCGAGCTGGGCACGCGGATGGCGGCGGCGGCAGCAGCATCCGTCAAGGCCGACGGGCGTCCGGTCACGCGGCTCGTCGCTTCCCCGCTGCAGCGCGCGCAGGAATCGGCCCGGCCTTTCGCCGAACTGTTCGAAATACCTGTCGAGACCGATGAGCGACTCATCGAGCCGACCAACCGTTTCGAGGGCCGCACCTTCGAGTTCGGCCCGCAGGTCATCCTGCGCCCGCAGTCTTGGCCGTGGGTCGTCAACCCGTTCCGCCCGAGCTGGGGGGAGGCGTACCGTTCGATCGCCGACCGGATGCTGGCCGCGCTCGACGACGCCTGGAGCGGCACCGAGAGCGGTGACGTCGTCCTCGTGAGCCACCAGCTCCCCATCTGGACCCTGACGAGCGAGCTCGCCGGTCGTCGCCTGTGGCACGATCCGCGTCAGCGCCGCTGCAGCCTCTCCAGCATCACGACCTTCGAGCGGCGTGGGGACACCTTCGCCGAGGTCGGCTACCGCGATCCGGCCGCAGACCTGCTCGCCCAGGCCGTCGACACCGGGGCCGTCTGATGCGCGGGCGCAGGATTCTGGGACTGGCCGCGCTCGCGACCGCTGCGACGCTCGCGCTGGCAGGCTGCACCACCGACCAGCTCGCGCTCGACTACGGTTCAGGCGGCAACAAGAACTACGTCGCCGGCGACGGCAGTGTGCTCGAGATCGAGCAGGACCAGCGCACGCAGAAGGTCGAGTTCGAGGGGGTCACGGATGCCGGGCTCGATGTCTCCAGCGAGGACTACCTCGGCGAGGTGCTCGTCGTGAACTTCTGGGCGAGCTACTGCGCCCCGTGCCGCGTCGAGGCTCCCGAGCTCGAGAAGCTCTCCCAGAAATGGTCGGAGAAGGGGGCGGTGTTCCTCGGCGTCAACACCTACGACGAGCCGGGGACCTCCCTCGCCTTCGCGAGGACCTACGGCGTCACCTACCCTTCGGTGATCGATGCGAAGACCGCTGCGGTTCAGCTCGCCTTCGCCGGCACGGTGGCGCCGAGCGCACTGCCGACCACCATCGTGCTCGATCGCGAGGGCAGGGTCGCAGCACGCATCCTCGGTCAGCTCCCGGCCGCGTCGATCCTCGATGCGATCATCAAGACGCTCGTCGCCGAGGGCGAGAAGTGATCAACCCGATCGGCGAGCTCGTTCTGAGCGGCAACCTCCTCCTCGCCGTGCCGATCGCCCTGCTCGCCGGACTTATCTCCTTCGTCTCGCCGTGCATCCTGCCGCTCGTTCCCGGCTACCTCGGCTTTGTCGGCGGCTTCACCGGCAGCGGGGAGGGGGCGACCGATCGTTCCAATCGCAACCGTCTGCTGCTCGGCGTGCTGCTCTTCGTGGTCGGGTTCAGCCTCGTCTTCGTCACCTTCGGCCTCGTCTTCGGTGTGGCCGGGCTGCTGCTGAAGCAATGGCTCGACCTGATCACCCGCATCGCCGGCGTGATCATCATCGTCATGGGCCTCGTCTTCATCGGGCAGTTCACCTTCCTGCAGCGCACCATCAAACCGCGCTGGCGCATCGCCACCGGGCTCGCCGGCGCCCCATTCCTCGGGGTCGTCTTCGGCCTCGGCTGGGCGCCCTGCATCGGCCCGACCCTCGCCGCGGTGCTCGCCCTCAGCCTCGACGGCGGCTCGCCGGCGCGCGGCGCTCTGCTCGGCGCGGTCTACTGCCTCGGCCTCGGCATCCCCTTCCTGCTCGTGGCGCTCGGATTCGGCTGGGTGAGCGGGTCGGTCGCCTGGCTGAAGCGCAACATCCGGGTCGTCAACATCGTCGGGGGCGTCATGCTCGTCGCCATCGGACTACTCATGGTCACCGGCCTCTGGCAGGCCATCGTCTCGTCCCTCGGGGCGGTGATCGGAGCCTTTGTCACGCCCCTATGACCACATCGAGGGCTCCGGGCCGTCCACGCCCGATCCCGGCATCACCCAGCCGAAGCTCGGCATCGTCGGCTACCTGAGGTTCTTCTGGCGCCAGCTCACGAGCATGCGCACCGCGATCGTGCTCCTGCTGCTGCTCGCCATCGCCGCAGTGCCCGGGTCGATGTGGCCGCAGCGCAGCTCGGACCCGAACGGCGTCATCCAGTTCTTCGCGAACAATGCAGAACTCGCGCCAGTGCTCGACAAGCTGCAGCTCTTCGACGTCTACACCTCGGCCTGGTTCTCGGCGATCTACCTGCTGCTGTTCGTCTCGCTCATCGGATGCGTACTGCCCCGAACCCTCCACCACCTGCGCGCCCTGCGCGCCGCTCCCCCGAAGACGCCGGTCCGACTCGAGCGGCTCTCCGCCTACGCGACGGCCGACGACGACGAGACGGATGCGGCATCCGCGATCGAATCGGCCCGTGCCCTCCTGCGCGGCAGCGGCTACCGCGTGACGCTGTACGAGGGAGCGAAGCACCTTTCGGTGTCGGCGGAGCGCGGCTACCTGCGCGAGACGGGCAACCTGGTGTTCCACACGGCGCTCATCGGCGTGCTCGTCGCGGTGGGCCTCGGCGGCGGTTTCGGCTACACCGGGCAGAAGGTGCTCGTCGAGGGGCAGTCCTTCGCGAACGTGCGCGGCGCCTACGACTCCTTCACGCCGGGGCGTTTCTTCACCGACGCGGCGCTCACCCCGTACCGCATCACGCTCGACGACTTCGAGGCCACCTACGAGGAGCAGAGCATCGTCGCCTACGGGCAGCCGATCGACTATTCGGCGCACCTCACCACCTGGCTCCCCGGCGAGGAGGGCACGAAGGGAACGGTCAAGGTCAACGAGCCGCTCGAACTCGGCGGCACCCACCTGTACCTTCTCGGCAACGGCTACGCGCCGACCATCACGGTGCGCGACGGCAACGGCAACATCGCGTTCACGGCCTCCGTCCCCTTCCTCCCGCAGGACTCGAACCTCACCTCCACCGGCGTCGTCAGGGTTCCGGATGCCCTCCCCGAGCAGCTGGCCATGATCGGCTTCTTCTACCCGACGGCCCGCGAACTGCCGAACGGCGCACTCACCTCGATCCACCCGGACCTGCGCGACCCCATGCTGACCCTGCGCGTCTATAAAGGCGACCTGGGTCTCGACAGCGGCGTGCCGCAGAACGTCTACGCGCTGGACCCGAGTGGGCTCACGGCGATCGCCGGCGACGGGGCCGATGCCCCAGCGCTCGAACTGCAGCCGGGGGAGACCGCGGAACTGCCCGACGGCCTCGGCTCGGTGACCTTCGATTCGGCGTCGCCGGATGCGGCAGCCGACGACTGGTCGCACAGCGTCCCGCGGTTCGCCTCGCTCGACATCCACCACGATCCTGCGCAGGGCTGGGTGCTGCTGTTCGCCGTGCTCGCCGTCGCCGGGCTCCTCACCTCGCTCTTCATCCCGCGCCGCCGGGTGTGGGTCAAGGCCACCGAGCGCAAGGGCGGCATCCGGCTCGAATACGCCGGCCTCGCGCGCGGCGAGGACCCAGGCCTCGAAGCCGCGGTCGCCGACATCGCGGCACGCCATACTTCCCGAATGAAGGCTTAGGCTGGAGCCCGTGACCGAAACCTTCGCGTCGTACTCCCTCGTCGCCATCTACTCGGCGATGGCCGTGTACCTCATCGCCTTCGTGTTCTTCACGCTCGACCTCGCCAAGCGCTCGGCGGAGTCCACCACCAAGGCCACGGCAGCAGTCGCGCGCGAGGGCGGCGCCGTCGCGGCATCCGGTGGCGGCATCGTCGCGACCCTGCAGCGTCCGACGACAACGGCTGCGGATGCCGAACCGGCCGGGGGCCCCAGCCGCCGCATGGAGCGGGCCGCCTTCTCGCTCACCGCCATCGCCTGGGTGCTGCACGTCGCCGGTGCGGTGCTCCGGGGGTTCGCCGACGGGCACGTGCCCTGGTCGAACATGTTCGAGTTCTCACTCGTCTCCTCCGGCATCGTCGTCGGGGTGTTCCTGTTCATCCAGTTCTGGCAGGACCTGCGCTTCCTCGGCACCTACATCACCGGGTTCTCGCTCGTCGTGCTCGGCGTCGGCACGGTCAACTTCTACGTCGCCGTGACGCCGCTGCCGCCGGCGCTGCAGTCGTACTGGCTCATCATCCACGTGTTCGTCGCGACGCTCGGCACCGCGTTCTTCGGGGTCGGTGCAGGGCTCTCGATCGTGCAACTGCTGCAGACTCGCCGTGAGGCCGACCGGCTCAGCCGCCTGCGCTTCCTCGGTACGATGCCGGACTCCGAGAGGCTCGAGAACCTCGCCTACCGGGTCATCGTCGTCGGTTTCGTGTTCTGGACCTTCACCCTCATCGCCGGCTCGATCTGGGCGGAGCGCGCCTGGGGCCGCTACTGGGGCTGGGACACCAAAGAAGTCTGGACCTTCATCATCTGGGTGCTGTTCGCCGGGTACATCCACGCGCGGGCGACCCGCGGCTGGCGCGGCACCCGTTCGGCCTGGCTCGCCCTCGTGGGCATGGGCGCCGTCGCGTTCAACTACACGATCGTGAACCTGTTCTTCAAGGGGCTGCACGTTTATTCAGGGCTCTGAACCTCGGAGGCCGGCGCCTCGGCGACCATCCGCGGCGAAGCGCTTCTTCGCCTGGCGGTGGTGGCGCGGCTGGAGGGGCTGGCTTGTCTTCGCGGTGATCACCGCGATCGGCTGCACCTTCGGCGGCATCGCCCTCGCGCGCGCGTTCGCTCCCGCGCCCGACCCGTGGAGTCAGTTCCCCGGAGTGCCGCAGGTGTCGACGGACCAGATTTTGCAGAACCAGACCATTGAGGAGCTCGAGCCGCGCGTCGACGCCGCGATGGCAGACATCCGGGAGGCGATCACGGCCGAGTTCGGCTTCGAGTGGGTCGCGAAGGGCGAGGCGGTGACCGAGCGCGTATCCAACCGGTACCACGGAACCTCGCTGCTCAACACTTGGGACAGCGTGACCTGGCAGACCACGGCGACCCTGCGCGACCGGGCCGACAAGGACCGCGCGGTCGCCATTGTCACGAAGATCATGAAGCATCACGGTTTCGGCGAACCTGCCCTGGCCAACGTTCAGGGGCCGGCCGGCATCCAGGACTTCGGCGGGTTCACCCTCGAGACCCAAGGCCGCTGGGTGCTCGCCGGTCAGCCGCCCGAGGTGAGCCGCGGCAGCCTGCAGTTCACCATCCTCGACCTCACCCAGGACCAGACCGGCATCCTCACGGCGGCGTCGGATGCCGCGGTCGCCTCACTCGGCTGGGAGCCCGAATACCTGTCGGTCGCCTATCACGGCGACTTCATGCTGAGCGAGGCCGACCGGGCCGAGTTCGAGCGGCGGGCTGAGCGTTACAAAGGGCATATCGCACCGGTGCCTGGGCGCAACAACGACTGAGCGGCCGGCGGTGGGGCGGATCGCGCCCGGGCTAGGTGTACTGACCCGGATCGTTGTTGACGTAGGAGAGACCTCCGTAGTCGAGTTGGAGCTGTCTAGTT